>NZ_JBFTIJ010000011.1:0-140343 GCF_056394705.1 Variovorax sp. 10N420 | reverse complement strand
TTCGTGGTCGTGGTGGAGCTTTTGAAGGTCCCCTTGCTCGTCGTCTGCTTGCCCTGGATGTCCAGTTGCGTGGTCTGTCCGGCGCCGATGTTGATGTCGCGGTCCGCATGCACCAGGAGCAGGCCGTCGCCGCTGGAGACGGTGGCTTGGCGGGCGTTGATGTCGTTGCCCGCGCTGAGGACCGTCGTGCCATTGGTCGTGATCGTGGTTCCGGTCTCGCGGCTGGTGGCCGAGCCCACGTAGTCCTTGGGGCCCGTGACGGCGAGTTGCGATCGGCTCTCGGTGACCGTGCCCAGATTGATGTCACGCTTTGCCGTGATCGAAGTCGAGCCGCCACCCTGGTTCTCGATGATGGCCCCCACGAGGTTCACGTCGCGCCCGGCGCTGGCGACCAGCGTGCCGCCCGGGTTGGTCACGTAGAGACCTGCGACGCGATCTATGACGGTGGAACTCGTCAGGGCACCCGTGGCGGAGCTGGTCGTGGTGCGCACGTTGATGTCGTTGCCCGCCTTCAGACTCAGAGAATCACGCGCATCGACCGTCCCGCCAATGACGTTGATATCGCCCCTGGCATCCAGCGCCACATTGCCCCCCGAGATGCGCCCGCCCAGGTTATCGATGTTGTCCGCGGTGATGGATACGAGCGAGCGCCCGGCCACGGTGCCGGTGTTGGTGAAGTCGCCTTCACCCGCCTTGTTCTTGATGCTCAGGCGATCAGCCGACAGCAGCGCACCGGACCCATCGATGTCCCCGGGCTGCACGCGCACATACACCTGGGGCACGAGCACCTGCTGGGTGCTGCCATCGGCAAGGGTCACGGTCTGCTCGACGAGCCAGACGATATCGCTCGTGAGCTGGGCCATCTGCGCGGCGCTCAAGGCGATGCCGGGGGTCAATCCATATTGCTTGGCGAAGGTCACGCCCGCGTTCATGAGCGCGGTGTACTCGTCCTGGTCGCTGGTGTAGCCGTCCAGGTAGCGGTAGCCGGTGAGCTGGGCGATCTGCTCGCGAATGAGTTGCTGCTCATAGAAGCCGTCGCCCAGGCGCTTTTGCACCGTGTCGGGATTGAAGCCCAGGGCGTTGAGCAGGTAGTCGCTGCTGAGCCACTGGCGATAGTCGGCAAAGCGCGGATCGGTTTCGATCAGGTAATGGGCGGTCGCGCCCGGCTGGGTGCGAAACAGGCTCGCTGTGGGCAAGCGGGTCTCGGGCGTGCTGGTGCGAACGACCATGGGGATGCTGCGCGAGTTGCCGGACTGGCCTGCGGCGTCCACCGCGCCGGCCGCACCTGCGGTGGTGCCGCTGGCACTTCCCGCTGGGTCCGCGCTGGCCGCGCCGGCGGTTTGATCGGCCACAGGGGCCGCGGCGTCGCCGCTGGCGGCTGCCGAACCGTTGACCGCGGAGGGCACCTCGATCACGGTGCCCGGGCCGTTTGCACCTCCAGCCGAGACGCTGCCCGTGCCGCCTGCGGAACCTCCCGGCGCGTTGACGCCGGGCGCCGAGCCCGTGTTGTGGCCCAAGGTGGCGTTCGTGTCGTGCGTGTACTCGTAGGCGCCGACGTCGATCGTCTGGGGCGGGTTGGAGAACGGCGCCACCGGGAAGGGCGCACAACCGCCGCTGCCGTCGCACCCTATGACAGTGATGTTGCTCAGGCTCGTGGTCGACGTGCCCTTGGTGGCTTCGTTTGTCGCGCCGGGTGCGTTGAGCGCGCCGCCGGCGGTCACCTTGCTGTCGCGGTTGAACAGTTGGCCCTCGATGTTCATGTCGCCGCCTGCGACAAGCCGCGCCGGGGCCGCGTTGGTGGCGACGTCGCTGGTGGTCGTGACGGTGGCGGTCCAGTCGCCGTAGCCGATACCGACCAGGCTCTCCGTGCCATCGGGATTGCGGTGCCACACGAAGCCGGTGAGCGGATCGCCTCGGGTGTCGGCCAGGCTCCAGCGCTTCTGGTCCGCCGTGGTGACAAGGTAGTGGTCCTGCGCCGTGGTGGTCTGCTGCACCACCTTCAGGTGCGTGTCGATGTTGTTGACCTTCGTCATCGCAATCGACATGTCCCCGAGCGATTCGATCGAGGCGCTTTCGTTGTTGAGCACGCTGCCCTTGCCGGTGGCGTAGCCGTTGGCGTCCAGGCGGGCGCCAATGAACATATCGCCAGCGCTGAAAAGCAAAGCTCCGTCGCGGTTGTTGATGCTGTCGGCGCCGATGTCCAGTGTCGAGCGGCCGGCGATGGTGGCCGCCGACGCGGTGCCGTTGAGCGTCTCCGAGACGTTGTTCAGCGTGCCTGCGCCGATTGCCACGGCATCGCCGTAGATGCGCCCCGTGCCGATGTTGTTCACGGTGTCCGCATCGATGCGCGTCTGGCCCTGGCTGTCGATGAGCCCTCGGTTGTTGAGCGTCGCGGCCTGGATGAAGGTGTCGGTCCCGCTCATCTCTGCATTGGCGGTGTTCTCCACGACAGTGCCGCCAGCGTTCAGGGTGCCGCCCGCGAGCAGCTTGCCGTTGTTGGTCAGATTGCCAGTCGTCTTGTACGTGAGGTCTCCCTTGGCGCTGACCTCGCCGTTGTTCACGAGGTCCTGCGTGAGCGCGATGCTGAGATCCCACCCCGAGGCGACGCTGCCGTCAGCGCTGAAGGTCGCGGCGTCCAGCCGGAGGTCGTTGTTCGCCGTGAGCGTGCCACCGGTATTGGTGACCGAAAGCGTCTTCGCGCCCGGTGTCGCTGCGTTCGGATCGGCAATGGCGAGCATGTCGCCGGCCGAGATCAGCCCGTTGGTGTTGTTGACGCTGCCGCCGCTCGTGACGGTCGTGTTGCCGATCGTGGAGTCGCTGCGGATCGCACCCGAGGTGTTGTCCAGGTTCGCGACATTGATCACGACGTTGCCGCCCTCGATGCCCTGGTCAGCGCCCAGCGTGTTCGCGTTGTTGATCGATGCGGCGTTGAGGGTCGTGGTGGCCGCCGAGCGGACAAGGCCGCCAGAGTTGGCGACGTGGGCCGCGCTGACCGTGAGGTCGCCGACCGCCTGCGTCTGTCCGCCAGCGTTGTCGTAGGTTGCGCCGTGAGTGTCGATGCTGACGCTCGATTGCGCGAGGACGACACCGCCGCCATTGTTCGTGAATGACCCGGTGTTCGCGGTGAGCGCGTTCTTTGAGCCGATGAAGCCGCCCGTGTTGGTCAATGTGCCGGTTGCGATCGTCAGAGTGTCGGCGCTCGTGATGCCGCCCTGGCCGCTGGCATGCGCAGCCGCGTTGGTATTGCTGAGCGCCTGTCCATTCGTGTCGATCGTCATCGCGCCGCCGGACTGGATCAACCCGGCGTCGTTCGCGAGTGCGCCGGAGTGGACGGCCACCGTGGTTGCGGCCGCGATCGTGCCTTGTGCGTTCGTCAGCGCGACCCCGTTCGTATCGATCGAGAGCGCGTTTGCGAAGACCTTGCCGAGCGTGTTGTCCAACCCGGCGTTGGCGAGCACGACGCTTCCTCCGGCCTGCAGCGTGCCCGAGGTGTTGCGCGTGCTGCCGCTGGTTGTGACGTCGAGGTCACCCAAAACGGCGGCGACCGTGCCCTGCGTGTTGTCGAGGCTCGCGGCCGTGACAGTCGTATCGCCATTCGCCGCCAGCATGCCGCCGACGTTCGTGGCCGTGCCCGTGACGGCGGCTGCGAGATCGCCCACGGTGGTGATGCGGCCCGAATCGTTGACGAGGCTGCCCGCGTGGATCGTCGCGCCGCCGCCCGAAGTGATCAAGCCTGCCGCGCTGTTGTCGGCGACGCCCGCTGTGCTGACGTCCAGATCGGCGGTCCCGGCGGTGCGGATCGATCCGGCTCGGTTGTCCAGGCTGAGCGCAGAGAGGGTCGTAGCGCCGTTGCTCGCGATGCTTCCACCGTTGCTGTTGTCGAGCGCGCCCCCGACGCTGATGCGCATCGCATCGGTCCCGGTCTGCACGATGGTGCCTCCGCGATTGCTGAGCGACCCCGCATCCATGGTGATCTGCTTCGCGGTGGCAGCGCCGCCGTCCTGATTGAAGTCGCCCGTGACTTGGGCGACCAGCGCGCCGTTGCTCGTGATCTCCCCTCGGGAACCCTGCACGCTTCCTGCGGTCAGCGCCAGGGTCCCGGCGCCCGCGTGCTGGATCTGGCCCGCCGCATTGGAGAGCGTTCCCGCCTCGATGGCCACATCCGAGCCATTGCTCGCGATGAGCCCTCCATCGTTGGTGAGTGCCCCGGAAACGGCGATGTGTGTGGTGTCGGCCCCGCTCTGGACGATCTGCGCACCGAGCGTGTTGCTCAACTCCGCCGCATCGATGCTCACTTGCTGGGCGACCGTGGCGCCGCCCGCTTGAGCAAAGTTGCCGACGCGCGCACTGAGCACGCCATTGCTGGTGATCTGGCCTTCGTTCGCGTGATAGGTCGCGGCGTCCAGCAGCAGGGTTCCGGCGCCGGCGTGCTCGATGGCACCGCCCGAGTTCACGAGCGTGGCGCCCTGCAGGTTCAGCCGCAGATCGCCTCCATTGGTGGCGAGGCGGCCTGCGCTGTTGTCGAAGGTGCCGGTGACGGTGATGTCGGTGGCCTCGGCGCCGCTCTGGACGATGGAGCCAGCCCGGTTGCTCAGGTCCGTGGCGGCGATGGATATCTGCTGCGCGACCATGCTGCCGCCGTCCTGCTCGAATTGCCCGGCCCTGATGTCCACGCGACCGTTGGAGAGGAGGGCGCCTCCGGCACCGCTGAAGGTGCGAGCCTTCAGCGCCAGAGTTCCGGCCCCGGCATGCTCCAGCCGGCCCTGGGTGTTCACCACCGCGTCCGCGCCGAGCATGAAGTACGCGCCGTTGGTACTGATGCTTCCGGCGGAGTTGTCCAGTTCGCCCGCGACTGAAATGCGCGTCGCGCCTTCACCCGTCTGGGTGACGGTGCCGCCCTTGTTGCTGAAGCTGCCCGCATCGATGGCGAGTTGCTGGGCGCTGGTCGTGCCGCCGTCCTGTTTGAAGGCGCCGGCGACGTTGATGGCGAGCGCGCCATTGCTCAAGACGCTGCCGCCTGCACCGTCGAAGAAGCCGCCGTTGATCGACAGGGCGCCCGCCCCGGCATGGTGGATCTCGCCCGCCGTGTTGATGATGCGGCCGGCCGACAGGGTGAGGTCCTGGCCGTTGCTGGCAATGAGACCGTTCGAGTTGTCCAGGCTCCCGGCCAACGCGATGGTGCTGGAAGCCGCGCCCGTCTGCACGAGCTCCCCGCCATTTGAGTTGACGACGTTCGAGACACGCAGCTCGAGTTGACCCGCGTTGATTTGGCCGCCGTCGTTCACGAGTGCCTGTGCGGCGAGATTGTTCGCGGTCACCGTCAGCGTGCCGGGCGTGACAACGGTGCCGCCGCTCGTGGCGACTTCGCCTTGCGTGGCACTGATCGCAATGTTCGCAGCGCTTGTCGTGCTGTGGGACAGATCGACGCTCGCGCCTTGCAGCGTGACGCTGGCCGCAAGGTTCTGGCCCTGGGCCACGAGCGCGCCGGTGGTCGTCACATGCAGATCGCCAGTCGCGGCGAGGCTGCCGTCGGCGTTGATTCCTGCGCCAAGGACGCTGCCGGTTCCGCCTCGCAAGCTCGCGGCGTCGATGGTCGTATTCCGTCCCGCCGTGATGCTGCCGTCGCTTGAAAGCTGCCCCGCGACCGTGACTATGGTGTCGTTCGTGCCGCGCAAGGTGCCGCTGTTGCTCACGCTGCCGGCACGGATCGAGAGGTCGGTCGCGGCGCCGATCTGGCCGGAGTTCGTCAGTGCGTTCGAGACGTTGACCGAGACGCCAGCCGTGGCCGAGGAAATCGCCCCCTGTGTGTTGTCCAAGGACTTGCCCGAGAGCGTGAGGGCCTGGTTGGCAACCAGCGAGCCCGCCGAGTTCTGGACGTCGCCTGCAACGCGTGCATTCAGCGCGCCGGCAGCGGAGATCGCGCCGCGCATGTTGTTCGTGGCGCCGCCGACTTCGAGCACCACGTCCCCGTTGCTCTCGATGGAGCCGTCCTGATTGTTCAGGTCGCCGCTGGTGGTGATCGTCACGCTGCCGGCGTGCAGCTTGCCTCCGGCGCCGTTGTCGAAGGTCCCGACATCGGCAGTGAAGTTGTTTGCGACGTTGAGCACGCCTCCTGCGTTGCTGAACGCGGGGCCGCTGACGGTCAGCGTGCCAATGTCCAGTTGGCCGCCCGAGTTGTTCACCTGCGGGGTTTGCAGCGTGATCGGGCCTCCGGCGTAGATGCGGCCGCCTTCATTCCTGATCTTTCCGTTCGCGGCCGTGATGCTGCCCGGCGCTGGCGGCGAAGAGCCGGGGGAGGGCGGCGTGTTCGGCGCGCCCTGTCCTGCGTTGCCGGGAGTTCCAGGGCCGCCCGCGCCGCCCGCATCTGCCGGATCGCCGCCGGTGTTTTCATTGCCGCTGCTTGGCTCGTTGGGAGATGGCGCTGCGGGGGCTGGCTCGGCACCGATGACCGCGCCGGCCGTGTTGTTCAAGATGGGCGCGGCGAGCGTAAGGCCCGCCGCGCCGTTCTGCCGGAGCGTCCCGGAGTTCACGACGTCGCCGGCCGCGCTCGCAAGCTCGATGCGCTGACCTTCCAGGGTCCCCGAATTGGTGAGGTCGCCGGTCGAGCTGATCTTCGTGGCACCGACGCTCAGCACCGTGCCGCTGTTGGTAAAGCTTGGCGCCGCAATGATCGCGTCGCCTGCCGCCTGGATCGTGCCGATGTTCTCGATGCGTCCGGAGGCCGTCACGGTCAGTTCGCCGATGCCCATGAGGGCGGCATTGCCGGCGCCGGTCTGGATGGTCCCGGCGTTGCGCGCTCCGACGCCTGCCTCGGTGCCCATGATCCAGATCTTCTGGGCATACATTCCACCCAGCGTTCCTGAGTCGAAGGCGAGCGGTGGCGTCGGCCCTGTGCCCGCGATCGGTGCGACGTTGGCAGCAGCGCCCGGTGCGCTGTCGGCGCCCACCTGGTTCGCGCCCGTCACCACGCGCAGCTCGCCGCCGCCCCAGACCCCGGCGTTGATCGAGACCATGCGCGCATAGAGCGCCGCAAACTCCGTCCCGCTGGCATTAAGGCCGGCGCCGCTCACGCCGATGGTCCCTCCAGTGACGCGATAGCTTTCGATGCCGCCGTAGGCGTTGAGCTGTGGCGCGCCCGTGGTCAGGGTCACGCGATTGGCGTTGATGAAGGTTGCCCCGTCCACCTGAATGCCCGAGGGGTTCGCGATGACGATCTCGGCCCTTGAGCCGGCGACCTCCAGCGGACCGCGCAGGTAGCTCGGCGACGAGCTGTTCACCTCGTTGAGGATGATCCGCGCGGACCCGTTCGCAAGCCACGGATTCGCGGCAAGGAAGCCGCCCAGCTGCGATTGCACGGGAGTGCGGGAGTTGTTGAAGATGGCACCCGGTGCGTTGACATCGAACTGCCGATAGACGTTGCGAGACACGCCCGCCGCGGAAGGCGTCACTATGTTGATGACAGGCACGCCATTCGGTGCGGCGAGCACGGTGGGCCGCTGATTGCCTGGCGCGTTTGGGTCGCCCGCGATCTGGGCCTGCGCGGGTGCAAAGGCAAAGGCAAAGGCAGCCAGCACCGGTATTCCGACAACCCCGGAGGTCGTGCCCGGTGCCTTGCCGGCGCTTCGCGCGTTCTCCTGCACCGCGATCCGCATTCCTCGTGCGGCGCTAAAAATCACCCTGTGTCGCAGCTTGTTCATCTTGTTGTTGCGTTAGAAGTTGTAGTTCAGGCCGAAGCCGGCAGTGACGTTCGCGGTGCGAAAGCCCTCGGGTTTGCTGATGGGCGTGCCGACAAAGAAGTCGTAGTTCAGGCCGCGGAATGCGCCGCGAACCCCTACAACGCCGCCCGCGAGCTCGGAGCCGGGCTGAAACGCGACGGAAAGCCCACCAACGTGGCCGTAGTCCACGCCTGCATACAGTTCGGCACCGCTCTGGCCGAGCGCCAGGCCGAGGTCGTTGCGGATGAACCAGCCGCGTTGGCCGAGCAGGCTGTTTTCGCCGTCGAAGCCCCGCACCGTGTAGCGGCCGCCGATCGCGAATTGGTCCTGCGGTGTGAGGGGCGTGCGGTTCAGTTGTGCGCGCCACAACGCGCTGTAGAGAAACTGTTCGCCCGCGAGCTTGAAGGGCGCGTTGAGATTCGCCTCGGCCGTGAAGAGCTTCATGCGGGAGGTGCCTTCGCCGAAAGCTTCTTCGGGTGCTGGCTGCGATCCAAACGCGCCCGTGCCGCGCCGGTAGGCAAGGGTCGCATCCAAGGTGGCTTCACCGATGAACTCACGGTGATTGATGCTGGCCTCCCAGCCGCCGACAGTGCGACGTTGAACATCGACCTCGGTGTCATCGACGAAGTTGTGCGAAGCCCGCCGCCATGCCCGGAGCGCCGTGGTCGTCTTGCGCGAGGCGTCCCGGTAGATGAGTCTTGCGAGCTTCACCTCCGCGTTGCTCGATTCACCGCTATAGACATAGTCTTCGTACAGACCCGCGACGGACTGGCGGTAGTCGTTCTGCGATGCTGTCGCGCTCAGCAGCCAATAGCCGTAGGGAACGGAGTAGTGCACGGTCTGACCGGCCGTGCCCTGGCCTTCATGGTTGAAGACATCGTGACTGAGGCTGACATAGAAAAGATCATTCAGTCCAAGCGGGTTGTCCCAGGCGACGGTGGCGCCACCCTGGATTTTTCCGGTAGCGTCCGTTCCGCCGTCGTCGAGACTCAGGGTCGCCCGCAACGGACCCAGCGCCGAAGGTTTGCGTGTGTACGCAATCACCAGATCGCTGTCGCCGGGCCGAGCGTCGCTGGCGCGCGACGCCTCGATCTGGATGTCGGCGTCTGCCGTTGGAAGGCGCTTAAGGTTTTCCAGGCCCTGCTCGATGTCGCGCAGATTGACCAGATCACCAATGCGTGCGGGAATGGCGCCGCGCAGGCTCGTGATTGCGGTCTCGATTACGGCCTCGTTTGTGGCCTCGCCCGGGCCGTGTTCGGGTTGCTTGAACCGGATGGCTGCGATCCGGCTGGGCACCAGCGTCAGGGTCAACGTGCCGGCGGAGAGATCCTGCGGGCCGACCAACACGCGCGTCGTGACGAACCCGCGGGCGATGATGGTCTGCTGCACGCGCGCGAGGATGACATTCACCCCCTCCGTGCCGAGGCAGCGATCGCGCCAGTCATCGGGCGCGTCCCCTGATTTGGACGCGGCATCCAGCGCCCACTGAAAGGTATTCGCGAATTCTCCCGACAAGACGAGCCGGTGAATATCGAAACACGGCACCTCGCGAACGGGCAGGGTTTGCGCTTCGATGACTGCGGGCTTCGGTCGGTCGTCGACGGTGCGCTCTTGCTGCTCGCGCAATGCGCGTTCGCGCTCTTGCTGGCGCTGTTCCTCGCGCAGCGCCCGTTCGCGCTCTTGCTGGCGCTGTTCATCCATGAGCGGCCTCGGTGTGGAGGCAGTCTGCGCGTGCGCCGCGAACGACGCGACAGCGCCGCTCAGCAGGAGGGGCGAAAGCTTGGAAACGGAGAGTGTGGAAACACGTCGCACAGGCCCGGTGGCCCGCGCACTACGGCGGAGGAGTTGAATCATTTTTCTTGCTGAAGCGTCCGGGGAGGACGCGATACGTGCGGGGTGTCCCGTCACTGAAGCCTTCTTGAGCGCTTCTTGGGGATTAGTCTATGAACAGCAGCTGAGATGCCGGCTCAATACGTCCAGGACTTTGAGAAAAATTTCACCGAAATCTCTCGTTGACGACAGGTCGTCGTTGCAACGCCACGAGTCCCGAGACAGAGCGCCAAACACGTCTGGATCAGAATGCGAACTAAAGAAGTCTCGGGTAAGACATTTGGATAGCAGCGTCAGAAATGCAAATGAAGTTCACATTCCACTCAGGAGCGTCTTGCTGAATATTTGGCGCACTATTCGCAGTGCCATCCGAAGTTCCATCATCGAGTCCTGTGAGGACGATCGCAAATGAAACACCCTGAAGACACGCCCCTGGCGTTTCAAACCGCGTGGAACAACCACGACCTCGACTCCTTCAAGACTCTGTTTCAAGATGACGCGACATTCGTGAACCGATTCGGGCATTACGTGCGCGGCGTCGAAGAAATCGTCACGATGCACGCGCCCATTCACGCGACCATCTATAGCGACTCCACGCTCGACAACGAGTTGATCGATCTCATCGCCATCAGTGACGATGCAGTGGTCATGCACTTCTGGAGCCGTCTCAGTGCGGGTGCGGCTCATCCGGCCGGCCCTCACGCGGTCGACACGCTGATCCTCGCCGTGCTGACGCGGCAGTCTGATGAATGGCGGATCAAGGCGCTCGAGAACGTCACGTTGACGAATCCTCGCACTGGAGAAGCGGTGTTGAGAGACGACCGGGCGTCCTGACGCCGGCCGCCATTGGCTCCGTGCTCATGCATCTCGCGCCGCGTCCAAGCGATTTGTCGCATCGGATTCCCGCCGGCTCGACACGCAGCCAGAATGACGGAATGACGCTCCACTCGAAAACCCGAAGAAGCCTTTGGCAGGCTGCTGCAGTGCTGCCATTCGCACCGCTGCTGCCAAAAATCGGATGGGCCGCTCAGGCGTCGGCTCGCGCCCGGGTCCGGCCGGGCGAGCCGGGCTGGCCTTCGAGCATGCAATGGCAGCAGCTGAAAGAGCAGGTCGGAGGGCGGCTGATCGAGGTGCGGTCGCCGCTTGTCGCCTGTCGCGCCACACCGGCCAGCGCCGAATGCGCGCAGCTGTTCAAGTCGATGAAGAACCCGTATTTCATCGGCGATGACGTCGCACTGACGCAGACGCTGGGCTGGGTCGACGCCTGGACATCCTCGCCGAGCGTCTACGCAGTCGCGGCGCGCGAAACGAGCGACGTCGCGGCAGCCGTCGACTTTGCGCGTGAGCACCGGTTGCGCTTGGTCGTGAAGGGCGGCGGCCACAGCTATCAGGGCACGTCGAATGCGCCCGATTCGCTGCTGGTCTGGACCCGGCACATGAATGCGGTCACGCTGCATGACGCTTTCATTGCCGATGGCTGCGCGGCGTCTTCCGCGCCCCAACGTGCCGTCACGGTCGAAGCCGGTGCCATGTGGTCGCAGGTGTATGACGCTGTGACGACGCAGGCAGGCGGCTATGTGCAGGGCGGCGGCTGCATGACGGTCGGCGTGGCAGGATTGATCCAGAGCGGCGGCTTCGGCAGCTTTTCGAAGCGCTACGGTCTTGCGTCGGGCAGTCTGCTCCAGGCCGAGGTGGTCACCGCCGATGGCCAGGTGCGCATCGCCAATGCCTGTACCAATCCGGAGCTCTTCTGGAGCCTCAAGGGAGGAGGCGGTGGCAGCTTCGGGGTCGTCACCAAGGTCACGCTGCGCGTGCACGAGTTGCCCGAAAACTTCGGCGCTGTGAACCTGACGATCAAGGCGCATTCGCCAACCGCGTTCCGATCGCTGATCAGCAAGGTCCTGGCGTTTTACGGCGAGTCGTTGATGAACCCCCACTGGGGCGAGCAGATCCGCTTTCGCACCGACAACACCGTGGCGGTGTCGATGGTGTTCCAGGGCCTGACGCGAAGGCAGGCGCGGATCGTATGGCAGCCCTTTCTCGATGCGCTGGGGGCGGCGTCAGATGATTTCAGCGTCGACGCCGGAATGTTCTCCGTCGTGTCGGTTTCGGCGCAGGAGTTCTGGTCGCCAACGCTCATCAAGCGCACGCTCGGCTTCGTGGCAAGCGATGACCGGCCGGGCGCACCGAAGACCAACGTGTTCTGGCCGGGCGATCAAAGGCAGGCGGGGCAGGTGCTGCACGGCTATGAGTCCGGCTGGCTTCCCGCAGCAATGTTGCAAGACAACCAGCGCGAAGCCTTGGCCGATGCACTCTTCGCAGCGAGCCGGCACTGGCCCTTGTCGCTGCACTTCAACAAGGGTTTGGCCGGGGCGCCGCCCGAGGCGATCGCCGCGGCGCGCGACACCGCCATGAACCCGGCCGCGCTGGAAGCTTTTGCGCTGGTGATTCTCGGAGCGGACGAGCAACCCGCGTACCCGGGCATCGCGGGCCACGAGCCCAACGCATCACAGGCGCACCAGCGAGCGCAGGCGATTGCACGCGCGATGGGCGAGCTTCGCAAGCTGGTGCCCAACCCCGGCGCCTATGTCTCGGAAAGCAATTACTTCCAAGCCGACTGGCAGCAGGCTTTCTGGGGATCGAACTACACGCGGCTGCGCGCGGCGAAGTCTCGATACGACCCTGAAGGCCTGTTCTTCGTACACCACGGCGTGGGCAGCGAAGACTGGAGCGACGACGGCTTCACGCCGCGATAAAAGCAATCAAAGTTGCGTCGACAACAGCGCGGCGAGGTGTTCCATGGCCTTTTCGATCAATGGCCGGTTCTGCCATTCCTGCAGCGTCAGTTGCTTCGACTGGCGCAAATCCGCTTCGAACTGCTTTTCTTGCGCCGCGGCGAAGCCCTCGTCGTAGATGTTGAGATTGGCTTCGTCGTTCAGCCGAAACGAGCGGTTGTCGAAGTTGGTCGAGCCGACGGAGACCAGCAGTCCGTCGACGGTGAAGACCTTGCAGTGAAACATCGTCGGCTGGTATTCGCTGATCTGAGCGCCGGCGGCCAGCAGCGGCCCCCAGGCCGCCCGCGAGGCGCCCCGGACGGTCTGCGAGTCGATGATCGGTCCGGGCGTGATGATGCGCAGCCGCACGCCGCGCTTCATGGCGGCGACCAATGCCGCGACGGTGAGGTCATCGGGAACGAAGTAGGCGCTCGACAGGTCGATGGTCCGCTCCGCCGCCGCGATCGACATCAGGTACATCAGGTACACGCTCTCACTGCCGCCTGAAGGCGAACTGCTGAACATCTGCGCCCGGCCGTCGCCCGCGTTGTCGATCGGCGGAAAGTAGCGCGCGTCATGCAGCACGTCGCCTGAAACCTTGATCCAGTTCTCCATGAAGACCGCTTGCATCTGCGCGACGACGGGGCCTTCGGCCATGAAATGCGAGTCGCGCCAGTGTTCGGCGTCCTGCGCGTTCCCGGTCCACGCCGGCGCAATGCCCACCCCGCCTGTGAACCCGACCTTGCCATCGACGACGAGGATCTTGCGGTGCGTGCGGTTGTTCATGCGCGCGAGGTCGTACCAGGAGGGCTTGTGGAACTTGCGGATCTGCACGCCCGCGGCTTCCATCTCCTTGAGAAAGTCTTTGTCGACCTTGGAGCTGCCCACCCAGTCGAGCAGCACATGCACCGGCACGCCAGCGCGCGCGCGTTCCGACAGGGCATCGGCAAACTGCTTGCCGATATCGCCGGACCAGTAGATGTAGGTCTCGAAGGTGATGCTTTGCCTGGCGCTCCGGATGGCGGCCAGCATCGGCGGAAAAATGCTGTCGCCGTTGTAGAGCGCGGCGAAGCGGTTGCCGCTCGTGATCGGCTGGCCGAGCATCACGCCCAAGGCCCGTTGGTACTGGGGGTCGCGCAGCCCGTACTCGTGCTTGACGTTCTCGACGACCTTCTTCTCGCCGGCCGTGAAGTTCAGCGCCAGGACCGCCGCCGCCACGGTCACCAGGAATGTCCATGCGATGAGTTTGAAACGGCTTTTTTTTCTTGGCATGCGCGTGGAAGCGGAATTCGTCGGCGCTATGGTGCCTTGCCGAGCGGATTCGTCGACCGGATGTGGCCGCCTTCGATTTCCTTGCCGATCTTGTGCCGCAGGAAAACCACCATTCCACCGGCTGCGATTGCCACCGCGGCCACCGCGAACCACCCGAGCGTTGCCATCTATCGTCCTTGCCTGTTGCAGAGGGATTCAACGCGGTTGCCCGCTCCGGCGTTGACTCGCGCGGCGATCAGGCGTCCTGGACCGCCTCGTCGCCACCGCCCTGGCGGTCGTCGACGGCTTGCATGTTGTCCAGGATCTTCAGCAGGTAATGCAAGGTGTGGGCGATGTCGTTCACCGAAAAGCCTTCGAGCACCTGCGCGTAGTACCCGTGGATTTTGGGCAAGGCTTCGTCTTGCCACACGCGCAGCCCCGCGTCCGTCATCGACACGAGGCGCGAGCGACGGTCGCGCTCGTCGGCTGCGGTCTGGATCCGGCCGTCCCTTTCCATGCGGCTGAGCAGCCCCGAAAGGTTCTGCCGACTCACCTTCAGGTAGCGCGCCAGGTCTCCCATGCTCATGCCTTCGCGCACGGCCGGCCTCGCCAGCGCTCCAAGCACTGCCCACTGCTGTGTGGTCAGGCCCTCCGCCTCCACCGCCTTGGTACCGGTTTTGTGCAACATGTTGGCACATTGGTAGAGGCGAAAGAACACGCGGTTCGCCAGTTCGATCCTGGTCGTCTCTTCGGCTTCAGTAAGTCCGGAAGGCTTGGTAGTAGGGTTAACCATAGAAAAATCTCTCTTCGAAACGTCTTGCATTCGTGATCGGGTCGGTCGCATACTATGTCAACATCTTGACGTATATGCAAACTTCACGGAGAAACCCGATGCAGAGATTTGAAAGCAAGACCGTGGTGGTCACCGGTGGCGGCGGCGGTATCGGCGGAGCGACCTGCCGGCGCTTCGCTCGCGAAGGCGCAAAAGTGGCGGTGTACGACATGAATTTGGAGGCTGCCGAGAAGGTGGCTGCCGGTATTCGCGAATCCGGCGGACAGGCGCAGGCCTACCGCTGCGACATCACCGATCGCGCAAGCGTCGATCAGGCGGTGCAGGCCACGGAGCAGGGTCTGGGCCCCATCGACGTGCTCGTCAACAACGCCGGGTGGGACGTTTTCAAGCCCTTCACCAAGACCGAGCCGGCGCAGTGGGACAAGCTCATCGCCATCAATCTGACAGGCGCCCTGCACATGCACCACGCCGTACTCCCCGGCATGGCGGCGCGCAAGGCCGGCCGCATCGTCAACATCGCCTCCGATGCGGCGCGTGTCGGCTCGTCGGGCGAAGCGGTCTATGCGGCATGCAAGGGCGGCCTGGTCGCTTTCTCGAAAACCATCGCGCGCGAACATGCGCGCCATGGCATCACGGTCAACGTCGTTTGTCCGGGGCCGACTGACACGGCCTTGTTCGCCGACTACAAGCAAGGCGCGGGCAATCCCGAGAAGCTGATGGAGGCGTTCACGCGCTCGATTCCGCTCGGCCGCATCGGCCAGCCGGACGACTTGCCCGGCGCGATTCTTTTCTTCGCCAGCGAGGACGCCGGCTTTGTCACGGGACAGGTGCTGAGCGTGTCCGGCGGCCTGACGATGAACGGCTGATCCCGAGACGGCTTTCTCCACAACTTCTCCTCCACAACCTTAGGAGCACTCCATGGAATTCGAAGACATCCTCTACGAGGTACGCAACGGCGTGGCCTGGATCACGATCAACCGGCCCGAAAAGATGAACTCGTTTCGCGGCCAGACCTGCGACGAACTCATCAGGGCCATGAACCGCGCAGGCTACGACCGCAGCATCGGCGCGATCGTTCTGGCCGGCGCCGGCGACCGTGCGTTTTGCACCGGCGGCGACCAGTCGGCGCACGACGGCAACTACGACGGGCGCGGCACCATCGGACTGCCGATGGAAGAGCTCCATGACGCCATCCGCAACGTGCCCAAGCCGGTGATTGCGCGCGTGCAGGGCTTCGCGATCGGCGGCGGCAACGTGCTGTGCACGATCTGCGACCTGACGATTGCGTCCGAGAAGGCCATCTTCGGCCAGGTCGGGCCCAAGATGGGATCGGTCGATCCGGGCTACGGCACGGCTTTTCTTGCGCGCGTGGTCGGCGAGAAGAAGGCGCGCGAGATCTGGTATCTGAACCGCCGCTATAGCGGCGCCGAGGCCGTCGCCATGGGACTGGCCAATGCGGTGGTGCCGCACGAGCAGCTCGATGCCGAAGTGCAGAAGTGGGCCGAGGAAATCTGTGAGCGCAGTCCCACGGCCATCGCGATTGCCAAGCGCAGCTTCAACGCCGACACCGCACACCAGAGCGGCATCGCCGGCATGGGCATGTACGCGCTCAAGCTGTTCTATGACACTGAAGAGTCGCGCGAAGGCGTCAGCGCCCTGAAGGAAAAGCGCAAGCCCGACTTTCGCAAGTACGCGAAGTAGGGGCGGGCGATGAACCCCTATCTGGACGAAGACCTCACAGCGCTCGGCGACCATGCGCGCCGTTTCGCGGCCGAGCGCATTGCGCCCGGCTTTCTGGAGCGCGACAAGACCCGCGTACTCGAGCGCCAGTTGATGCGCGAGATGGGCGAGATGGGGTTCATTGCGCCCGAATTGCCCGAGGCGCATGGCGGCCAGGGCATGGGTTGCCTGGCCGCTGGCGTGATCCACGAGGAGATTGCGCGGGCCGATCTCAGCATGTCCTACATCAACCTGCTGGCCTCGCTCAATGGGCAGATCCTCTCGCAACACGGGCAGCTCGAAGTCGTCCGGCCCTGGCTTCAGAAGCTGACCCGGGGCGAGGCGTTGTTCGCCATCGCGCTGACCGAGCCGCGCGGTGGTTCAGATGCGGCCAACCTGCGCCTGCGCATCGAACGGGTTGGCGACAACTACGTGATCAACGGCGAGAAGACCTCCATCTCGGCGGCGGACCAGGCCGATGCGGCAGTGGTGTTCGGCCGCACCGGGTCGATCGATTCGGCAGCGCACGGCGTGACCGCGCTGCTGGTGCCGATGGATCTGCCCGGCGTCACGCGCAATCGCTTCGATTGCCATGGGCAGCGCGCGATCGGGCGTGGCTCCCTATTCTTCGAGAACGTGCGGGTGCCGGTCAGCCATCGGCTGGGCGAAGAGAACAAGGGCTTTGTGCAGGTGATGCAGGGCTTCGATTTCTCGCGTGCGCTCATCGGCCTGCAGGTCCTTGCCGTGGCGCGCGTGGCGCTGGAGGAAACCTGGGACTACGTCGCGCAGCGCGAAGCCTTCGGCAAGCCGCTGTCGGCCTTTCAGGGCGTGTCGCATCCGCTGGCGGACTTCGACACGCAGGTCACCGCCGCGCGACTGCTCTGCCTGCAGACCCTGTGGCTCAAGGACAAGGGCGCGCCGCACACCGCAGAAGCGGCGATGTGCAAATGGTGGGCGCCCAAGTTGGCCTACGACGCGATTCACCAGTGCCTGCTGATGTTCGGCCACGGCGGCTACGACCGCGGAGTGATGGAGCAGCGCCTGCGCGACGTGCTCGGCTTCCAGATCGGCGACGGCACCGCGCAGATCATGAAGACCATCGTGGCGCGCACCCGTGCGGGCCGCGACGCCGTGCCGGCCTGACACCCTCATCGACAGACAAAAAAGCAGGAGACAAGACATGGAATTCGATGCCGTATTGCTGCCGCCGCGCCGCGCGCGCATGGTCGCCCAGGGCCTCTGGCATGACCGCACCATCAATGACGACCTGGACGCGTGTGTCGCTGAATGTCCCGACAAGCTGGCGCTGACAGCCGTGCAAGTGGAGGAGGGCGTCACGACCCGCTTCACCTACCGCGAACTGGCGCGCATGGCCGATCGCATCGCGGTGGGGCTGTCGCGCCTGGGCGTGCGCCGCAACGACGTGGTGGCTTGCCAGTTGCCCAACTGGTGGCAGTTCACGCTGGTCTATCTGGCCTGCTCGCGCATCGGCGCCGTGATGAACCCGCTGATGCACATCTTCCGAGAGCGTGAGCTGTCGTTCATGCTCAAGCACGGCGAAGCCAAGGTCGTGATCGTGCCGAAGACCTTTCGCGGCTTCGACTTCGAGCGCATGCTGACCGAGCTGCAGCCGGCATTGCCCCATCTGGAGCAGATCGTGGTAGTTGGCGGCACGGGCGCGAACAGCTTCGACGCACTGCTCAGCGGACCGGCCTGGGAGAACGAGCCCGACGCGCACCAAATCCTCACAAGCAGCCGGCCCGGTCCGGACGACGTGACGCAGCTGATCTACACGTCGGGCACCACGGGCGAGCCCAAGGGCGTCATGCACTCGGCCAACACCACGATGGCCAACATCATTCCCTACGCAAAGCGACTGCAACTCGGGGCCGACGACGTGGTGTTGATGGCTTCGCCAATGGCACATCAGACGGGCTTCATGTATGGGCTCATGATGCCGATCATGCTCAAGGCAAGCGCCGTGGTGCAGGACGTCTGGGACCCGAAGCGCGCGATCGAGCTGATTCGCGCCGAGGGCGTCACCTTCACGATGGCCTCGACGCCGTTCCTCACGGACCTCGCCCGAAGCGTCTCCGAGACGGGCCAGGCGGTGCCGAGCCTTCGCACCTTCCTGTGCGCAGGGGCGCCGATTCCGGGGCCGCTGGTGGAGCAGGCGCGGCAAGGCCTGGGCGCCAAGATCGTGTCGGCATGGGGCATGAGCGAGAACGGCGCCGTCACGCTGATCCGGCTCGACGACGATGACTCGCGCGCGGCCATGACCGACGGTCTGGCGCTGCCGGGCGTGGAACTCAAGGTCGTCGATGAGCTCGGCGAGAAGCTGCCGTTCGACCAGCCGGGACGGCTGCTCGTTCGCTCGTGTTCGAACTTTGGCGGCTACCTGCGGCGTTCGCATCTCAACGGCACCGACGCCGACGACTGGTTCGACACCGGCGACCTGGCGCGCATCGACGCGCAGGGCTACATCCGCATCACCGGCCGCAGCAAGGACGTGATCATCCGCGGTGGCGAGAACATCCCGGTGGTCGAGATCGAGTCGCTGTTGTATCGGCACCCGGCGATCGCGATGGCGGCCATCGTGGCGTACCCGGATGAGCGGCTTGGCGAGCGCGCCTGCGCGGTGGTGGTGCCCAAGCCGGCGCAAAGCGTGGACCTGCCCTCGATCGTGCAGTTCCTGAAAGAGCAGAAGGTGGCGATGCAGTACATCCCGGAACGCCTGGTCGTGCGCGACGCGCTGCCTTGCACGCCGTCCGGGAAGATCCAGAAGTTCAAGCTGCGCGAATTACTGCGTGAACTGCTGGGAGAAGGCGAGGTATGAACAAATGGGCCGCGGCGCCGGTTGTTATTCAGGCGCGGCCAGTTCGATCCACATCGGCGCGTGATCGCTCGGCTTGTCGCGCCCGCGGTGCTCCGAGTCCACTCCCGTTGCTCGCAAGCGGGTCTTAAGGCCGGGGCTCAGCAGGATGAAGTCCATTCGGAATCCCGCGTCGCGGCGGAACGCCTCGCCGTTGACCCAGAACGTGTACAGCGCCTTGCGGCCGTGTAGATGCAAGCTTCGTGCGCTGTCGATCCAGCCTTGGGCCAGAAGCCGCTGGTAGGCAGCTCTGGTCTGCGGCTGGAGCACGGCATCGAATCGCCATGAGCCCGCGTTGTAGATGTCCTCGTTGGTCGGCACGACATTGAAGTCGCCACAGAGAACGACCTCACGCGCGGCGAGCGTCTTCGCATGCGTGATGAAGCGGTCGAACCATTGAAGCTTGTAGTTGAAGTTGTCGCTCGGCACGGGGTTGCCGTTCGGCAGGTAAAGCGACACCACGTGCAGATCGCCGACAGCAGCCTCGAGATACCTCGCCTGCCCATCCGCATCGTCTCCGGGAAGGCCGCGGCGAACTTCCACCGGCGCGGCGCCCCGCGACAGGATGGCGACGCCGTGATGTCGCGGCTGGCCGTGCCACACGACTCGGTAGCCCGCCGCTTCCAGAGCTTCGTGCGGAAACGTCGCATCGCCGGTCTTGATTTCCTGAAGGCAGGCGATGTCAGGCGAGGCTTCGTCGAGCCATTCCAGTAGACGTGGCATCCGGCCTTTGATGCCGTTGACGTTGAATGTGGCGATCTTCATGGCGCGGGGGCCGATGCGTTGGGTGAAGCATCGTCGCCTCCGCATGGGAGCGGTCGTGTCAGCCGTGGCCCTCGATCTGGCGACTCGCAAGCCGACAGGCCGTGTCCAGGCTAACGCAGGCCCGCGCGCTGCGGGGCGCGCGCATCTCGGCCTACGACAAGCTCGCCGAGAACACAGGATTCAAAGGGCGTTTCGCCCGCCGAAAGCGCGCGGGGGACATGCCCGCCCAGCGCAGGAAGGCACGCCGGAAGTTGGCCGGGTCCGAGAAGCCGGTCATCTCGGCCACCTGCTCGACGCTGGCTTGCGAACATTGCAGCTGCTGGCTGGCCATGCTGTATCGGACCTGATCGGCGATGCGCGAAAAAGACGTCCCCTCGCAGGCCAGGTGCCGCCGCAGCGTGCGATCCGTCATCTTCAGCGTCGAGGCCACCGCCTGCATGTCGGCGCCGGGGCCGGGCAGCACGCGCAACGCGCGATAGACCTTGCCCGCAAAGCCGAACGAGGCCTCCATGTCCGCCAGCTGGGCGTCGCATGCGGATTGCAGCGTGCCCGTGGTGAATGGGTTGGCCAGTCGCGGGCGCCGATCGAGAACGTTCTTGCCGAAGCGCAATTCGTTGCGGTGCCAGCCAAAGACGCAGGGGCATTGCAGGTGCCTGGCGTAGTCGGCTTGGTGAGCCGGCGCTGCATGCGTGAAGCAGGCGAGCACGGGAGCGCACGCCGGTCCCACGAGGTCCTGCAATTGGGTGACGAGCCGTGCGAACTGCTGTTCGACGAGAAAGAGACGCAACGCCAGAGGCAGTTCGCGCGCTCCTTCATCGTTGACGAGCCACAGTGCGCCATCTTCGCCGGTCTGTGCCTCGATGGCCAGCACCGAGGCCGTCATCGACTGGTACTTCGTGGCCAGACGGAAATGGTCGGCGACGGATTCGCAAGTCAGCAGCATCAGGCCATAGAGGCCGCAGTCGGACAGATGCAGCTCCCGGCCGAGCCGTAGCGCAAGGCTGGCTGTGGGCGCGAGACCCAGTGCGTTGCGGCACGCCGTCAGGTACTGTTCGACGGATGTCTGGCACGCCACATCGTCCAGCTCGGCCGGCTGCAGCCCGGTGCCTGCGAGCACGGCGCGAGGGTCAATGCCTTCTGCGTGCAGCAGCCGCGTCAGGGCTGCAATCTGATGAGGGGGATAGTGCCTCCCCCCGGACAAGGGCATCCAATGTGACATGCATCCGCCTCGCCAGGCCAAAGTTCATGACAGGAGTCTGTGGCCTGGCGAGGCCCGCGCCTATGTGTGCGCATGACACACATCGGACGCGATGGATGTGACGAAAGCGTGGCCGCGATCAGCTGCTGGCGCAGCTGTAGGACTCCGCCGCGTTCACGTCGCCCGAGCCCTTGTATTTGGGCCATGTCGGGTAGTCGCAGAGCGGGCGCTTGCGGCCCGGAACACCTGCCGTGTCGGTCGCGACCTGGGCTTTGGGTGCGACACCCTTCTCGGACCAGTTTTCCAGTGCGGTCAGCGAATCCCAGGAGACATTGAACACGGTGCTGACCGCATGGCCATAGCCTGCGACTTCATAGAACCGTGCGAAGGTGTCGACATTGGCCGCCCCGAACTGCGCCTGCAGCCGCTGGTAGTACTGCTCGGTGGCGCGCGTGCTCACGAGCACGTCGGACAAGCCGTGCGCGAGCAGCAGCTTGCCGCCGCGTGCCACGAAGGCCGACACGTCGCTGCTCACGTCGAGCATGGTGCTCAGCTCGCTGAGACGCTCGCCCCAGGGGCCGGGGTTCTCCGGATCGAGCAAGAGAGAGTTGTACGAAGGGTCGCGGGTGACGCCGTACTTGATGACCTGGTCCAACTGCTTGGTGATGTAAGGCGCGCCGGCAGGCACGGGCATCGCCGGCTGTTCGGTGCCCAGGTTGAGGAAGGTCACCGTGGGCTGCAGCGGCGAGGGGTTGCTCGTGATGCCCAGGTCCGCTCCCCAGACGTTGTAGCCGGGATAGCCCTGCGAGCCGCTGGCGAGGAAGAAGTTGAACTTGGTCGCCGTGTTCATCGTCTTCAGCGCCGTGATCTGCGCGTCCGACAGGCAGGTGTCGCCGGTGTCGACGCCGCCGGCACAGCGAAGCGGCACGCCGTTCAGCGTCGCGGTGGACGGATCGAAGATGCCGTTGCATGCGCTCTGGTTGTTGATGAGCCCGTCCACGAGACCGTCGAGTCCGTCACAGGCTTCCAGCGATGCGTTGCGGATCAGTACCCGCTTGGCAGTGTTGGGATAGGCGCCCGGCTGCGCGAGCGCGCGGCTCGCCCGGTGGCCGCCGAGCATGGCCGACAGCTGGTTCCACGCCGGATACCAGGCAATGATGCCGTCCCAATCGTCCGGCCAGCGCTGCGCCACCGACAGGGCTTCGCGACCGCCGGTCGAACCGCCGGCGAAGTAGGCCTTCTTCGGCGCGCCGGCCGCATAGCGCGCCTTGATCAGGTAGATGGCGGCGTCGTGCGTCTTCTTGAGCGCCTCGCCTCCGAAGTTGCGCATCGCTTCGTCGTTGAGCTGGAACTGCCCGTCGAGCGAGCCCGCCGCGTTGGCTTGGTGGCCCGAGTCGCTGGCGAAGACGGCGTAACCGCGGGCCAGCGGCACGGCTTGGTCCGTGGGGCCTGCGGGGACGTTCCCGGCCACGCTCGGAAGGGTGCCGTCCAGCCCGCCGCCGCCGAACATGGCGGCCTTGTTGTTCCAGGCCGCGGGCAGGGCCACGCGGAAGATGATGTTCGGTGCGCCCGAATCCACGGGCGCAATCGCGCCGGTGACGCGGCAGTACTCCGGCGTCGCGGCGGCGCCCGTGCCTGCGGCAGGGACGACGAGCGCCTCCGTCACCTTGGCACCGGTCGTCGGCAGCCCGATGGCCGATGCGGGAATCGTCACGCTCGCCATTTCCTGGCAGCTCAGCGCCTTGGCTGTCGGAGCGGGCGCCGGGGGCTGGGCAGGCGAGCTGGGCGAGGCAGCGGGCGGGGTAGAGATCGGGATGAAATTGCTGCCGCCGCCGCCACAGGCGGACAGCAGGGGGGCGCAGCAGCCCAGCGCGAGTAGAAGGTTGTGTTTCACGGAAGTCTCCATCTTTTCGAGGTTTCGGCAGCGCGGTCTGCACTGCCTTGCGGCCGAATCATGGAGAGCTGCGCCGGCGCCTGAAAGGTCACTGACGGAAGGCCAGAGGTCATTTGAGGACACACCGGGGAAAGCACCATCCGGGTTTCCCCAAGGGCTTGCGGCCTCACGGCTTCACGACATCACGGTGCTGCGCTCAGGCTCCAGAGGCGCAGCGCCATATGAATCTCCAGCGCACGCGCAGCATGACCCCAATGGCCGAGCAACTCCTCGATCGTGGCGAGCCGCTGGCGCACGGTGTTGACGTGGATGCCCAGGCGCTGCGCAGTCGTCTTTGCGTTCTGGTTGCAATCGAAGTAGTTCAGCAGCGTGTGTGCGAGTTCGGCATTGCGCTTGCGGTCGTAGGCGATCACGCAGCCGATCGTGGCTTCCAGGAACTGGCTCAGGCTCGTCTGGTCGTGCGTCTCGAAAAGCGCGGAGTAGAGCGCCAGCTCGTTTTGCCCGATCACCTGGCCCTGAACGCCGAGCCGGCCGAGCACGCCGAGGGCTCGCTTGAGCGTCGCGTACAGCGCAGGGATCCCGGCCGGCGAGCCAACCGGCCGCGAGACCACGCCCCGGTGCACCGCGCTGGCATCGCGGCCGGCCCAATTCATCACCGCCTGGCGCACATCGATGGCCCGCGTCGCGGCGCAGAGCATCACCAGCACGCCGTCGATGTCGTCCACGAGCACATGCTCCATCGACGGAAGACTGCGAAAGTGCCGCGCGGCGTAGCCGGCGCTCGGGCCTTCGATCTCCACGAGCAGCAGCGTCAGCGGTTGCGCCAGGTCCAGGCCGATTCGCTCCGCCCGATTCGCCAGGTCGGCCAGTTCGTCCTGGCGTGGCGACACCAGGGAGCGGAGCAAGGCAGAAGTGCTGCGGCTCTTGGTGGCCTCGATGCGTTCCTGTGACAGGAGCACGATGCCGATGACGCTGGAGCTGCGTTCGAAGGTGCGCACGGCGCCTTCTTCGAGTGCGCCGCGATGAAAGAGGGCGATGGAACCGAGCACGTCCTCGCCGCCGATGACTGGCATGACGCGGCAGGATTCGCCGTTCGCTTCGTAGGCGACGACCGAACGACCCCTCTCGCGGCTCTGCCGCAGGGCGCGCGTCAATTCGGCGCCGTGCTCGCCATGGGCTTGGTAGTGTTGCGCACCGCCGTCGGCGTAGTTGGCCGCGGCGCCCCGGCTGATGACCTGCGCCGCTTCGTCCAGCACCAGAAGGCTGCCGCCCAGCAGATCCGCCACCGTCTGGCACAAGGTGGACAGCGGCGCACCGCGCGCCAGCAGCGAAGTCATCTGCGCGTGCGCATCGGCAGCGGCCTGGATGCTTCGCACGTGGCCTTCGAGTTCCGCGCGAGCCGCGTCCGCGTTCTCCAGCGCGGTGTGTACCCGGCCAAAATCGCGCGCGTTCTTCAAGGCCACTGCACCGTGCGTGGCCAGTGTGCAGAGCGTCGAAAGGCTTTGCGTCGTATGGACGTGCTGGTAGCGGTCCGCCAGGAACAGCAGACCGATCACCTCGGAGTCCCAGATCAGCGGCACGCCCACGAGGGCGGAGATGCCTTCCTCGCGGAAGACCTCGTCCAGGCTCCCGTGGTGCGCGAATCGCTTGTCGTGCAGATAGTCGGGGGTGGTGAAGGGCATGCGCGTGGCCATCACCACATTGGCGACGCCAAGGTCACGGCGCGCCACCATGCCGGAGACTCGCGGTGAGACGGCGCCATCGGCCACCAGCACGCGAAAGCCATCGATCTGCGTGTCGTAGCCGGACAACCAGGCCAGGTCGGACCCAAGCAGATTGCGCGCGCGCGCCACGATGGCACTCAGCAGGCTCGTCACGTCGAGTTGGCTGGAAAGATCCTTGGCCGACTCGATGACGGCGGACATGCCACGCTCGCGCTGCAACAGAAGCTCGATGCGGTTCTGGACGGCCATGCCCATGCGCACGATCTCGATGAGGCTGGACTTGTCCGGCCTGCTGTCTGGCAGAGCCTCGATTTCGGCAATGCACTGCGCGAAGTCCTCCGCGGCGGCACCCTGGTGCAGCATGCCCACGAGACGGCGGGCGATCTGCTCGCCGCGCTCGGTTTGAATCACAGTGCTCATGGGGACCTCGTTCGCCCACGGTGGGCGCGTAGTGCGACTGCATCGCGACGGGCGAAAGGCTACCAGAGGCGCAGGGCGAATCGACGCCCGGCGACAGGGCTGCAACCACATCGATGCGCCCGCAAATGTGTGCATGGGACACATAGGGTTGAACGGGCTGTCCGCGCAGACTCGCTCCAACCCCAAGGAGTCTCATGTCCCTGCTCGAATCTCTTCGGCCAACGCCAGGCCTGCGCGTCCTCGTCACGGCAGGCGCGAGCGGGCTCGGGGCGCGCATCGCACGCGCCTTCGCCGAGGCGGGAGCGAGAGTCCACGTCTGCGACATCGACCGTTTGGCGCTCGATCGCCTGCTTGGCGAAGCGCCCGGCCTCACCGGCAGCGTGGCCGATGCATCGGTTGCCGCCGACGTCGATCTGGTGTTCGAGGACGTGCGGACAGCCATGGGTGGGCTCGACGTGCTGATCAACAACGCGGGCATTGCAGGCCCGACCGGCTCCATCGAGACGATCGACGCAGGGGGCTGGGAACGCACGATCGACGTCAATCTCAATGGCCAGTACTACTTCGCGCGGCGCGCCGTGCCCTTGCTCAAGCAATCGACCTCCAGCCCCGTGCTGATCGCGATGGGCTCGGTCGCAGGACGTCTGGGTTACGCCTTTCGCACGCCATATGCGTCGAGCAAATGGGCCATCGTGGGCTTGACCCGATCGCTCGCGATCGAACTCGGACCCGACGACATCCGCGTCAACGCCATCCTTCCGGGCGTGGTGGAGGGTGAACGCATGCAGGGCGTGATCGCCGCGCGCGCCGCATCACTGGGCATCACCGAAGACGCGATGCGCGAACAGTACCTGCAGAAGATCTCCCTGCGCCGCATGGTCACCGCGGATGACGTCGCCGCCATGACGCTCTTCCTGTGCTCGCCGGCCGCACGCAACGTCAGCGGGCAAATCATCAGCGTGGACGGAAACCTCGAGTACCTCTGAGCCGCGCGGGCGGCATCGATCAAGACCCATCCAAAAGACAACCCAATGGAGACAACGAAATGAAGACAACCAAGATCGCCTTTGCCGCACTGCCGGCTTTTCTGCTGCTCGCCACCGCGGCCGAAGCCGCGCCCGTGAAGATCGGCCTGGTCGAGACGCTCTCAGGCCCGCAGGCCTCGTCGGGCCAGACCTATCGCGCGGGCGTGCGCTATGCCATCGACCAGCTCAACGCGGCCGGCGGATGGAACGGGGAGCCGGTGCAACTGGTGGAGTACGACAACCAGGGCGGCCCGGCCGGCGCGTCGGACAAATTGAAGGCAGCGATCTCCGATGGCGTCCAGATCATCGTGCAAGGCGCCTCGTCGGCGATCGGCGGGCAGATCACCGAAGACGTGCGCAAGTACAACCTGCGCAACCCCGGCAAGGAAGTGGTCTACATCAACATTGGCGCGGAGGCGCTCGAGCTGACGGGCGAGAAGTGCAACTTCTATCACTTCCGAGTTGCGGGCAATGCCGACGTGCGCACCCAGGCGCTGGTCAAGGCGATGAAGGAGGCCAATGCGCTGGGCACCAAGGTCTATTCGATCAACCAGAACTACTCCTGGGGCCAGGACATGGAAAAGGCCATCGTCCAGAACGCCACGGCCGGTGGCTATCAGGTGGTCGAGAAGACGCTGCACGACGTCAACAAGATCCAGGACTTCGCGCCTTACGTCTCGAAGATCAGCGCTTCGGGGGCAGACACGGTGATCACCGGCAACTGGTCGAACGACCTCTTGCTGATGATGAAGGCCGCCAAGGCCGCGGGCCTGAAGGCGCATTTCGCGACCGTGTTCCTCGATCAGCCCGGCAACATCAGCAATGCGGGCGATCTCGCGGCCGGCAACTACGTCGCGCAGGTGTTCAATCCCGAGGCCTCGGGGGCGGAAGGTGAACGCTTCGTGTCGGCCTACACGGCCAAGGTCGGGCACGCGCCGGTGTTCGTCGAACCGCAAAGCGTGTTCGGCCTGCAGATGGTGGCCGAGGCGCTCAAGCACACCAAGCCCGTCAACGGCGCGCTCGACGTGAACGCCTTCGCGAAGACACTCGAAGGCACGAAGCTCAAGACACCGGGCGGCGTGATCAGCATGCGCGCGGCCGATCACCAGGCGCTGATGCCGATGGTGGTCTCCGTGGTATCGAAGGACGCCAAGTACAAGGCGGACGGCACCGCTCTCGGGTTCAAGCCGGTGAAGGTATTCACGGGCGAAGAGGCCTCCACGCCGGCGCAGGCCAGCTGCAAGATGCAGCGCCCCGACTGAAGCGAGGCACGCGCGCATGGACTGGCTGGCGTTTTCGCTGCTCAACGGCGTCATCTACGGGCTCCTGCTCTTCATGGTGTCGGCGGGGCTCACGCTCATCTTCGGGATGATGGGCGTGCTCAACTTCGCGCACGCCTCCTTCTACATGCTGGGGGCGTACTTCGCCTATTCACTGCAGGGCATCGTCGGCTTCGTGCCGGCAGTGGTGGCCGCAACACTGCTGGCAGGGCTCGTGGGCGCGGTGGTCGAACGCTGGTTCCTGCGCCGGGTCCATCGCTATGGGCATGCGCATGAGCTGCTGCTGACCTTCGGGCTGTCCTTCGTCATCGCGGAGACGATCAAGCTGTTCTTCGGCAACTATCCGGTGGACTACCGGATCCCCCAGTCGCTGGACGTGTCGGCCTTCGTGCTGGGCAGTCAGCAGTATCCGGCCTACCGCCTGCTGATGGGCGCCGTGGCGCTGGCGATGTTCGCCGCGATCTACCTGCTGCTGACGCGCACACGCGTGGGCATCGTCGTGCGCTCCGCCATCTACAAGCCTCGCATGGTCGAGGCCCTGGGGCACAACGTGCAACTGGTGTTCATGGGCGTCTTTGGAGTGGGCGCGGCGCTGGCGGGGCTGGCCGGCGGCATCGCCGGGGCGTTCTACACCACCAGTCCCAATATGGCGCTTGAGCTGGGCGTGATGGTGTTCGTCGTGGTGGTCGTCGGCGGACTGGGTTCGCTCGGCGGGGCGATGCTCGCTTCGGTGCTGATCGGCGTGCTGACTTCATTGGCCGTGGGCGTCGACCACAGCGCGGCGGACCTGCTTGCGTTCGTGGGCGCACGCCAATGGGCCGAGGGGGCCGGCGGGCTGCTGACGCTCAAGCTGTCGAGCCTGGCCGCGACACTTCCCTTCGCGTTGATGCTGCTGGTTCTCTTGCTGCGCCCTTCAGGCCTCATGGGCGACAAGGACTGACCCCGTGAAGCGAACTGCTCTTTGCCTGCTCGGCGCGGCGCTGCTGGCCGCGCTGCCTTTCATGTTGTCTGCGGGCTTGCTCAATGCCTCGATCCAGATGCTGATCGCCGCCTTGTTCGCCTGCGCCTACAGCCTGCTGGCGGGCCGCGCCGGGATGCTGTCGTTCGGCCATGCGGCTTACTTCGGCGTCGGCGCCTTCGCTACGGTCCATGCCATGAACGCGCTGGGCGGCAGCGGATTGCTGCCGACGCCCTTGCTGCCGCTGGTGGGTGCCGTCGCCGGGCTCGCCTTTGGGCTCGTGGCCGGATGGTTCGCTACGCAACGCAGCGGAACGGCGTTCGCGATGATCACGCTGGCCATCGCCGAACTTCTGCACTCGCTGGCACCCCAGCTCAAGGGGTGGTTCGGTGGCGAATCGGGAATTTCCGCCATGCGGATGCCTGCCTGGGGACTCGATTTCGGATCGACGACGCAGGTCTACTACCTGACGCTGGTGTGGGTCGCGGTGTCGCTGGCCGCGCTGTACTTCCACAGCCGCACGCCACTGGGGCGGCTCACCCTCGCGCTGCGCGAGAACGCGCACCGGCTGCGATTCCTGGGATACGACATGCATGGCCTCGGTGTCTCGGCCTTTGCCCTGTCGGCCATGTTCGCGGGCATCGCGGGCGGGCTGCAAGTCCTCGGCAACGAGTCCGCCAACTACGCCGTCTTCGATGCGGGCGTCTCCGCCAGCGTGGTCCTCAACGCGTTCATCGGCGGTGTCGGCAGCTTTCTCGGACCTGCATTGGGTGCGGCGCTGATGACTTTCTTCGGCTACTCGGTCTCGGATCAGACGCAGGTCTGGCTGCTCTACCAGGGCACTTTGTTTGTGCTGGTGATGATGTTCATGCCGGACGGGCTCACCGGGCTGTTCACGGCAACGGCATCGCAGATCCGGCGCGACGGCATTGGTGCGGTGTTGCCGCGCATCCTGTTGTGGGCAGTGGCGGCCGTGCTGCTGACGTCGGGCGCAGTGTTCATCGTCGAGATGCTGCAGCGCCTCTTCTCGCAGGACTATCGCGCCTTGGCGCGCATGAGCGCGAGTGCGCCACCGGTCACGCTGTTCGGGCGCAGCTGGGTGGCTGCGGCGATGTCCACCTGGACGGTGCCTGCCGGTCTGCTCGCCGCAGGCAGCCTGGTCGCATGGTGCGCACTGCGACTTTCCCGCCCGCGGGATGAATCAATGCCGATCGTGGCCCCTGCCGGAGAGGCCCACCCATGAGCGACCCCATTCTTTCGCTGCGCGGGCTGCGCAAATCTTTCGGCCCTGCCGAGATCATCCGTGGCGTGGACCTCGATCTGTGCAGTGGTGAGCGCCGTGCGCTGATCGGACCGAACGGCGCGGGCAAGTCCACGCTGTTTCATTTGATCTCCGGCAACATCGCGCCCACTGCCGGCACGGTGCGCTTCGATGGCCAGTCGATCACGGGCTGGGCTCCGCAGCGCATCAATCGTGCAGGGCTGGCTCGCTCATTCCAGATCACGAACGTCTTCCCGAAGCTGAGCGTGTTCGAGAACATCCGTCTTGCAGTCATGCGGGCGCGCCAGCCGCAATATATGTTCTGGCGGCGAATCGACCGGGTGCCGGGCCTGCAGGAGGCCACCGAACGGCTCCTGGAGCGCGTGCGCTTGCAAAGCCACGCTTCGGCCTTCGCGGGCGAGATGTCGTATTCGCTGCAGCGCTCGCTGGAACTCGCGATGACGCTCGCCTCGGATCCGAAGGTGATCCTGCTGGACGAACCCATGGCCGGCATGTCCACCGAAGAGACCCACTACACGCTGGAGCTGATCCGCGAGGTCACGAGCGGGCGTGCCCTGCTGATCGTCGAGCACGACATGGACGTGGTCTTTGCGCTGGCCGATCGCATCAGCGTGCTGGTCTACGGTGAAGTCATCGCCACGGGCACGCCGGACGAGATCCGCAGCCACCAGGGTGTGCGCGAGGCCTACCTCGGCGAGGAGGTCGCATGCTGAGCGGCGGCGCATCGTTGCTGCAGGTGCAGGACCTGCACGCGCACTACGGCAAGAGCCACATCCTGCGCGGCGTCAGCTTCGCTGTCGATCGGGGCGAAGTCGTCAGCCTGCTCGGACGCAACGGCTCGGGCCGCTCGACGACGCTGAAGGCGCTGATGGGTCTCGTGCCGCCCACCGGAGGACGCGTACAGCTTGCACAGCGCCAGCTCGCAGGCGCCAAGCCTCATGCCATCTGCCGCGCGGGACTGGCTTACGTACCGGAGGAACGCGAGGTCTTCGCCAATCTCAGCGTCGACGAGAACCTGCGCATGGGCGAGCAGCCGCCGGTGGCTGGCGCGCTGCGCTGGACTCTGGACCAGATGTTCGACTACTTTCCTCGCCTCAAGGAACGCCGTAACACCAAGGCGGGCAGCCTTTCGGGCGGGGAGCAGCAGATGCTGACGATCTGCCGCTCCCTGCTGGGCAATCCGCTGGCCATCCTGATCGATGAACCGACCGAAGGACTCGCGCCGAAGATCGTCGCCCAGGTCGGCGAATCCATTGACGACATGCGTCGGCGCGGCCTGTCGGTGGTGCTGGTGGAGCAGAAGCTCGCGATTGCCCTGAAGGTGTCCTCGCGCGTGTGCGTGATGGGACACGGCCGCATCGTCTTCGAGGGCGGGCCCCAACAGTTCGCCGCCGATCGGGAGTTGTTGTCTCGCTGGCTGGCCGTTTGAGCGCCAAGGAACAAGCCCCAAGGAACAAGCACGTGAACACAGCCCAAGACAAGGTCATCATCACCTGCGCCGTGACAGGCTCGGTCCACACGCCGACGATGTCGCCCCACCTGGCGCTGACGCCCGACCAGATCGCCGAACAGGCGATCGATGCCGCCAAGGCTGGTGCGGCGATTCTTCATCTCCACGCTCGCGATCCTGCGGACGGGCGTCCCAGTGCGGACCCGCGCCTGTTCGATCAATTCGTGCCGCGCATCCAGGCCGCCACCGATGCGGTCATCAACATCACCACGGGCGGCAGCACCCGGATGACGCTGGAAGAGCGGCTGGCCTATCCGCTGCAGGCGCGGCCGGAAATGTGCTCGCTGAACATGGGCTCGATGAACTTCTCCGTCCATCCGCTCGCACGCAAGTACACCGAGTGGGTGCATGCCTGGGAAAAGCCTTACGTCGAAGGCATGGAAGACCTGATCTTCCGCAACACGTTCAGGGACATCCGCCACATCCTGCAGGTGCTCGGCAGGGATTGCGGCACGCGCTTCGAGTTCGAATGCTATGACGTGGGGCATCTGTACACGCTGGCCCATTTCGTCGACGAAGGATTAATCGAAGGGCCGCTCTTCATCCAGAGCATCTTCGGCATCCTGGGCGGCATGGGCCCCGACCCCGAGAACCTGGTCACCATGAAGAGCACGGCCGATCGGCTGTTCGGCCGGGGCAAGTACCGCTTCTCCGTGCTCGGCGCCGGGCGACACCAGATGCCCTTGCTCACCATGGGCGTCGTGCTCGGCGGGCACGTGCGCGTGGGGCTGGAGGACAGCCTCTACCTCGGCAAGGGGCGCCTGGCGCACTCCTGCGCCGAACAGGTGCTGAAGATTCGCCGCATCCTCGACGAACTGTCGCTGGAGGTGGCAACCCCCGAGGAGGCCCGGCGCATGTTGGGGCTCAAAGGCAAGGACGCTGTGGCCATTTCGAGGCCGGAAGGAAACCAATGAATCAACGATTGCAGGGCCGCGTGGCCATCGTCACCGGGGCCGGTGGCGGACTCGGCCGCACGCACGCACTTGAACTCGCTCGCCATGGTGCGCGCGTGCTGGTCAACGACGTGGGAGGCTCACCGGCCGAAACAGTCGCTGCCGAGATCCGCAGCCGCGGGGGCGATGCCCTTGCCGTCGCTGGCGACGTCACCCGCGCCGACGAAATGGAGGCCATGGCCGCGCAAGCCATCGCAAGGTGGGGTCGCATCGACATCCTGGTCAACAACGCCGGCATCCTGCGCGATCGAACGTTCTCGAAGATGACGCTCGACGAGTTTCGCCTGGTCTTGGACGTGCATGTCATGGGCGCCGTCCATTGCACCAAGGCCGTCTGGGCGCAGATGCAGGAGCAGCAATACGGGCGCATCGTCATGACGACGTCGTCTTCAGGCTTGTATGGCAACTTCGGTCAGTCCAACTACGGTGCGGCCAAGATGGCGTTGGTTGGGCTGATGCAGACGCTCGCCTTGGAAGGCATGAAGCGCAACATCCGCGTGAACTGCCTCGCCCCCAGCGCGGCTACGGCGATGACGCAAAGCGTATTGCCCGCGGAGGCTCTCGCGCGGCTCACGCCGGAGCATGTCAGCCCCGGGCTGATCGCGCTGGTGGATGAAGCCGCGCCGACTCGCATGATCCTGCTGGCCGGCGCCGGCAGCTTCGAATGCGCCCACATCACGATGACGCAGGGCGTGCACCTCGATGATGTCTCGACCGCTGGCGAGCAACTGTGCAATGCGCTGGAGGCTGTTGCCGATCGGTCCGGGGAAGTCGTTCCGGCCTCCGGTTGGGAGCAATACCAGCTGGAACTCGCGAAGGTGAACGAGCCGGGCCTTCCCGGCGTCATGCCTCGAACTGCACCGGTGCATCGCTCGCCAGCGCCTTCTCCACAACCCCTCGCGGCAGCGTCGGCGCAAACGATTCGATGAAGGCGTGCACATAGCCTCGGAGGTAGTTGCCGCGCCGCACCGCCAGCTTCGTGAGGTTGATGCCGAAGAGGCTTCCCGCATCGATTGCGCGAAGCTGAGTGTCGCGCTCTGCCTCGTAGGCGATGCCGGCGACGATGCCCACGCCCATGCCAAGCTGCACGTAGGTCTTGATCACGTCCGCGTCCATCGCCGTCAGCACGATGTTGGGCGCCAGCCCCTGGTCTTCGAAGGCCTTGTCGATGCGCGTGCGTCCGGTGAAACCGGTGTCGTAGGTGATCAGCGGATACCGCGTCAGTGCTTCGAGCGTGGGCGGCGCGTCGAGCAAGGCATGCCCCGGCGGCACGATCACCGAATGCGTCCACCGGTAGCACGGCAACGCCACCAGTTGCGGGTAGTCGCCCAGCGCTTCGGTCGCGATGCCGACGTCAGCCTCGCCGCTCAGCAGCATCTGTGCGATCTGCTTGGGCGAGCCTTGGTGGAGATGCAGCTTCACGTTGGGAAAGTGCGAGCGAAACTCCTGCACCGCGACCGGCAGCGCATAGCGCGCCTGCGAATGGGTCGCGGCGATCGAGAGCAGCCCGCTTTCGCGCGCGACGAATTCCTGCCCCGCTTGCTTCAGGTTGGTGCTCTCCATCAACATGCGTTCGATGATGGGCAGCACATGCTCTCCCGGTTCGGTGAGGCCGGTCAACCGCTTGCCGGCACGCACAAAAAGCTCGATGCCCAGTTCATCCTCCAGTTCGCGGATCTGCCGGCTCACGCCGGGCTGCGAGGTATGCAGCGCATGGGCGACTTCGGTGAGATTGAAGCCGCAGCGCACGGCCTCGCGCACCGAGCGCAGTTGTTGGAAATTCATGATGCTCGAACAGAAAAACGGCGCCCGCAGGGGCGTGGCGGGCCATTGTCCGCAGAGGCATCGGATCGGGGAACGACTGAATCGTTGATTTCAAATAGGGAAATGATCTATAGGGTGCAAGCCTTCATTACCCCTTCAGGCGCTGCTCGCCACGGTCGCGTCGAAAGTGGGGCGCACGTCCAAGGGCTGCTTGATGAGCCCGACCTGGTGATAGAAGTCCGCCGTGCGCTGCTGGTCGAGGATGAGTTGGGCATCGATGGGCACCCATGTCTGCTCGCGCCGCACGAACTGCAGCTTGGCTGCCTCGGCGGGAATGCCGATGATGCGTGCGAGCGTGGCGCTGAAGGCATCGACGTTTCGGTACGACCAGGCTTGCGCCTTGACGACCCTTTGCAGAAAGTCGCGCAGGACGGGTCGTTTTGCCGCGATGGCGGCGTCTGTCGCGGCCACGTAGCTCAGGCCGGGGAGCAAGCCGCGCCCACTGACGAGCACGCGCGCGTGCTGGCTGGTTTCGGCCAGCGCCGTGTAGGGCTCCCAGGTGGCCCACGCATCGACGGCGCCGTGCATCAATGCGAGCTTGGCATCCGCGGGCGCGAGGAACCGGATGTTGACGTCCTCCGGCTTGAGGCCTGCCGTGATCACGGCTTTGAGCGTGACGTAGTGGCCGATGGAGCCCCGGTTGGTCGCGATGCTCTTGCCCTTGAGGTCGGCCGCGTTCTTCAGCGGCGAGTCCGGCCGCACGAGGACGGCCGTGCCGTACGAGTCGGACCGGTTCGCGCCGATGGCCTTGATGCGCGTTCCCGCGGCCAGCGCGAAAACCAGCGGCGCATCGCCGATGGGGCCCAAGTCGACGGCGCCCGCATTGAGGGCTTCCGCCAGTGGCGCGGCAGCCGGGAACTCCGACCATTGGATGTCATAGGTGAGGCCGTCCAGTCCGCCTGCCGCTTCGAGCAGTGCGCGCAGGCCGCCTTTCTGATCGCCGGCCTTGAGCAGCGGCCGCGCTTGCGCATGCGATGCGGTGGTCGGCAGGGCGATTGCTGCCGCGCCTGAGAGCGTGTGGATGACGAACTGGCGGCGGGTTGCCTGGGCCATGAAGGGGCTCCTTGAAAGTGGAAGTAATCGTGATCAGTGGACGAAGCCGCCCCGGACGAAGCGCACAGGCTCGGCATCCATGCGGGCGATCAGGGCACCGAGTCCGTCGCCGGGCTGCGGCACGTCCTGCGGGGCTCCGGGTGCGGATGCGGTGCGGCACAGCAGGTCGTCTTCGGACCAGCCGGGATTGCCTGGCGCGCTGCGGGCGCGCAGCCAGCCGTCGCGATCGGCGAGCAGCTGCGTGCCTTCGAGATGCTCTGTGCCGGCGATCAGCGCGAAGGCGTCCCATGCGGCGGATGAGTCCACCACGCAATCCGCTTCCTGCGGCTGCGCCTGCTGGGCCTGCTGGGCGGCTGGCACCAGTTGGACGGTGACCACGCGAGGGTCTTCGGGTGCCGGCGCGGTCGCCGGGCCGCGTGCAAGCACGCGCACGCGCTGGCCGCGCCAGGTCGAGAGGGCACGCGGGGAACGGCCTTCGCACCGGACGATGACCTCGGGCAGCGCAATGGGCGCGCTCCAGGCACCCGTCGCCTGAAGCACTTGTCCGGCACTCTGTGCTTTCATGAAGTCGATCAGCGCCCATGCCTCGCCATCGGCCAGCTGCTCGAACGCCGGCATGGTCGAGCTTCCATGCCGATCGCTCGTTCCATGCAGCACGCGCCACAGGAGATCGCCATCGGCGCGCCGCCACAACAGCGGTCCTGCGAGGTCGGGCGGCCACACCGGCTGCGCCGCTGCCAACGGACCTTGTCCTCTTCCATCCGCTCCATGGCAAGCCGCGCAATGCTGCTCATAGAGCGCGTGTCCCTGCGTGATCGACTCGGCGGTGAAGCCTGTCGGGGATCGATGAAAGCTCGTGGGATATGCAGGCACGAGCACGACCTCAGGCCGAGGCCATGGCGCGAGCAGCAGCAGCATTGGCACTGTCGCAAGCAAGAGCCATCGGCGCTTTCGCCAGGCGAGTGCGGTTGCGAGCAGGACTGCCACCAGCGCGAGCACGACCAGCGTCAAGGCCATGCGCCGCGCCTGGCCGAGATCGATTGACAGGTTCTCGCCTGACAGGCGCAGCGGCCAAGGCCACGCGGGCTGTCCGTGGCTCGTGCCGGCCAGGCCCAGCCAGGCCAGCACTTGCAGCAGGCCTGCTTGCACGGTCTGCAGGAGTGCCACCAGCGCGTTCAGCGTCATCACCAGGTGGCATCGAGGCCGAGGTGGCGAAGTGCTTCGTGCCGCAAGGCGGCCAGCCGAGGATGGCCCCGGTGCCTCGGATAGGGCAGGTCGACCACGAGCTGCGCAGCGATGCGCGCGGGCCGGTCGCTCAGCACGACCACGCGATTGGCAAGAAACAAGGCCTCTTCGACGTCGTGCGTCACGAGCAGCGCGGAGAAGCCGGCGCGCTGCCAGAGGTTCACGAGTTCGCCCTGCATGGCCATGCGTGTGAGCGAATCGAGCTTGCCGAGCGGCTCGTCGAGCACCAGCAGGCGCGGGTCGTTGACCAGCGCCCTTGCGAGCGCCACGCGCTGCGCCATGCCGCCCGAGAGCTGATGGGGAAAGGTCTTGGCGAATTCGCCGAGGCCCACGAGCTTGAGCGCATCGTCCACGCGCGAACGCTGCGTCTTCAGCAGCCCGCGCGCCTGCAGGCCCAGCGCGACGTTGTCCCAGACGCTGCGCCACGGATACAGGGTCGGGTCCTGGAACACGACGATGCGCGATGGGTCGGGCCGCGTGATGGGCGCGGCATCCTGTGTGAGGGTGCCGGCAGACGCGGGTTCGAGCCCGGCCACGAGCCGCAGCAGCGTCGACTTGCCGCAGCCGCTCGGCCCCAGCAGGGCGACGAACTCGCCGGGCCCGACGTCGAGGTCGATGCCGTCCAGTACCTGCAGCGCGCCGCTTGCAAGCTTGAACCAGTGGCTGACGTTGCGGATCTCGATGTGCGCACCGGCGGTGACCGCCGGGGCATCGAGGGCATCTACCATTTGACAGTCCCCTTCTGCCAGGACAGCGCTCGATCGCGCACTGCGAAAAGCAGCGTGATCAGCCCGGAGCACAGCGCCGCCATTACCAGAAGCGCCGCATACATGTTGGCGTAGGCCGCCCAGCCTTGCGCCCACTGCAGGTACCAGCCAAGGCCGGCTTTGACGCCCATCATCTCAGCGGTGACCAGCACCGAGAACGACGCACCCAGCCCCATGAAGAGGCCGACGAAGACCTGCGGCAGCGCGGCCGGCACGGCGACCCTCAGCACCAGGAACCATGGCGGTGCGCCGAGCGTGCGTGCGACGTCGTAGTAGTTCTTGTTGACCGAGGCCACGCCCGACCAGCTCAGTACCGCGACCGGGAAGAATGTGGCGAGCGCGACCAGGAAGACGGCTGCCGCGTAGCTCGAAGGCGCGAAGAAGAAGGCCAGCGGCAGGAGCGCCGAGGCTGGCACAGGCCCGAGAAAGCGCAGCAGCGGATGCACCCAGTAGCCCGCGATGCGGGACCAGCCGATCCACACGCCCGTCGCGAACCCGCTCAGCGCCCCCAGTGCGAAGCCGTGCGCGAGCAGCCTCAGAGAGTGGGCGGCCGAGAGCCCGAGCCGACGCCAGTCCTCCGAAGCGACGTCGAGCAGGCTTTGCGGCGGCGCGAAGAAGGGCGGTGGCAGCACGCCGAGCTTGGCGGTCAGCACCTCCCAGAGCGCGAGCAGCAGCGGTGCTGCAACGAGCCATTGACCCGCCGATCGAAGCCTGCGGCCAAAGCGACCTGTGCGGCCGCCGAACAGCGCTGCCAGGAGCAACAGCGCTGCGACGGCGATGGCGCCGATGCCGAACTCGTGAGTGAAGTTCCAGTCACTGAAGCCGATCTCCCGATTGGGCCAAGTGGTGGTCAGAACGCCCAGCGCCAGCCACGCGCTCGCCGCGAGGATGCCTGTGCGCCAGACCTTGATGGGCGCACTCTCCGATGCGCCGCGCGCTTCGTGCGGGTGCGGCTTCGCAGCGCGTGGACGTGCCGCGCCCAGGATGAGGTTGTCGGCGGTGGTCATGCGAGCACGTCCACCGACACATGGTTTGCCAGGCGCGCCGGGTCGGTGCTCTGCTTGAGTACGCCGACCGACCGGAAATCGCGCGCATAGAACTCCACCTCGTCGCGCAGGTTCTTGCCCACGGGGTGGTGCGCGTGCGTCAATGTGCCCAGCAGCGCCTGAAGGTCCTCCACCGGCACCTTCGGCGAATACTTCGCGAAGAGCCTGGCCGATTCGTTCGGGTTTTCAGCCACGAAGTCGGATGCCTGCACGATGGAGCGCACCAGCGCCGCCACCACCGGCTTTTCGTTGCGCACCAGTTCGCCGCGTGCGCCCACGATGCAGCAGACCTTGTCCTTGTATTCGCCCGAGAGGTTGGATGCCAGCTCGAGATAGCGGCCCTTGTTGCGCTTCTCGATCAGGTACAGCGTCGGGTCACCGTCGGCAATGGCCTGGATCTCGCCCTTGTTCACCGCAATGTCGAGCAGGTCGGCCGGATACTGCCGCCAGGTCACGTCCTTGTCGGCGTCGATGCCGTTCTTCTTGAGCAGGATCGAGAAGAAGTTCTTGCCGGGGCTCGCGATATCGGAAACGCCGATGGTCTTGCCCTTGAGCTTCTGCAGGTCGGTGACCCCGGCCTCCTTGACCCCCACGAGCCGCACGCAGCCACCGTGCGAGCTGCCGACGATCTTCACGTCGAACCCCGATTCGAGCGGCTTGAGCCAGCGATGGATCATGCCGACCGCCGCATCGGCCTTGGCTGTGGCGAGCGATTCGAGCAGTTGGTCGGTCGAACCCGTGTAGTTGACGAGATCGACCTGCAGGCCGTTCTTCTCGAAGATGCCGCGCTCCTGTGCGACCACCACCGGCGAAAGGCAGAAGGCCGTCGCGTTCCACGCGAAGCTCAGCTTGCGCTGCTGCGACCACGCGCGCGTGGCGATCAGGCTGGTGGATGCGATGGCGGCCGCGGCGCCGCTGGCGCGCAACACGCTGCGCCGCGAGAAAGACGGATGGTTCATGGTCTGGATAGGAGAAGGCTGGGTGTTGGAGGTGCATCAGGCCGCGCGGCGTTGCGCGGCAACGCGCTGCGCCACCAGTTGGCGTGTGCGGGGAATCAGTTCGCGTCCGTAATCGATCGCGTCCTCGAGCGGGTCGAAGCCGCGGATCAGGAAAGTCGTGACGCCCAGGTCGTAGTAATCGAGCAGGGCGTCGGCCACCTGTTCGGGCGTGCCGACCAGCGCCGTGCTGTTCGAACGGCCGCCAATCTCGCGCGCGACAGCAGTCCAGAGGCGTTTGTCGAGCCGCGGGCCTTGCTCGGCGGCGGCCAGCAGCCGCCTGGCCCCTTCGCTTTGCTGCGGGCCGCCGCGGCCGAAGCCTTGGACCACGCGCAGTCGCCGCGTCTCGTCGAGGATTGCATCCGCTCGCTCCCATGCCTTCTCTTCAGTGTCAGCAAGGATGGGCCGGAACGAAACCGAGAAGCGCACGGTGCGTCCATGCCTGGCGGCTTCTGCGCGCACACGGCCCGTGAGCTCGCGCGCCTGATCCAGTGATTCGCCCCAGAGCGCGTACACGTCCGCATGTTTGCCCGCGACGGGAATCGCCGCCTCCGACGCGCCGCCGAAGTACACCGGCACGTGCGGTCTGTCGTTGAGCGACTGCACCGGCTTCACCTCGGAGAAGGCATTCTTGAAGCGGTAGTGGGCGCCTTCGTGATCGAAGGGTTTGTCGCTGGTCCATACCCGGCGCAGGATATCGAGGTATTCGTCGGTGCGGGCGTAGCGCTGGTCGTGGTCGAGCCAGTCGCCGTCACGCTTTTGCTCGTCGTCCGAGCCGCCCGAGATGTAGTGCACGCCGAGCCGGCCACCGCTGAACTGGTCGAGCGATGCAAACTGCCTTGCGGCCAGTGTCGGCGCGACGAAGCCCGGCCGGTGCGCGAGCATGAAGTGGATGCGCTCGGTGACCGAAGCGGCGTATGCCACTGTCAACGTCGCATCGGGGCTGGTGGAGTGGTGCGGCACCAGCACCCGGTCGAAGCCGGCCTTCTCATGCGCCTGTGCGAATGCCCGCACGTAGTCGCGGTCGATCGCGGGGCCGTACGCCGGATGGATCTCGGAGACCTTCTGGGCCTGGATCATGCCGATGAATTCGATGTCGCTCATGGTGGGTCCTTGCAATGAATGGTTCGGGCGTTCAGGTCGGAACGAAGAGGCATGACCGTAAGGCGAGCAGGTACGAAAGCGAACGCAGAAAAACGTTCTTGGATATGCGTCTTCCGTCGTTTTCGGCATCGGCGGCGGCAGCTAAGGTGCCAGCCCATGAGTTCACAAGCCTTGCGCCGCCTGCCGGTCGCACCTGAAACGGACGATGCGTTGCTGGCGCGACTGTCCGCGCTCTTTGCCGAGACGGCCGCCGACTACGACCGCAGCGGCGCTTTTCCGCACGAGAACTTTGCCGCGCTGCATGCCAATGGGTTGGTCGGCCTGGTCGCGCCGCGCACGCATGGCGGTGGGGGTGCATCGCTTGCGGCGGCGCGCCGAGTACTGTCGGCCGTCGCATACGGCGAGCCCGCGACCGCGCTGATCCTCACGATGAGCTGGCTGCAGCAGCTTGCCATCGGCCGTACCGACAGCCGCTGGCCCGCGCATCTGCGCGACCGTGTGTTGCACGAAGCCGTCCGGGAGGGCGCGTTGATCAACGCCTTGCGCGTCGAACCGGCTCTGGGTTCGCCGGCGCGAGGCGGTTTGCCCGCGACGACGGCGCGCCTCGACGGCCATCAATGGAAGCTCAGCGGCCACAAGCTCTACACGACCGGCATCGAAGGCCTGCGGTGGCTGTCGGTGTGGGCACGCACCGAGGACGACACGGCGCGCGTCGGCGCCTTCCTGGTGCCGCGCGACGCGCCCGGCGTTCGCGTGATCGCCAGCTGGGATCACCTGGGGCTTCGCGCCTCGGGCAGCCACGAAGTGATCTTCGAAGATGTCGCGATCCCGCTCGACCATGCGGTCGATCTGCGTGCGGCGGCGCAATGGGCGCCCGATGCGGGCAGCCAGACCGACATCGATGCCCATGCGACCCAGCAGGCCTGGATGGCGGTGCTGCTGGGCACGCTCTACCTCTCGGTCGCGCGTGCGGCGCGTGACTGGCTCGTCGGGTTTCTCAATCGCAGGGCTCCCAGCGGCCTCGGCGCGCCGCTCGCGAGCCTGCCGCGCGTGCAGGAAGCCGTTGGCGAGATCGAAGCTTTGCTGAACGCCGCGCGCGTGCTGCTGGAAGACGCAAGCGCCGAGGTCGACGCAGGGCGGGCGCCCTCCGCCATACGGAGCGGCTTGCTCAAGTACACCGTCACCACGAATGCAATCCGCGCGGTCGAACTGGCTTTGCAGCTCAGCGGCAACCATGGCCTCACGCGACAGAACCCGCTGGAGCGCCACTACCGCGACGTGCTTTGCAGCCGCATCCATACCCCGCAGAACGACGCGATCCTGGTGGCCGCCGGCAAGGCCGCGCTCGAACGATGAGCGAGCGACTGCGCGATTTCGCCGCCGATTTCGGCCGACTGATGGACACGAGGCCCGAGGAGCCGCGCATCGTGGAAGAGGGTGGGGCGCTGCTGCGGCGTCTCGTCGCGCGCGACGACTGGCTGCCCGATGCCTTCGCCGAGCCGCATCCCACGCGGTACCGGCAATACCTGCTGCATCTCGATGCCGCCGAACGCTTCTCGGTCGTGAGCTTCGTATGGGGGCCGGGCCAGGCCACGCCGGTGCATGACCATACGGTCTGGGGTCTGATCGGCATGCTTCGCGGCGCCGAGTCGAGCCAACGCTACATCGAGCGCGATCGCTTGCTGCTGGCCGATGGCTTGCCGGTGCGGCTCGAGCCGGGCGACGTCGAGGCGGTGTCGCCGACGATCGGCGACTTGCACCGCGTGCGCAATGCCTACGACGATCGCGTGTCCGTCAGCATCCACGTTTACGGCGCGGACATCGGCAAGGTGGCGCGCCATACTTACCCGACCAGCGGCGGACGCGAGCGATTCGTGTCCGGCTATTCGCCGTTGCCCCTCGGCTTGCCCAATTCATCGACATGACTGCTTCCATCTCATTCGCCTCGGTCCGTCACCATCTGCATGCGCGCGAGGAGATTGCGCTGCTCGATGTGCGCGGGGAAGACCTCTATGCACAGGCCCATCCACTGTGGGCTGCCAACCTGCCGCTCTCGCGGATCGAGCTGGATGCATCGCGCCGCATCCCGCGCCGCGACACGCTCATCGCGCTCTACGGCGCGCATGAAGGAACCGACCTCGCACCCCTCGCGGCCGAGCGACTCTCGGCGCTGGGCTACACGCGCGTGCACTTGCTCCAGGGTGGTCTGGAAGGCTGGCGCGATGCCGGCGGAGAACTGTTCCGCGACGTCAATGTGCCGAGCAAGGCGTTTGGAGAGCTGGTCGAGCACGAGCGCCACACACCCTCGCTCTCGGCGCAGGAGGTCAAGGCCCTGATCGATGCGCGGGCTGACGTCGTGGTGCTCGATGCGCGGCGCTTCGACGAATTCCAGACCATGAGCATTCCCACGGCGACCAGCGTGCCGGGCGCTGAACTGGTGCTGCGCGTCCGCGAGATGGCGCCCGATCCGGCCACACGGGTGATCGTCAACTGCGCCGGACGCACGCGCAGCATCATCGGCGCGCAATCGTTGGTGAACGCGGGGATTCCCAATCCCGTCGCGGCGCTGCGCAACGGCACGATCGGCTGGAAGCTGGCCGGGCAGCAACTGGACCACGGAGCGTCGCGCCGCGCGCCCGCGCCGGGCGAAGAGAACCGCGCCGCCGCGCAAGCGAATGCGAGGGACGTGGCGCGGCGGGCGGGGGTTCGCTGGGTTGCGCTCGACGCGCTCGCCAGTCTCCAGGCGCCGGGCCGCACGGTCTACCGCTTCGACGTGCGCACGCCCGAGGAGTACGAGGCCGGACATCTGCCGGGCTTTGCTAGCGCGCCAGGCGGCCAGCTGGTCCAGGAGACCGATCACCACGTGCCGGTGCGCGGCGCACGCGTCGTGCTTGCAGATGACGACGGCGTTCGCGCCCCGATGACGGCGTCATGGCTCGCGCAGATGGGGTGGGATGTGCATGTCGTGGAGCCGCATCCCGCCTCGTCGCGGAGTGAGTCGGGTGCGGCGCCGCTCAACCCTCCGGATCCACCGTCCGCCGCCGCGACGGTCCGCTATCGCCGTCCGTATGAAGGAACCGATGCGCCTGCGGAAGCGATGCAGGCGTACCTGGACTGGGAATTCGGGCTCGTCGCCCAACTCGCGGCCGACGGAACGCATCACTTCAAGGTCATTTAGCCGGCCGCTCCGACCGGCCGCGCCGGCATCGCGTCGATGGGCCTATGCCATCTCGCCTCCATGCTTGCAAACGGGTCACGCAACCGGTCGAACGGAATACTCCCGTCAGGGGTCCCTTACGCCGAAAAACGCGGTCACTGCACGAGCGACTTGAGTAGCATGGAATTTCTTTGCTGTCACGTTCCAAGATGCCCAATGCAAACGGAGTTACCTCCTTGCGGCTCACGAAGATCTTGTTCGGCTTGCTGCTTTCGTGCGTTGCGAGTCTGCTCGCCTCGTCGATTGCCCTCGCGCAATCCACCGATGCCGCATCGGCCTGGGCGCGAACCAACAGTGTCGTCGGCATCGTCGAAGGCGACGTCGCTCTGATACGCCAGACCACGCGCTATGCGCTCGCCGAGGGCGTGGTGTTGAACGAGCAGGACATCATCGAATCGGCGCCCGGCGCCTTCGCACAGATCGAACTCCCCAATGGCGTGCTTGTCGGCATCGGCGAATCGACGCGGCTGATGCTGCGGCCTCAGGTGGGCAAGGGCCTCGCGGCGCCGCCGCTCTATCTGCTCGAGGGCTGGCTCAAGACCAGCGCCAAAGGTGCCTTCGGCTACGTCACGCCGAGTGTCGAAGTCGCGGCGCAGGATGCCACCACCGTCATCTACACCAAGGGCGCGCAGTACGCGCTGTTCGTCGAATCCGGCAGCGCCAGGCTCACGCAGCGCGATCGGGCGCAGTCGATGGTGCAACTGAGCGCTGGCGACTTTGCACAGCGGCGTGAAGGCAGTGCGCAGACGGTCGCGGCGCGTGCGGCGCCCGATTTCCTGGGCAAGGTCCCGCGTCAGTTCCGCGACAGCCTGCCCGCCCGCGGTGAGCAGTTCGCCAAGCGCAACGTGACACCCAAGGTGCGCGGCGAAATCACATACGCCGATGTGGCGGCCTGGCTGGGCACCGAGCCGGCACTGCGGCTTCCGTTGCTGCCGCTGTGGCGAGGGCGTGCAAGCGACCCAACCTTCCGCGCCGGCGCCAAGGCCGACTTGGCGCAGCACCCTGAATGGGAGCCCTACGCCGACCCCGAAGGCTATGCCCGCCGCCTGGCCGAAGAGGCCGAGCGTCGCCGCGCGCGCGAGGCCGCGGCGGCAGCGGCTCGCGCCAAACGCGCGGCTGCCGCCGCCGCTGCCGCTGCCGCTGCCGCTGCTGGCTCGGCTTCGGCGGCACCCGCACCCGCACCCGCGTCCGCACCCGCAGCGGCGCTCAGGTTGACGCCGGCACCCGGACCCGCGCCGGCAGCCTCGGACACGAGCGCCGGGCGGGGCGGCGGCAAATCTCAGTGAACCGGACCCCGTCGTAGCGCAACTCAGCGACGAACGACAGCCAGGACTGGAGACTCCCATGCGCCTTCTATTCAAGTTCAACCTGATCTTCCTGGTGGTCTTCGTGGCCGGCGTCTTGGGCACCGGGAAGATTTCGTATGACCTGCTGCAAAGCAATGCCAAGCAGGAAGTGCTGAACCAGTCGCGCCTGACCATGGAAAAGGCGCTGGCGATTCGCGCCTACACCAACGACCAGATCCGGCCGTTGCTCGAAACGCAGATGAAGTACACCTTCCTGCCCCAGACCGTGCCCGCGTATTCGGCCACCGAAGTGCTGGCGACGCTGTCCAAGAGCTTTGCCGACTACACCTACAAGGAAGCGACCCTGAATCCGACCAATCCGCGCGATCGTGCGGTGGACTGGGAAGCCGACATCGTGAATCGCTTTCGGAGCCAGGCAGACCAGAAGGAGTTCGTCGGCGAGCGCGAATCGGGCACCGGGCGGACGCTCTACATTGCACGCCCGATCCGCATCACGAACGCCGCCTGCCTGGCATGCCACAGCACGGTCGAAGCCGCGCCGCACACGGTGATCGACAAGTACGGCCCGGCCAACGGCTTCGGCTGGCAGATGAACGAGGTGATCGGCGCGCAGGTCGTCTCGGTGCCCATGTCGGTGCCGCTGGCGCGCGCCGAGCAGACCTTCAAGGTCTTCATGGCTTCACTCATCGGCATCTTCGTGGCCATTGGCATCGTGCTGAACCTGATGCTCTACCTGCTCGTGATCCGGCCCGTGGTGGCGCTCTCGAAGGTGGCGAACCGCGTCAGCCTGGGCGAGCCCGACGTGCCGGAGTTCGACACCCGTGGCCGCGACGAGATCGGGACGCTGGCGCATTCGTTCACCCGTATGCGACGCAGCCTCGACCAGGCCATCAAGATGATCGACACCTGAAGCACGCATCCCTATGTCGACGCCCACGCATGTCGGTCCGTACCCCATTCGCGGGGTGATCGGCTCGGGCGCGATGGGCATCGTCTACCTCGCGCACGATCCGGGGATCGACCGCGAGGTGGCCGTGAAGACGATCCACCGCCGCCTGCTCGATTCAAGCGACGACATGAGCGTCGCGGCGCGCTTCCGGGTCGAAGCCAAGGCGGCCGGACGGCTGACTCACCGCAACATCGTGTCGATCTACCAGTTCGGCGAAGACGAGGACTTCGCCTATATCGTCATGGAGTACGTTGCCGGACGCAACCTGCGCGACTACCTGCAGGCGCCGCGCAAGCTCGACGTGCCGCAAGTGCTGTGCGTGATGACGCAACTGCTCGACGGCCTGCACTATGCGCATGAGCGCGGCATCGTGCACCGGGACATCAAGCCGGCGAATCTGCTGATTGCCGACGATGGCCGCCTCAAGATCACCGATTTTGGAATCGCGCGGACCGAAACGTCGAACCTGACCCGCGCCAGTTCGATCGTCGGCTCACCGGGCTACATCGCGCCCGAGCAATACACCGACCGGGAGATCGATCGCCGCGTCGATGTCTTCTCGGCGGGCGTGCTGCTCTACCGGATGCTGAGCGGGACCACGCCCTTCGTCGGCACGGACGACGCCATCATGTACAAGATCGTCTACGAGCCGCACAAGCCGCTCAGCGAGCTGACGAACAACCCCGCACACAAGCCATTCGATGCGGTGCTCGACCTGGCACTGGCGAAGGACCCGGCGCAGCGCTTTGCGACCGCGATGGCCATGCGAACGGCGCTGCATGCGCTCGCCACCGAGACGCTGCCTGAAGTGCTCCCGGCGCAGATCCTGATGTCGCCTCTTCTGGAGGACATCAGGGAGAGCCCGACGCTGCGGGACCGGCCGGAGGGTCCCGATGCGTATCCGCCCATCGTGCCAACGGTGCCCGACTCTGCGCGGGTTCCCCAAGCCGCCGCGAAGTCGCTGCCGGGTAGCAGCCCCCCTTCGATTCCCACGCCGACCGGATGGGACAGCGCCGCGCTGGCCGAGGTCGAACGCGAACTCGCCCAGCATGTGGGCGCAGTCGCGCGCGTGCTGGTGCGTCGCGCCGCGCGTGGGTTGTCCACGCTGGCGGAAGTGCGCCATGCCGTCGCGAGTGCCATCGTCGACATCGAAGCGCGAGAGCGCTTCCTCGCCAAGGCCGGCGCGCTGCCGACGCATGGTGCGGTCTCTTCAGGAGCCTCCGGCTCCCAAGCCCCGCAAACCCGCGGCACGATGCTCAATGGCTCTCCGATGCGTGAAGGCGACGTGGAAAAGGCAGCCGCCGCGCTGCTTTCCTCACTCGGGCCGATTGCGCGCGTCGTTGCCAAGCGCTGTGCGGCGACCTCGAACACGCGCGAGCAGTTCGTTGCCAGCGTGATGGAACAGCTCACGCCAACGATCGATGCCCGCCGTGTGCAGGCCGACCTGTGGCGCGCGCTGGGCTGAATGCGGACGGAGCCGCACTTGATCGCGCTGCACGTCATGCGCCGCCCCGGGACCAGCGAGCCCGACGCGACGGCGCTCGCGCTGCCGCCGCAGGGCCTCGTCATCGGCCGATCGCCCGATTGCGACCTCGTGCTGGCGGATCCGTTGCGAAGGGTGTCGCGCCAGCACGCGGAGGTGGCCATGCTCGGCCAGGACGCGCTCGTGCGCTGCATCAGCAGCACCACGCCTTTGTGGGTCAACGACGCGCAGCTCGCCCCGGGTGACCAGCGGGTCCTTGCCGTCGGCGACTGCCTGCGCATCGGCGCGTTCGAAGTGGCCGTCGAGTGCGTTGCGGCGCCGGAACCGCCGCGCGCGAGGCTGGATCGCTGGTTCGATCTGGACGGCGCGCACGATCCGCTTGCCGCTCAATCGCCTCTTCCCGCGCTGGCGCCGGGGCTTGCTCCCGCACTGGACCCGCCGGAAGAAGTGACACCGGCGAGCGCAAGCGCAAGCGCCGTGGTGTCGTGGAAGACCGACCTCCTGGTCGTGCGAACCGGCACGCCGATGGTCCACAGCGCTTCAGCCGAGCCGCCGGCGGCCGCTGCCGCGTCCGCGACCGGATCGATGACGCCGGAGTCTGTTCCATCGAGCTCGGCTGCGGCCGCGGAAGCCGGGTCGCCGGACCTGACCGAGCTTGCTGCCGCGTTCTGTCGTGGCGCCGAACTGACCGGCCCCCAGGTGCCGCCGTTGACGCCGGAGTTGATGGAGCACCTCGGCGCGCTGCTGCGCGCGACCGCCGAAGGAACGCTCGCCTTGCTGAAAAGCCGTTCGGTCGCCAAACGCCACATGCGCGCCGAAGGCACGGTGATCGCGCCGCGTCACAACAACCCGCTCAAGTTCTCGCCGGACGCCACCGAAGCGTTGACCCGAATGTTGCAGCGCGTACCGAGCCCCGGCTTTCTCGGCCCGGTGGCGGCATTGCGCGATGCGAACCGCGATCTCCTGGTGCACCAGGTCGCCATGGTCGCCGGCATGCGCGCCGCGGTGTTCGAGCTTTTCTCCCGCCTGGGCCCTGAAGCCGCCGAGAACGCGGAGGGGCCGCCGCGCGACATTCTTTCGCGTCTTCCCAAGCGTCGCGCGGCCGCCTTGTGGGAGCGCCATCGGCTGCAGCACGCCCATCTGCTCGAACACCTGGACGACGACTTCGAGGCCATCTTCGGGCGCGAATTCCTGCGTGCCTATGAAGCCCAGTCGCGCGGCGACGCCGACGCGCCACCACCGGAGTCGCCATGGCACAGCGTGCGTTGAACGTCTCGGTCGCTGCGCTGTCGCAAACGGGCCGGCGCGGGTGCAACGAAGACGCCTTCGGCTATTGGCAGGGCGCCGACTCCCTCATCGCTACGCTGTGCGACGGCGCAGGTGGCCACGGCGGCGGGCAGACGGCGTCGCGCGCGGCCGTGACGCATGTGCTCGAGGCCTTCGCCCTGCGCCCCGAAGTCAGCCCGGGCGCACTGAAACGGCTCGTTCAGGGCGCCAACGACGCGGTGCTCGCGCAGCAGGTTGCGGGCACCATGACAGCGGACATGCGCACCACCATCGTCGTGCTCCTGGTCGACCTGCGCAGCGGCGCCGCCATCTGGGCGCATGCCGGCGACTCGCGCCTGTACCGTTGGCACGATGCCCGGTTGCTCGGACGCACGCGCGATCAAAGCCTCGCGCAGAGCCTCTGGGATGCGGGATTGAACGCGAGCGATGCCGCCCCGGGCCAGCTGACTTCGGCACTCGGCTCGCGCGAAGGCTTCGATGTCGAGGTCCTGGAGACGCCGCAGGTGCTGGCGTCGCGCGATGCGCTCCTGCTGTGCAGCGATGGCCTCTGGTCGGTCTTCGACGATCTGGCGATGGAGCGCAGCCTCGATGGCTGCAGCGGCATCCAGGCGTGGCTCGACCGCCTCGAAGCGGGTGTGCGGCGAGCCGATCGCATCGACCAGGACAACTATTCGGCGCTCGCGATCTGGTGCGAGGCGGGTTGAAGGTCGAGCAGTTCAAGCAGGAGTGCGGGTTCCGGCGGCCAGGCTGATGGCCGTGCAACGGCATCATCTGCAGCGGTGAGCGGCCACCAGAGGCTGGCAGGCTCCGGAGGCCACTCCCGTGTGGGTCCGGATGCCTTCTCGGGACGCGGCGGCAAGACGGCGATCGCAGCCTCCAGCGCTTCCGGTCCTTCTGCGATGGCGTCAAGGAGCGACGCCAGCCGTGCGGCGCTTTCTTCGGATGAAGACGGCGCGTCGAGTCGTTCCACCAGCGTCATCGGAAACACGCGTCCGACCCGATCGCGTGACGCCGTGATGATGCCGCACCAGAATTCGCCGGGCATCGGATGCGCCAGGTATCGCCACGGCGCAAAGCTGCCCAGACGATCACGCAGCGTGGCGGCGTCGACGTGCGTGGCGGCGAGGGCGATACCAGCCTGCAGCCAGCCATCCCACTCATTGCGCCAACGCGCAGGGAGGCCACGGCCCACGAAGTCGCCGCGCGCGGGCAACTTTCCATACCAGGAGACGCGACGCGACAGCGATCTGGCCATGTTCTTCACCATGTTCACCACGAGGCCTGCGGGCAACGAAAACGTGCCAGCTCCCGGAGGGTCCAGATGTCGGAGCCGGGCGTTCCCGCCGCGCTTGCCTCGACTTCGAGCGCGCGCGTATCGACGACGAATGTCAGCCGCGCCGGCCCGCCGTGCTCGCCTTTCCAGTCGCCGCGCAGCAATACCCGGACCCAGGCGAACGGACCTTCGTGGACTTCGGCGGCAACCCCGCTTGGCCCGGGTGGCAGCACGCGCATCAGGACCTTTTGCGTCGAAGCCGGTCCCGGCCAGACCAATTCCTTGGCGCGTCGCGGGCCGTTCTCGAAGCGCAGGAGCTGGCCGTCGACGTCGATGCTGAACTGCAGCAGTTCGGCATCCATGCGCTGCGGCGTCAGGCGCAGCCTGAGTTCAGGCAGCGGCGCGCCTTGGGGAAAGAACAGGCTGCCGATTGCCGCTGCCCGCTCGAATGCATCCGAATTGTTCGCATTGGCGCCTGCGCCGCGCCCTTTCAACTCCTTCAATTGATTGCGCCGGAAGTCGTCGAACAGGCCACCCGGGCCGAACAGGCGTGCAAAGTCGGAGGGCGCCATGTCCCGTGTCGCCGTGGTGCTGAACGGAAAGCGCTCGCGCGTCAACGTGCTGCAGGCTTGCGAGAGTTCGATCAGCGCGGCGTCGAAGCTCTGCTTCGCACCGCCGCGCGAGCGGATCAGTGTCCCGAGATCCAGGTAGAGCCTTCGCAGAGCCGCCGGCGCTTCGGCCGCCTCGGTGCGCAAGAGCGCATCGAGCTTGGCACTTTCAGTCTGGCCGCGCCCGCCTGCGGCGAGGGCCTGGAGCCTGTCGAGCGCTTGCGGGCCCGGCCCTGCCGCGTAGTCGCCGAGAGAACCGAAGCGCGCCCGCAGTGCGGTGTCGAAGGCAATCTCGGCCGCGCTGTTGCCCTGCGAGGTGGCGCTGAAATCGTCCGCGAGCCTTGTCAGCAGGCGGCGCAGCGGTGAATCGGGTGCCGTGAGCTCGGACGCCTGTCGGGATGCGTCGATTGCATCGCTGTCGGGCGCCAACGCCAAGGCATCGAGTTGGCGCGACCATGTGGCGATCACCCGTTCGGCCTGGCGTCGGCCGACCTGGGTGGCGATTTCATCGCGCCATGCGCGGTCTTTCTGCAGGCGTCGTACATCGCCGCCGCTGTCGCCGAGCACCCAATCCGCTTCACTCGCGAGGTCGTCCATGGAGGATTCGAGGGCAGGCGCCAGATTGCGCCGCCAGTCGCTGGCGCTCGAATGCGCCGGCATCGTCCCGGCGCTCGAGGCCGCGAACAGAAGCGCGCTGGCCGCGCCAAGCCGCGTCGGCAGATCCTGGGGCGGTTCGGGATCGGGAACGTGTCGCAGCAAGTGCTCGTGGACCCGCTGCGCCACCGGGAGCGCCGCGAGGGCGCCGCGCGCGATGCGTACGCCGTCATCGTCGGGGCGCATCGCCTCGGGCAGCCCATTGCGTTCGAGCAAATTCTCGGCATGGCGCGCCACCTCGCCGTGCTCACCCGCGCCGCTGGCCTGTGCCAGCGTCTGTTCGACCCAGCCGCGCAACTCGCTGCGGACCAGGCGTGGCGGATTGGCGAGCATCAACGAAGTACGCAGCGCGTCGTAGCGGGTCGCGCCGTCCTCGGCCTGGCGCAGGTCGCGATGCAATCGTTCGACGAGCAGCGGCGCGAGGCTCCGGTCGAGCATCTCGCGGTAGACCTGTTCGGCCGAGCGCGCCAGCCGTGGTCCCTGAAAGAGCCCGAAGCCGAAGCCTGCAGGCGGTTGATCGGGATCGATGCCGTCGTTCGAGGCCAGATGCTCGAGCATCGAATAGAGCGGCAACACTTGCTCCAGACTTGCCGATTCCAGCGGGCCGATGCGCCGCGTCAACCGCTCGACGCGTGTGCGCACGGCTTCGATGTAGTCGAGGTTGCGCAGATAGCTCTGCCACCAAAGGCCGGACACGGCGAGCAGCGCGGCACCCGCCAGGGCCGCGCCGGCGATGCCGATGCGCCGACGCCATTGCAGCCGCTGCAAGCGCTGGCCTGCCAGCGGCGCTTCGACGATCACCAGGCGCTTGAGCAGCGCAGTCAGGAAGAACGATTTGCCGCCGGCATCCGGGCGTGGCAGCGGCTTCAGCGCGAGGCCGTGGCTGCGCGCGAGTTCGCCGATGACCCGGTCGATCGGGTTGCCCTCCTGCGTGCCACTCGTCAGTGCGATCGAGCGCAGGCGTTGCGCCGGTGCGGCGGCGATGTCGCCGAAGGCGTCACGCACGAATGCTTCGAGCGGCGCGAGCAGGGCCTTGAACTGCGCCGCGAACGCGTAGATCGGCAGGCGCCGCTGCGGCATGCGTTCCTGCTGCAGCAACGCGGGACTGCGCTGCGCCAGGCGGTGCCCGAGGTCGTCCAGGCGTGCTCCAAGGTCGGCCGGGATGCCCGCCACGTCGGCATCGAACACCAGTCCCCAGAGCTGCTCGCGTTGCGCGACGTCGAGATCACCGAAGGTTTCGACGAAGCCGGCAAGCAGGTCGGCCTTGGTGACCAGCAGGTAGATCGGAAAGGAGAGACCGAGCTCCCGGCGCAACTCTGCGAGGCGCGCCGCGACCGCCGCCGACTGGCGCGCGAGTTCCGCGCCGCCTTGCAGCAGGTCGGGCACGCTGACGCTGACGATCACGCCGTTGATCGGCTGCACGGGCCTGTGGCGCCGCAGGAGCGCGAGGAACTGCTGCCATTCGCCGGCGTCGGCCGTGGCGTCGCTGTCCTGCGTGGTGTAGCGCCCGGCGGTGTCGATGAAGACAGCGTCCTCGCTGAACCACCAGTCGCACTGGCGCGTGCCGCCGATGCCTGCGAGCGGGTCGCGTCCGAGCTTTTCTGCAAGCGGAAAGCGCAGGCCCGAATGCAGGAGCGCGGTGGTCTTGCCGCCGCCGGGCGCGCCGATGATCAGGTACCAGGGCAACTGCTGCACCTGTCGCCGACGCTGCCACCATCGATGTGCGCCTTGTGCGTCGACGCCTTGCCGCAACATCGCAAGCGCCTCGCGAAAACGCTGGCTCAGCTCGACGGTGGCATCGCCCGCTTCGAGGCTCTTCAGGAGCCTGTCGTTGCGCCGACGCGCCCACAATAAGCGCAGCCCATACAGGCCGGCCAATACGAGCGAGACCAGCACCAGCAAGGCCACGCGCGCGCGGATGCTGTCGAATGGCTGCCAGTTGCCAAAGGCCACCAGTGGTGCCGCAAACCACACCAGGACAGCCGCCGCGCCGAGGTTGACGGCGCGCTGGACGATGCGTGGCGAGACCGTCATTGCGGAAACAAAACGATCTCGACGCGCCGCAGCGGCGCGCCGGCCGTGGGATCGACACGCGCCTCGACGGCCAGCCGCTCACTGCCGAGTTGCGGCCGCAAGGCATCGGCCGCACCGCGGGCCCATTCCATCGCCTGATGCCAAGCCGAAGGCGTGCGCGCAGTCGGGGGATCGCTGCCGTCGGTATAGCCGACGACGAGCACCTTGCCCGGCACCTTCTTCAACGCTGCACCCACGCGCGTCAAGGCGCCAGTGGCGTCGCCGAGCGCATCGGCGCCGATCACCACCACGCTGCGCAGCGCTTCGTCGCGCACGGACAGCCGGCCTGCATCGATGTCTTCACGCAGGCTCGAGGCCAGCCGCGGAGGCACCGGCATTGCGCTCACGGCTGCTTGCATTCCGGGCGCCTGCGCCGGTACGAGCCGCTGCAAGGACGCCAGCACCCCGTCGACGCGCGCTGCAAGCTGCAGTTGGCTTGCGGTGTAGATGCCCATGGCCAGCACGCCCAGGAGCAGGACCGCAGGCAATGCGATGCGCGACGCACGCGGCGGGCTGGCCGCGGCGGGCGCGCAGTGCCACGGCGCCACCAACGCCGGGGTAGCAGACGCCTGCTCCAGCGCGAGATGCACGCGTGCGCGCAAGGTCTCGTGGTCGCGGCTGCCGGGCGACAGGCCCGCGCGCAGGCCGAGACTGAGGCAGGTATGGAAGAGTTCGAGCAGGGCGCGATGCTCGCGCGGCCTTTCCGCGAGCCGCGACAGCAGGCGCAAGAGCTTGCCGCTCCCGTCGGCCTCGCCATGGAAACGCTGCAGGAGTCCGGCGGCCCGCGTGCCCGAGGGCGTGGCGCCCAACTGTTCGTCCGCCCAGGCGCACAGCACATAGCTTGCCGCTGCGACGCTGGGCTCGTCGACTCCCGCAACGCGTGCGTTGGCTTCGAAATGGGCGACCGCGGCAGCGAGCGTTCGGCGCAGCTCGGCCGGGTCGACCGGCGCCGAGTCGCGCAAGCGCGACAGCAGGGCGACGAGCGGGAGCGCCTCCACGCGCAGTGCGCGAGCGGCACTCGGCTCGTCGACGGCTTGGGAATCCGTTCGCGTCATTTGGCCCATCCCAACTGCAGCCGGCGGGCCTGCGCGTCAAGGCGCGCGCGCGCCAGCGATCCACCGGGCAAGGGCAGGACCGCCCGCCACTGCGAACTCTCGATCTCGCGAAACGCACCGAACACCGCGACGGCACGTGCGTCGCCGCGCAGCTCGAGGTCCAGTTCCCGCGCCTCGCCGGGGCGCAGAAAGAGGCTCTGGCGCGCGAGCATGTTCGATCCGAGCGTGCCTTCGTCATCGTCATAGAGGCTGTCGAAGCTCGCCTTCTCGAATTCGCTCGCATCGCTCAGCACATAGACGCGCACCGCCAGCGAGGCCGATGCATCGCGCGCGTCGGTGTTCAGGCTGCGCTGGGCCTGCACGAGCAGCTGCAAACTGCGCTTCGGTCCGGCGAGTGTGGGCGCGGGGCCGGGGTTGAACATGAAGTTCACGACCATCGAGGTGTTGACCCATGGGATCTGGCGCTCCGCGGTATCGCGCAGCACCTTGATGCGCACGGTCTTCATCATTTCCTCGACGTCGACGCCCGGCGTGCGCATCTCGGTGGCGAGGTAGCGCGTGTAGATGCTGTTGCCGCCGACCGGACCGTCCTCGGCGACACGACCGGGCGCGGCGGAGAAGGCGATGAGCGCCCCCGGCGCCGCCATCTCGGCCAGCCCATTGGCGTTTCGCGAAGCGCCAGCACGCGACGCGAACGGGTCGTTGCGGCAAGCGTCGATGATGAAGATGCGCGCGCGCGCCCGCACCCGATCGACATGCGTGAGCAGTGCTTCCTGCAAGTCGATGGCTTCGTCGCGCACTTCAGCCTCGTCGCGCAAGGCGATGTCGACCGGCAGCAGGAAGTTGCGGCCCCCGATCTGCACGCCGTGGCCCGCGTAATAGAAGACCGAGGCGACTTGGTCGTCGTCCATGCGGCGCCCGAATTCGCGCAGCACACGCTTGAATTCGCGCGCGTTGAGATTGAGATATTCACCCACCTCGAAATTGAGGCCGCGCAGTGTCTGCGCGACCAGCCGCGCGTCATGCTCGGGATTGTTCAGTGGGAGTTCGGGGTAGCGCCCGTTGCCGATGACCAGCGCGATACGGCGTTGCCCCGGCGATTCGACCGCGGGCCGCTGCGCTTGCGCCTGGGCCTGCGCGACGTCGGCCCGGCTCCACCACACAGGAATGAGACCGAAGCCAAGGCCGGAGAGCAGGCGACGGCGAATCATGGTGACGGCGCTGAGAATGAATGCTGCGGACTTGGGGGACTCCACTGGCGGTCGCACGCCATTCTCGGTTGAGCGCTGCGGCGGCACAAGGGGAGAGGCGCCGGGGGAGGGCGCCCTCCGCAAGGACTGCTCAGGCGCCCCGGAATTGCACGCGGCGGTTGATGGCGGCGTAGGGGTCGGTGTCCTGGAGCGGCCGGTCTTCGCCGTAGCCGACTGTCTTCAGGCGTGCGGCGTCGATGCCGTGATGCACGAGATAGTCGCGCACGGCGCGGGCTCGGTTGCGCGACAACTCGAGGTTGTAGGCCGGATCGCCGGCGGCGTCGGTGTGGCCTTCGATGGTGACCTTGCTTCCGGGCGCCATCAGCTCGATGCCCTTGGCGAGCGCGTCCAGCTGGGTGCGCGCGGCCGGGAGAATCTCGGCGGAATCGAAGCCGAAGCGCACCGGCAATGAGAGCGCGGAGGCATTGGCGTTGGCGTCATTGCGCGCAACACGGGCGGTTTCCGAGGGACGCGCCGATGCGTTCACGCGAGAGCCCGCCGCCATCGCCGTGACTTTGGCCGGTGCTGCGGCTGGTGCGTGGGGGTGGGCTTGGGCTGCCGGCGGCTCATCGAGCAAGCGGATCGACCGGTTCAGCACGTCCGCCACGTCCTGCGGAACCACAAGCTGGCCTTCGTGATAAATCATCACCTTCTCGGCCCTCGCGGCGGGGGCGATCATTGCAACGGCGGCGGCGAGGGCCAGTGCGAGAGTGCTGAGGTAGCGGATCATTTGAGGGCTCCTTGGGCGGTGGGGTTGATGCCCATGGGTTGCGCGTGCCGCTGGCCCGGTTCAATCTTTATCGACGCTGCCGATGCCGCTGATCGAGCGTGTCACCACGGGGTCGCCGTGATAGCGCACGTGGCCTACACCGCCGATGCGCACCGCCAGCGCATTGCGCGCGGCGAGCTGCGCTTCGCCGTTGCCGTCGATGGCGACCTCCGCACGCTCGCTGGCGAGCTTGGGCGCCGAATAGCTGCCGATGCCGGTGATGGCAACCTGCTGCGCCGCCACCTTGCCGCCGCCGACCGCGACATCCCCGGCGCCGGTGATCCGCACGTCGAGATTGCGCGCGTCTTCCAGGCGGTCGACACGGATGGAGCCGCCGCCTGCAAGCACCAGCGCGAGCGTGTCGCTGTGCAGCGGTCCGATGGTGATGGCGCTGATCGCGCGCGAATCGATGGCTCGCAGCTTCTGGACGCCGAGCTTCATCCGAATGGGCTGCTGCGTCTCGACCTTGCCGGGTGCAAGGCCGATGATGAGTCGCCGGCCATGCACCTCGGTCGTGATCTTGCTCAGCACCGCAGGTTCGGCCTCCAGGGTCAGTGATTCGCGCGGTCCCTGTTCGACGTTGATTTCGGCCGACACGGTGGACACCACTTCGTCGAAGCCGGCGACGTTGCGCGGTTCCGTCGCGGCCCGTGCGGGTGTGAACGGCGCAGCTGAAAGCAGCGCGGCGCAGGCTGCAGCGCGGATCCAGGAGGGACTCGGAAACACTTGTTCGAACCAGTTCATGGCGAACTCCGGAGGGTGGCGAAGGGGCGAAGGCGCTCTCAGCGCGGCAGCGCGAGGCTGGGCGGGGGCGGGGCAGGGCGGGCCAGGCAAGTGGTGCCGCCGAGATCGGCAGTGACGATCAAGGACCCGCCACGGCGGTCGGTCGCCACCATGCGTGCACCTTGCCGTGCATCGGCGCCGAGGGTGACCGGCCCCTCTTCGAACAGCAGCCGGCCGTTCTGCCAGCAGCGCAGTTGGTAGGTGGCCGGTGCGCGCCCGCTGGGTGAAGGCTGTAGGGGCTGCGCAGGTGGGCCCTGGACTGCGACGCGGTCGTCAGCGCCGATGGCAGCCACGCCTGCGGTGGCGCCGCGGGGCAACTGGAGCAGGCCGGTCACGGCAGCAAGCGCCACCAGGGAGACCACTGCCAAGCGGGCGCCGCGCCGCTTCAGGCCATCGGGAATGAGATCACTTGGCTTGGACACGGAAGTTCTCCTGGGCGAGCATGCCGCCGCTGGCTTTGTCGAAGGCGGCGCGGATCATCTCGAGCGTCACGCCGGGCAAGGGTTCGAAGTCGATGCCGACCAACGATTGCGGCAGCGAAGCCATCACATCGCTCGGCGTTGCGAAGCAGGTCACGGTCTCGGGCACGCCCTTCGTGTTCATCGAGAGCTGGAAGCGCATCGCGCCGGGCAGCGTGATCGGCTTGGCCGCTGCAACGCGGGAGTCCTGCGTGAATCGGTTGGGGAAGAAGCGCACCACCTTCGCGTCCTCGTCGCGGAGGTAGCAGTAGACATGCGCATCCTGCGAAGGCGCAAGGGAGAGGTTGATCGACTCCCCGCGGGCAAACCGCGTCTGCTGGTTGGGGGCCGAGACTGCCAGCTTCAGTGGCGTTGCCGAAGGGCCGGGAGCCGCCGCTGTGGGCGATCCAGCCGACGTGGCGAGCGAGCCGGGCGGAACGTAGCGTGCCGGTTGCGCCGGTCGCTTGATCTTGCTGTGGTCCGCAGCGAGGAAGGCGCTGAAGAACTTCTCGTCGAGCAATGCCGCGCGGCTGAGGCCGAGCTGTTCGCGATAGTTGGAAATCGCCTCGTCCATCGCAGGATTGAATTCGCCGTCGATCGGTCCGTCGTAGAACCCGCGCTGGCGCAGCTGGTTCTGGAAGTAGGCAATCAGCTCGACGCGCGTCGAAGCCATCGCGCTGTACCAATCGAGCATCTCCAGGCGCGTCTCTTCATTCGCTTTCGGATCGGAAACGCCCAGGCAGGTCCAGTAGGGGGTCTTCGTCAGCTTGCCGATGAGCTCCACCACCGCGAGTTCGACCAGCCCGCGCAGCGCCTGCGACTGGCCTTCGGAGCGGGCAAGGTTCATGCTGTAGTTGATGCCGAACTTGTGATACGCGGCATCGCCGTCGATGCCCTTGCCCTGCTTCATGATCACCACGGAGTTGCGTGACGTGACGCCCGGCAGCACGCCCATGTCGCTGGTTGTCAGCACGCTCAGGTCGAGCCCCAGCATGCTGGTGGATGCGTCGTTTGCGCTACCCAGGTTGAGATAAGGAAAGAAGCCGAAGCCGAGATCCTTTTGGTTCTTGATCAGGTTCTCGTCGAACTGCGACACCGACCCCTTGATGTCGTAGCGCGGAATCGCCTGGTAGACCGCCGTGGTCTGCGCCGCCGACAGGAAGCTGACGACGTTCAGCGTGTCCTTGCCGAAGGCCACCAGGCGCACCGCACGGCTGCGCCGCGACATGTCCGACACCGCCGAAATCAGCATGTCGCGCGTTCCGGCGTTGAGCTTCTTCGTTTCGTCGTTGATTTCTTCGGTCAGCATCGTCACGTCATGCACGCCGTAGTCGAGCATCAGCGTGTCCATGCAGCGCAGCGCCGGCGAAAAGCCCGTGATCGAGCGCTGTGGGCGTTGCTCGGGGCCGACGCGGATCTCTGCGGTCTGTTCGATGGTGGGCTGCTTGACCTCCAGCGTCTGGCAGCCCGCGAGTGCTGCAAGTGCGGTGAGCGCCAGGAAGCGCGCGATGCGGGGCGGTTTCATGACATTTCCGTGGGGTGGATTTCAGGTCACTGGCAACCGCCGCGGCCGACGATGTTGATGGCATTGGGCGCAAACACGAACACTTCGCGCGGGGCGGTTCCGATGCGCCCGCCGGTGTCGAGATTGCCGATGTTCTGGCTCCCGCAGGTGCCCTGGTTCTGGATCTGGTCCTGGGTCCTTCCTTGCTCTTCAGCCTTGCGCTCCTGTGCGCTGATGCGGATCTTTTCCTTGGCGATCTTTGCGCGGAACCGCGAATCGACCTCCAGCAGCTCCTGCCCCGCGAATGCGCTGGCGCATGCGCCCAGCGTGATGGCGACAACGGCGATGCGGGTGGCGCGAACGAGGATGGCATTCATGAGGGGTCTCCTTGCTGGAAGACCGCCAGCGCCACAGGCGCTGGCGGATCAGGGGCGAAAACGCGGCACTGCTTACTTGGCGACGCCGATGCTTTGGGCGGCGGTGGACAGGAAGCCGCTGGCGCTGTTGTTCGAACCGTTGGCGACGACCGTCGCGTTGGTCAGCTTGCCGTTGCCTTGTGCGCCGCCGATCTGCTGCGAGGCCGTGGACAGGAAGCCGCTGGCGCTGTTGCTGGCGTTGGTGGCTCGCACGACGGAGTTGCTCACCACGCCATTGCCCTTGGCAAAGCCCACTTCCTGCGTGGCGGTGCTGAGGAAGCCGGAAGCAGAGTTGTTCAGGTTCGTGCCCTGAATGTTGGTGTTGGTGATCTGGCCCTTGCCTTCGGCGTGGCCGACGTTTTGCGTTGCCGTCGAGAGGAAGCCGGAGGCGGAGTTGTTGGCGCCGTTGACCGTCACCGTGCTGTTGGAGATCTTCGAGTTTTGCTCGGAGACACCAATGTTCTGGCGGGCCGTGGCCAGGAAGCCCGACGAGTTGTTGTTGGCGTTGGTGGATTGCACCGTGGTGTTGGCGATCTCGCCGGCCATTGCGCCACCGAAGGCGAAACCGAGGGCGATGAGGATGGATGCTTTGCGAACGACTTGCATGACGATCTCCTAGGGATTGATGACAGGGATTGAGGTCGGGCTTGCCGAATTGCTTGCCTTCCCGCCCATGGGTTGCGGCGGCCGATCAATCGGTTCAAACAAATTTCCGGTGAACGGCGGGCGTCGTGCAGGCGTAGGATCGTTCGCGATGCCCGACAGCGCGCCGCCTGATCCGCCTGCGAAGCCCGCACGCCTGACGGGCGTGCGCGGTGCCTTCGACGTTTTGCGCAACCTGGGGTTGATGGGTCTCGGCTCGACGGGTGCGAGCGACTACGACAGCTTCACCGCCAGCGATGGCCACGTGGTTCCGGTGTGCGTGCTCGGGCGCGGTTCGCCGCTGGTGCTGGTGCATGGATTCGGATGCACTCACCGCGACTGGATGCCAGTCGCCAGGCGGCTGGCGCGGCGCTATTGCGTTCTCGCGTGGGACGCCCGGGGCCATGGCAGTTGCCGGGCGGCCAGTGGCAGCATCACGCTGGCTCGGCTGGCGAACGATCTGGCCGAGGCACTCGACCACTTCGGGCTGCAGCGCTCGATCCTCGTGGGGCATTCGATGGGTGCGCTGACGTTGATGCAATACCTGCATCAGCATGGCACGGAGCGAGTGGCTGCCGTGGCACTGGTCGATCAGTCGCCGCGCATCGTGACGGACGACGGCTGGCGGCTGGGGCTGTTCGGCGGCTGCAGCGCGTCAATGCTGTCCGCAATGATCGCTGGCGCGCGCCAGGACCTGGCCGGCATGCTGTTGAACGAGGTCGGCGCGCTCGGAGGTGCCTGGTTGCAGCGCCGGTTGGATGTCGAAGCGCCGCTCGGACGCATGCTGCGCCAGCGCCTGGGGCGCATCGACGTGCGGCCGTTGCTCGATCTCGCCGAATCGATGGCCATGGCGGACTTCCGCGCTTCGCTGGCGCGCCTGGACACCCCGCTGCTGGTTGTGCTGGGGGCGCGCAGTCCGCACTACGCCGGTGTGCCGCTCGATGGCTGGTATCGCGACACGGTCAAGCATGCGCAGATTTCGGTCTACCCGCGCGCCGGCCACTCGCCGCACGTCAGCGAGCCGCTGCGCTTCGCGCGCGAGCTCGAACGCTTCATCGACGACCACGCCTGAGCGGCCCGGCTCAACTGCCGCAGCGCCCCTTGTCGTCCGACTTGAAGCAGAAGTCGGCGGTCAGGCTCGACGATTCCCAGGGCACCTGCACGCGGCCGGTGTCTTCTGCGACGCCGATTCGCACGCGCTTGAAGAGCTGCTCGATCTGCAGCCCCGGCATGGACATGTTCGCCAGCAGGTGGCGTGCGTAGACGCTGTGGTCGCTGTTGGCGCTGTCAAGTGCCACGCCGTTGGGCGCCGTCGAGAAGGCCACCAGCGTGCCCACCGGCGCATCGAGCGTCGCCAGGCCACCCGGAGTCGCGCCGCGGAATTTGAGGCGCCGCCCGTCCGGACCGACGATGACACCGCCGGCAAAGGGGTTCACGCGGCAGGCATCGAGCACCACGATGTTGGCGCCGGTGCCGATGGCGCTGAGCCGGTCGACGAACTCGCCGACGTCCGCGCTTTGCCGCTGTATGTCTTCTTCGGATTGCGGATCGGCATCGATCGGCACCAGATAGTTGCGCCCCTTCACCTGGACTCCGTGGCCTGCATAGAACAGCACGCGAACCGCTGCCTTGGGCGCCCGGATCGAGAACTCGCGCAGGGATTCGATCAGGTCCGGCAGCCGCGTGTTCTGGCGCAGGGTCACCTCGTAGCCAAGGCCGCGCAACGCGTTCGCGACGGCCATCGCATCGGCCGGCGGGTTCTTCAGGGGCGCACTGCGGTAGGCGCCGTTGCCGATCACCAGTGCAATGCGGGACCCGGGCGCCTTGACGTCCTTCAACTCGGCGGCGGCCATGGCGGCACCGAAGGGCAGGGCTGCGGCACCCAATGCGCCGCGCAGCAGCAGTCGGCGGGTCAGCAGTGTGGCCATGGGACTACTCCCTGGGTGGCACGCCCGGTGCGAGCGCTGCGGCCTGCACGATCGGAGCGGCCTGCACCTGTGCAAGCGCCGCCGCTTCGCTGCCGGACGGCACGCGCAGGTAGTAGTCGCCGAGCTGCCCGGGCCCGCCAGCCAGTTCGGCATGGATCCGGACCATCAGCATTCGGATGTCGGATTCCTTCGCGTCCGGCGCAAAGCTGACCTTCAGCATCGGGCCTTCTTCGACGCGAACCGAGTTCAGCGCGCGGATTTCGTCGGCGCTTTCACGCGCATCGCCCAGCAGCGCCGCGATGAGGCCGCCTTGCACTGCAATGACTGCCAGCGCGCCCAGCGCATAGCTCGGGCGCATGCCCAGGTTCCCGAAAAAGGCGCTGAAGCGCTCCGCCAGCGTCGGACGGTCGCCCTGGATCAGGCGCATGGTGCGAGCCAGGCCGATGGTTGCCGGCACGGGTGGGACGTTTTCCTGCACGCGCGCCTGCAACGACTGGTACCACTCCAGCTCGCTGCGAGCCTCGGGATGCTGTTCGATGTATGCGTCGACCCAGGCACGGTCATCGGCTCCCAGCGAGCCGTTGGCATACCAGGGGAGCAGTTCTTCGAAGCGTTCTTTCATGATGAGGGTGCTCCCGAATGCCGCGCGCTTACACAATATCGACTTGCGCGGCCGACCGCACCGAAACGCGATCTTCGTGCACGGGACATGCCCGTGTCCGCCTTGAGTTGCGCGAGCCCGCGGGAAGGTTCAAATTCATTTCTCAGGACGCGAGAGCGCCTCTGGCGCCGGGGGCACCGCCCTCACTGCGCAGCAGCGCCTGCAGGCAATTCTTCATCTTCTGGCGGGCGTGGAACAGGCGGGTCTTGACGGTGCCCTCGGGACAGCCTTGCACCTCGGCCACCTCGGCCAGGCCCATGCCCTCGTAGAACACCAGGTGCAGGCATTCGCGGTGCTCGTCCGACAGCTTGTCCATGCAATGCTGGACGCCTTCGCGCCGTTGCTTTCCCGCCAGTTCGGCGTAGGCGTCGGGTGCGTCGGAGGCGGTGGTTTCGGCGATGTCGTCGAGGTCTCCATGCACCTCGTCGGGCCGGCGCGCGCGGTACACCATCAGCGCCTTCCTGCGCGCGATGCCGATGAGCCAAGTGGAAAACTGCGAATCGCCGCGAAAGCGTTCGGGGTGCCGCCACACCTCGTAGAAAGAGTCCGCGAGGACTTCCTCGGCCCGCGCGTGGTCACCCAGCATGTTGAAGACATAGGCGTACACCTTGCGGCTGAACGCCTTGTAGAGCTGACGAAACGCTGCCTGGTCTTCGCGGCCGATGCGTACCAGCAACTGGTTGAGCTCGTCTTTGTCCATGCGGGCGGATGCCGTGGCGGTTGCGGTGAAGAAATATAGCGTTTCTGCCAATCAAGCAGAACCCATTTCGAGCTTCCTGCAACCCAGTGCCAGACAAGGACTAAGTAGGAGAGCGACATGGAACACGATCTTCGCCCCATCAACGTCATTCGTGCGGAACTGGCCCGCGCCAAAGATGTGCTTGCAGCCCTGGGCCCCGACTACGCCGGCGGCAGCGTTCATCTCGCTGCCCGCCGCCGCGTCAAGTGCCTGGCCGACGAGCTCCGCGTTGCCGAGGCCGCAGCCGAGCGCCTCGCGGAGGAGGTCGCGTTGAAGTGGATCAGTCGCTATGCGCGCATGGCGAGGGCCTGAGCCGCAAGACTGCTCACGTGGCCCTGGCCCCCGATTTCATTCCAGTGCCGAAGCGGGCCCGAAGAACTCGTAGCGAACTTGCTTGTCCGGAACGCCCAAGGTCCGCAGCGCCTTCTTCGCTTGCTGCATGAACGGCTTCGGACCGAGGAAGTACGCATCGACGTTGCGCGTCCCGGGCGGCAGCCACTTGGCGAGCTTGTCCGCGTCGATCCGGCCGACGGCGTGGGGTTCATTGCCGACGCTCGACGGCTCGGGGGCCTCGTCATAGCAATAGAAGCGCATCAGCTGCGGATGCTTGTGCGCCAGCGCCTCGATGGCATCGCGAAACGCGTGCACGCTGCGAGTGCGCGCGAAATGAATGAAGTGCACCACGCGCGAAGTCTTCAACGCGGCCTCGAGCATCGCCAGCGTTGGCGTGATGCCCACGCCGCCGCTGATCAGGACCACCGGCCGGTCGCTTTCCTGGAGCGTGAACGCACCAGAGGGCGGGAACAGATCGAGCGCGCTGCCCACCTGCACGTGGTCATGCAAGTAGTTGGAAGCGAGACCACCGGCTTCCCGCTTCACGCTGATGCGATAGGTGCGACCATTCGGCGCGGCCGAAAGCGAGTAGTTGCGGCGGATGTCCTGCCCCTCGAAGCGCAGACGCAGCGTGATGTACTGGCCCGGCTGGAAGTCGAGCACGGGCTTGCCGTCGATCGGCGCGAAGTAGAAGGACGTGATCTCGTCGCTTTCGACTTCCTTGCGCACGACGGTGAACTGGCGCTCACCGCGCCAGCCGCCGGGCGCCGCGGCCTTGCTGTCATAGATCTGCTTTTCAGCGCCGATCAGTATGTCGGCCAGTTGCCCGTAGGCGGCAGCCCAAGCGTCGATGACCTCGTCCGTCGCGACCTCGGCACCCAGCACTTCGCGAATGGCCCGCAGCAGGCAGGCGCCGACGATCGGATAGTGCTCCGGCAGTACCTGCAACGCGACGTGCTTGTTCACGATTTCGCCTGCCAGGTCGCCCAGCGCTTCGAGCCTGTCGATGTTCTTCGCGTACATGAGCACGCCGTTGGCAAGCGCGCGGGGCTGCTCTCCATTGGATTGGTGGGCCTGATTGAAAAGGGGGCGGACTTCGGGATGTTCGCTCAGGAGCATGGAATAGAAGTGCTTCGTCAGCGCTTCTCCACCGGTTTCGAGCAAGGGAACAGTGGCGGTCACGATGGCCTTGTGTGAGGCGGAAAGCATAGGAGAGTCTTTCGGTGATGGGAAATGGGTGGGAGATGGGTGGGAGATGGGTGGGAGATGGATGGTAGATCCCCTCTGGCATGCAAATGGTGCAAAAGGCGTTCCAGCCCCGCGCTTCAAACGAATCAAAGACTTGCGTGGCTATGATGTCTTTTTGACGCGGCTAGGATGGCGTCAAACCGACACGTTTTGAGTCAAAATGACAACACACCCCTTGCTCCAGGCCATCATCCCGCTCGTGGCCGATATTGCGCGCGAAATGCCCAGCGCCGAGCGCTACCGGCGCTTGCTGGAGGCTTTACGGGTCGTGCTGCCCTGCGATGCCGCGGCCCTGCTGCAACTCGACGGCGAATGGCTGCTGCCGCTGGCGGTGGACGGCCTCAGCAGGGACACGCTCGGCCGCCGATTCCGCGTCGATGAACATCCGCGGTTCGCGGCGCTGCTCCAGGCGAACGGCCCGTTGCGATTTCCCGCGAACAGCGACCTGCCCGACCCCTACGACGGTCTGGTCGAGGGCGTCAAAGGTCATCTGCCGGTGCACGATTGCGTGGGTTGCGCAGTACGCGTCGACGACAGAACCTGGGGCCTGCTGACGCTGGACGATCTCTCGCCGGAGCGGTTCTCCCGGGTCGACCTGAAAGTCCTGCAGTCCTTTGGCAGCCTGGCCGCGGCAACCGTCAGTGTCGCGGGCCACATCGAGCAACTCAAGTCCCGCGTCCGCGATGAGAGCATTCGCGCTGAAGGCTATCGGCTGGCGGCGGTTCCGCGCGCGCGCGAACTCATTGGCCGCAGCCCCGCCATGAGGCAGCTCCAGAAGGAAATCGACCTGGTCAGCGGCAGCGAACTGCCGGTGCTGATCCAGGGAGAGACGGGCGTCGGCAAGGAATTGGTCGCCGAAGCGCTGCATGCGGGTTCGACCCGGGCGACGCGCCCCATGATCAGCCTGAACTGCGCCGCGCTGCCCGAGACATTGGTCGAAAGCGAACTCTTCGGGCATGTGAAAGGGGCGTTCACCGGGGCCGTCGGCGAGCGTCCTGGCAAGTTCGAATTGGCCGACGGCGGCACGCTCTTTCTCGATGAAGTGGGTGAACTCGCGCTGCCGGTGCAGGCCAAGCTGTTGCGCGTCCTGCAAAGCGGACAGCTGCAGCGGCTCGGTTCCGATCGCGAGCACCGGGTCGATGTGCGGCTCCTCGCTGCAAGCAATCGCAATCTGGCCGATGAGGTGCGGGCAGGGCGCTTGCGCGCGGACTTCTACCATCGCCTGAGCGTGTATCCGCTGCAGGTGCCACCGCTGCGCGAACGTGGACGCGACGTGCTGCTGCTCAGCGGCTTCTTCCTCGAAGAGAACCGCTCGCGCCTGGGGCTCAGCGGCTTGCGCCTCGATGCGAGTGCGCAGGCCGCGCTGCTCGCCCATGACTGGCCGGGAAACGTGCGCGAGCTGGAGCATCTGCTCGGCCGCAGCGTGCTGAAGGCGATGGGGCGGCATCCGCAGCGGCCACGCATCCTGAGCCTGACGTCGGCGGATCTCGATCTTGCGGGCGAACGCATGGGCGTCGAACCCCTCGAGATCGACGACGCCCGGAAGGGACCGTCGGCGTCGGCAAAACTGCGCGAGGGCGAGGGCCTTCGCGATGCGGTAATGCGCCTGGAGCGTGAACTGGTGACCTCTGCATTGGCGAAGAACAACCACAACTGGGCCGCGGCCGGCAGAACACTCGGCATGGACCGCGGCAATCTTGCGCGGCTTGCCAAGCGGCTGGGGCTTGCGAGGCCGGCAAGTCAGTCGGTGCGTGGCGCATAGCCCTTGTTGGTCTGGCAGCCGAAACGGTCACAGCGCTTGACTGTCAACCGCGCATTTCGAACGCGCTCCTCGTACTCCCAGCGCGCGCGCTTCCGCATGCAGTTCGGCTTTTCGCTTCGCCATGTTCCGCTCTTCCTGCTCCCTGATGCGCTGATTCGGATCGTGATTCAGGATGACGGGGCCGGCGCCAGTCTGCGGTTGCGCTTGCTCGGGCATCGGGGCTCGCACGGCCGCGCGACGGGTCGTCGCGCACATCGTTGCCGCAGGGCGCATCGCATTGACAGCCTGCCGTCCGATGCCTTCCACCAAGGCAGTTTCCACTTCACGCTCCTCCTGCGTTTATTGCTTCTCGCTTGGCGCTCGAGCTCTTACAGTTTACATAAGATAAATTGTGTGACTATGCTATGTAGCGGCTGAATAGTAATGTCGCGTTTTGGCCAAGTAGAAATGTCGCAAAGTCTGCGCCTCCCGGGGCCGAGTTTGAGGTGCAGGGATGACGATGCTGAACAACACCATCACGATGACGATGCGTGCGATGGTGCTGGCTTGCGCGGTGGGCGCCGGCGCGGCGCCGGAACGTCCGCGGCGGCATGCCCTCGGCGCGGCGTTGCTCGTCGTGATGCTTCTGTTCTCGTCCTTCGAGACGATTCGCCTCCTGCTCGATCGCTACTACCTGGCTTAGCAGACTGCGGCGCCTTCGACAGCGCGACGGTTTCTGCCGCGGGGAATCACAATCGGCGGTGCAGGCGGATCTGGCGAGTATCGGCAGCATGGGCGTTGCCGGCGTCTTGCTCCAGCCTCAAGCCTCACTGAAGGAAACCCGACATGTTGAGCATCCGCGGCCTGCGGTCGGCCCACGCAGGCCCGTTCGACTTCGATCTCGGACGCGGCGAGTGCGCAAGCATCGTCGGCCCGTCCGGCGTCGGCAAGAGCCTGTTCCTCCGATTGATCGCCGATCTCGACCCTGGCAGCGGCACGCTGACACTGGAGGGCCGGCCGCGCGATGCGTGTCCCCCTGTGGCGTGGCGCCGTCAGGTCATCTATCAGGCGGCAGAGCCAGCGTGGTGGGAGCCGACTGTGCGCCCGCACTTCCTTGCCGACTCGATCGAAGCTGTTGAGGCCGTTGAGGCCGCCCTGCCCTTGCTCGACCTGCCCGCGGCGATTCTCGATGCCGAGGTCGCGCGCTTGTCGACCGGCGAGCGCCAGCGCCTGGCGCTGTTGCGCTCGCTCTCGCGCAAGCCCGCTGTTCTTCTCCTTGACGAACCTACCGCATCGCTCGACGAAGCGTCCACCTTGGCGATGGAAGCGCTGCTGAAGGCGCGCCTGCGCAAGGGGCTGTCCATCATCTGGGTGACGCATTCGACCCAGCAGGCGGCGCGCGTGAGCCAGAGCCGCTACGCGATGACACGTGAAGGCTTGCAGGCACTGTGAACACCGTCGTACACCTCGGCGCGCTCGACGTTGCACTGGCGGCGGCGCTGGTACTCGCCAGCGCGGTGGCGTCGCTGCTGCTGCATCTCGACCTGCACCGACAGGTCCTCTGGGCCGCGACACGCATGGTCGTGCAATTGCTGCTGGTGGGCTTGCTGCTGCGCCTGGTGTTCAAGGCCGCCTCGCCGGCCGTGACGCTCGCGATCGTCGTTCTGATGATCGCCGCTGCCGCGCGCGAAGTGGCTGTGCGGCCGACCCGGCGCCTTCGTTCGGCGGGCAATCACCGTATCAGTGTCGCGGTCGTCGGCCTTTCGAGCGTCGCCACAGTCGCGCTGGCGCTCATGACGGCAATCCGCCCGCACCCGTGGTACGACCCCCGCTACGCGATCCCGCTGATGGGCATCGTGCTCGGCAGCGTGCTCAATTCGGCAAGCCTCGGCCTCGACAGCTTTCTGGAAGGCGTCGTGATCCGGCGTCCTGCGATAGAGGCTCAACTCGCGCTCGGCGCCTCTATCCATCAGGCGCTGCGCGGCCTGCTGAGATCGTCGATCCGGCGAGCGATGATCCCGATCGTCAACCAGATGTCGGCGGCCGGCATCATCACGCTGCCGGGAATCATGACGGGTCAGTTGCTTGCGGGCATGGACCCCATCGAGGCCGTCAAGTACCAGATCCTGCTGCTCTTCCTGCTCACCGGCGCAGGCGCCCTGGCCGCGGCGGGGGCGGTTTACCTGGCTGCGCGCGCGATCACGGACGAGCGCCAGCGCCTCCGGTTGGACCGGCTGGCAATGAAGCAGGCCTGACCGGCCGAGTCGCGGGCACGTCGGGCCGACAGATCGGCCAAAACCCTACACATTCATTTCTTGCGGAGCGCATCCTTGGTCAATGCCGATGCCCTTGCCCTTGACTGCGAACCAGGCCAGTCTTTTCGAGGACCGCCCCGAGGACGGCGCGCCGGAAGGCTGGCGCTATGAGCCGGACTTCCTCGAGCCTGGGGAGGAAGCGTCGTTGATCGCATTCATCCAGCAGTTGCCTTTGGCGCCAATGCGTTACAAGCAGTTCGTGGCACGGCGGCGAGGCATCAGCTTCGGCGGCCACTACGACTTCGATGCCAACCGGCTGGAGCCCTCGCCGCCGCTGCCCGATGAGTTGCTGCCGCTGAGGGCGCGGGCCGCGGCATGGCTAGGTTGTCGGGCCGAGTCGTTCGTTCACGCTTTGGTTGCCGAGTACCGGCCCGGCACGCCCCTGGGCTGGCACCGGGACGTGCCGGACTTCGAGGATGTCGTGGGCATATCGCTCGGCGGCGAAGGCCAGATGGAGTTCCGTCGCTATCCGCCGCGGCCTCGATCCCATCCACTCGGCGGGCGGCTTCGGGTCACCCTTGCGCCACGCTCCATCTATTGCATGAGAGGCCCGGCGCGATGGGAATGGCAGCACGCCGTCGTCGCCTCCGATGCGCTTCGCTATTCGATCACGCTGAGGACGGCGCGCCGGCCATCCGGCTTGCCGAGGCTCGCCTGAGACATGCATCCATCCATGAAGGGAATCACGATGACTGACAGCATCCCGAACAACCACCCGGCTCCGACACCCGAAGACTTGAAGAAAGCGGCCGATGCAATTCCTGAGGGACCGAATGTCGAGTACAGCCCGAACGAGTTGCAGGCAGCGAAGGGCGAAACGCCCCTGGAGGGCCCGCGTGCCGGAGACGAAGACGCTGAGGCTCGACTCAGTCCGAAGCCGACGAGCCCCACATCCGACGATGCCGAAGATGCCGAGGAAAAGGGCTGACGCGATACCTCGTCCCTCTCGATAGCTGGAGATCGCTGCCCGAAGGCACAGGCACAATCCGCCCCATGAGGCAATGGTTGCGTACGCAAGGTGGCTGGTGGCTCGCATGGCTGCTGGTCACCGGCGCCGGCGCGGTCTGGATCGCGCGCGCCGAGATCCAGCAACTGCACGAGGATTTCGAAGTCAACGGGCGCATCGCGCACCGGCTGATGAGCCAGCAAGTCGTGCAGTACGACGCCGTGCTCGCGACGCTCGCGCTGCTCGAGCCCATGACCGGTGCCAACCAGCCCGAGCGGCGGTTGCCCTCGGTGTATCCGTCGATCCTGGACGTGCAGCGGCGCGAGGCCGGTGCGTCCTGGGCGGACCCGGCGCTCGCGAAAGCCGAGGCCCGATCGCGCGAACTGCGGCGCCCTGAACTCGCGACGGCCGATTTCGCGAGCGGCCGATACCGCCTGGTCATGGGCGCGGTGCCGACAAGCTACGCCCTCGACATCGATCTCGCGACCGCCGTGCCCTGGCGCGACTGGCCGATGGACCCGAAGTCCAGTCCGGTGCGTGTGACGCTCGAAAATGCGGGGCAGTCCTTTGTGGTGCAGCCGGGGAATTCGACGATGCCCGATGGCTGGCGCTTCGAATTCCGCAAGCCGTTGGCTTCCGAAAGCCAGTCTTTCGATCTCGTGGCGGAGCGCCTCGTGTCCTGGCGCGAAATGCCCTGGGGCCTGATGGCCGCATGGGCTGTCGCTGCGGGTGTCGTGCTCGGTGGCGGCTACACGCTGCTGCGCCAGCGCATCGCACGCCGGCGCGTCGAAGAATTGCTGCGACTCGGGCAGGTGGCGCGGCTCAATGCGCTCGGCGAGCTTGCGGCCGGCATGGCCCACGAACTCAACCAGCCACTGACAGCCATTCTGGCGAACACGCAAGCGGCCCAGCGACTGCTGAATGACGATCCACCCGAACTGGCGACCGCGCGCACGGCCATGCGACACGCCTCGGAGCAGGCACGCCGCGCTGCGGACGTGATCGGCCGCCTTCGCCGGGTCATCGCAAGACCCGACCGGCAGGCAGAGACGCGGCCTATCGTGCTGCAGGAGGCGCTGCGCGGTGCGCTCCATCTTCTCGCACCCGAATTCGACCAGCGGGCGGTGACGCCGATCGTCGACGACGCCACTCATGCGCCCGTCAAGGTGCGTGCAGATCCGGTCGCGCTCGAACAGATCCTGCACAACCTGCTGATGAATGCATTGCAGGCACTGGAGGACATTCCCGCGAGTGATCGCGGCCTGCGCATTTCCGCCAGCCGCGAAGGGGCACAGGGAGTGCTGGCCGTGACCGACAACGGACGCGGCATTTCGCCGGAAGCCCTGCCGCGCGTTTTCGAGCCCTTCTTCAGCACGCGAGAAGGCGGGCTGGGGCTCGGCCTGAGCCTGTGCGAAACGCTGGCCGTCGGCATGGGCGGCTCGCTCAGCGCCGAGGCAGCCTCGCCGCGAGGCGCGCGGTTCACGCTGCGGCTGCCGCTAGCGCTGCCGGCCAATGAACATGCTTCGCCGGAGCGGCACGCATGAGCCAGCCTCAATCGCCCCTCATCCACCTGATCGACGACGATTCGGCCGTGCGCGAGAGCCTCGCCCTGCTGATCGGCACGGTCGGCCTCCGCACGCAGGCTTGGGCGGACCCGCAGGCTTTCATCGACGGCTTCGATCGCGGCGGCATCGGCGCCATTGTTCTCGACGTGCGCATGCCGGGCATCAGCGGCCTCACGTTGCTCGACACACTGATCGCGCAGGGCGTAGACCAGCCCGTGATCATGCTCACAGGCCACGGCACCGTGGAGATGTGTCGGCGCGCCTTCAAGGCCGGCGCCGCGGAGTTTCTCGAAAAGCCGGTCGATGACGAGCAGTTGCTCGAAGCCTTGCAGCATGCGGTGCGGCAACACGTCGACTCACGCGAGCGGAGCCAGGCCGACCAGGCGGCGCGTGAGCGCTTTCAGCAGCTTTCCGAGCGAGAGCGCGAAGTGCTCGGCTTCATCGCGACTGGCCTGACCAACAAGGAAATCGCGCGATCGCTGTCGTTGTCGCCGCGCACGGTCGAGACCCACCGCGCCAATCTGTTCGCGAAGCTGGAGTGCGATTCGCTCGCGCAGTTGATCCGGTGCTACGCCGTGCTGGTCGCCGCTCCGTAGTTCTACGGAGCTGCGGGCGTAGCCGCACGAATGGTCTCCGGGCCCGGCAATTTCTACAGTTGCCACGTCGTCGGCGGAATGCCGGCGCAAGCAACCCACCATCACCGGAGAACTCAATGCATTCGACCTTTCGCGTCGGCGGCCTCGCCGTCCTGCTCGCCGCTTCCGCTATGACCGCGCAGGCGCAAGCCCAGGCGCCAAGCCCCGCCGTGCGCACCGAAAAGAACATGTCCCTCGAACTCGCCAACCAGATCGCCGCCGCGAGCGTGGCCGCCTGCGCCGCGAACGGTTACGCGGTGGCCGCAACCGTGGTCGACCGCTCGGGCACCGTGCGTGCCGTGCAGCGCGCCGACAGCGCCGGTGCGCACACGCTGGCTGCCAGCGAGCGCAAGGCATGGACCTCGGCATCGGCCAAGACACCGACGCTCGCCATGATGGAAAACGCACAGAAGAACCCGGGCGCGGCCAACCTTGTCAACATTCCGGGCTTCCTGCTCTTGGGCGGCGGCGTTCCCGTGAAGTCCGGCAATGAAGTGATCGGCGCGGTCGGCGTGGGCGGGGCACCGGGCGGTCACCTGGACGAGCAATGTGCCAACGCAGCGCTCGAAAAGGTCAAGGGACAACTGGGCTGATCGCGACGCTTTTCAACCAGCGGTCAGTCCGGCTGCCTGCGCCCCGGCGATGCAGATGGCCTCGTCCTCGTCGCCGGTGCCGCCACTCGCGCCTATCGCGCCCAGCAGTTGGCCGGCAGCATCGCGGATCACCACCGCGCCAGTCTGCGGCAGAAATTTGCCGTTGGCCGTGGCGGCCAGTGCGACGAAGAAGTTGGGGTTGTCCTTGGCCCGCTCGGCCAGCTTGCGGCTGGCCACGCCCATGCCCACCGCGCCCCAGGCCTTGGCACGCGCGACGTCGAAGCGGAACATGCTGGCGCCGTCTTCGCTGGCAAAGGCCTTGAGGTTGCCTGCGGCATCGAGCACCGCAATTGCCATGGGCTGGTAGCCGGCTTCCCTGGACTTCTTCAAGGCGGCATCGATGATGGTCTGGGCTTGCTGCAGGGTAAGGCTGGACACGGGCTTTTCCTTTGCTTTCATGGAGTGGCGTCGGAGCGCGCGAGGGCCCCAAAGCCATAGCGGTTCATGCTCGCAAAGGCGGGCATGGCAGGGTGCGGCACGAAACGCGTGTGGCAATCGAGCACGGCCGGCAGGCCTGAGGCGAGCGCACGTCGGATCGCAGGGCCGACCTCGGCGAGCGCTGTCACGCGCTCGCCGTGACAACCGAAGCCGCGCGCAATGGCCGCGTAGTCCGTCTCGTCGAGTGTTGTTCCAAGTTCAAAGCCAAGTGCATTGCGTTGCCCGGCGCGGATGATGCCCCAGGCGGCGTTGTTGTGCAGGATGCAGAGGACCGGCAGCCGATGGCGCCGTGCGGTATCCAGTTCGTTGAGCGTGAAGCCGAAGGACCCGTCGCCCGTGATGAGAGCAACGGCGCGTCCGGGCTGCTGCGCCTGCAACGCGATGGCATAAGGAAGCCCGAACCCCAGGTGGCTCATGCCCGGTTCATGGAAGCGCGTGCGCGCCTCCCGTACCGGTGTCAGGTCATTGCTCCAGAAGCTGGTGTGCCCGCCATCGAAAACAGCGAGGCAGTCTTGCGGCAGCGCCTGGCCGATGGCAAGTGCCAGAGCCGCAGGATGCATGGCTTGGCCGGGCTCGCCCTCCTCGCTCATGGCGACCAGGTGCGACTCATAAGCCGCGCGTGCCTGGCGCAGGCCCGGAAGCCACGCAGGGTCCACATGCCGACCCAGATCCGCGTCGCTCACGGCCAGCAGATCGTCTAAGGCCGCGTTTGCGTCAGCCTGCAGCGCAACCTCGTGCAGCGCTGGCTGCCCGAGCGCCGAAGAGTCGATGTTGATGCTGACCAGCCGCTGCGAACGCCGCACCAGCGGCCCGCGCTCGTCCCACATCCAGGATGACCAGCGGCATCCCACCGCCAGAACCAGATCCGCGCGCTCGAAAGCCAGCCCCACCGGCTCGCCGGCAATGAGACCTCCATGACCGATGAAGTGCGGGCTGTCGGATGCCACCACGCCCAACGCCATCTGCGTCGGTAGCACCGGGGCCTGCCAGCGTTGCGCCAGTGCGCGAACACTTTGGGCAGCGCCGCTCGCGATCACGCCGCCCCCCGCCACGATGAGCGGGCGCTCGGCTTGGCCCATGAGCGCTGCTGCCCGATGCGTGTCAGCGGCATCCGGCCGCACACGACCGAGAGCGCGATAGCGACAAGGCGAAGCATCGAACTCCGCCTCATCGAAGCTGCAGGGCTGACTCAGCACGTCCTGGGGGATGTCCAGGTGCACCGGACCGGGCCGACCGCTCAAGGCTTCGCGAAAGGCCCGACGCACGAGCTCGGGCATGCGACGCGCGTCGTGCACCACGGCGTTCCACTTGGTGAGGGAGCGGGTCGTGGCCACTGCATCCAAGTCCATGAACATGCCAAGATGCGGATAGCTCGCTGCGCGATGCTGATTCGTGGTGACGGCCAAGAGCGGCAGATTGTTGTTGAAGGCCACGCCCAGGCCGGAGATCAGGTTCAGGCCGCCCGGCCCCATTTCCCCCAGTGCCACCGCGATGCGTCCTGACGCGGCATGGACTGCGGCCGCCATCATGGGACCCGCAGCTTCGTGGCGCACGCCGAGGAACCGCATCTGCTCCTGCGCCGAGATGGCGTGCAGCAGCGGCCCGAGCTTGCCGCCGACGATGCCGAAGATGTCCCTCACCTGCTCCGCGAGCAGCAGCCGCACCAGCGCCTGGGCGCCATTGATCTGCAAGGCCACGTGCTAGTCCTCCGCGGTGAAATTGGCGGCCTTGACGATCGGTGCCCAGCGCTGCCGGTCCGCACGCACGAGGCGGGCGAACTCGTCGGCGCTCTGGTGCATCGGTTGCAGCCCGACCTTCGCCAGCGCCTCGACGAATTCAGGTGCCGCCAGCTCCTCGCGCACCAGCGCGTTCAGGCGCTGCACGGTCTCGGCCGGAGCACGCGCCGGCAAAAACCAGCCCAGCCATTCCTGCACGACGATGTCGGGGAATCCCTGCTCCACGAAGGTCGGCACTTCCGGCAAGAACGGCGAGCGGCTCGCGCTCGACACCGCCAACCCGCGCAGCTTGCCAGCGCGGATATACGGCATCACTTCGCCCAGCACGCTCACGCTCACTGGCACTTGCCCGCCCAGGACATCGTTGAGCAGCGGCGCGCCGCCGCGGTAGGCCACCGCGGTGAGTTCCGCGCCGCTGGCCTTCTGCAGCATCATGCCGACGAAATGCAGCGCGGAGCCGGCCGCCGGCACGCCGTAGCTGGCCTGCGACGGATGGGCCTTGGCCCACGTCACGTAGTCCGCCACGGTCTTCACCTCTGCGGGCAAGCCCGGTCCGGCCGTTAGCACGAAGGCATAGTTGACGGTGCTCGTCACCGGCACGAAGTCGGCCAACGAGTCGTAGTTGAGCTTCTTGTAAGTGTTCGGATAGAGCGTCATCGGCGAACTGGGAATCTGCAGGATGGTCAGGCCGTCGGGTGCTGCGCGCTTGACGTATTCAACCGCGATGCGGCCGCCCGCCCCTGTCTTCGACTCCACCATCAGGTTCGCGGCGTACTTGCCACGCAGCTTCTCGGCCAGCGGGCGGGCGACGTGGTCGCCCATGCCGCCCGCCGGAAAACCCGAGACGATGGATGCGTTGCCGCTGAGTTGCGCCAGGGCACGTCCTGCGGGCACGAGCGCGGTCATTGCGGCGCTCGCCTGAAGAAGATGAAGGAAGTCTCTGCGATCCACGGTGTGTCTCCTGGGTCTGCTGCCCTTTGGCTGTCGATGCCCTGGATCGTGCGGCCTCCCGGGGCTGACGCGAATGGACAAATGCCACCGCGACAGGTAGTTTTCCGGCATCGATCTTTCCTGCCCCTCATGAAGCCTGCCACCGCGCCCCTGCTCGTTGTTCCTTTCCGGGAAGTCCGCCACGAACAGCCCGACGATTGCCTGCACTATGAGCCGGTGGCGGTGCGTGGCCATGAGATGGACTGGACGATTCCGGCACACCGCCACGAGGGCCTGCACCAGATCCAGTTCCTGGAGCAAGGCAGCATCAGTGGCACGGTGGACGCACGGCCGGTGCAAGCGACGGCACCCGCGATCCTGATGATCGCGCCCGGATCGATGCACGGTTTTCGTCACACGCACGATAGCTCTGGGCACCAACTCACGATTCCCAGCGCCACCCTGCAACAACTCTTGGGTGGCACTGGCCTGGCAGACACGGATCTAGGAAATTCTTTCGTGTTGACGGACCTGTCAGCCGAAGCACGAACGGAATGCACCACCCTCTTCAGCATGCTGGCGCGCGAGTTCCATGGTCAATCGCCGGGACGAGTTGCGGCCCTTTTGGCCGTCGCCACCCTGCTGGCGGTGCTATTGCTGCGCTTGCGGGTCGAGCACATTCAGAGGGCGCAAACGCCAGGTCAGCGCGACGTTCTGGTGCAACGCTTTCGCGCATTGGCCGAGCAGCATTTTCGCGAGCATCGCGACTTGCTCTTCTACGCTCAGGCACTGGGCGTGTCGGCCGATCACCTGAGCCGCTGCTGTCGCAACATGACGCGGCAATCGGCTTTGCAAATCCTCCATGAGCGCCTCATGCTCGAAGCACGACGCCTGATCGCCTACACACCCATGCCTGTTTTCGAGGTAAGTGCCGCTCTTGGCTATCAAGACCCAGCCTATTTCAGCAAGTTCTTCGCCCGGGCCGTCGGCCATTCGCCATCGCATTACCGCAAGTTGGCGACACAGGGCGTCAAGGCGCCCCGGTAGGCGAGCCGCAGCGGCGCAGGTGACGCAACGGGCGGGGGTTGATAGGATCCGCACCTGTGACGCTTCAAGGACTCGCTCGCTTCGCCATCGTTGCTCTCGTGCTTGCGGCGGCCTTGGCCTTCGCAGTGATTGCGCTCTGGGGCGACGGCGCTCCGCCAGGGACCACCCGCTCGTCGGCCCCGCCCAAGGCCATCCCGCTGGCCGTGCTCGGTGATTCCAACAGCCACTCCTATCAAGATCGCGTTTCCTTTCCGCTCGGCAGCAGCGAACGCGGTGGCGCACAGCGCGCCCAGACTTTCCAGTGGACCGAGGTGCTGGCGCGGCTGCGCGGCAACGAAATCGACCTTGGCCCCTGGGTGCGCTGGGGACGGCCATGGCCGATTGCCTGGGCCCGCGAAACCATCGGGCTCTTGCCGTCGCGCTCACCCATCAAGGAGGACTATCTCTACAACTTCGCCTACTCGGGCGCCGCCTGCCGGCACTTGATGGGGGAGCGCCGCGGACAGCCTTTTCGCCAGGCGCCGCGACTGGTGGCGCTCATGGACAAGAGTCCCGAGCAATGGCGCCGCGGCGTGGTCGTCATCAACATGGGTGCCAACGACTGGTATCCGACGCTGGACCTGCAGGCGAGTGATCCGTCGGCACCTCAACTGCGCAGCGTGATCGACTACTGCGCTCAGCAGATTCGAGAAGCCATCGATCTGATCCATGCATCGCATCCGTCCACCCGCATCCTGCTGACGGGATGGGGCAACGAAGCTGACGACCCCGAGAACTTCGGCAAGTACAGGGACGCCACCTCCATGGCCAACATCCGAAAGGCTCTTGCAGGTGCCAACGCCGAGCTTCGCAAGATCGCCGAGTCCGATCCGCGGCGGATCGCCTACGTCGACTATGACGCGTGGTTCATGCAGCGATGGGGACAAAGAGGCCCTGACGGCGAGCCTGACTACAAGACGGTGCAGATGGGCCCCAAGCTGCGCGTCACCAACACTGCCGGAGACACGCTCGACAACGCCCTGGTGGACGACCACCACGGAGGTACCGCATTCAACGCCATGTGGGCCCAGGCCATCGTGCAGTCGTTGCGCGAGAGCTTTGGGATCCCGCTGACGCCGATCAGCGATGAGGAATTGGTCCGCTTCGTCAACGCTGAACCCTGAACTCTGAAGGGACTCGCTGTCGGCGGGTCAACGCTCGTCCTTGGGCGTTAGCTGCCCCGCCGCACCGCCTGCCGTCGAGTTGCCGGCGCGCCCGGTGGACGCGCCTTCGTGCACTGTTCCGACGGTGGTCGGCTCTTCGCGCTTTGCCTGTGACGCGGGGTTCACCCTGAAAGGCTCGCCCACCGTCCCCGCACGCTTGCGAGTCTGCCGCTCTGTCTTCGTGTCCGTCTTTCGTGTCATCTTGAACTCCTTTCTCGTTGAATAGGCCGGCAGCAGCTGACTACAGTTCGCCGCGCAGGGCCATGGCCTTGATGCGATCGGCGGTGCGACATGCGATCGCCTGGATGGTCAGCGACGGATTGACGCCGCCCACCGTCGGAAATACGGAGCCATCGCAAATCCACAGGTTGCGGATGTCCCAGCATCGGCAATCGGCATCGACGACGCTGTGCGCGGCATCGGCGCCCATGCGCGCAGTGCCGTTCAGATGGCAGGTGTCGTTCTCCTGGCGCCACAGTTCGGTCGCGCCGCTCGCCTGCAGACTCAGCGACATGAAATCCAGCGCGTGCGCAATCATGGCGCGGTCGTTGGCGCCATAGGAGAAACGCACGCGCGGGATGCGAAGGCCCAGGGCGTCGCGCTCGTCCGCCAACATCACGCAATTGCGCTCGTCGGGCAGCACCTCGCCCACCATCTTCAGCCCGACGCTGTGGTTTGCCCGGTTCATTTCGTCGACCAGGACCTGCCCCCAGAGGTGGCGCCCGCCCGAGAGTGTCTGGGCCCACGTCACCGGCAGCGGGCCCTGGCTCATGTAGCAGTAGCCGCCGAAGAAATCCTTGCCCTCGTCGACGTAGTTCCAGTGCTCCGTCAGCGCGAGACTGGGTGGTGCCTTGTACGAGCGGATCTCCTGTTTCATTTGTCCCCATACAGCCTGGTTCAGTTGCACCATCAGGTTTTTGCCGACGAGCCCGGAGCTGTTCGCAAGGCCATCGGGAAAGCTGCTGTTGGCAGAGTTCAGGAGCAGCCGCGGCGTCTCGATGGCGTAGCCGGCGACCACCACGTTGCGCGCACGCTGAAAGCGCCATCGCCCTTCACGGTGGTAGAGCACGCCGGTGGCTCTTGCGCCGTCGTCCAGCTCGACGCGGCCGACCATCGCGAGGTCACGGATTTCCGCTCCGGCCGCGAGTGCGCGCGGCACCCACGTGACGAGCACCGACTGCTTTGCATTGGTGGAGCACCCCGAGACGCAGAAGCCGCGGTAGACGCACGGATGCGCCTTGCCGCGCGGCGCCGACAAGGTCGCCAGGGGTGTTTCGGTCCAGCGGATGCCAAGCGCCTCGGCGCCGCGCGCCAGTACCTCTGCCGCGGCATTCAGGGGATGCGCGCGATAGGGGTATCGCGGACGCGGCGGTCCCCACGGATAAGTCAACGGACCCGAGATGCAAAGTGCGCGCTCGACCTGCGTGTAATAGCGCCACATCTCTCGCCAGTCGAGCGGCCAGTCCACGCCATAGCCGAGTGTGGAGCGGGCGCGAAACCATTCGGGTCGAAATCGAAGGGACACCATCGCGAAATGCACGGTGCTGCCGCCGACCGAGCGGCCCGAGTTGTTGGTGCCCAGCATGAGTGGGTTGTCGCCTTCGACGATGCGCTCGTCGTTCCAGAAGAGCTCGGCTTGGTGGTGCTCGTCCGACGCGAAGTCCTCCAGTGGCCGCCACCACGGACCCGCGTCGAACCCGACAACGGAGAAGCCCTCTTCCGCGAGGCGGCACGCCAGCGTGCCTCCACCGGCGCCGGTCCCGACGATCGCAAAATCGACGGGCTCGTCGTCTCTGTATTCGCGCATCGGTACCCAACCGCCCGGTGTGAAGACGTCAGGCGCGCGGCCGTCTCGTGCGCGCGGCCTGGTGTCTTCGCCCTCACCCCACATGGCGATTGCGCCATTGCACCGGAATGAGCTTGCCGTCGCCCTCCTCGGCCGCTTCCCATGGATCGCGGCGATCAGCCCGCAGGCGCACATAGCCGCGCGGTGATGCAGGTCCGCCGAAGCCCATCGCGCTCCAGGCGGACGGATGCGCGTAGTACGCGGACACGATGTCGGGCAGCAAGCGCCACGCAAAGAAGTCGGCCGGCGGAATGTCGCGCCAAGCATCGGCTTTGACCTCACCGCGCTCGACGCAAGCCAGGAGTGCGGTTGCCTCTTGCGGATCGAGGAAAGCAAAGCGACGCGCATGGCGCGCCAGTGCCTCGGCGTCCAGTGCGTCGAGACCCAGGCGCCACGCTTCATCGCGCACCGGCAGCGAGGCGGGACGAAAGCCAGTGCCGCGCTTCGCCTCCAGCTCGTCGACCAGGATGGCCGCCGTGTCGATGCGCGGGCGCCGCGCTGGCTGCGGAACAACGCAATCGACCAACCTGCGCAGCGTGTCGCGTTGCCGCTCATTCAAGGCGCCTGTGCCCATGGGCTGTGCAATGCGATGCTCGATCACGCGGCGAGTGGCGTCGTTCCAACTGGGCGAGTCGCGCTTCGAAAGCACGTCATAGCCGGGAAAGCGTTCTTCACTCATGGCTGACCTCCCGCATCAACAACAGCACCCCGAGCGCCGCGATGGCAAGGCCGGTGAAGGCCGGCGGGGCCGGCAACGGCGGTCCGGCCAGCAGGTTCTGTCGCCAGTTGCGCCAGCCGCCCATTCGGCGGGAGATGCCGAAGGCGTGCAGGCCGGCCCCAGCGAGTCCCAACGATGCGGTGGTCGCCATCAAGGCGCTCGTCGCGCGATGCGGCGCGCCTCGCGAAAGATCACGCACCAGCGACGCTGCGGCCACCGGCGGCACCGCGATCGGAAGCCACATCGCCGGATTGTGGAACGCACCCCGGAAATGCAGCAGCGCGGCTTCGCCCACGGTGCCCAGAAGACCGACGGCCGAGATCCAACCGGTGGCGCGCACCAGCGACGTGCTGCGGTCCAAGCGGTCACCGGCCTCGCCGAACGCACCTGCGAGCACCAGCGCGGCGGGCGCACCGGCCGGGGCGCCGTAGAACAAGTTGTTCCAGCGCGACTGGTCCGGACGGTGCAGGATGTTCCACGCGTGAAAGCCCAGTCCAGCGAAGCCAATCGCCGCGACCGTGCGGTGCAGGATGCGAGGGAGGGTGCTTCCATTGCGCACGGGGTTGCGCAGCTGCCCGAGGCCGTTCCACGCCACGGAGGCGCTCGATGCGAGCAAAGGCAGCACCATCGCGGGATTGCGAAAAGAGCCGCGATAGTGCTCCATGGCGCTGTCGAGAAGAACAGAAACGCCAAGCATCAGCGCTCCGGCCCGAACAAATCTGCGGGCGCGATCCGCGTGCGCGGCATTGCCATGGGCCTGCGTTGCCATGTCTCATCGTCGGCCCGACGACGTCGGATGGGGTCGGAGGCAAGACCTGCATCGTGCAAGACGTGGACGACATTCCGAAGTTCGTCAGTCTTGTCCTAGCGTTTTGTCTGTGTGTGTCCATGGAAGGTCCTTCGCGCGCACGAGCAATTCAGGGCCGAGTTCGTCGATGCTGGCAACGCCGATCTGGCCCAGCGCATTCATCATTTCGCTGCGGAGAATCTCGAGCGCGCGAGCCACGCCGTCGGCGCCACCCGCGCAGAGTCCATACAGCGGCGCGCGCCCTGCGAGCACCGCATCGGCTCCCAACGCGAGCGCCTTGAGGATGTCGGTGCCGCGCCGGATTCCGCCGGACATGAAGAGCAGGACGCGGCGCCCGACGATGCCCCGCGCGGCCGGCAGCACGTCGAACGCGGACACTGCCCAGTCGAGCTGCCGGCCGCCGTGGGTGCCGAGCATGATGCCGTCCACGCCGCTGTCGCACGCGCGCCGCACGTCGTCGGGATGCAAGACTCCCTTGACGAAGAATGGCTTGCGCCACCTGGACCGTATCCTCGCGACGGTGTCCCAGGTCAACGAGAGCGACATCTGGTCGCGGATCCAGAACGCGCTCTGAAAAAAGCCGCGCTGACTCTTCGGGATGAAATCGACCACGTTCGCGAACACGGGCATGCCGTGCGTGAGCAGCGTGGAGGCGAGCCAGTGCGGATGCGTCGCGGCGTCGAAGACCGAAATGGCCGACGGCCGCGAGCGCGACACCCGCGTGCGCTCATCCCACTCCCGGTTGCCATAGATCTGCGCGTTGGTCGTGAGCACGAGCGCTTCACAGCCGCAGTCCTCCGCGCGCTTCAGCAGCTCCTGCCAGACTTCTTCGCCGCCGAACACGTAGAGCTGCCACCAGTGCCGCAACCCGGGAACCCTGGCGACCTCGGCCATGTTGTCGTTGGACATGGTGCTCTGGATGAACGGAACGCCCGCGCGTGCTGCGCCTTCGGCCAGCGCGACGTCGGCGCCATGCACGAAGAGGCCGTTCAGGCCGGTGGGCGCGATGAACAGCGGCATCGCGAGCGGCCGACCCGCAATGTCGCGCTCGACGCTGCGTTGCGCCACGTCGACGAGGGTTCGCGGCATGAAGCGCCATTCGGCAAACGCCTTGAGTTCGCGCTGCAGAGTGGCCTCATCCTCAGCGCCGCTTTCCAGGTACTCCAGCACGAAGCGTGGCATCCGCCGGTGCGTGCGTGCGCGCAAATCGTTGATGGTCAACGCTCTCTCCAGATCTGGCCCGCTGTAGTAGCTGCGGCCAGGCGCTGGGCACAACGGGGCGGTATCGGATGGACGTTCTGGCATCGTCGGTGGTGGTCACTCGCGGTCACCCGCTCATGCGATGAAGCGATCTTCCGTCGCCGGCTCGGGACGGCCGCGTAGGCCTGAGAGAACCGCCATGGTGGCGTCTTGTCCGACGCATCCCGTGGCGGGGTTCGGCCATAGGGGCGTACTTCGGAGGCGTTTGATGGACCGATGCCAGAACTCGCGCACTCTCATCACACCGCTTCGACGGGCGGCGAGCCCAAGGAGCGTCGACGCGTGGTCGTCGTCACCGGTGCTTCGGCCGGCGTCGGTCGCGCCATCGCGAAAGAGTTCGCCGGCCATGGCTGGCGCGTCGCGTTGCTGGCCCGAGGGCACGACGGACTGGAAGGGGCGCAGCGGGATGTGCAGCGGCTCGGCGGGGAAGCGCTTGTCATCCCCACGGATGTCGCCCGCGAGCAAGAGGTCGAGGCTGCCGCCGCACAGGTGGAAGCCACCTGGGGCTGCATCGACGTCTGGGTGAACGACGCCATGGCGACGATCTTCTCGGACGTGCTGCGCATCGCGCCGGAGGACTTCAGGCGCGCCACCGAGGTCACCTACCTCGGCGCAGTGTGGGGAACACTGGCCGCGCTGCGCCGCATGAAGCCGGCTCGTCGCGGATGCATCGTGCAGGTGGGTTCGGCCCTCGCGTATCGCTCAATACCGCTGCAGGCGCCCTACTGCGGCGCCAAGGCGGCGCTGCGCGGCTTCACCGATTCATTGCGCTGCGAACTGGCGCACGACGGCAGCAGCGTTCATGTGACGATGGTGCACCTCTCGGCCTTTAACACGCCGCAGTTCGAGTGGGGTCGCACGACCATGGACCGACGCCCCCGCCCCATGGGGAAAATCTTTCAGCCCGAGATCGCCGCGCGCGCCGTGTATTGGTCGGCCACGCACCGCAGGCGCGAGCTGTGGGTGGGCTGGCCGGCCGTGCAGGCGATTCTCGGAACACGCCTGATGCCGGCCCTGGCCGATCGGCTGCTGGGCCACTCCGCGGTGGATGGACAGCACACCGACGAACCCTTGCCACCCGGACGGCTCGACAATCTCTACGCCCCGGTGCCTGGCGACCACGGAGCGCACGGGCGCTTCGACGCGCAGGCTGTGCCGACGAGCGCGCAGCTGTGGCTGTCGACGCACCGAGGCTCGATGGCGTTCGCCGCTATCGCATTGGTGGCGTTCTCGGGCGCGGCGCTCGCTTGGGTGCATTGAACGCGGTCTCGACTCACCGGACTCACCGGACTCACCATCGCAGCGCCGCGTTCCAGCGCCCGTACTGGTGCCGTACCGGGCCGCGAGGCAAGGCGAGGCCGATCAGTGCGGCGCCTGCAACCATCACTGCGGCCGCGCCCGTCGGCGTTGCGCCTTCGAGGATCCACGGAGCGATGAGCAACCAGGCGCCGAACAATCCGTTGGCAAGCCGCATCGGCCGCACCACCTCGGCGAAGGCGCAAACCGAAACCGTGAAAACCAGCGAGCCCACCAGGTGATCGCTGTCGGCCATCGCCCCTGTATGGCCGAGGGACAGCCGCGTGAACATCAGCCAGATGCCAATCGACGCCGAAACAAGGAGCGCCAGCGGCAACGCCATGGCCTGTTCGTGCAATGCGCGCCAGCGGCCCTTGTTCATTTCGAGCGGCGGGGAGTCATCGGTGCTGCCGCCTTGGACCACCCCGCCATGCCAGAAGACCGGCCACAGCCGCTGGCCGGCGCGCCGGGCCTGCGCGAGGTACTGCAGCATTGCGACGACTTCGTCGAAGGTGTAGGGCAGCATGAAGACCATCGCTGCGGCCGAGACGAGGCACAGCGTGCACCACGTGCCGATCATGATTGGCTGGATCACGATGAAGAAGATGCTGACGGCGCCCAGCGGAATCACCAGCACGCCGAACATCGCCACCATCCACGGCATGGTGCGCCAGCGCGCGCGCCCGCCCATCATTCCCGACAGCCCTTCCAGCAGATAGCTCAACGCACCGAGGCCGGCATCCGGGATGGGCCAGGCCTTCGACACGTCCGACGTGATGATGGTGCGTGTGCCGTCGCTGAAGACGGGGTCCCATACGGCCGCGATGTGCCCCAACTGGTAAGCCGCCAGGTAGCGCGCGATGAAGAACCCGACGAAGCCCAGCGCGATGATGGGCAGCCGTTGCGACCAGGCCGAAGGCGAGTAGCTCCAACCCGGAGGAATGTCCTCTGGCGCCATCATGGCTGCCATGTCCATGCCCGGCATCATCGGCACGAGGATGGACAGCGCGATCGCGAAGGCCCCAACCAGCGTGTCGTTCGCATATTGCGACGCGAGCGGCGACCAGAAGAGCAAGGGTGCGGCAAGCAGCCACAGCCCCACGGCGCAGGTTCCCCATTGGGCCCAGCGCTGGCGAAACCAGAGCGACAGGCTGCCGAAGACGATCATCGCAACGCCGCTGGCCATGTCGCTCCACGCCATCCACTGCAGGCGCTCGGCGATCGGCTGCAGCCCCCGCGACCGAGTCACCTCCGCAACGCGTACCGGAAGCTCGCCGACCTGCGGCATGCCGAAGGTCACGGGTGACGTGAGCAGCCAGATCCCGAGCAGGACCACGCCGAAATGGACCCAGAGCAATTGTTGATGTTGCGCGCGCATGCCCTCCATGTGGTGCTGCATTTCGCTTTGGTGTGCCGCATCCATGGCGCATCCTTTCAGCGGCAGTGAAGAGCAGCCGGTCACCGGGGCCGATCAGCTGCACGCTGTCATTGCCGCGCGGGGTCCTGCTTGCAAGGTGCGGCGGAGCCAGCGCAGTTGTCTCCGGGCGATCGCGCCGATGGAGCCGATGGAGCCTGACGAGGCTTGCTGCCGTTGCGGTTGCCTTTGCCATTCGAACTGCCGTCGCTTGCGCCGGCATCGGCAGGCGGCTTCTCCACCATGCCTGGATCGACGTCGCGAGGCGCGGGCGCAGGCTGGGTCATCTGTGGATCCGTCCTGGCAGGCGGCTTGACGATTATGTGCGGGTCGGTCTGGGAAGGCGCCGCCTGTCCGCGGGACGGCTGAGCGTGAACGGCCGCAGGCCATGGCGCGGCGAGGCTCAATGCCGAAACCGCGAATCCGGCCGCCAATCCGAACCTGGCAGCGCGGACCGACAACAACTTGGGCAGCATCCTGTTGTCCCTGCGAAGCCTCACTCGTTCATCGTCGGTGCCTCTGTGGGCTGCGAATGAACGTTCGTGTAGGCATTCTTCACCGGCGGTCGTCCTTGACGACGAGCAACTGGCGCGTCAGGCTCGATCGGCTCGCGCGGCCGCAGTCTTCTCTGACGGGATCGTCATCTTCGTCTTCGTCGACCGGGGAAGCCGGGGTCGCTGGATCGTCTTCGATGCGAGCATCCAAAGCACTGAATTGAAGGCTCGGTGCGTCCTCGAAGTCAGGCTGGGGTATGGCAATCGACATGATGAGCACTCCTTTCAACTGTGCATGCAGACAAGATACGTTGGCGGGATTGCACGCGCTGTAGGAAGCCGCGCGCGGCACAGAGTCACAGAATGGCGCTTGGACGCGTCGATTGGTCCTACGGATGCATCCGCGGCTTGACCGCCTTCGATACCCGAAGCGCCCCTGCGCGGGCCGGAAAGAGCAAAAAAATATCGGTCGACATGGGGAAATGCAGTTGCGGCCCGGGTGGCGACGCTCCTACCATGCGTCCAAAGGTGCGCGAAACCAAGCGAAACCAACCTCGAGACAACGGGTGCCAAGCCAACGATGGCTGGGTGCCCGGCGAAGGAGAGATGCCGATGAAGCCGGACCTGGAAGTTGTTCAGATAGGACGAGCGCAATCCTTCAAGGCTTGGGAGCACGGCTATCCGTTCCGGACCGTTCGGTGGCACTTCCACCCCGAGTGCGAACTGCACCATGTCGTCGCCACGACCGGCCGCTATTTCGTGGGCGATTTCATCGGCGAGTTCGCGCCGGGCAACCTGGTGCTCACCGGACCCAATCTCCCGCACAACTGGGTCAGCGACGTGCCTTCGGGTGCCTTCGTGCCTCTTCGTGGGCGCGTCCTTCAGTTTGGTGAGCAGTTCATCCGCGATGCCGCCACGCTGCTGCCCGAACTCACGGCATTTCTTCCGGTGCTCGAAATGAGTCGGCGTGGCGTCCTGTTCACGCCGGAGACAGCCGCTTTGGTGGGGCCGATGATCAAGGAACTCATCGGTGCGACCGATATTCGCCGCATCGAACTCTTCGTGTGCATCCTGGGCACGCTGACCCGTGCGCAGGGAAGCAGCCGCGCGCTGACCAGCAGCGCGTACCTGCCCGATCCATCGGGCTTCGTGGCCACCGGAATCAACGAGGCGCTCGAATACATCCGCGATCACCTGACCGAATCCTTCGGCGAGAAGGAGTTGGCTGCGATCTCGCAGCTCACCCCCAGCGCGTTCTCGCGCAGCTTCCGCCGCCACACAGGGATGGCGCTCAGCCGCTACGTGAATCGGCTCCGCATCAATCTCGCCACGCAGCTGCTCATGAGCGGCGAATCGGCCTCGGTTGCGGACATCTGTTTTGCCGCGGGCTTCAAGAACATCTCGAACTTCAACCGGCAGTTCCTCCGTGAAAAGGGCATTCCGCCTTCTCGCTTCAGGGCCTTGCTTGCGGAGAACTCGTTCGTCGCGAAGGCCGCCTGATCGATTCGCAAACCCCACGGCATTTTTCAGTGTGCCGAGATCGCAAAAAAAGGAGACAGTCCATGACCCAGCTATCCAACCCCATCGCGGCAGCAAGCTTGCTCGCATTCGGCCTCCTGGCCTCTACAGCCACCTCCGCGGCGCCGTCGGGCACGGTGGCGTTCCTGATGCCCGACCAGGCATCGACGCGCTATGAACAACACGACTATCCGGGCTTCAAGGCAGAAATGAGCAAGCTGTGTCCGGAGTGCAAGGTCCTCTATCAGAACGCAAATGGCGATGTCGCGCAGCAGCAGCAACAGTTCAACTCGGCCTTGTCTCAGGGCGCGAAGGTCATCGTGCTCGACCCGGTGGATTCCACGTCCGCGGCCTCGCTGGTCAAGCTCGCGCAGAGCAAGGGCGTGAAGGTCATCGCATACGACCGCCCCGTGCCTTCGACGCCGGCCGACTACTACGTCTCCTTCGACAACGAAGGCATCGGCAAGGACATCGCGCAGTCGCTCGTCAAGCATCTGAAGGACAACAAGGTGCCCACGGACAAAGGCGGCCTCCTCGAAGTCAACGGCTCGCCCACCGACGCTGCCGCGGGGCTGATCAAGAAGGGCATCCACGCTGGATTGCAAGGCAGCGGCTACAAGACGCTGGCCGAGTTCGACACGCCGGAATGGGCGCCCCCCAAGGCCCAGCAGTGGGTCAGCGGACAGATCACCCGCTTCCCGTCGCAGATCGTGGGCGTGGTGGCAGCCAACGACGGCACGGGCGGCGGTGCCATCGCGGCCTTCAAGGCAGCCGGCGTGAATCCGGTGCCGCCGGTCACGGGCAACGACGCGACCACAGCTGCCTTGCAGTTGATCATCGCCGGTGACCAATACAACACCATCTCCAAGCCGAGCGAGATCGTGGCGGCTGCTGCCGCGAAGGTGGCCGTCGGGTTCCTTTCGGGCCAGCAAGCGGCGTCGGAGGTGAAGCTCTACAACACGCCATCGCAGCTGTTCAAGCCCGCCGTGGTGACGGCGGAGAACCTCAAGGCGGAAATCATCGACAAGAAGATCGCCACCGCGAAGGAACTGTGCACCGGCCGCTATGCGGAAGGTTGCAAGAAGCTTGGGATTGCCGACTGAGTTTGGGACTTTGTGACGTCGGATATGGAGCAGGTTCCCAAGCAATGACTGATGCCAAGCGTCCCCGAAGCTCCCCAGGTGAACTGGTACTGAGCCTTCGCAACATCTCCAAGCGGTTCGGGGCGGTCTCCGCGCTGACGGACATCGACCTCGACGTACACGCCGGCGAAGTGGTCGCCCTGGTAGGCGACAACGGTGCGGGCAAGTCGACGCTCGTCAAGGTGCTGGCCGGCGTGCACCAGCCCACGGCTGGGACGATCACGTTCGGCGGCCGCGAGGTCACGCTGAACGATCCTGCCGCGGCACTCGACCTGGGCATTGCGACGGTGTTCCAGGACCTGGCGCTGTGCGAGAACCTCGACGTCGTGGCGAACATCTATCTGGGACGCGAGCTCCAGCCGTTTCGCCTCGACGAGGTAGCGATGGAGGTCAAGGCCTGGACGCTGCTGAACGAACTCTCCGCCCGCATCCCGGATGTGCGCGACGTGGTCGCATCGCTTTCCGGTGGCCAACGCCAGACGGTCGCCATCGCGCGCTCTCTCCTGCTCGATCCTCAGTTGATCATGCTCGACGAGCCCACCGCCGCCCTCGGTGTCGCCCAGACCGCTGAAGTCCTGAACCTGATCGAGCGGGTGCGCGATCGGGGCCATGCGGTGATCATGATCAGCCACAACATGGAGGACGTTCGAGCCGTCGCGGATCGCATCGTCGTGCTGCGGCTGGGCCGCAACAACGGCGTCTTCTATCCCGACTCTTCCAACCAGGAGTTGGTGGCGGCCATCACCGGTGCGACGGAGAACTCGGTCTCGCGCCGTGCATCGCGCCGGCTGGAGCAGCCGCACGTGCAGAGCCAGGAGGCACCATGAGCACGAAAGAACAGGCCGCTGCACCGCCGCCCAAATTGCTCGACCGCAGCGACGTGCGGGTGAAGCACGCCGAAGGCTTCGCGGGCCAGGTCTCGGCGCTGATCGAGCGCATCCGCTCGGGGGATCTCGGCTCTCTGCCGGTCATCGTCGGGCTGATCCTCATCTGTGCTGTCTTCACCACCCTGAACCCGGTCTTCGTGTCCGCGGACAACCTCGTCAACCTGCTGTTCGATTGCTCGACGACGGGGGTGATCGCGCTGGGTATCGTCTGCGTGCTGATGGTCGGGCAGATCGACCTTTCCGTTGGCTCAATGAGCGGCTTCGCCTCGGCACTCGTCGGCGTGCTTTGGGTCAACCTGGAGTGGCCGCTGGCTGCGGCCATCGTCTGCGCGCTGGCCGTCGGAGGGCTCATTGGCGCGCTCTATGCGCTGCTGTTCAACCGGCTGGGCATGCCGAGCTTCGTCGCCACGCTGGCCGGCCTGCTCGCCATCCTGGGCTTGCAGCTTTATCTGCTCGGCAACAGCGGTTCCATCAACCTGCCCTATGGCTCGGCGATCGTCGACTTCGGCCAACTCGTCGTCATACCGGCCGTCGTTTCGCATGTGCTGGCCCTGCTGCCGGGCGTGGTGATGTTGTGGATGGGCTTGCGCACGCGTGCGCGCCGGCAGGCCGCGAACCTTTCGGCGCCTTCGGTGAGCAGCCTGGCGGTGCGCGCTATCGCCATCACCGTTCTGCTCGAGGCGGTCGTCGCCTACCTGAACCAGGGACGGGGCGTTCCGTTGATGTTCGGCCTCTTCGTCGCTCTCGCGGTGGCAATGGACTATGCGCTGCGACGCACTCGCTGGGGACGATCTATGACTGCGATCGGCGGCAACCGCGAGGCTGCGCGAAGGGCCGGCATCAATGTACGCATGATCTTCACCAGCGCGTTCGTGCTGTGCGCCACTCTGGCAGCGCTCGGCGGTGTGCTGAGCGCCGCCCGCCTGGCCTCGGCAAGCCAGCAGGCAGGCACTGGCGACGTCAACCTCAACGCGATTGCCGCTGCCGTCATCGGCGGCACCAGCCTCTTCGGTGGCCGCGGCAGCGCCTATTCGGCCGTGCTCGGCATCATCGTGATCCAGTCGATTGCAAGCGGCCTGACCTTGCTCAACCTGTCGTCGTCGCTGCGATACATGATCACCGGCGCTGTGCTGGCGATCGCCGTCATCGTCGACTCGCTGGCGCGGCAGTCGCGTCTGTTGCACGGCAGGTCCTGACCCACTCCGGAGACTCGCACCATGACGGAATCCCTGAAGGGCCGCGTCGCGGCCATTACCGGCGCGGCGTCGGGCATCGGCCTCGAATGCGCGAGCGCGCTGATCGAAGCCGGAGCCAAGGTCGTGCTGATCGACCGCGACGGCGACAAGCTGGCGCAGGCATGCGCGCAACTCGGCCCCGATGCGTTGGCGCTGCAGGTCGACCTGCTCCAGCCGCAGGAGAACTCGTCATTGCTGCCCCGGATCATCGCGCTCGCGGGCGGCCTTCACATCTTTCACGCCAATGCGGGCGCGTATGTCGGCGGCGATGTGGTCGAAGGCAATCCCGACGAGTGGGACCGGGTCATCAACCTGAATGTCAGTGCGGCGTTCCGTTCGGTGCATGCGGTGCTTCCGCACCTGGTCGCGCAAGGATCGGGCGACATCGTTTTCACCAGTTCGATCGCCGGCATCGTCCCCGTGGCGTGGGAGCCGATCTACACGGCATCCAAGTTCGCGGTGCAGGCCTTCGTCCACACGACTCGCCGGCAGCTTGCCAAGCACGGCGTGCGCGTCGGTGCGGTGGCCCCGGGGCCGGTCGTGACCGCTTTGCTCGACGATTGGCCCAAGGCCAAGATGGATGAAGCGCTCGCCGCCGGCAGCCTGATGCAGCCGAAGGAAGTGGCCGATTGCGTTGTCTTCATGCTGACGAGGCCGCGCAACGTGACCGTTCGCGACATCGTGATTCTTCCGAACAGCGTGGATCTCTGATGGCCTCGACGACGACTGCGATGCAACGCGACCACGTCATCGGCGTCGACGTGGGCACCGGCAGCGCGCGCGCCGGTGTGTTCGACAGCGTGGGGCACATGATCGCTTCGGCCCAGCGCGACATCCACCTGTTCCATGCGCCGGGTTCCATCGTCGAACAGTCGAGCAACGAAATCTGGAACGCCGTGTGTGCATCGGTGCGCGAGGCGCTCGCAGTTTCGGGAATCGCGCCTGACCGGGTGGCCGGGGTCGGCTTCGACGCGACCTGCTCGCTGGTCGTCGTCGGCGAAGGCGGCCGGCCACTGCCGGTGGGGCCCAGTGAAGACCCCGAGCGCAACATCATCGTATGGATGGACCACCGCGCAGTGAAGCAGGCGGAGCGGATCAATGCCGGCGGCCATGACGCGCTGAAGTATGTCGGCGGGCGGATTTCACCCGAGATGGAAACGCCGAAGCTGCTGTGGTTGCTGGAGAACAAGCCCGAAGTCTTTGCCGACGCATCGCACTTCCTGGATCTCACGGATTTCCTCACGTGGCGGGCCACAGGCGACCTCGCCCGCTCCACCTGCACGGTGACTTGCAAGTGGACTTACCTCGCACACGAGGACCGCTGGGACCCGGGCTATTTCCGCTCGATCGGCCTGGGCGTGCTGGCGGATGAAGGCTTCAAACGCATCGGGTGCCACATCGTCGCGCCAGGGACTTCGCTCGGGAGCGGACTGACGCCGGTCGCTGCGGCCGAACTGGGTCTGCGCGCGGGAACGGCCGTTGCCGCGGGCGTCATCGATGCGCATGCCGGCGGCATCGGCACGGTCGGCGTCGGCGGCGATCCCTTCGCTTCCTTGGCATATGTCTTTGGCACTTCGTCATGCACGATGACCAGCACCCGCGAGCCGGTCTTCGTGCCCGGTGTTTGGGGGCCCTATTTCTCGGCCATGGTGCCGCAGACGTGGCTCAACGAGGGCGGGCAGTCGGTCGCGGGCGCCGCCATCGAGCAACTGTTGTCGATGCATCCGCTGGCCCCCGAAGCGCGGCGCGAGGCTGAGGCTGCGGGGCAATCCTTGCCGACGCTGTTGGCGGGGCTCGCCGCGCAACATTCTCGCAGCCTGTCAGAGGTGGTCGGCCTCGCAGCCGGTCTGCACGTGGTGCCGGAGTTTCTCGGCAATCGCGCGCCGCTCGCGAATCCGCATGCGAGAGCCGTCATTGCCGGCCTTGGCATGGAGCGCGACATCGACAGCCTGGTCGCGCTCTACATCGCCGGCATCTGCGGCATCGCCTACGGACTGCGCCAGATCATCGAAGCCCAGGCCGCCGCCGGTGCGCCCGTCGAGCGCGTGATGATCAGCGGCGGCGCGGGCCGGCTCGATCTGGTGCGGCAATTGCTCGCCGACGCCACCGGCAAGCCCGTGATCGCCATCGAGGCGGAAGAGCCGGTCCTGCTCGGCGCTGCCATGCTGGGCAGCGTGGCGGGTGGCTTATTCGGCGATATCGAGAGTGCGATGGCCGACATGTCGAGGATCGGCAGGGTCTTCGAGCCTGAGCGCGGGACCATTGCCGAGACCCATCAGGCGCGTTTCAGCGCCTTCGAACAACTGCAGCGACTCGCCAGCAGCTTGCACGGATGAGGCTGCGTCAGCCCACCATTGCCTATCCGAACGATTCGACCAGAGCGCGCACTTCCTGCCGCGCCTGCGCTTGCAACTGCGCCAAGTCCAGCCCGGGAATGGCATCGTCCTCCGCGATCACATCGCCGGCGCACAGCAGCCACCGCAAGCGCGGTCGGCCCCCGCTGACGATGGGGCCGATCGCGGGGTCGTGCAGTCCGAAGTAGCGAGGGTCGTCCAGGCTGTAGACGGCGAGGTCGGCCGCCTTGCCCACTTGCAGCGCGCCCACGCCTTCGAAGCCCAGCACGCGTGCGCCGCCGCTGCTCGCCCAGTGCACGAGCTGCTCCACCGTCACCGCGTCGGCGCCGGTTTCGCCCTCGCCTTCCGGATGCGGCTTCGCTTGCGCGCCAGCCTGCGCTCGGTGAACCAGCCACGCGAAGTGCAGCTCGCTGATCATGTCGGCCGCCTCGTTGGATGCAGCCCCATCCACGCCGATGGACACCGGCGAACCGAGCCGAGCCAATACTGGTGCGGGCGCGATGCCGTCAGCCAGCCGCGCGTTGCTCTGCGGGCAGTGCGCGATGCCGGTGCCGGTTTCGCCCAACAGCCGCATCTCGCCCGGCGTGAGGTGCACCAGGTGCGCAAGCCATACGTCCGGTCCCAGCCATTCGTTCTCAGCGAGATATTCAATGGGCAGGCATCCGTGCACTTCGCGGCAGTATTCGTAGTACGCCACCGATTCGGACATGTGACTATGCAGCGGAATGCCCATCGCGCGAGCGGCCCGTGCAGCCACCTTCAGCTCTTCCTTGCGCAGTGAGACGTGCGCCGAAGTGGGCGCCATTGCCACACGCGTGCGTGCGCCCGGGCCGCTCTGGTGGTAGCGCGCGACGGTGCGCTCCACGGCGGTGAGCATCTGGTCGAGCGTCTCCGGTTGCTGGTGCAGGCGTTCGCTGTCTTCGAGCTTGCGCGTGACGGTGCTGCCGCCGCGCAGCAGCATGAAGCGCAGCCCCAGGGCATCGGCCTCCTCGAACAGCAGCGCCGCCGCATCGTGCTCGGCGCCGGGCTGGAACAGATAGTGATGGTCGGCCACCGTCGTGCAGCCGGAGCGCAGCAGCTCGACCAAGCCAACGCGCGCGGCGAGCCGCATGCGCTTCTCGTCGAAGCCGCGGCGCAGCGCGAAGGGCACGGCCTGCAGCCAGGGGCTGAGCGTCAGGTCGATACCCGCCGGCACGCCCTTGAGCAGCGACTGGAACAGATGGTGGTGCGTGTTGACCCACCCCGGGTAGATCACGCAGTCAGTGGCGTCGAGCACCCGTTCTCCATCTTCTGGCGCAAGGCCCCGGCCCATCTCCGTGATCAAGCCATTGGCAATGCGCAGGTCGGTCGCGCTGCTGCGCGCCGCGTCGCCGGGCATGCCTGTGAGCACTGCCTGCGCATGTCGAATCAGGACTCGCGATGTTGTCGTTGGCATGCTAGGGCTTTGGCAGCAGGCCTTCAACGCCGCGCACCAGGTAGTTCATGTTGGCGAGATCGGCTTCGGAGATGGTCTGGCCCGCGGGCACGCGCACCTTGCCGTCCTGGTCGATCACCGGGCCGGCGAAGGGCTGCAGCCGGCCTTGCGCGATGTCCTCGCCCATCTTCGTCACCTGCGCGCGCACGTCAGCGGGAATGGCCGGGTTGAGCGGCGCGAGCTTGATCATTCCTTCGCGCATGCCGCCTTGCACGTTGCCAGCCTTCCAGCGGCCGGCCAGCACGTCCTCGACCACGTTGATGTAGTAGCTGCCCCAGGTCTGCACCACTGAAGTCAGGTTGGTCTTCGGACCGAACTTCGAAACGTCGGAGTAATAGCCGAGCGTGTAGACGCCCTTCTCCTCGCCGGTCGTGACGATGGACACGCCGGATGTCGCGTAAGCCACGACGTCGACGCCCAGCTTGATGAGCGCATTCGCTGCATCGCGTTCCTTGCCCGGGTCGTACCACGCATTGACCCAGATCAGGCGCACCTGCGCATTCGGGTTGACGCTGCGCATGCCCTGGGTGAAGGCGTTCACGCCCTGCAGCACCTCGGGGATGGGGAAAGCGCCCACATAGCCTACCGAGCCGGACTTGCTCATGTGCCCGGCGATCACACCTTCAAGGTAGCGGCCTTCGTAGTAGCGCGCGTTGTATACGCCCACGTTGGCCGCGGTCTTGTAGCCGGTGCCGTTCATGAAGATCACCTTGGGGGCCGTGCGCGCCACCTTCAGCGTGGGCTCCATGAAGCCGAACGAGGGTGTGAAGATGAGCTGGCAGCCGTCCTGCACGAAGTTGCGGATCACTCGTTCAGCGTCCGGTCCCTCGGCGATGTTCTCGACGTATTTGGTCGTGATCTTGTCGCCCATCGCGGCGACCAGTTCCTTGCGGGCGAGCTCATGCTGATAGGTCCAGCCGCTTTCGCCGATGGGATTCGAATAGAGAAAGCACACACGCAGCGGCTCGGCCGCAGCTACCGAACCGCTGAGTGCGGCCAGGATCCCGGCGCCGAGTGCGACTCGGCCGAGAGCGCGGCGCAGCCGCGGCAACATGAAAGCGTTCATCGTCATCTCCGTTGGGTTGTGGAAAGCAAGCGAAAGAAGCGCTCAGCGCTCGGGCCGGTAGGGCTGTCCGAGAGAGGCTGGCGAGTTGAGCCGGATGGTGGCCGGGTTGCGCGAGATCAGTACCAGCACCGCGATCGTGGCCAGATTCGGCAGGGCCGTGAGCCACTGCGCAGGCACCTCCAGCGACATTCCGGAACCCTGCACGAAAAGCTGCGACACCAGCACGCCGCCGAACAGATAGGCCCCCAGCATCACGCGCCAAGGCCGCCATGTGGCGAACACCACCAGCGCCAGCGCGATCCAGCCGCGGCCAGCCACGATGCCCTCGGCCCATAGGGGCGTGTAGAACACCGACAGAAACGCACCACCCAATCCCGCCATGGCGCCGCCGAAGGCGACGGCTGCATAGCGGATCGCGATCACCGGATAGCCCACCGCGTGCGCGGCCGAAGGCGATTCGCCGACCGCGCGCAGCACGAGCCCCGGACGGCTGCGGTCGAGGAACCACGCCACGCCGGCCACCAGTGCCCATGACACGTAGACAAGTGCGGGCTGATTGAACAGCGCTGGCCCCACGAGCGGCAGATCGGCAAGGCCCGGGATGTGCAACGGCGGCACCGCGTTCAGCGGCGCCGATTCGTAAGGCTTGCCCAGGAAGGCCGACAGGCCCACGCCGAAGATGGCGAGCGCGAGCCCCGAAGCGACCTGGTTGGCCTGCATCGTCAGGCTCAGGTAGCCGAACATCAGCGACATGGCGCAACCCGCTGCCATTCCCACTGCCGCTGCGGTCCAGGGGCCGGACCCGCCGTGCGCCGCCGCGAAAGCCGCAACTGCGCCGACGGCCATCATGCCTTCGGCACCCAGGTTGAGCACGCCCGAGCGCTCGACGACGAGCTCGCCGACGGCCACGATGATGAGCGGCGTACCCGCGACCAGCGTGGCCGCCACCACCGACGAGATCAGCGACGCATCCATACCCGCTCCTTCCATGCGCTGCGCTCCCAGCGCAGCCGATAGCCGATGAACAGCTCCGAAGCCAGGAGGAAGAACAGCAACATTCCCTGGAACACTTTCGAGATCGAAGAAGGCAGGTTCAACTGCTGCTGAGCCTGTTCTCCGCCCAGGAAGAGCAGCGCCATCAGCAGGCTCGCGAAGAAGATGCCTACCGGGTGCAGACGGCCAACGAAGGCGACGATGATCGCCGCGAAGCCGTAGCCGGCCGAGATCTGCGCCGTGAGCTGGCCCATGGGGCCGGCCACCTCGGTCATGCCGGCAACGCCCGCCAGGCCGCCGCCGATCAGCAGCCCCAGCCAGACGGCACGCCGAGCCGAGAAGCCCGCATAGCGCGCCGCATCGGCTGCCTGCCCGCCCACCTGCATCTGGAAGCCCTCGAAGCTGCGCTGCAAGAACACATAGCCGGCCGCAAGCATCACCAGCGCGAGCAGAAAGCCCGCGTGCAGGCGTGTGCCTTCGACGAGCACGGGCAGCAGGGCACTGTCCCCGAAGCTGCGCGTCTGCGGAAAGTTGTAGCCGTTCGGGTCCTTCCACGGCCCGTATACCAGCCATGAAGCCATCAGTTGCGCGACATAGACCAGCATCAGCGACACCAGGATCTCGTTGGTGCCCCACCGATTGCGGAGCCATGCCGGAATGGCGGCCCACAGTGCGCCGCCCAGTGCGCCCGCCAGCACCATCGCCGGAAGCGCCCACGGTGCGGCATGGTCGCCGACTTGGAGGCCCACGCCGGTGGCGAACAACGCGCCCACGATGAACTGGCCCTCGGCGCCGATGTTCCAGACGCCGGCACGAAATCCCGCCGCCAGGCCCAGGCCGATCAGCATCAGCGGCGTTGCCTTGAGCAACAGTTCGCTCCAGCCGTACAAGTCACCCAGGGGCGCGAGAAAGTAGACGCGCAGGCCGTGAAGCGGGTTCTGCCCCAATGCTGCGAACAGCGCCAGGCCGCCCGCCAACGTGAGCAGTACCGCCAGCAGCGGTGAAAGCCAGCGCATGAGCCGCGAGGACTCGGGACGCACTTCCAATCTAGGCCACATGACGCACCTCCTCTTCCGAGCCGTTCGTGGCACACGCTGCTGCCGCGCCGCCTTCGGGCCACATGCCGCTCATCCACAGGCCGATGGTTTGCGCATCCGTTTGCTGGGTCGGAACGGCGGGCGAAAGACGGCCGTTGGCGATCACGGCGATGCGGTCGCACACCTCGAACAGCTCCTCCAGTTCCTCCGATACCACCAGCACTGCGGCACCCACGTCGCGCAGTGCCACGAGCTGCTGGCGGATGAAGGCCGCGGCGCCGACGTCCACGCCCCAGGTGGGCTGCGCGGCGACCAGCACCCGTGGCTGCTGCAGCAGTTCACGGCCGACGATGAACTTCTGCAGGTTGCCGCCCGAGAGCGAGTTGGCGGGCGCCTGCGCACCGGAGCACTTGACGTTGAAGCGATCGATGCAGCGCTGCGCGAACTCGCGTACCGCCTCGCGCCGGATCAGTCCATGGCGCAACAGGCCCTGCCGATGCGCCGTGAGCAGGAAGTTGTCGGCGAGGCTCATGCCCGGCACCGCGCCACGCCCCAGACGTTCCTCAGGCACGAAGCCCAGCCCGCGAGCCCGCCGCGCCGCGCTGCCCAGATGGCCCACGGGCTTTCCGACAAGGCACACCATGCATGACGAGCCAGTGGGCAACGGCGCTTCGCCGGAGATGGCGCGAAGCAACTCCTGCTGCCCGTTGCCCGAGACGCCCGCAATGCCGACGATCTCGCCCGCCTTCACATCCAGCGAGACTTCGTGCAGCGCGGTGCCGAAAGCGTGCGGCGCCGGCCGGCTGAGCCGCAGCGACAGGCGGACTTCGCCCACGGCAGTCGCTTGCCCGCGCTCGCAGCCGACGAGCTGCTTGCCGATCATCATCCTGGCCATCGAGGCCGGCGTCTCGCGCGAGGGCGTGCAGTGCCCCGTCACGCGGCCGCCGCGCAGCACCGTCGCGCTGTGGCAGAGCTCACGGACCTCATCGAGCTTGTGGCTGATGTAGAGGATGCTGCAGCCTTCGCCCGAAAGTTGACGCAGGGTCTCGAACAGCTTTCGCACCGCTTGCGGAGTCAACACCGAAGTGGGCTCGTCCATGATCAGGAGCCGCGGGTTCTGCAGCAGGCAGCGAACGATCTCCACCCGCTGGCGTTCACCGACAGACAACGTATGCACGAGGCGCCGCGGATCCACCGGCAAGCCGTAGCGGCGGCCGACGGCATCGATGCGCGTCGCCAGGTCGTGAAGGTCGGGCCGACCCGGCAAGGCCAGCGCAACGTTCTGTACGACCGTGAGCGTCTCGAAGAGCTGGAAGTGCTGGAACACCATCCCGATGCCCAGGCTGCGCGCACGGCTCGGGCTCGCCACCTGCACTTCATCGCCGCGCCACCGAATGCTGCCGGAAGTCGGCGCGGTGACGCCATAGATGATCTTCATCAACGTGGACTTGCCCGCGCCGTTCTCGCCGAGCACCGCGTGAATCTCGCCGGGCTGCACCGAAAGATCGATGCCGTCGTTGGCGACCACCGGCCCGTAGACCTTGCGGATGCCGCAAAGCTGCAATTGCGGCGCGGCCATCTCAGACGGCCTCGCGCAGTTGCTGCTGCGGCTCGGCCTCGGCCGCACGATCGCGCCCGTTGAGCATCAGGTTCAGCAGCACTGCCGACAGCGTGCCCAGCAGGATGCCGTTCTGGCAGAACTTGGCGAGCAGATCGGGCAGTTGCGAGAAGAAGCGGTCGGCCAGCAGCGGGATCATGCCCAGGCCGAGGCTCAGCGCCACCACGTAGGCGTTCCTGCAGTTGCCGACGAAATCGACGTGACTGAGGATGCGAATGCCCGCGGCCGCCACCATGCCGAACATCACCAGCGCGGCGCCTCCAAGCACGTACTGCGGCACCGATGCGGCCACGAAAGCCAGTTTGGGCAGGCAACCGAGCACGATCAGCATGGCGCCGGCCGTCACGCACACCCAGCGGCTGCGAACACCGGTGACCTGCACCAGCCCCACGTTTTGCGCATAGGAGGTGTAGGTGAAGGTGTTGAAGATGCCGCCGACGATGGCGCCGACGCCGTCCGCACGCAGGCCGCGCGCGATGTCGTCTGCGTTCAGCGGCTTGCCGACCACCTCGCTCAGCGCCAGGAACTGGCCCACGCCCTCGATCATGATCACCAGCATCACCACGCACATGGTGATGGCGGTCATCGCGTCCAGTGTGGGCAACCCGAAGTGAAAAGGCGTGATCACGCGCACCCACTGCGCGTCCGCCATGCCGGCGAAGCTCACCCCACCCAGGGCCGCAGCGATGCAGAAGCCGACTCCGATGCCCACCAGTGCGGCGATGTTCGCCAGGAAGCCCCGACACCACGCCACGATGGCCAGGATGATCAACAGCACGAGCCCGGAGATGGCGATGTGCATCGGCACGCCGTACGCCGGGTTGGGCATGGGCCCCGACGGCCCGTTGATGGTCGGATTGCCGCCGGCCGCCCAGTTGATGCCCACGCGCATGAGCGAGATGCCGATGATCAGCACGACCGAGCCGGTGACCACCGGCGGAAACCATCGCACCATGCGGCCGATGTAGGGTGCGACCAGCAGCGTGAAGACCCCCGCCACGATGACGGACCCGAACACCGCCCGCATGCCCAATTCAGGATTGGAGCCCGTGGCAATGATGGGCGCGATGGCGGTGAAGGTGACGCCCATCATCATCGGCAGGCGGATGCCGACCTTGCCGATTCCCATGCTCTGGATGATGGTGACGATGCCGCAGCAGAAGAGATCCGCTGCGATGAGAAAGGCAATGTCGTCCTTGGGCAGCTTGAGCGCGCCGCCGATGATCAGCGGCACCGCGATTGCGCCGGCATACATCACCAGCACATGCTGCAGGCCCAGCGCGGCCATCTTGTGCAGCGGGAGGATTTCGTCGACGGGATGCACCTGCGGCGCATCGATCGTATTCGTGGCGTTCGTCATGTCTTGTCTCCGTGTCTCTTTCGGTGCAATCCATCCGTGGCCGGTACGCGGGCGTCTGGCGCACCCGTCGAGCCTCACGGCCGAGCCGTTGTGCAGGCCGCTCAGGCGGCCCACGCTCCTGCGCTGTGCGCCAGCAGCGATTCGGCGCGCGCCATGGCGGCCTCGTCGATGCGGGCGCGCACGCCGTCGAAGTCGGGGCCGCGCGTCGCGTCCAGCCCCATGCGCGATGTGGTGCCGACGCCCGAGGCGGAGGGGTCCAGCGCGCTGCCGGGCAGCCCGTCGACCACCACCACGTCGAGATGCGGCTGGAGGTGGGTGGCGATGGCCCACAGCACCTCTTCGTCGCGCGTGATGTCCACGTCCTCGTCCACTGCAACCACCGTCTTCAGATACGGGTCCCAACCCAGCAGGCCCAGCATCACCTGCCGCGCCTCGCCCGGCCGGCTCTGGCGCAGCGCCACGTACGCGTGGAAGTGCGTGCCCGAGCTGGGGTAGTGCACCGCCGTCACGCCGGGAAAGCGCTCCTTGAGCTTTTCCACCATTTCCGATTCGCGCGGGATGCGCCCGAGGTTGAGGTGCTCGGCCGAGTTGCCGCCCACCACATCCAGCAGCCATGCGTTCTTGCGGCGCATGAGCGTCTGCACGCGCAGCAGGTTGTTGGTGGAGCGGTCCGACGAATAGCCCGTGAATTCGCCGAAGGGCCCCTCTTCGGCGTGCGCCTGCGGATCGATCTCGCCTTCCAGGACGAACTCCGCATGCGCAGGCACCGCGATGCCGTGGCGCGGCGTGCGTACGACTTCCAGCGGCGCGCCGAACAGGCCGCCCGCCACTTCCCGCTCGTCGACGCCGTAAGGCAGCCGCGCGGCGGCGGCGAGCATGAACAGCGGATGCGCGCCGATCACCATCGCGGCCGGCAGCGGCTTGCCGCGCTCGGCGCTGGCCTGCAGCATGCGCCAGAGGTGACCGCGCGAATGCAGGCTGGTGGCGATCTCCTGCGGCGAGTGCACCATCGAGCGGTGGTAGCTCACATTGCCGATGCCGGCTTCGCGGTCTTCGGCAATCACCACCGCGTTGGTGATGTAGGGGCCCCGGTCCGTCGCGAAGTGCCGGATCGCCGGCACGCTCGCCAGGTCGAAGCCCCCGGTGTGCACCACTTCCGTCGCTGCGCCGGATTGCACCTCGCGCGGGGCCACCCTGCGGCGGCTGCGCGCCTGGTACTCGGCGTGGATGCCGGCGGCGGGCACGCCGCCCAGCATGCGGCCTACCCGCTCGCGAGACGCGAAAAGGTTCGTCACGAGCGGCCCCTGAAAGCCTCGCAGGCCCTCCACCCGCTCGAACACCAGCGCCGGATGACGACCCCGCGCGGCCAGCGCCCAGACCGCAGCGGTAACGTCCTGATCGGCGCTTGCCGGCTCCTTCACCGTGAGCACGTCCTCCGCATACAACGCGCGATAGGTATCGACGAAGCGATGCAGGTCCTGGCCGCTGCCGGCCAGATCCGCAGCGCGCGGATCGGGGCGGTGGTTCATTTCGCGGGCCGGCCGTAAGTGTCGAGCAGACGCAGCTTGGCCTCGTTGAGGCTGCGCGGCGGCGAGGTGGTCTCGATGCCCACCAGGCGTGCGATGTTGTTGCCGAGATAGTCCTCCAGCGTGTCCTCGTCGATGCCGATGCCGTGCGGCGCGGGCCTGCAGAGCATCTCGAGTTCGCGCAACCACATGCCAGGCTCGTTGGGCGGGCTGTCGGTGCCGAACACCAGCTTATGGCGCGGCAACTCCTTGGCGAACTCGGCGATGCGCGCCTGGAAGCACCAGCCCGATTCGACGTACACGTTGGGCGTGTCCATCGCCATCCAGAAGGTCTCGAACGAGTAATTGCCGCCGGTCTGGATGCCGAAGTGCGCGATGACGAAGTTCACCATCGGGAACTCGCGGATGATCGGATAGAACATCGTCGGGATGGTGAAGGGGCCGTCACCCGTGTGGATCAGCACCACGATGTTGTACTTGGCGCACACCTTCATGGCCGGGCGAAGCCACTCCAGGGCGCGATCGGGCCGGTAGCCATGCATGTTGGCGTGCAGCTTGATCATCTTGAAGCCGTATTCCTTGTGATGGAACTCGATCTCCGCCGCGCCGTTCTCGGGACCCCAGCGCGGGTTGTAAGTGAAGTTTCCGATGAAGCGGTCCGGGTACTTCTGCGTGAGCTCGGCGATGTACGCCATGTAGTCGCGGATGCCTTCGCGCCCACGCCGGTTGCCATCGCGGTAGCCGGTGTTGCCCGGCGGCGGCTGGATGAATCCCATGTCGATGCGGCGCGGCTTGCCGTTGATCATGTAGGGGCCGTCCATGAGCTTGAGCATGCGCTCGCCGTTGAAGGGCGTTCCCGTGTGGCGCCAGGCCTCGTCGACGAGGTTGGTGGGGTGCAGGTGGGTGTCGATGATCATGTTGTCGTCTCCGGCTTCTCTTCTTTCAGTACAGGGCGATCACGGGCTGCGGATCGATCTTCCGGCCCAGGTGCTTGCAGGCCTCCTCGAAGCTGCGAGGCGCGGGTGTGGCCTCGAGGCCGACCATGCGGGCGATGTTGTTGCCCAGGTAATCCTCGAGCGTTTCCTCGTCCAGGTTCAGGCCCTGCGGCGGGTTGGTGCAAAGCACTTCCAGCAGCCGCAGCCACATCCCGGGCTCGTTGGGCGGCGTGTCGGTGCCGAAGATGATCTTGTTCTTCGGCAGCACCTTGGCGAATTCGACGATGCGCGATTGAAGGCACCAGCCCGATTCGCAGAACACGTTGGGCAGCTCCATCGCCCACTGGAAGGGCTCGAAGCAGTACACGCCGCCGGTTTGCACGCCGAAGTGCGCCATGATGAAGTTCACGGTCGGGAACTCCTTGATCATCGGCACCCATTCGGTGGGGATGCTGTAGGGGCCGTCGCCCGTGTGCAGCTTCACGGGCACGCCCAGTTCCGCGCACTTTTCGAAGGCGGGCCGCACCCAGTCGAGCGCGCGGTCGGGCCGATAGGCGTGCATGTTGGCCTGCATCTGCACCATCTTGAAACCGTGCTCCTTGACGTAGCGCTCGATCGCCTCCACGCCATTCTTCACGCCACAGCGCGGGTTGTAGACGAAGCAGCCGATGAAGCGATCGGGGTGCTCCTGCACGCACTTGAGCGTGTAGGCCATGTAGTCGTCGATCGACTGTCGGCCCGACTTGTCGCCGTCAGTCCAGGTGTAGATGGTGTTGCCCTGCGGCGGCTGGATGAAAGCCTTGTCGATGCGCCGCGGCTTGCCGTTGACCCAGTAGGGGCCGTCCATCGTCGCCAGCAGGCGATCGGCGGTGTAGGCCTCGCCGTCGTGCCACCAGGCCAGGTCGACCTGGTCGGTGGGGTAGCAGCTGATGTCGATGATCATGGGTGATGTCTCCTTGTCGAACGTTGCGAAGTTGCAGTTGAAGCGCTTCAGGCGGCTTCCAGCGCCTCTTGGAATCGGGATGCGGGTGGGGCGTCGTCAGTGCTCAGGCAGGCCTCCAGGCGTGCGCGCAGCTTCTGGTCCTGCAGATGCCGGCCGATGAAGACCAGCTTGCTGGCGGGCGTCTCGTCCCACCACGGCAGCGAAGGCTTGAGTTCCAGCAGACGGTGCACGCCCTGCAGCACGTGGCGACGCTCGTCGCCTTGCACATGCAGGATCCCCTTCACGCGAAAGATGTCGTCGCCGCGGATGGCGAGCAATTCGTGCAGCGAGCGTTGCAGGCGTTCGGCGTCGAAGGGGCGATCGAAGGTGAAGGAGACGGAGCTGACCGATGGGTCGTGCGTGTGAGTGGGTGAATGCGGGAGATGATCGTGCTCGCATTGCGCGTCGCAGACATGTTCATGGTGATGTCCATGGTCGTGCCCGTGCGCCTCTTCCATGAAGTGCGGATCGGTCATCGACAGCGCGTCCGACTCGAAGGACTGCAGACCGAGGATCAGCGACAGGTCCACGTTGGCGTGGGCCGTGCGCAGGATCGGCGCGCTGCCGTTCAGAGTGCGAATGCGTGCTTCGAGGGCATCCAGCTGTGCCGCGTCGACGAGGTCGGTCTTGTTGAGCAGGATCCGGTCAGCCACCACCAACTGCGTCACGGCCTGGTTGTCGTGGTTGGCAAGCGCCGGGTCGTCCAGGTGCGGCTGCACGTGGAGCGCGTCGACGAGCGCCACCACGCCGTCGAGCACCACCTTCTTCGCGACTTCGTTGTCCATGAAGAAGGTCGCGGCCACCGGCGTCGGATCGGCGAGGCCGCTGGTCTCGACCAGGATGTGGTCGAACTGATCCTTGCGTTCCAGCAGCTTCTGAAGGATCTTGACGAGGTCGTTGCGCACGTCGACGACGCAGCAGATGCAACCGTTGGCTACCTGGAAGATCTCTTCTTCCGAAGCCAGCACGAGGTCGGAGTCCACGTCGACTTCGCCGAACTCGTTCTCGATCACCGCGATGCGATGGCCGTGGCGCTCGGTCAGGATGTGGTTGAGCAGCGTGGTCTTGCCGGCTCCCAGAAAGCCCGTGAGGATGGTGACGGGCACCGGGCGTTGGACGGGGGTGGTCATGCGGACACTCCTTCTTCGGTTTGGATCTGCTGCTTCTCGCGCAGCGCCTGCAGCACCTGTTCGGGCTTGATGGGGTAATGGCGAAAGCGCACGCCAATGGCGTCGTAGATGGCGTTCGCGATGGCTGGCCCGATGGCGACGATCGGGTCTTCGCCCACGCCCTTGGCGCCGAACGGGCCGCCCGGGTCGGGCGCGGTTTCGAGCAGCACGGTCTCGATCGGCGGCATGTCCATCGACAGCGGCATCTTGTAGTCGACGAAGTTGGCGTTCAGCGAGCGGCCTGTCTTCATGTCGATCTGGTAGTCCTCGTACAGCGCATGGCCGATGCCCTGCTGGATTCCGCCCTCGATCTGCCCGGCCGCGCCCACAGGGTGGATGACCTTGCCGATCTCGTGCACGGGCACCACGCGGCGCACGCCGATGCGTCCGGTCTCGGTGTCGACTTCGACCTCCACGAAATGCGCGGCGAAGGAATAGGACTTGGTCGGGTGGTAGGTGGCGCTGCCGACGAACTGCGCTGCAGGGATTCCCTTGCGAGGGCCCACCACGTCCTTGATGCTCATGCGACGGTCCGGGTGACTGCGCACGAACACGTGGTCGTCACGCACCTCCAGTTCGTCGGCTGCCGATTCCGCCACTTGCATCAGCGTGGCGGCACGCTCCAGAAGTTCGGTCTTCACCTTCGCAGCGGCCATCTGCGCGGCGCGTCCGCCCATGTAGGTCGTGTGGCTCGCGAAGGCGCCGATGTCCCAGGGCACGACGTCGGTGTCCCCATGCACACAACTCACACGGTCGAAGGACACGCCCAGCTCTTCTGCGACGATCTGCGACAGAGCCGTGTGCGCGCCGGTCCCCAGACCTGCCGTGCCCGTCAGCAGCACCACCGTGCCGTCCTCGTTCATCTTGACGATCGCGTTGCCCTGCTCCTTGATGCCGGGATAGGCACTGCTGCCGTGCATTTCGCAGCCGATGCCCCAGCCCGTCTTGAGCACGCCCTTGTCGCGGGCATGGCGGCGCACTGCGGGCCAGCCGACGCGCTCGCGTCCGTGTCGGATGCAGTCCTCCAGCCCGTGGCCGATCAGCGCGTGGTTGGACGGAGCGATGTCGCCCTCCCCGACTGCGTTCTTCAGCTTCAGCTCGGCCGGGTCCATGCCCAGGGCTTCGGCTGCTTCATCCATCTGGATGTCCAGCGCGTAGTAGGCCTGTACCACGCCGTAGCCGCGAAACGCGCCGGCGATCGGGCTGTTGGTGTAGACGCAGCGGCCTTCGAGATGCACATTGGCGCAGCGATACAGCGACACCAGCGATGACGTGCCGACGATGGTGACACCGGGCCCATGCGAGCCGTAGGCGCCGGAGTTGTAGACCAGCCGGGCCTGGCGTGCGGTGATGGTGCCGTCCTTGCGGAAGCCCTGCTTGAGCCAGATGCGCATCGGGTGGCGCGAACGACCGCCCAGGAAGGTTTCTTCGCGCGTGAACTCCATGCGCACCGGTCGGCGCGTCGCTTTCGCGAGCAGCGCGCAGAGAAACTCGTGCTGAAACAAGTCCTGCTTGGCGCCGAAGCCGCCGCCCATGTGATCCACCAGCACGCGCACCTTGGACAGCGGCAGGCCCAGCACCTCGGCCATGATGCCGCGCACCATGAAGGCGGTCTGTGTGGAGATCCACACGGTGAGGTTGCCGTTGCCGTCCCACTGGCAGGCGCAGACGTTCGGCTCCATGTAGGCTGGCGTCGGGCGGCCTCCTTCGTACTCGCCTTCGATCACGAAGTCGGCTTCGGCAAAACCTTGCGCCACGTCTCCGCGCTCGAACACCTGCGGCGCCAGCACCAGGTTGTGCCCGAAGCCACGGTCGTGAATGGCGGGCGATTCGGGGCGCTGCGCCTCCTGCACATCGAACACCGCCGGCAATTCCTCGTACTCCACCTCGATCAGATCGAGCGCGGCCTCGGCGATCTCCTCGGTGGTCGCAGCCACTGCCGCCACGCCCTCTCCCCAGTAGCGAACGCGATCGTCCAGGATGTACTGGTCGCAGGTGACCGAAGCCGAACGCGGGTGGGGCGAGCCCGCATGCAGCACGCGCGGCACGCTCTCATGCGTGAGCACCGCCTTCACGCCCGGCAGCGCCAGCGCGCGGCTCGTGTCGATGCGCACGATGCGCGCATGCGCCACGTTGGAGCGCTTGATGCGCCCGTAAAGCATGCCGGGCCAGGAGAAGTCGCCCGCATATTTGGCCTCGCCGGTCACCTTGCCCAGCAGATCGGTGCGCTTGACGCTGCGACCGACGACGCCATGCTCGACAGTGGGCTTGTTCATGACCGCACCCCCTGCGCCGTCTCGGCAATGGCCTGGATGATCTTGGTGTAGCCGGTGCAGCGGCAGATGTTGCCGGCGATCGCGAATCGGATCTCGTCGGTGGTGGGCGCCGGGTTCTCGTCCAGCAGCGCCTTGGCCGCCATGATGATTCCCGGCGTGCAGAAGCCGCATTGCGCCGCCCCGCAGCGCATGAAGTTCTCCTGCAGCGGATGCAGTGTGTCGGCCGAGCACTGCACGCCTTCAATGGTGGTGAGCGTGGCGCCCTGCGCCTCCAGTGCCAGCACCAGGCAGGAGTTGACCGGCTTGCCGTTCATCACGACGGTGCAGGAGCCGCACTCGCCGACGTCGCAGCCCTTCTTGGTGCCGGTCAAACCCGTCTCGCAACGCAGCGCGTCCAGCAGGCTGCGGTTCGGCTCGACCGCAATCTCGCGCTCCTCGCCATTGACGGTGAATGTCACGATGCTTTTCATGCGAGCTCCTCGACGGCTTGTTCGATCGCACGGCGGCTGAGCACGCGCACCATCTCGCGCCGGTAATCGGCACTGCCGCGCACGTCCCCGATGGGGCGTGCCTCCTCGCTGGCTGCATGCGCGGCGGCGGCGATCCGTTCGGTGGTCAGCGGCTGGCCGCGCAGCAGCGCCTCGGCCCGAACCGCTCGCAGCGGCGTGGGCGCCACAGCGGCCAATACGATGGCGATGCCAGTGCAGGTGGCGTCCTGCAGGGTCAGGGTGACAGCGACACCCACGGTGGCCAGCTCCATCTGCGCGCGCCGGCCGTGCTTGATGTAGACCTTGCCGGTGCCCGGCGGTGGAGCGGGAATGAGGATGTGCGTCACGATCTCGCCTGCTCCGAGCGCGGTACGGCCGGGGCCGATGCAGAAGTCCTCGACGCGGCATTCGCGCCTGCCTGCAGGACCTTCGATGCGCAGCACGGCGCCGTCGGCAATCAGCGGCGGCAGCGTGTCGGCCGAGGGCGAGGCGCGGCACACATTGCCTACCACCGTGGCGCGGTTGCGCACCTGGATGGATGCAAAGTCGGTGCTGGCCTTTGCGAGGCTGGCGTAGTGCTGCAGCGTGACGGGCGCGGTCTCGACCTGGCGCACCGTGACCAGCGCGCCCAGCGTCAATCCCGACTTCGGATCGAATCCGAAGTCGTCCATGCCCGGGATCTTCTTGATGTTGATGACGCGCGCTGGCGAGCGCACGTGCTCCTTCATCTGCACCATCAGGTCGGTGCCACCCGCCATCAGGCTCGCCTGGCCGCCGGCAGCATGCAACAGGCCCACGGCCTCATGCAGCGTGGCGGGCTCCGCATAGTCGAAGTACTTCATGGTCAAGAGGAGGTTGAATTTGCTTCGTCGAAGGAACGCCCCGAAGCGGGCCCCGTCCAGCGCCTGACTGCGCCGACGTCGATGTCGAACAGGTCGAGCACGCGGCCCAGCGTGTGGTCCACCATCTGCTCGAGGTCGCGCGGTTGCGCGTAGAAGGCCGGCACCGGCGGCGCGACGATGGCGCCCATCTCGGTGACCGTCGTCATGTTTCGCAGGTGCACCAGCGTGAGCGGCGTCTCGCGCGCCAGCAGCACCAGGCGCCGACGCTCCTTGAGCATCACGTCGGCCGCGCGGGCGACCAGCGTGCCGCCGGTGCCCGAGGCGATCTCGGCCAGCGTTTTCATCGAGCATGGCGCCACGATCATGCCCAGCGTGCGGTAGGACCCGCTGGCCACGCAGGCGCCGATGTCTTCGTTCTTGTGAACCTTTTCCGCCAGTGCGGTGACGTCCGAGAGATGCAGTTGGGCCTCGCACGCCATCGTGAGTTGTGCTGCGCGGCTGACGATCAGGTGCACCTCGATGTCCAGCGGCTGCAGCAGTTGCAGCAAGCGGTGGCCGTAGACGAATCCCGATGCGCCCGTGATGGCGACGATGAGTCGGCGTGGCGTGGTCATGGCGGATGCCCGGCTGTTCATGCGGTCAGGCTGCCGCATACTCGCGAGCGCCATGATCCATGACGACGCCTGGGATTACATCGTCCGCGCCTACGCCCAGCCCCGTGCGGCGCGGGAGCTGCTGCGGCGCCAGGACGAGGAAGGTCTGGACGTGGTGCTGCACCTCTTCTGCTGCTGGGCCGCCGACCGGGGCCAAGCGTTGGATGAGCCCGCATTGCGCGAAGCGGAGGCCCTGGTGCGCACATGGCGTGAGCAAATCGTGCAGCCGCTGCGTGCGCTGCACCGGGCGATGAAATCCGTGAAAGCCGATGCGGATCGCCGGGACGCTGTCAGGGCGCAGTTGCAGGCGGCGGAGTTGGCGGCGGAGCGGGCACAGCTTGAGATGCTGTGCGACTGGCTGGCTGCGCAGTGACGCCTGGCGAGACTTGGACATCGTGGGCTCCTGAGAACGCGGAACACCAACCCGGCGAAGCCTTTTCCGCCACGGGCATGCGACGCATAGTGGCAGGCCCAAATCATTTGATAAATGGCCGAATCCTTATATATTCATTGAACTACTCCATGAATCCATGAACGTCACCCTGCGCCAGTTGCGCGCCTTCATCGCGGTTGCCGAGGCGCAGCATTTCACCCGCGCGGGGGACGCGCTCAATCTCACGCAATCCACGGTGAGCACGCTCGTGCGTGAACTCGAAGCCAACCTGGAGCTGCGCCTGTTCGACCGGCACACGCGGATGCTGCGCCTCACCGATGCCGGCGCCGAGATTCTTCCGCTCGCACGCAAGGCCGTGGCCGACCTCGACAGCGTGATTGGCAGCTCCGCTCAGCTCAAGACACTGGGGCGCGGCCGTGTCTCGCTGGCAGTTTCATCGGTGCAGGCGGCACTGGTCATGCCGCGCCTGATCCGGGAGTTCTGCGATCGCAATCCTGGCGTGCGGGTCGTGATGCACGACGTGGTGCAGGAAGAAGTGCTCAACATGGTCCGCGCCGGTGATGTGGATTTCGGCCTGGGCACTGCGTTCGGCGCGCGCCATGACCTGGGCATGCGCCTGCTGTGGTCGGAGACCTTCCACGCCATCCTCCCGACGGACCATCCACTGGCGCGCGCCGAGGAAATCACCTGGAAAGAGCTGCGCAGGGTGCCGCTTATCGGTCCGCGTCCCGGCAACCCGGTGCGCGAGCAGATGGACTTTGCGCTGGCACGCGACGGCGTGTCCCTGCCCTTCACCTATGAAGTCTCGCTGCCCATGACCATCCTCGGAATGGTCGAAGGCGGGCTGGGCGTGGGCGTACTCACCACCTCGATGCGGCGCGTGGTCGATGCGCTGGGTCTCACCATGCGCCCGATCGTGCGGCCTGTGGTCAAACGCGAAGTGGTGCTGGTCTTCCATGCCGACCGTTCGCTGTCCCCGGCAGCGCAGAAGTTCCGCGACCTGTTGATGGAGCGCCGCAGCGAGCTGGGGCACGGCTGAGTCGAAGCGGCCCCGAAGCTTCGCGCGGTCGGCGAGTTCATCGCAGCGGTCCCTGCCACCGCATGCATCAGTCCCGAATCATTTGGCCGGGACGATAGGCGGCAGCACGAACGAAGCGTGCTCCGCACGCGTGTGGATCGTTGTGGCCCCGCCCATCATTTCTAGCGGCCGGTCGCCTTGCTCTTCATGAACGTTGATGGCGCAGCCAGTCTGTCGTATGCCGCCGTATGGCGGCGGCGCTTTCGGCACCAGCGGTCCGGGCAGTTGATGGTCATAGTCCTGCCCGCCGACAGTGAGCGCAATGCGCTGCGTCGACGCGACGATGAATGAATCAGCGTCTCCCTAACGCTCTTCGCCATTGCAATTTCAGAGTTCTCTCATAGCCGACGAGCCTTTCGAATCTCGACACTGGCCAAGGAGGACATAGAAATGCGAGTCGGCATTGTCGGATCCGAGTACCGGTTCGACCTTGTGACCCAAAACGGCATCCGCATCAACGGCGACAGCGTCATCAATCGAAGCACATCGATGCCCGCCCATTTACGCGCAATGGTCGCGTGGACAGGACAAGAAACGAAAGGGATGAGAAACGTATGACCGAAACAGAATCTGTCTTTCCGGGGTTCGCTCCGCACGAGCGAGCACAGGTCGATGCATTCCTTCTGGACGTCGGCAAAGAGGTGCACCGTGAATACGTGGATCCGGATGAATGCTCTACGCCGATACGGGCGCTGGATCATCTGCTTCGGCGCGATGCGATCACGCGCATGTACGCCATTGAGATGCTGGAGCAAGTTCCGAGTCCGTATCGCGTGGTGAGCACCATCCCGGAGCTGCTGAGCGCGCTGCAGTTACTGTCGACCCGCGCACCGTCGTTCCACGCAGACCCTCGGCGAGCAAACTTCTTCCCCGTCTCCACGCTGTTCGTGCGCATGATGATGACACCCGCCGGGCAAGCTCTGTTTCGTATGGACGGGTTCAACACCTGCCTCAGGGTCATTCTCCAGAGTTGGTGCCTCCACCTCGATTCGCCGCAATCCAGAGACGTGCTTCACACTGAGGAAGGTGGATGGTTGTCCGCCCCCTCATGGGCACATCACCAACTAAATGAATGTCTGATCCCAGATTCGACGGCGCCCCACTGCGGATTTGGCTCCTTCAATGCCTTCTTTCATAGGCAAATCAGGCGCGAATTCCGCCCAATTGCGGAGCCTGAAAACTCTCGGATCATTGTTTCTCCGAATGACGGTACCTTGTACAAGGTGGTTCACGAGATCAAGCGCGCTGACCGTTTTTGGATCAAGAGCCAGCCCTACTCTCTTGAACACATGTTGGCCGGCGACCCGCTGTTCCGGCTGTTTGTGGGCGGGACCGTCTATCAAAGCTTCTTAGATGGACGCAACTATCACCGCTTCTGGTCCCCCGTTGCAGGATGCATCAAGAAGATCGTCCACATCGAAGGCTTGATGTTCAGCAACGCTGAATCGGTCGGCGAGGATCTGACCGCAGGCACCTACTCACAGGCGTACATGAGCTGCGTCAATACGCGGGCGCTCGTGTTTCTTGAGAGTGACAGTCTTGCCATTGGCATGGTCTGCCTTGTTGCCGTCGGCATTTCGGAAGTGTCGTCTATTCGGATGTCCGTTCAGGTTGGGCAACGGCTTGAAAAAGGCGATGAGATCGGCCACTTCAGCTATGGCGGAAGCAGCATCTGCCTGTTGTTTCAACCCGGCGTTATCCGAGATTTCACCATCCAGGTTCGCGATACCGGCGCGCAGGTGGGCACCCGCGGCGCCGTCCTGAAGGTAGGCCAAAGCATCGCGTCTTGCTAATGCCCGCCAGCCCGGCCACTACCTCACTCCTCAACGGAAAAAATATGCCGACAGCAAACGCCATTCTCGACCTCGCCGACATGGCTACCCATCTCGCTCAATACGACACGGACTCGCTCGGTCTTGCCTTGAAGGTGAACGGCGTCGTTCAACTGCATGACTTTCTGCCGTCAACGCTCCTTTCCGAGCTGAATCAGCAGGCCGATGATCTGCTGGATTCCTTCGGCAGACGGATTGACGTACAAGTTCGCTCGACCGGCAACACGCCGAGGAGGTATGTAAGCGTTGGCCGAAATGATGTCTTCAAGAATTCCAGCCTGATCAAGAAGCTTTACTTCGATCGGGATGTCATCTTGTTCTTCGAAAAATTGGCGCAAAGCGCGGTCATTGTGGCGCCCTATGAGCCTGAGCAAGCAGTTGTCAATCGCATGAACCAGGAAGGTGACACCCATGGATGGCATTGGGACGACTACAGCTATTCGGTCGTACTAGTGCTAACTGCGCCGCAACGGGAAAATGGGGCTCAGGTCGAGTGCGTCGACCGAACATGCTGGGATAAAGATGCCGCCCGGGTGGAGGACTATCTGCGCAAGAAGCCCGTGCGGTCCTTAGCTCTAGATTCGGGTTCCGCGTACGTACTTCTTGGGAAAAGAGTGATGCATCGAGTCTCACCCATGCTGCGAGCCGATACCCGAAAGGTTATCTGCTTCACTTACGCGGCCGAGTCGGAGCGGTTCAACTCCGTTGACCACGGAAGTATGCAGGACATCTATGGATAGCGCGCGCTATCGCCTCTTGACGGGCGTGCTTTGCGTACTGGGCTTCGTCTTGATCTCCGATATACGAGACATTTATCTTGAGCAGCATATCAAGGTCGAGAATCCGTTTGATTATCTGCTCATTGTTTTCAGTCTCACCGCTCTGTTCTACGCTGTCACCAACCTCGTGAAAGGCCCCAACGTTCCGTCTGCAGAGACGTCGGGATTCAAGGCCAACATCGTTTGGTTGAACTTGGCCACTGCGAGCAATTGGCTGGGGTGGTATCTCTCTTTGAAATACCTTACGGCGCCCACGGTGGTCGCACTGTATGCGGGCATCATTCCCCTGGCGACCTGGATCGTCAATCGGTTGCTGCGCTCAGCCAGTGCGACATCAAGCGCCGATTGGCTGTCCGCCGTCCTGCTGTTCTCTTGCGCAGTGGCCTGGGCGTTCTCTAACGTTCTCTCGCTACAAGGCACCCAAGCGGCAACAGGCCTTGCTCTAGTAGCGATGTGCTCCTTTTCCATTGCCGCCACAACAGTTGTGTCAAAGCGACTGGCGGACTTGGAAGTCCCTGCACGCAGGATCATGGCACATCGCTTCTACATCTTGCTCGTCGTCGCGTTCTGCATGTCGTCGCCAGCCGCGGAACTGCTGGATGTGGCTAGTCGCAACTACCAGGTACTACTGCTTGCGACCAGCGCGGGAACGATCCTGACCCTTTGGCTGCTGCAAAAGGGCATAGAAAGGTGCGAGCCTGTACTGACCGCGCTGCTGATCGCCACCTCACCGGCTTTCAGTCTGGGGTTATATGCCCTCCTGATTGGAGACGCATCCATCGAGCTCGACACGGTTCTCATGTCGGTGACTGTCGCAGGCATAGCGGTGAGTCACATTCTGATTCAGCATCGACAACACGCACTTCGGTTACTTCGGAACAACTCACTATGAACCAAGATCCTCGAAACAAGTCCGGCTCATGGCTGATCGTGGACGGCTACGGCAGCGGCAAGCAATACGTAACGCTTCTGAGCGAAAGGGGTCTCAACGTCTATCACGTGCAGAGCACGGAAAACCAGACCGAATACCTGCGAAAGAGCTTCTGCGCGCAACACTACAAGGCAAACTTCGTCTACGCGGGTGACTACGCGAAACTGCTATATGAACTGAAATCGATCGATAACCTGTCATTCGTGGTGCCGGGCTGTGAGACAGGAGTCGCACTGGCGGATCAGTTGTCTGAGGACCTTGGAACGCCAACTAACGGACGCTCCAAGAGTTCCTCACGAAGAGACAAGTTCGACATGGTCGAGTCACTTCGCGCCTGTGGCGTCAAGGCAGCAAGAACGTTTCGCGTAGGGAGTCTGGAAGAGCTGGAAGGCATCAGTGAAGAGTTGGGTCTTCCCGCGGTTGTCAAGCCTTGTGAGAGCGCGGGATCGGACGGTGTCTACATCTGCAAGACGAACGCAGAACTGGTGTCGGCGTTTCATCGCATCCATCGAGCACGCAATATCTTCGGATCGATCAATGAAAGCGTCTTGATCCAACAACTGTTGGTTGGCCAGCAGTACATCGTCAATACGGTCAGCTATGACGGTCAGCACGCCGTCGCCGAGATATGGGAGGACAATCGAGAAGACGCGGGCTCGACCTACCTCTACGACTATGAGTTACTTCTGCAGGAGCGCGGCCTACTCGAAGAGACATTGATCGAGTACACAAGGTCGGTACTGGATGCTTTGGGAATTCGGTTTGGGCCTTGTCACGTAGAGCTTATGGTCAACGATGGTGTTCCAACGCTCATCGAAGTAGGTGCGAGGCCAGCCGGTGGCATTCAGCACGAAGTGATGAACGATGCACAAGGCTATTCTCATGTGAGCGCTTCGGTCGATTCCTATCTAAACCGCGGCTTGGCGGAGTCTTACTTTGACCGCCACAGTTGCAAGCATGTGGTATCGGTTTCGCTTATCAGCAGACGCTCGGGCATCCTCAAGAATTACAGGAACATGGAACGCATCAGCGCTTTGCCTTCGTTCAAGTGCCTAGTTGGGCTTCCCCAAATAGGTTCGGCGGTTCATGTGTCAAGAAGCCTTGATACCCAGCCCGGGATTCTTATGCTTTCCCATGAGCGCAAGCAGCAAGTGTTGAATGACGTCGATGCATTTCGGCTCATCGAACTTGACGGCATATTCGAGTTTGGGAATCACTGAAATCGCTATCGGGCGACGGAGAAACAACGATGTGGAAAAAGAACATTCTCGAGACTATCGGAAACACCCCGATGGTTCGAATAAACAGGCTAACCGAACACATCCCTGCCACCGTGCTGGCAAAAGTGGAGACCTTTAATCCTGGTCATTCGACCAAGGACCGAATGGCTCTCAGGATGGTAGAGGACGCGGAGCGGTCTGGCTGCTTGAGACCAGGAGGAACGATTATCGAGGGCACAAGTGGCAATACTGGGATGGGGTTAGCGATCGCGGCAATCATCAAGGGTTACAAGTGCGTCTTCACCACCACCGACAAACAGTCGAAGGAGAAGGTGAACGCCCTTGAGGCCCTGGGCGCAACAGTTATCGTATGCCCGACCGACGTCGCGCCGGAAGACCCCAGGTCTTATTACTCGGTTTCCGCTCAGTTGGAGAAGGACATTCCCAACGCATGGAAGCCGAACCAATACGACAATCCCAGTAACTCTCTCGCGCACTACGAAACGACGGGCCCCGAGATCTGGGAGCAGACTGAGGGGCAAGTAACTCACTTGGTAGTGGGCGTCGGGACTGGAGGAACCATATCGGGAACGGGAAGGTACCTGAAAGAGAGGAACCCCCGCATAAAAGTATGGGGTATTGACACCTACGGTTCCGTGCTTAAAAAGTACAAGGACACTGGCTGTATTGACAAGAATGAGATCTACCCGTACGTGACCGAAGGCATTGGCGAGGACTTCGTACCGGCAAATGTGGACTTCTCTGTCATCGACCACTTCGAGAAGGTCACAGACAGGGATGCGGCGCTCATGACTCGTGAGGTGGCACTGAAGGAAGGCATCTTCGCGGGCAATTCATCGGGCGCCGCCATGGCGGGTCTGTTGCAGTGTTCGCACAAGCTCACGAAGGACGATGTGGTCGTCGTGATTTTTCATGATCACGGCACTCGGTACCTTGGAAAGATGTTTAACAGCGAGTGGATGCGTTCGAAGGGCTACCTGGACATGGCGGAATGATTTGACGTCGCTGCGCTGGCTCTCGCACACTGCGTCCACGCGGATCACAGAACAAGCGACTTCGGATTCTGCTGCTGAAACGACCGTGCTCATCAATGACGTCCTACGCAGACCCGCGGTGTCCGTGACGGCACGCGCATCGCAAACGGCAGAAAACATTGGCTCTCCACAGCTTTCAATCAGGAGAACCGATGTCAGTTCATCTCAAGCCTCTCGACCGGCAGGTCGTCGTGTTGACCGGAGCTTCCAGCGGGATCGGCCTATGCACCGCCCGTCAGGCAGCAGAACGCGGCGCGTGCCTGGTGCTCGTCGCCCGAAGTACCGAAGTGCTGGATCGACTCGCGGCGGAGCTCAACGGGAACGCGATCGACGGCAAGCGGCGGGCGGTGGTGGTCGCTGCTGACGTTTCCGATCGCCGGCAGCTCGAAGAAGTGCCGCGCGTGGCGATCGACACCTTCGGCCGCATCGACACCTGGATCAACAATGCCGGCGTCTCGATCTTCGGACGCCTCGACCAGGTCGACGAAAAGGACAGCCGCCGAATGTTCGACATCAATTTCTGGGGCGTCGTGAACGGCTCTTTGATTGCCTTGCCGCATCTGAAGCGCGAAGGCGGCGCGCTCATCAATCTCGGCAGCGAGGCATCGGACGCCGTCATTCCGCTGCAGGGCATGTATTCCGCGTCCAAGCACGCGGTGAAGGGGTTCACCGATGCGCTGAGGGCCGAGATCGAAGACGTCGACAAAAGCCCCGTGAGCATCACGCTCATCCAGCCCACCGCGGTGAACACGCCCTACCCGGAGCACGCCAGGAACTACATGGACCAGGAGCCGAAGCTGCCGGATCCGATGATCGATCCGGAGGATGTCGCACGCGCGATTCTCAAGGCGGCGACGGAGGGCGGGCGCGATATCAAGGTCGGCTCCATGTCCGTTCTGAACACGACCATGTCGAAGATCATGCCCTCGGTAGCCGACAAGATGTCGGCCAGGCAGGTCGATCGGCAGCAGAAATGGGAAGACCCGAAGCATCCGCAAGGCACGCTGTACGAGCCTGGCCATTCGGGTCGGACACACGGGCGTGCTGAAATCGGCTAGGGCCTCAAGACGCTGATCGGCTTTCGGCGCTACGTCAGTTCCATCGGCCTCGAAAGCCCCGAAAAGACCGAGTCGCCGCGCTCGACCTTGAGATTCAGCGTGATGCAAACGCCCCCTGAAGGAGGCTGCTCCACACGCAGCCGAGCGCCGATGGCCGCGGCGCGCGAGCGCATGTTGTCGAGCCCGCGTCCGCCTCGACGTCTTGCCGGTTCTGCCGCACCGGCAGAGGGGTGGCGAAGCCCGACGCCGTTGTCCTCGATCTGGAGGGTGACGGCAGGCTCGTCTTCGCGCAGTCGCGCACGCACGACGATGCGCGATGCCCGCGCATGTTTGAGCACATTGGTGAAGGCTTCGAGCAGGATGCGTTGCACGTGCATGACGACGTTGGGCGAGAGCTCACGCAGCTCCGGCAGCTCGGCGACTTCCCACACCACCGCGATGCCCGCGGCCTCCAGGCGCGGCTGCAGGCGATAGCGCAGCGTTGCGAGCACGGTGGCGAGATCGTCGTTCGCAGGCTGCAGCGAGTCGACGGCCATGCGCATTTCATCGAGAGCCACCTGGACGTGTTCGCGCAACGCGCCGGCATCGGCGCCGGGGCGGGCGACCATGTTGAGCAGAGCCACCAACTGCGATCCGACGCCGTCGTGAATCTCGCGCATGATGCGCTGCCGCTCGTTCGATACGGACTGATGGTGCTGTTGCTCGCGCAGCGCGTCGAACGCAGCCTTGAGCTGATGCTCTCGCTCGTCGACGCGGCGCGAGAGATTGGCGTTGAGCGCGTGGAAGTTCGTCACCGTGCGGCTGTAGCGCTCGGCAATGATCCAGCCCATGATTGGCACGAACGCGAACATCGCGTGCTGCACGTAGGTGGTCCGCAAGCCGTTCGCGCTCGCGATGCGGATTGCAATGAGGTCGTGCAGGCCCGCGGCAATCGAAGCCGTGAGCGCAGCAGCAATCAGCCAAGCCCGGAGCCTTGGGTCGCCGCCAAGCCATGCGCGGCGGATGACGGTCCACAGCGACAACAGGGACATCGGAACGATCGAGCACAGTGCCAATGTCAGCAGCAACGGCTGCCGCATGCCGAAAGACAGGCAGGCGAGCACCGAGCTGAGCACGATTGCGATGTCGACGCTCCGGCTGGCCCAGCGTGCGGCAGGCTCGACGGCCAGCAGGGCAAAGCGGCACATCAGCGCCATGTGCGACATGAAGCAGATCGCCACCATTGCGCCCAGCAGCGGCCAGGGCACGGGCACGTCGGGCCACGCACGGTCGAGGATGCGAATGAAGCCGAGCGCCGCGCCGAGGCTGAACCAGCCATACATCGGCTCCCGCTGCCGAAGCCACAGCACGCCCGTGAACACGCCCATGCCGAGAAGGCCCGCAGCGAAGACGAGCATCGCGACGTCACGGCGCAGCCGGTGCGCGTCGTAGATCGGCTCGATTGCCGCCTGGGGTCCGTAGCGGAACACCGAGAGGCCCCCCAGGCGCTGCGGCTGGATGGTGGCTTCGACGCGCAATTCGTTTTCGCGATCGCTGTGCAGCAACGATGCCGGGACCGTCACCATCACTGGTGTCTTGGCCGCGTCGAACAGCGGATCACCGAGGGTGCCCCAGTGTCGGATCACGCTGCCATTGACAAGCACGTCGACCTGATTGCCGACGCGCGAGAACAGCAGCGCCATCGGCTCGGGGCTGCGCCTCGGCGGCAGCATGATGCGGTAGCTGGCGCGACCGCCGCGTCCCGGAAAGTCCGCGTCCCAGCGGCGACCGAGATCGACGGGCCCCTCTCTCGGCGGCAAGCCCTCCGGTTCGAGGACGGCCTCGGCGCTCTCGAAGGTGCGGATATCGCCCAGTTCGTCAGGTCCAGCCCAGGTGGCTCCCGGCGCAAGGCAAAGGACGATCACTGTCAGCGCCGAGAGGCAGCGGGCGACAAGCCGCCAAGCGTGCGCCACCGGGTTCGAGGGCCAAAAGAGCATGCGCGCGGCCGCTAGTTCAGCAGCCCGAGTTGCCGCGCCTCGAACAGGGCTTCGGCCTTGTTGTGCACGTCGAGCTTGCCGTAGATGTTGCGCACGTGGCTCTGCACGGTGGACAGCAGGATGCCAAGGCGTTCCGCCACCTCGGTGTAGGTGAAGCCGCGAGCGATGAGCGCGAGCACTTCGGATTCGCGCGGCGACAGCGACTCATTCGATGACGGTGCCGTCGCCGGCTGCGCGGCGGCCTGACGGCCTTGCCAGCGCACGAGCAGTTGCCTCGCGATGGTCGGCGACATCGGCGAACCACCCCCATGAAGACTCAGGATGTGCATGGCCAGGTCGGCTTCGGTGCCGTCCTTGAGCAGGTAGCCGCTGGCGCCGGCTTCGAAGGCGCTGAGCATGTTGGCCTCGTCGCCGAAGATCGTGAGAACCATCATCGCGCAGGCGGGCTGAACGTCACGGCAGCGGCGGATGACCTCCAGTCCCGAGCAGTCCGGCAGGCCCAGGTCGACGAGCAGCACGTCGACCGGGTTGTGCGCAAACCACGACAGCAGTTCGCCCGCAGTCGAGGCGCCAAAGGCAAAGCGCAGGCTGGGCTCCGCCCGGATCACGCGTTCGAAGGCTTCGCGCATGGCGGGGTCGTCTTCGACCAGTGCGACACGGACAGGGGCTTGGTGGGTCATCTCAGGGCGAGCGATGTTGCTTTTGCGGCTTTCCGTGGATGTTCGCACGATCGCCCCGCCGAATGTGGGGGGGCCCACCCCATGAACTGAGGATGTCGGCAGTGAGCCACGCCGATAGCCTCCTCTCCGCAACAAACAACAACTTTGGCGAATGGAGCAGGAATGGAGCAGGTATTGAAATCGATCAAATCAGCAAGGCGTTGGGGCGTTCATGGCGCCGTCATGGCGCTGGTGGCCAGCTTGGCCGCGTGTGGGGGCGGCGGCAGTGGCGGCGGCTTTGGCGCGGTGGCGGTCGGCACCAACGGCACGGCAGCAACGGGCGGCACGAACACCGGCACCAGCAACGGAACGAACGGCAACGGCGTTGCACAGACCGGCGCGCAGATCTCGGGCGTTGCCGCCGTCGGCGCACCGCTGGTGGGCACCGTGACGGTCAAGGACGCCAAAGGCGTGACGCGCACCGCACCGATCGGCACCAACGGCAGCTATTCGGTCGACGTCAGCGGCATGACGGCGCCGTTCGTGTTTCGTGCCGAGGGTTCGGTGAACGGCACCACCGCCATCGTCCACTCGATCGCCACCGCGGCCGATCTCGACGGGCGCATCAATATCACGCAACTGACGGACTTGATCGTCTCGAACGTCGCCGGGCAGCTTGCGCAAGCCTACTTCGACAACTTCGAGCAGAGCGGCAAAGCCGAGCTGGCGAGCAAGGGGCAGATCGATGCCGAAGTCGCGAAGCTCAAGGAGAAGCTGTTGCCGGTGCTGAGCGCGCTGGGCGTCGATACTGCGATCGACCTGCTTCACACCGCATTCACGCCGCTTTCCGACCCGCTTGACAAGGCGCTGGACGTGATCCGCGTCAGCTATGACACGGCCGCCAATACAGCCACCATTTCGAATGTCGTCAACACCATCGCGGTCGTCGACAAGCTGGACGTCAAGGCTGCAGCCGAAACTTCGCCGGCGGCCTTGAGCAGCACCAACGTCGCCACGGGCGCGAGTGACCAGGAACTGGTCAAGCAGGTGCTGAAGGATTTCACGGCCAAGTACGCCAACGGCCTGCCCTCTTCGGGTGCCTTGTCGCCCCTCATGACGAGCGGCTTCCGGTGGAACGACATGAATCTCGCGGACTCGCTGGCCGAGCTGACGAACAACTCCGATTTCGTCGGCGTGTCATTCACCGACGTCGAGATTCGCCAGATCGATTACAGCGATCCGAGCAAGGTCACCGCACACCTTTCGTTCTCGGTGAAGACGCCGCAGGGCGTGGAACTCGGCCGGCTCGACAACTGGAAGGTGCGCAAGGGCACGGATGGCATATGGCGCCTGCATGGCGACCAGCGCGTGCTCAACCTGGACTGGTTCAACACTACGGCCGTGCATCATGGACTTCCGGGCTCGACCCCGTGCGTGAACACCGGCCTCGAATTCAACATCGAGGATACGGACGCGAGCAACGATGGCGGCGCCATTGCCTACATCGTGGTCAAGGGCCCGGGGCTGCCGCCCGCGGGACTCAGATACATGCCGCCCGCGCTGGGAGGCCGCTGGATGATCGACGGCGCCAACATGGAAACCTACATGGTGGCCTCCACCTGTGCAGGCGCGCAAGCTTCGGCGCTGACCGATGCGCAGATTGCCGCCATCCCCGACAAGGCGCAATACACGCTCACCGCCTATGGCGCCGGCGGCGCGCAGGTGTCGTTCCCCACCGGCACATCGGACGGCATCTACCGCGTCACGATGGAGCGCCGCCCGCTGACGCTGGCAGAGGCCGCTGGTGGCTCGGTGTTCCCGGCGATCGAGCAGGCGACCATCGACGCCTTCAATGCCTTCGACTCGTCTGTGGGCGGGACCATCGCCTTCAATGCGCGCAACCTCAATCCGCTCACGCAAGCCTATGTGCAGATGCGGCGCAGGGACGGCGCTCAGACGCAAGTCGACAGCCTCGAAAAGGCGGCGTCGCCGAACGCATCGGGCCAGCTCAGCACGAGCCTGAGCTTCGCGGGCAATCCGACGATCGCGGCCTCCGTCATGTGGGTCGAGTCACCGGACAAATACCGCCGCAACCTGCAGAGCTACTACCAAAGGTAAGGCGCCGGGACCGGCGTGCGCGCCGCCGGTCTCCTACACCCTAGCGGGGCCGCACCTGACAGCGAGCGCATCGTGCCATTCGAAGACTCCCGCGAGGAGATCTTGATGAACGATAAGAAGCGCACGCACCGCTGGTGGAGCGGTACGAATATCCTCGGCAGCTTGCTGCTCCTGATCGGTCTGGTGGTTGGCGCGGCCGGCGTATGGCTGGCCACGCTTGGCGGCAGCCTCTACTACGTGCTCGCAGGCATCGGCCTCGTGCTTTCAGGCGTACTGCTGGTGCGCAGGGCGCAAGAGGCCCTGTGGCTCTATGCGTTGATCGTGGCCGCCACCTTGATCTGGTCGCTGTGGGAGACAGGTCTGGACTGGTGGCCGCTCGCAGCACGGATGGACATGCTGTTCGTCCTCGGGCTCCTGCTGTTGACGCCATGGGTCACGCGCGGGCTGGGCTGGCGAACGCCATCATCCCGGGTGTCGCCCTGGCGAGGCACGGGGCTGGCCCTCACCGCCGTTCTGGCTGTCTTTGCGGTGGTCGCCGTTGCATCGTGGTTTCATGACCCGCACGACATCACTGGCCGCATCGCATCGCGGCCTGCGTCCTCGGCTGCTGCGCAAGCGGATGCCAATCTGCCTTCGGGAGAGTGGCATGCCTATGGCCGCACCGCATTCGGGCAGCGCTACTCGCCGCTTGATCAACTCACGCCTGCCAATGTGGACAAGCTCCAGATCGCGTGGCAGATGCACACCGGCGACGTGCGTGGCCGGCCCGGCGACCCCGAGGAGACGACCTTCGAAGTCACGCCGCTGAAGATCGGCAATCGCCTCATCCTGTGTACGCCACATCAACGCGTCCTGGCGCTCGACGCCACCACGGGTGCGGAGGTCTGGCGCTTCGACCCGAAGGTCGCCATCGAGGGCCACCTCGCGCTTCAGCATCTGACTTGCCGAGGCCTGTCGTACCAGCCACCCGAAGCGGCGGCCGCCAATGCTGCGGCCGGCAATGCGGCGGCAGGCGCCTGTCCTGGCAAGCTCTTCATGCCGACCGCGGATGGCAGGCTGCTGGCGCTCAATCCGGATACCGGTACGCCCTGCGCGAGTTTCGGTGGCGGAACGGGCCAGATCGACCTGTGGGCTCACATGCCCAACCGGCAGCCCGGTGCCTACTACTCGACGTCGCCCGTCGTGGTGACGCGCAAGCTCGTCATCGTCGGCGGAACGGTGCTGGACAACGTCTCGACGAACGAACAGTCGGGCGTGATCCGCGCTTTCGACATCGACACCGGCGCCCTCGTCTGGAACTGGGATTCGGCCAAGCCCGAAGCGACGGCGCCGATTGCGGCTGGCGAAAGCTACACCGCGAATTCGCCGAACAGTTGGTCCATCTCCAGCGTGGACGAAGGCTTGGGACTGGTCTACGTGCCGATGGGCAATCAGCCGCCGGACCAGTGGGGAGGCCAGCGCAGCGAAGCGGTGGAGCGCTTCTCGTCGGCCGTGGTCGCGTTGGAGCTTGCGACCGGGCGTGTGCGGTGGAGCTTTCAGACGGTGCACCACGACCTCTGGGACTACGACGTACCCGCGCAACCCACTCTGGTGGACCTTCAGGTGGGCGGCAGCGTCGTGCCCGCGCTGGTACAGCCCACGAAGCAAGGCGAATTGTTCGTTCTCGACCGCCGCACGGGCACGCCGGTTTTTCCGGTGACCGAGACCCCTGCCCCGCAAGGTGCCGCGACCGGCGACAAGGCGGCGGCTTCCCAGCCCCGCTCCACCCTCTCCTTCGACCCGAAGCCGCTGACGGGCAAGGACATGTGGGGCACGACGATGTTCGACCAGCTCTACTGCCGCATCGCGTTTCATCGCCTGCGCTACGAAGGCCGCTTCACGCCGCCCTCCACGCGCGGCACGCTGGTCTATCCAGGCAACTTCGGCGTGTTCAATTGGGGCGGCATTGCGGTGGATCCCGTGCGCCGCATGGGCTTCACGACGCCGACCTACCTGGCCTTCGTCTCGCGCCTCGTGCCGCGCACAGACGAAACGTCCCTGCTGGTGCAGGGCAAGGAGCGTCCGAAGGGCAGTCTTCCCGCACTTGGCGAGAACTTCGGTGCGCCGTTCGCGGTGAAGCTCTCCGCGTTCGTGAGTCCGCTGGGCATTCCGTGCCAAGCGCCGCCGTGGGGCTATGTTGCTGGCGTCGATTTCGATCAGGCGAAGGTCCTCTGGAAGCACCGCAACGGCACCGTGCGGGATCTGGCGCCTGTGCCCTTGCCTTTCAGGATGGGCGTGCCCAACCTTGGCGGTCCTGTTGTGACGGCAGGCGGGGTCGCCTTCCTCTCCGGCACGCTGGACAACTACGTCCGGGCCTACGACATGACGGACGGTCGGGAACTCTGGCGCAGCCGGTTGCCCGCTGGGGGTCAGGCAACGCCCATGACCTATTCGGGCGCGGACGGCCGCCAATACCTGCTGGTGGTCGCAGGCGGGCATGGTTCGCTCGGCACGAAGGCCGGAGACAGCGTCATCGCGTACGCATTGCCTCGTTAGCCGCAGAGCCGCTGTCGACCACTCCTACAAGCGCCAGGCGGGCTCGCCCACAGTGCGGGCGGCTGTGGGCGAGAACATGGGTCCTTGCGCGCATTGCTGCGGCAAATCAACCCAGGAGTACACATGGCTACATCGCCCAAGCATATGATCGAGGACGACGGTCTGCCGGACGCGATCGGTCCCCATGGCCCGCAACCACCCTCCCGGGGGCGGGTCGATCGCGGGCCCGATCAAGGCGCGCCCGAGCCGCTGGACTTCGATGATGACGAAATCATGTCCGGTCGCGGCAAGGCGCAAAGAGCTGGAGGCACTTCTGCAGCCGAAGGCGCCGACAGCGGCCGGCTCGGGCCGCCTTCCGAACAGCTGTCGGACTCGAATCTCCCGAGCGACGAGCCGGCGCCCAAAAGCAGGCGATGAAAGCAAGGGTCCGCCATGGACACCCAAACCACACCTGCAAGCGGGATCGCCAGCAACGAGGCCATCCCCATCAACCTGCACGTCAACAACGTCGACCACCAGACACGAGTGCCGCCCCGGGTGACCTTGCTCGATCTGTTGCGCGAAGAGATGCAACTGACGGGAACGAAGAAGGGTTGTGACCACGGCCAGTGCGGCGCGTGCACGGTCCTCCTCGATGGCCGCCGGGTGAACAGCTGCCTGGTGCTGGCTGTGAGCGTGGACGGTTCGTCCGTTCGCACGATCGAAGGCATGGCGTCAAGCGATGGCGCCGAAGGGCTGGACCCGCTCCAGCAGGCCTTCATGGAGCACGATGCATTCCAGTGCGGCTATTGCACGCCGGGGCAGATCTGCTCGGCGCGGGGTCTGCTCGAGGAAGGCAAAGCCCGCACGCGAGACGAAGTGCGGGAGCTGATGAGCGGCAACCTGTGCCGCTGCGGTGCCTACACAAACATCGTGGATGCCATCATGTCCGTGATGTCCGTCATGGAGCGCGAAGAGGCGCAGCGATGAACCGCTTCGAATACAGCCGCGCGCATGACACAGCCCAGGCGATCCAGTTCGCCGGCGTGCAGGGCGCGCGCTTTCTCGCGGGCGGGACCAACCTCGTCGACCTGATGAAGGAGAACGTGGAACGGCCGGCCACCGTGGTCGATATCCGCCGCTTGCCACTGCGAGAGATCTCCGACATCGATGGCGGCGGCCTGCGCCTGGGCGCGTTGGCGACGAACGCCGACACCGCCTACGACGCGCGGGTGGCCGCCCGCTACCCGCTCCTGTCATCGGCGATCCTGGCCGGCGCAAGCCCCCAACTGCGCAATGCGGCGACTAACGGTGGCAACCTCAACCAGCGCACGCGTTGCTACTACTTCTATGACACCGCGACGGCCTGCAACAAGCGCACGCCCGGCTCCGGTTGCGGAGCCATCGGTGGTGTGACGCGCATCCACGCGATTCTCGGCGCGAGCGAACATTGCATCGCAACGCATCCGTCGGACATGTGCGTTGCGTTGGCCGCACTGGACGCCCAAGTGCGCGTGCAGGGCCCGGCGGGAGAACGCACGATCGCCTTTGCCCAATACCATCGCTTGCCGGAAGACGATCCATCGCGCGACAACACGCTCCAACCCGGCGAACTCGTGACCGCGATCGACCTGCCCGCGGAAGACTTCAGCGAGCACTACACGTACCTGAAACTGCGTGACAGGCTTTCCTATGCGTTCGCACTGGTCTCGGTCGCTGCGGCTCTGCGCTTCGATGGCGATGGTCGCATCGAGGTAGCGCGCGTGGCACTCGGCGGCGTCGCGCACAAGCCCTGGCGCGTGCCCGAGGCGGAGGCGTTGCTGACCGGCGCGACCCCCTCCGACGCAATCTTCGCCAAAGCGGCCGATCGGCTCCTGGCGGGCGCTTCGGGCCAAGGCGGAAACGACTTCAAGATCGAGCTCGGACGACGCGCCATCGTGCGAGCGTTGCGGCAGGCGGCCGCAAAGACCCCTCAATCTCAAAACGACAAACGCGTGGCATGACATGAACGCATCCAATACGAGTGCCCGCATCGGTGACGCCATCAACCGGGTGGACGGGTTCGAGAAGGTGACGGGCCGGGCTCGCTATGCGGCCGAGCACAGCGCAGCCGACCTGCTGTACGGCTGGGTGGTCTCGGGCGACATCGCCAAGGGCAAAGTGCTGTCGATCGACGACTCGGCGGCCCGGGCCATCGAGGGCGTGGTGGAAGTGATCAGCCATTTCAACCGCCCGCACGTTGCATGGTTGGACCGCAGCTACCAGGACGAGGTCGCGGTGCCTGGCTCGCCGTTTCGCCCGCTCTACGACGGCGCCGTCGTCTTCAGCGGGCAACCGCTGGCGCTGGTGGTGGCGCAAACGCTGGAAGCGGCGCGCGATGCGGCAGCGCTGGTGCGGGTGACCTACGCGCCAGAGCCCCACAACACGGACTTCATGGTCGCTCTCAAGGAAAAGTTCGAGCCCGTCAGAAAGCGCGGCACCTTCCAGTCGCCCAAGGCACGTGGCGATGCCAAGGCGGGGTTCGACGCAGCGCCGCTGAAGCATGCCGCTGACTACCACCTGCCCTTGCATTTCCACAACCCGATGGAAATGCACGCATCGACCGTGATCTGGGAAGGCGGAGGCAAGATCACCGTCTACGACAAGACGCAGGGTTCGCAGAATGTCCAGTCCTACCTTGCTTCGGTCTTCGGGTTCTCCCCCGATGACGTGCGCGTGCTGAACCCCTACGTCGGCGGCGCGTTCGGCTCCGGCCTTCGGCCGCAATATCAGGTCTATCTCGCGACCCTGGCGGCCAAGATGCTCGAACGCTCGGTGCGCGTGGTGCTCACGCGCCAACAGATGTTCACCCACGTGCACCGGCCGGAGGCGCTCCAGTCGGTGCGCCTGGCGACGGATGCGCAGGGCCGGCTGCAGTCCATCGTCAACGATGCGACCACGTCCACATCGCGCTTCGAGAACTACATGGAGGTGGTCTGCAACTGGGGCTTGATGAACTATGCGTGCGAGAACGCATCGGGTGAGTACACCCTCGCGCCCGTGGACACGTACACCCCCGGGGACATGCGCGCGCCCGGCGCAGCCACCGGCATGACGCTGTTCGAGATCGCCATCGACGAGATGGCCTGCCTCGCCAAGGTGGATCCGCTGGCGTTCCGTCTGCTCAATTACTCCGAGGTCGATGCGATGGGCGACAAGCCATTCACGTCGAAAGCGCTGCGCCAGGCGTACGAACAAGGGGCAGCCCGGTTCGGATGGGACCGCCGCTCGCCCGCGCCGCGATCGATGCGAGAGGGCTCCGAGCTTGTCGGCTTCGGCGTGGCGACCGGCATGTGGGATGCGATGTTCATGAAAACCACGGCCAGTGCACGCCTGAGCGCCGAAGGGGATCTGGTCGTCGCCTGCGCGGCCTCGGACATCGGCACCGGCACCTATACCGTGATGGCCCAGGTCGCCTCCGACACCCTGGGCTTGCCGCTGGCGCGCATCACGCCGCAACTCGGCGACAGCGCGCTGCCTGCATCGCCCGTCGAAGGCGGTTCATGGATGGCGGCATCGGCCGGTGCTGCGGTGCAGCTCGCCTGCCAGTCGATCGGCAGACAACTGATCGACGCGGCCCACGAGATGGACGGCAAGCCCCTCGGCAAGCCGAAGCTCGAGGAGGTGGAGTTTCGGGGCGGAATGATCGAGCTGAAATCCGACCCGTCACGCTCCGTGAGCATCGCCGACGTGATGCGTGCGTCCGGCAAGAATGCGTTGAGCGCCGAGGAAACTGCCAAGCCCGGCATCGGCGACAAGATCGGCCAGATGCTCAAGGCAAGCAATACGCACAGCGCGATCTTTGCGGAGGTGAAGGTCGATGAAGAACTCGGCGTCGTGCGGGTCACACGCATCGTGTCCGCCGTGGCGGCGGGAAGAATCATCAACCCGAAGACTGCACGCAGCCAGATTCTTGGCGGTGTGGTCATGGGCATCGGAATGGCCTTGCACGAGGACGCATTCACCGATCACCGGCTCGGCCGGGTAATGAATCACAACTTTGCCGAATACCACGTGCCAGCGAACGCCGACATCTACGACATCGAAGTCATCTTCGTTGAAGAGCCCGATCCGGAAGTGACGCCGCTCGGCGTCAAGGGACTGGGCGAGATCGGGATCGTGGGGACGGCGGCCGCCGTGGTCAACGCCATCTTTCACGCCACGGGCAAGCGCATTCGCGACCTGCCCGCGACCATCGACAAGCTCCTGTGAGCGGCCCTACTCCCGCAGGCCGCCAAAGCCGAAGCGCTTGCCGCCGCGCTGCTCCGCAGCTTCGTCCGGAGGCTTCTCCGCAGTCCCTTCCCGCGGTCCCGTGTCCAGATCGCCCACCATGGCCTGCAGCGCCATCAAGCCCGCGGCCATGGCTTCGTGATAGGTGGCTGCCGATGAATCGGCCCGGCGGATCGGCTTCCACTCATGGGACTCGGTGTCCTTTTCCATCAGCACCCAATCAAAGCGGCCTTCACGGATTTCGTCGACCGTGACGGCAATGCGGCGCAGGCTGGCCATGGTCATCAGGGCGGCCGATGGTCAAGCCACCTTGCGCGATTTAGTGGGCGCCGCCTTCCTTGCCTTGGAGGGGCTCGCCGCCTTTCGTGGAGCGGCCTTTTTTGCGGTGGCTTTGCGCGGGGCTTTGTCCCCTTTCAGGCTGCGCGCCAGCAGTTCGGTCAGGTCGATGATTTCAGCGCCTTCGGAGGGCGCTTCCTCCTGCGGTTCGATCACGGTTTCGGTGTCGCCTGCCTTGACCTTCTTGTCGACCAGCTTCATCACGGCATGCTTGAACTCGTCCTGGAAGTCTTCGGGTTTCCACTCGCCCGACAAGTCCTTGACGAGTTGTTCGGCCATCTTCATTTCGGCAGCGCTGATGTTCGAAGACTTCGCACCCGCGGCTGGAAGGTCGAGCCCTTCGAGCGACTTCACCTCGTCGCCCCACCGCATCAGGTTCAGCACGAGTGCCTTGTCGCTGGGCACCAAGGCTGCCAGGTGCTGCTTGGTGGCGATGACCACCTTGGCCAGCCCGATCTTCCCTGTCTTCAGGAGCACCTCGCGGAGCAGTGCGTAGACCTTCTGGCCCCTGTTCACCGGCGCAACGTAATAGGGGCGCTCCAGGTAGACGAACGGGATCGCATTGGCGTCCACGAAGCGCTGGATCTCGATGGTCTGGGTCGTTCGCGGATAGGCGGCCTCGATCTCTTCAGGCGAGATGACGACGTACTTGCCGTCTTCGTATTCGACGCCCTTGACGATGTCGTCCTTGTCGATCTCCTTGCCCGTTCTCTTGTTGATTCGCTTGTAGCCCACCGGGTCCATGCTGCGCTTGTCCAGCCAGTCGAAGTCCACGCCTTGTTCCGTCGTTGCGGTGTGAAGCCCGACGGGGATGTTGACCAGTCCGAAGGTGATGGCGCCTTTCCAGAGCGTTCTGCCGCCGGTGGCCATTTCAGCGATTCCCTGCCGCACGCGGATGCTTCGCGGCCTTGACGAGGTCTGCCATGGGGTCTCCTTGATCTGCAGCAAATCTAGCCGCACCCCGCGCGCAACCTGCCGGACAAGGCTCTGACTGCATGAAGGACAGCATCGACTGCCCGCCGGCGGGCGTCGTCCTTGGCGGGTGCGTCAATGACGCCAGGGAGCCCGCTCCCTTTCAGCTTTCGACAGCGCGCTCCGTCACCTCGATCCAGCACGCGAAGATCGGGTGGCCGCCGACGATCATCGGCGGGCCTGCGCGATGCGCACGAAAGCCTTCGCGGCGCAGCAGTCGTTCGACGCCGAGCGGGGAGACCGTGATGATGCGCTCGACGCCGCTTCGGCGGGCGATCGCCAGTGATTCTTCGAGAAGCGCGACGGCTACCGGCGACGAAAACTGGTGCAGCGCATTGCCTTGCGTCGCCGCGAAGTCGACGGCGGCGAATCGCGAAAGCTCCCAGATCCGCGGATCGCAAGGAACAGGCTCGCCGCCGAGCAATTGGGGGAAGACGTCGCCCAGCAGATAAGGCCGGTCCGTGGGCAGCAGCCTCGCGGTTCCGACAATGTTCTGCCCGACGTCTCGCGCGGCGAGGTAGAGCGTGTCGTCGCGGTCGAACTGGTCTCTTTCCTTCCCTTCTTCGGTGAGGAGATCCCAGCCCAGCGTCTCCACGAACACCTTGTGGCGGTAGCGTGCGACTTCGTCGAGGATGTGCGGCGCCATCTCGGTCGGCCGTCCTGCCAATATTTCCATTGCCATTGCTTGTTCCCGGTTGTAGGTCGGGAAGATTTCAGCCGCCATGAGTCGGCGGCGAAACTATCATTTCTGACAGGTCAGGCGGCGTAGCGCTCGCACACCGCCCGGAAAGCCAGCGCATTCCAGGCAAAGCCGTCGATGAAATTGGCGAGCATTTGCAGGCTTTCATTCCATGGCAAGGCCGCTCCATCGCCGTCGAGCAGCAGGATGTTGGTGCGCGGCAGTCCGATTCTGCAGATTTGCGGAGGCGACGCGGCTTCGTCGAACTGCCAGTCCCACCCGAGGCTGAGGCGGGGCTGTGCGGGACAGACCCACTCCGTGTAGCCCGACAGCGCGATGACCGCCCCACAGGCGCGGGCCTGTCCCGCGTCATCGTCGAGACCGGAGACCAGATGGGCCAGCTGCAGCTGGTCGAGATCGCGTCGTGCGATCCGAAGCAGTCCAGTGGACAAGGGAATGATCATGTCGTGGCTCCTGTGCAAGTGCGTCGAACCGTGCAAACGGTCCTGATTTGGAGGCCGCGCGATGCAGGCGTCGCAGCGGCGGTGATGCGTTTCCGCTAGATTGGTGGCTTGTTTCACGCAGGCGCGAGAATTCGCACTGCTGCCGCATATCCCGAGAGTCCCTCTTCCACCCAGCCGCCGACGCGACGCCAAAGCTGCCAACGAGCCCACCTTCATGCGTGCGTTCAACGAAAACCTGCTCACGGCGCTCGATCGAGCGTCCGGCGAGGACGTCGTCTTCGAGGCCTTGCTGGCGGCGGCCCGCGAACTGGGCTTCGAGCACTGCGCGTACGGCCTTCGACTCGCCGTGCCCGTGTCGAACCCGAAGGTCATCACGCTGAACAACTACCCGAAAGCGTGGCAGGAGAGATATCAGAAGGCCGGCTATCTGGCCATTGACCCCAGCGTTCGACATGGCAGTCTCAGTCAGCGCCCGCTGCTGTGGACTGACGATGTATTCGCATCTTCGAAGGAGTTCTGGGCCGAAGCGAGGGAGCAAGGCCTGCGGGTCGGCTGGGCGCAGTCGAGCCTGGACGGCTTCGGTATCGGCGGGATGCTGACGCTGTCGCGCTCGGGCGATCCGCTGACTGCGAACGAGCTCGCGTCGAAGGAAAGCGAAATGCGTTGGCTGGTGCAGGCGGCGCACCTTGCGATGTCGCGATTGCTCAAGCCGAAGTATGTGGTGCAGCCGGATGCCGCCCTGACGGCGCGTGAAATCGAGGTGCTCAAGTGGAGCGCCGATGGCAAGACCGCCGCGGAAATCGGCGACATCCTTTCCATTTCGATCCCGACGGTCAACTTTCATATCAAGAACGCGGTTCAAAAAATGAAGGCGGCGAACAAGACAGCCGCCGTGGTCCAGGCCCTGATGGCCGGGCTGCTGAACTGATTCGCTCCTGCCCGCGCTTGATCCAACGCGCCGCCGCGCTGCGAGGGCTGGGGCTCGCAGGTACTTTGTCACAGAGCGGTCGCACGCGAGGGGGTTTTCGCGGGCTACCTACCAGAATTGCTAGTTATCGGGTTGCGGCTGCTCGCCTCAAATCGAGGCATGAAACTGCCTGTGACTCGCTGCGTGAGCCCGCGACAAGCGAAGCTCGCCGCATCGCCTGGTCGCCGCATGGGGCGCCGGCCATGACGTCGCTTCTGAGCCGTGCGGAAATACGCGTGCATCTCGCGCCGCGTACCCTGATCGCTTGCGAGGTGGCGCGCCTCTGGCTCAGGCCGCTGATCACGCGCAAAGCTCACTTCGATTTCGCCGATGGCGACCGGGGCGCCGCCATGGAGGCCCTGGCTTCCTGGATCGGGCAGGGCCCGGCGGGCCGGGCACTGACTTGGATCATCGGAGCGGGCGAGACGCAGTACTTCGTGCTGCCCTGGTCCCCCGCATTGATCGATCGGGGCCTGCGCGATGCCTATGCCCGCGCACGCTTCGAGCAATTGTTCGATCAGGACGCGAGCTCTTCAGCCTTCTATTTTTCAGCGCCTTCGGACGACAACGGGCAGCTCGTCTCCTGCGTGCCGCTCGAATTGCCGAAAGAACTCGCGGCCTTCGCACGTCGCACGGGATGCGAGCTCGCCGGCATCAAGCCGTCCGTTCCGATGGTCTGGGATCAGTTTCGCGACGTGCTGGAGACCGAGCGGGGCACGCTTTGTGTCGTCGACGGCGACCGGCAGGCCATCGTCCGCCACGACAGAAAGCGCATCAAGGACATCACCGTGAGGCCTTCCTCGAAGCCCGCGGTTGCGACGTCGAAGCGCGAAGGCGTTTTCAGGCGCTTCTCGAACAATCCATCCATTGCGCCGCCGCCATCGACCGCCGATCTCCGGCTTCCCGGCCAACCGGGGTTCGTGGCGGCCCAAGACGCCGCTTATGCATTTGCCCTTTGTGGGGCGATCTGAGGCGCCGGCAGCCTCTCAGTTCACTGAATCGCGCTCGAATGTGCGATCGACATCGTGGCCTTCGGCTTGCGCCAGCAGGCGCGCTGCCGCACCCGCTGCCATTTCAAGCCGTCGCACATCGCGCTCGTCCAGGTGATCGCAGGCGGTAAAGCTGAAGCCGCAGAGAACGCCGTAGAGGCTGCCGTCTGAAAACCTGACCGGCACGCCGATATGTCCGCCCAATACGTCGTAGTGCTCCGGCAATCCGTAACGCGCGCGCTCCTGCCGCGCGCTCTTCAATAGCCGGGGCATTCGCCCATCGACGATGCGCTGGCAAATGGTCTTGTCCAGCGCGTGCGACTGCCCGATCTGGATGACCGGGGCCGGCGCTTTCGCCGAAACGTGACGGAACACGCGCTCGCCGCCAACGAATTCGCCGACGAAAACCACTTCCAGGTTGAGCTGCTCGCGCACCACGCGAAGCAGCGCGCTCATCGAGCGTTCCAGGTGCTCGAGACCACGTAAATCGGCCTCGGCCGTCAGCACGGCGAGTTGGCCACCCCAGCGCCCCAGGTCGCCGTCTTGTAAATTCGTTTCCATCAATAACTACTCTCCGTGCGGTCATCCTAAGTCAGCTGCGCAGAGCCAATGTGTGGAAAAGGACTTGAATCAGATGGAAATTGACATTGGGCGAAAGCCTGCAATGGGCAAACTAGTTCTATTGAATTCACTTTCCATTCGCCGTCCCTTCAATTCGACCGGAAGGAGCGCGGGCAGATCCGGCTAAGCTCAGCGCATGGTCATCACCATGAACTCGCTGGAAACCGCGATCCGCGGATCAATCAGGACCCATGCCAACGGCAAGGGACGCAGACTCGGACTGCGCGTCGAATGACGGCGGTGGGACTGCGCCTCACCGGCCCGGGCGGCTGCCAATACGATCTTGGCGACCCCATCCATGTTTTCGACGGGCAGACGCTGATCGGACGTGTTCAGTCCGTGAGGCTCAGTCCGGACGGAGCGGAGGTGTTGATCGAGAACTTCATCACCGTCGATTTCCAGGGCTTTCGGATCGGTGCCCTCCCCAAGCTGGTGTTGGCCGAGGTGGTCAGCTTCATCGCTGATCTGCGCCCGTCGATTCATACGATCGGCATCGAGCTCAGTCGCGAGATCGCCGACTTCGATGGCCGCGAGGCTTTGCTGGCCAAGGCGCGGTCCGAGATTCTGCAGAGCATTGGCGCCCAGGACATCCGGGTAACGCCCAAGGCGGCGCATTTCGTGGTCACCGGCATCTGGCGCTACGACAGTGCAAGCGTCGCCGCTCTGGCAGCCGCCTTGCAGGTGCAGCGCGATGCCTACCGTGCGGGCAAGAGTGCGATGCCCGCCCCGCTGAGGACGCGCTTGGGCAAACTGCTGCGCAAGAAGACTTCCTGACTTCAGAAGGGCATCAGTTTCTTGATTTCGTCGGCGACCTGGACAACCGGCACCTGCGTCAGCGCGACGCAAATCAGCGGTATGAGCGCAGCCATGACGATCGGGATCACGCTTTCCAGATTGACCGGCACAGGCAGCATTCGCCTGATGAGGTCGTAGCCCGCCGCGAAATCCGCCAGCGAGGATGGGTCCGGAGACCCAAGCAACTCCTCGGCCGGCTCCTCGCCGGAGATCCATTTCGCATCGAACGAGAGGTTGTGCTTGCTCGCCAATGAGCCGTAGTGCGCAAGTCCCTGGTGCTTGAGCGCAACCAGTTGCGGCATGAACACCGCCAGTGGAACGATAAAGGCAAGCGCGAAGAGCACGATCATCCCAAGGAGCGCGAACTTGAATCCCATCAAGCTGGCGCCGCCATACACCACCGCCTTGAGCACGGTCGCCGACACGACGGTGCTTTCCGCGAACACGAACAGCACATAGGTTCTTGGGTACTGTCCCACGAAGGCGAGGCCGCCGCAGCGATCCGGGTGGGTGGCGACGAGGCGCAGTCCGCAACGGGAGATATCGAAGAGCATGATCCCCCAGGTGACGAAGCGCCATAGCCAGCGGCCGAAGAGAAACCAGTACAGAGGCAGCGAGACAAGGGCCACCCACCAGCCGGCAAGGGTGAGTTGGAGGGAGCCGTCGACCATGCGTCCATGCCAGGCGCCCTGATCGGTCGTCATGGGCGCGTTCAGGAGCCAGAGGTATGCCAAGGCGTACGCCAACACCAGGATGGCTGCTTCGGCAAGGGACGAGCCGGTGCGTCGGCCCATGTTCGCCTTGGCCCTCGCCATGCAGATGCGGGACGCTTCAGTCACGATCCCGCGCGCCTCGAACTCGTTGACGAGGCGGGCCATGCGCGTGTCCGATGACTGCTCCATCACGACGAAGCAAACGATCGCGATCGCCAAGGCGTAGGTGCTGTAGTCGAGCAGGATCGCCCGCTCGTGGTGGGGACCGATCGCGAGCCCCTGGGTTGCTGCAAGGACCACGGCCGGTATCCAGGCCACCGCTACGAACAGCATCGCGCGGCGACGCACACTGAGGTCGGTTTCGCTGAGAAGGCCAAGCCTGCGCTGCAGTCGATAGAAGGGTCCGTGCCTGTTGAACGAGATCGGCATGGGCTGCGAATCCTATGAGGTGTTTTGCTGTCCTCCCGTGGCGCGTCACATCCTAGCGGGAACGGCAAACGGTGTCGCGGACAACTTGTCCTATTCCCAATGGGCTCGCCCTCATGTTCAATAGCACTTCTCGCAGAACCGCTGCAGCAGCCTTCCATGGAGATGCCAAGAGATGGATTCACTCACGCTCGCCCGCATCCAATTCGGCTTCACGATCTCGTTTCACATCATCTTTCCGGCGCTCACCATCGGCCTGGCAAGCTATCTGGCCGTGCTGGAGGCGCTGTGGCTTCGCACTCACCGCAAGGTCTACATCGATCTCTATCAGTTCTGGATCAAGGTGTTCTCGGTGGCCTTCGGCATGGGGGTGGTGTCGGGCCTGGTGATGGCCTACCAGTTCGGCACCAACTGGAGCAACTTCTCCCGCTTCGCGGGTGGCGTGACCGGGCCTCTCCTCACTTACGAGGTACTCACCGCTTTCTTCCTCGAGGCAGGCTTTCTCGGCGTGATGCTGTTCGGGCGCGACCGGGTCGGGCCCGGCCTGCACTTCATCGCGACGCTCGCCGTGGCCGTCGGCACGCTGGTGTCGGCGACCTGGATCCTCGCATCCAACAGTTGGATGCAGACGCCGCAGGGCCACGAGATCATCGACGGCCGGGTGGTGCCGGTCGATTGGGTTAAGGTGATCCTCAACCCGTCTTTTCCTTATCGCCTCGCGCACACCGTGGTCGCCTCCTACATCGCCACCGCGCTGATGGTGGGCGGCGCGGCCGCATGGCACTTGCTGCGGGGGCGCGACAACAGCGGTGTTCGCACGATGTTTTCAATGGCGCTCTGGATGCTGCTCGTGGCTGCACCGATCCAGGCGCTCATCGGCGATCAGCACGGCCTCAACACGATGGAGCACCAGCCGGCCAAGCTGGCCGCGATCGAAGGCCACTGGGAGCGCACGCCGGAGGGCGAAGGCGTTCCGCTGCTGCTGTTCGGCTGGCCCGACATGGAAGCCGAAGTGACTCGCTTCGCGATCGAGATTCCGCGCGCGGGCAGCCTGCTTCTTGCCCATAGCTGGGACGGGCAGATTCCCGCGCTGAAAGACTTCGCCAGGGAAGACCGGCCGAACTCGACGATTGTGTTCTGGACCTTTCGCGCGATGGTCGGAATGGGCTTGCTGATGATCGCGCTGGCGCTCTGGGGACTTTGGTTGCGCCGCGGACAGCGGTTGTTCAGTCATCGCTGGTTCCTGCGTTTCGCCCTCGCCCTTTCGCCCGCGGGCCTGGCGGCGATCCTGGCGGGCTGGTACACGACCGAAATCGGACGGCAACCCTGGATCGTCTACGGACTCATGCGCACTGCCGAGGCGGCTTCGCCACAGCATTCGGCTTCGCAGGTGGGTTTCACGCTCGCACTGTTCGTGCTGGTGTATTTCGTCGTGTTCGGCGCGGGCACTGCCTACGGACTGCGCCTGATTGCAAAGGGGCCATCGACCAACGAAGGCGACCTGCCGGCACACGGCGGGCCCGGAGAGTCGCGCCAACCGATGCGCCCGCTCTCGGCCGCGTCCGATGGCATCGATGAACAAGGCGATCTCGCCGCACCGGAGGCCGTGTAATGGGTATTGACCTTCCCCTCATCTGGGCCGTGATCATCCTGTTCGGCATCATGATGTATGTCGTGATGGATGGGTTCGATCTCGGCATCGGCATCCTCTTTCCGTTCTTTCCCGCCAAGGCGGACCGCGACGTCATGATGAACACCGTCGCACCTGTGTGGGACGGCAACGAGACCTGGCTGGTGCTGGGCGGTGCCGGTTTGCTGGCTGCATTTCCGCTGGCGTATGCGGTCATCCTCAGCGCCTTCTACCTGCCGCTCATCCTGATGCTGGTGGGGCTCGTGTTCCGCGGCGTGGCCTTCGAGTTTCGCTTCAAGGCACGTGCCGGCAAGCGTCGCTGGTGGGATGCGGCCTTTATCGGCGGCTCGATCACTGCCACCTTCTTTCAAGGCGTGACCCTGGGCGCCTTCCTCAATGGCTTGAAGGTCGTGGACGGCAACTTCGCCGGCGGGCCTTTCGATTGGGTGACCCCGTTCGCGATCTTCACGGGGCTGGCGCTGGTGGCGGCCTATGCATTGCTGGGCGCGACCTGGCTGCTGATGAAGACCGAGGGCGAGCTGCACGACCGCATGCGCAAGCTCTCACGGCCGCTGGTGTGGGTGATGCTCGGCGTCATCGGCGCGCTGAGCGTGTGGACGCCCTTGGCGCATGCCGCAATCGCAGCGCGCTGGTTCACGCTGCCCAACCTGCTCTACTTCGCGCCGGTGCCCCTGCTGGTTTGCTTGGTCGTGTGGCGGCTGCTGCAGGACCTGCGGGGTGACGCGCATGCGTCGCCCTTCGTGCTCACGCTGGCATTGCTCTTCCTCGGATACAGCGGACTGGGCATCAGCCTTTGGCCCAACGTGATCCCGCCGGACATCTCGATCTGGCAAGCCTCCGGTCCGCCTCAAAGTCTGGGCTTCGCCCTGGTCGGGGCGCTGATGATCATCCCGATCATCCTGATGTACACGGCGTGGAGCTACTGGGTGTTCCGCGGCAAGGTGCGGCATGGCGATGGCTACCACTGAGGCCCGGCGCGGCTGGCAGCTTTGGCTGCGGAGGCTCGGATGGTTGGCAGCCCTGTGGGCGGTGAGCGTCGGCACGCTCTTCCTGCTGGCATTGCTCGTGCGTTTCCTCCTGGGCTCGGTCGGCCTCACGCGCTGAGATCGCAGCCAGCATTTGCTTCTTCGTTTCGTGAAGTAGTCTCCATTGCTGAGTGGCGCTTTCTAGACGGTTCGCCGCCAGGGCTTCGCTCATGAGATTATTTTTCCTTCACGTCACCCTGATCCTTTGAAGCGAGGTTGCTCAATGACGACCACCGCAACGCGAACACTCCACCCCATCATCCGCGACCGAGCGGGCGAGGTCGAACCCATCCCGGCGGCACTGGCGGCGATCACCGGTCAGGCGTTGACGGTGGTGGACCGCATGCTGAGGCAGTGCATGGCCGACCTGAAGGGACTCTCAGGCGTCAACGGCGGGGTTTCTCCCGAAGACGCATGCCACGCGGCGTTCTTTCGGTTCGGCTATGACCCGCATCGGCTGTATGCCGACGTGCGCCGCCGGCCAGCCATGGGCGAGCTGCTCCGCGCCTATGCCCGAACGCCGGGCCCGACGGAACGGCTTTTCGCGATCTGCGATGGCGGTGCGTTCGCATTCCTGGGCAGCCAGGCCGCGGCGTGGACAAGAAGCGCACCGGCCGACCTCGGCACGCTGGTTCGCGACGGAATGCTGGACATGCAAGCGTCGGTTCGGTTTGCCTTCACCGTGACTCGCCAGCGAGTGGTCGCCCTTGCCCCGCCGGACCACAAGTTCCTTGAATCCGTGGCGGTGCCGGCGTTCGCGTTGGCCGATGCCTACAACATCGAAGTGAGGCCGATGGGTTGGCCCTACTGGAACCTCTCCTTCCCGGGAGAGATGACGGACGGTGCGCCGGAGTCCGGTGCGACCCTGGTGTGCGGCGAACACGAACTGCTCAGCGTGATCAACGATCGTGTGCGCCAGCTCGAACGGGCTGACGAGACCGCCGAGGCGCTCATCGCCCAGCTGCGGCGGCGCTGCCAGCGCCGAGCTTGAACACGCTCACAGCTTGCGACAAGCTGGCCGCCTGATCCTGCAGCGAGCCTGCCGCAGCGGCGGCCTCTTCGACCAGCGCCGCGTTCTGCTGCGTGACCTGGTCCATCTGCGTGATCGCCTGATTGATCTGCTCGATGCCGGACGTCTGCTCCTGGCTCGCGGCAGTGATCTCGCCCATGATGTCCGTCACGCGCTTGACGCTGTCGACGATCTCTTCCATGGTCTTTCCGGCTTCGGCCACCTGCTTGCTGCCTTCCTCGACTTTTTCTACCGAGTCGCCGATGAGCGTCTTGATTTCCTTGGCTGCGGCGGCTGAGCGTTGGGCCAGGCTGCGCACTTCGGAGGCCACGACGGCGAAGCCGCGGCCCTGCTCGCCAGCGCGGGCGGCTTCGACTGCTGCATTCAAGGCAAGGATGTTGGTCTGGAAGGCGATGCCGTCGATGACGCCGATGATGTCCACGATCTTGCGCGACGATGCATTGATGGAGCCCATCGTGTCGACCACCTGCGAGACGACACTGCCGCCCTTGACCGCCACTTCGGAAGCGGACACCGCAAGCTGATTGGCCTGGCGCGCGTTGTCGGCGTTCTGCTTGAC
>NZ_JBFTIJ010000010.1:0-144470 GCF_056394705.1 Variovorax sp. 10N420 | reverse complement strand
GGCTGCGGATTCAACCGGTCGATGCAACACATTCGCTGAACATCTCAGCCGGTGTATGGAAACCGAGCGTCTTGCGCGGCCTCTCGTTCAATTGTCTCGCGATCGCGTTGAGTTGAAGCTGTGAGAACCCTGAGATGTCCATGCCCTTGGGCATGTACTGCCTGAGCAATCCATTCGTGTTCTCGTTGCTTCCGCGCTGCCATGGGTTCTGAGGATCGCAGAAGTACACCTGAATGTCGGTGGCCAACGTGAACTTCTTGTGAGCATGCATCTCCGTGCCTCTGTCCCAAGTCAGTGACTTGTAGAGTTCCTGGGGCAGTTTGCGGGCGTTCTTGACGAGCGCGTTGACGACAGTCTGAGAGTCCTTGCCATCCAGCTTGACCAACATCACATATCGCGTCTGACGCTCAACCAGCGTGGCGATCTGGCTGTTGGCGCTTCCAAAGAGCAAGTCGCCCTCCCAGTGGCCGGGAACTGCTCGATCTTCGACCGTGGCTGGCCGCTCGCTGATGGAGACGGCGTCGACGATTCTTCCGTGGACGTCTGTCTTCTGCGTGTACTGGCGTGAGCGGCGCATGCCCCGGGTGCGCCTGAGATGCTGCAGCAGCTCCTTCTTCAAGGCCCCGCGGGCTTGAATGAACAGGCTGCGGTAGATGGTCTCGTGGGACACGTGGGAGGTCTCGTCGCTCGGATAAGTATGCTTGAGCCAACCGGCAATCTGCTCCGGAGACCATTGCAGTCGAAGCTTCTCAGTGACGATGCGCGCCAGGTCCCGGTTCTCAACAAGTCTGCAGCGTTTGGGTCGACGAGCCCGATCCCAGGTCGCCTGATCGGCCTGGGTCGCTCGATAGCATCCCGGACCACCATTGCGCTTGATCTCACGGCTGATGCTGATGCAGGGTCCATCCCTGCCTCCATCGCTCCCACATCAATGCCTTCTGGCTGTCCGTGTAGTAGGTTCGCGTCCGGTAAGCCATCTGCAACACTCCTTCTGCCTACGGCAGTCATCAGTGGGTTGCATCGACCGGTTGAATCCGCAGCCAGAAGGATTCCTTCGCGAACGACTGCTCCCCGGCGGTCTGGTTGCATCAACAATTCGGCCGCAACAAGCTAAAGAGCTTCTCGCGGCAGCCTGTGAGCATGACCACGTTGCTGGCTGGAACAGCCCACGGCAGTGCACAGGACAACTGTTCAAGCAGCTCCCAGATGCTCTTAGAGGATCACTGCCCCGAGACCGATCAGCAGGATGCCGCCGACGGCCTCTGCCCAGCGACCTGCAAGGTGGCCGGGCAGACGTCCCACCATCCCACCCATCGTCACCATGCAAAGGGCGCCAAGCCGATCGCCCCCGCCACCGGCAGGATGTTTACGTCCAAGAAGGCCAAGACCACTCCCACTGCCCCACTCCCACCGCCATTGCCTATCCGCGTCCCTACGCGATGGAATCCACGCGGTACCTGATCGAAGCGGCCCTCAACCCGGCGTTGAGACCACCAGATCTTCGCGCGAGTTCGCGACCCTGAAACGGTCTCAACTCAATTCCTCAATCGCTGACTCCGCTCGAAGAGCAGCCGCAGTAGGCGTCCTTCCCCCAGCTCCCTGCTCACCTCGCGAAAGGCAAAAAACGGCACCAGAGACACGGACATGATGATCGCCAGCGAGACGATGCCCTTGAGGTGACCGCCCGCCAGTTCCGGGAAGCTCGCGGCCACCGTCTTGCCGGATGCGACACCGACGATGATGCTTTCAACGACGTGAAAAACTATTAACAGCAATGCGAAGGCAAGGCTCTTTTTGACGATAGTCGCGATTGGACGCGACTGCGGTCCTCCTTGCGCGAAGCGCAGGCCCTCGGCGAGCAGCATGATCTTGGAGAGAACCAACGCGTTGATGAGAGCGAACCCTTGCAAGCGAAAATTCTGATGCTCCTGTGCCAGGAGAATCGACTGGTGTAGCGCGAACAGACCGAACATGACCCAAAGGTAAACGAACATTGCCGTCCATTCTTGGAGTTCGTGCTTGACTTTCTGCTTGGCGATCTGCCTTCGCGAATCTGCAGGGCTACTTTTGGATCCCGATTCGTGTGCCATTGAGAGCTCCGGCAATATTTCTGAGACCATGGGCTAGTTCAAGTGGCGCGCCTCGATTTCTTCCGCAAAGATTGGCACGCCGAGATTGCACGCTTGCATGCACAACGCAGAGCTTCAACACCTCGGGACCTGCGGATTCGCGACGCGACTAGTAGCGCCTGCGAGCGACAGCAGCGCCGTTCGGTCCGACGCAACCGGCCCGAGCGACGCCGGCAGCGCAGGTGACATGTGGTTGCGCGGCCGGAACTGGCTTCTTGACGACTGCGGCGCCGTTGGGACCCGCGCAGCCGGCGCGATAGACACCGCGCACGCACTCCACGGCCATCGAACTCTGAGCTGCGAAACTCAGAAGGCCGGCCGCTGCAGTTGCGGCAAGAATGTGACGATTGATCATTGAAGGCTCCGATATGCGGATTGAACTAACCCGCTGAAATGCGCTGGTCGTGCCAGCACGAGAACCGTTTCTCCGCGAACCGCTGCGCAAGGGCGGACGACCACTTGTTGAAGGCGTCCTGCGAGTAGCTCCAGCTGGTGAAGGAGCTGTTCATCCAGGCTTCTGCCGCCGTGTTCGCACATCCATTCCCAAAGTCTTGTGCGGACACCGCGCAGGCGGCAGGCCCTTGGAGATGAGATAGCGCACCGGCCCTCGGTGAAGCGCAATGCGCGCTCTTCTAGCTGACCTTCTGGACCACCGGTGGCACCCATGTCTTGTTGAGGACGGAGGGTGCTCCGGATTTTGGCCAGTACATCCGCAGCATCGGAATGAACTCACCCTTCGGCGTGGGTAGCCAGTTGGCTTCCTTGTCTTTGCCGGGAGACTGGGTTTGGAAGTAGAGAGTCAGCGAGCCGTCCGGGTTGAAGGTGGGCTTGTCCCGCATGCTGGCCGTGAACTTGTTCAGCGGATTCGGCACGAACCACCAACCGCCATCGATCATGTACATCGTGATCGACCAGAAGCCGTTCACCGGCGGAGTTTGGCCCTTCGGGAAGGTGATCGTGTACTTGTTGTCACCCGTCAGCTTGTTGCCGTCGCCGTCAACGAAAGTGTAGGGGTAAACGGCGTCTTCCTGCAGGTTCGCCGGCCAGCCAAAGGCGGCCACGATGGCGCGCTTCAGGTAGTCGGTGCCGTAGACACCCAGCCCGGTCGTGATGGTCCAGCCATTGGCCTTGTGCCCCAGCTTATCCTGGTTCGCCTCGATCCGCGCGAAGCCTTGCTTGCCGGTGTCCTTGATCGCTGACTGCACCTCAGGGTCGAGCTTGCTCGTCTCGAAGGGCTTGCAGGGCTCGATCCCCAGCTTGGCCATCCGCGCCAGGATCGCCTTGTCTTGCGCAGCCGGCGGTGCGTCCTTGCACATCAGGGTAGCCATCCTGTTGAAGTAGGCCGAAGTGTCCATCGCATTGATGACTTCCTGCGGCTTGGCCTTCATGTCGTAGCCCGCGGTGGTGTCCACTGCAGGGGCTTGGTATGTGAAGGTCTTGCCCCACGCCGAAAGCGGCGTCAGCTTGTACTGCGCCTGCAGCTCGTTGACCGTCTTGTAGTCGGCATCGCTGCCATCGGCATAGGTGCGCCCGAGGATCACCATGTAGCGGGTCTCGGACTTGATCTGCTTCATGCCGGCTGGCACTGTGCCGTGCCAGCCAGGGCCGGTCAGCAGATAGTTGGCTGCCTTCTCGCCCGCATTGCGCGTGCCGGGGGTGTCGAAGTCCTTCATCCACAGGTCGGTCATCTCGAACAAGTAGAAGCGCTTGCCCATGTCGGGATGGCTGAACACCACCGGCTGGGAGACGTCGACCCAGGCGATTGAATACAAGGTGTCGGCGTTCGGTGCCGAGACGGCACGGTAGTCGGCCGGTGGGTAGCGTGGGACGTTGGTGAACTGCCCAAGCGGAGAGGTCAGGCCCTCAGCCTTGGGCACATTGCTCATCTGGATGCGCGTGACATCGGTCGTGAGCAGCGAATAGCCGTAAATGTAGGAATCCTGGGCGATCTGCTGGGCTTCCTTGACCGACATCTTCCCTGCGGCCTGCGCAGTGAAAGATGTCATGGTCAAGGCCGTCACGATGGCAACCCCTGTGCTCAACGACAAGGCGAGTGATTTCGACTTCATGGAACATCTCCTCTCAAGTGATAAAACGACCAACATATCGGGCCCGGAAGAGCCCGAGACTCATACTGTCTTCTCGGCGGCATGACGATCTCGCTATTTCGGGAACAAGAGCTGCGCCTGAAGACGCATCGCCCACCTCGGGGCGCACCGCTCCGACGCCCTAGATCCATTCGCCGGAATTCTTCGGCGAGAAGAAGGCGTTGTCTGGATATCCCCGAGGCCAAAAGTTGATCCTTCTCCGGGCGCAAAGGGCGGCTGCCAGATTAGCGGCGCGATGGTCGCGTGATGAGGTTCCAGTCCGAGTTGAGGCTGAAGGGCACCACGGGCTGGATGTTCAGCACGTTCTGCGTCTTCTCCTGCGGGCCGGTATCGAAGTTGGTGTTGAGTTGGAACGGCACGCTGATCAGGCTGGCGAGAGGGTTCTGCGCCGCCTTGGCGAGCTCCTCGTTGCTCGTCTGAGCGAACGTGGATGCAGAGGCTGCACAGGCCAGCGCGGCGACCAGCGCCATTCGATTGTTTTTCATTGCTGGTCATTCAAGGGCAGGGCACTCGTGCTCAAGGCGCGGGCACCACGCTGTAGTACACGCCGTTGGCGCCATAGGCCGGCCTGAACCAGGTGGTCCCGACCTGGTAGTAGCTGACGCCGTTTCGGTCGGCGATCACCGCCCCGGCCGGCAGCGTCGCGTAGCTGACACCGATCGGGTACGCCGCAGGCACGACGGGTCGTGCCGCCGCGGTGGCGATCGCTGCGCCCGCAGCCACACCGACGACGGCGCCCGTGGCTACCGCGCCCGCGCAGTTGTAGCAACCGGCGTGGTAATAGGGCACGGCCACCGGCGGGTGATAGGGCGCATAGCCTGCTTCGCCATAGGCGGGAGGCCGGTAGGCGCTGACGCCGCCGGCCGTGGTGTGCACCGCGCCCGCGCCGTAGGCGCCGGTGGTGGTACCGCCATACCGGTTGGTATGACTGGTTGCCCCGGCCCAGCTGTGCGTGGTGCTGCCGCCAAAGGCGTTTTCGTGGGTCGCGCCGCCAAAGCCGCCTTCGGAGTGGCCGCCGAAACGGTTGGCGCTGGCCCACGCGGCCGCCGGCGCGTGGAATCCCGCGGCCATCACGGCGAAGGCGAGGAGCGGGAGCAGGGTTTTTGTGATCTTCATGGCGAGCACTCCTTATTGCGCCACGGCGGCCTTGGCGGTATTGGCACGCGAGGCCTTGGCTTGTGCGGGTGCCTTCGGAGCGGCGAACTCGATGCGCCGGGCATTGGCCGCGTTGAGCGAGGCGAAGGCCTCGGAAGCGACCACCGGGTCCAGCTTCCAGTTGGATAGCTCCAGGTCATGGCGCAGGCCCAGCGGGTCGCCACGGAACACCGCGCGCATCCTGCGTGGCAGCTTATCGTCGGCGCCGATCCAGATCTGCATGAACATGCTGTCGTTTGCGACGGCCACGATGTCGGTGGTCGTGCCGCCGATCACCTTCGATTGGCCGACGTAGAAAGCTGTCGTAAGGTCCTGAGTGATGTTCTTGAAGGGATCCGCGCCGACCACATCGGCAAATGGAAAGTAAATTGCGGCGCTGTCGAAGGCGGACTTCAGCATGGCGTCGATGGTGGGGGGTGCGGGCGCGACGGCGACCAGGTTCTCGGCCGGCGCGAAGGCGGTCAGAGTCTTGCCGTCGTAGTAGTACTCCGCGGCGGGGCCGTCGCCGAGGGTGATGACGCGCAGCTTGTCGGGCCGCTGCACAAGCACCTCGGAGGACGTAGAGATCGCCAATGCGGGCCCGACGCTGCTTGGACTCTCGTAGGTGACGACGGCCGTGAAGGCCATCGACTTCGCAGCCGCCAAACTCACGCCCATCGCGCGCAGCAATTCCATCGCCTTGGGTTCCAATTGGGAAGCCGCTTGTGCATTGGCTGCGGACTTGGGAGATTTAGGAGCGCTGGCCTGCTGGGCGAACGACACCGCTGTAGCCAACGCCACTGCGGTCGCGAGAACGAGTTGGCCTGCTACGCATCGAAATCGATTCATTTGCTGACTCCTGTGTTGGACCGCCCCTAAGGCGGCCCTTGATCAAAGCTTGAGGCAGCGCCAGGCAGCAAGCCGCCGATTTGCTACGGCCGACTGGCTGCCGAGATCACGATCTCGACGCGGCGATTCTTCGCCTTGCCCTGCGCCGTGTCGTTGCTCGCCACCGGGCGAGCTTCTCCGAAGCCCTGGGCCGAGATCGTGGCGGGCGGCACGCCCTTGGAGGTGAGATAGCGCACCACGTTGTCCGCGCGCGCCGACGACAGTTCCAGATTGGAGGGGAAGCGCACCTTCAGCGTACCGCCGATCGGCACGTTGTCGGTGAAACCCTGCACGATGACCTGCTGGCCCGGCAGGTTCGACAGAGTCGGCGCGATCTTGCCCAGAGTCTCTTCGCCCGTCGCGTGGAGAGTCCAGCCTCCTTCGGGGAACAGGATGTCGTTCACCATCGTCACCTTGAGCTGGTTCTGCAACTGTGTGATCTGTGCCTGGTCGCTGCTCAGTTCGCTCGAGAGCTTGGTGTTGAGCGCCGCATAGGTGTCGGCCGTCTTCACTTCGGTGTTGTAAGACTGCTTGCTCACGCAACCCACCGCGAGCGTCGCGGCGCATAGCGCCAGAATGAATTTGGATGTCATTCCTTCCTCCGGGTCGAGCGCTCGCGCGGGATCACATACACCATGCGGCCCATCAGCCGTCGAGCAGGCTCTATTCTTGACACGACAACAACAAAAAACACATCCCGGCCGCCACTTAACTGCACGTACGTGGTCGCCCCGCGAAATTCATTTCTAGGCCGGGCCGCAAGGTGTCGTGGCCCGCAAGAATGCGAATGAAAGGGCTGCCCCGTTCGACGGCATGCCTCGATCTTCCGTGCTGACGACATGAGCCGCCGCCAAGCCGAGCATTGATTGCATTTGAGGGAAACCATTGTTGATCTGACGCGATCGAGCCGTCGATCGCGTCAAGACGCCCAGCGCAACATCGCGAGCACGAGCGCGATGAGAAACACAGTCTCGCCGACCATCAAGGCCACCGGCTTCAGCCCGACGGTGGCCAGGTCGCGCAGTTGCGTCTTCATGCCGATCGCCGCGATCGCCGTCACCAGGCACCATTGCGAAAGATCGCTGCCCAGCTTGGTCAGGCTTGCCGGAATCCAGCCGGTGCTGTTGATCGCGACCAGTGCCGCGAAGGCCACGGCAAACCAGGGCAACAACGGTGGCCGGGGGCCGCCGGCTCCCTTGCCGCGAGCGCGGGTGCACATCACCGCAAACACGATCACCGGCAGCAGCATCGCCACGCGCATGAGCTTGACAAGAGTCGCCACGTCGCCGGTTTCGCGCGACATGCTGTAGCCCGCGCCGACCACCTGCGCTACGTCGTGGATGGTGCCGCCGAGGAAAACACCCGCCGCACGCGGGTCGAGCTCAAGGAGGTGGGCCAGCATGGGGTAGACGATCATCGCCAGCGTCGACAGCGCCGACACGCCGACCACCGTGAACAGCGTGGCACGCTCCTTCCCCGGATGCGCGGGCAGTGCCGCTGCCAGCGCGAGCGCAGCCGATGCGCCGCAGATGGCCGTGGCGCCGCCGGTGAGCAGCCCGAACAGGCTCTGGAAGCCCATCAACTTCGCGACGACCATCGACACGGAGATCGTCACCACCACGGAGACCACCACCAGCAGCACCGGATGCCAGCCCAGGGCCGCGACCTGGCCAATGGTGATGCGAAGCCCGAGCAGCGCGACGCCGCACCGCAGCACCTCGCGCGCGGTGAACCCGATGCCGGCTCCGCAGGCACCGTCGCTCGACAGGAAGTTCATCGCCATGCCCAGGATCAGGGCGAACAACATGACGGGCGCGCCATAGTGCTGCGAGAGGAATGTCGCGGCGGCTGCCACTACCAGGCTGGCGAGTACGCCAGGGAAGAGCGTGCGGCCGCGCGTCGGCAACGCCGCGAGAGTCGAGATCATGGTGGGGTCAGGCCGCAGCCAGAAGGTGGTCCTGGAAAACGTCCCGAAGCTTGTTCTTCTGCACCTTGCCGGTCGGCCCGAGCGGAATGCTGTCCACGAAGACCACGTCATCCGGCGTCCACCACTTGGCGATCCTGCCGTCATAGAAAGCGAGAAGCTCCTCGCGCGTGAGTTCGCCACCCGGCTTGCGCACGACGATCAGCAGGGGGCGCTCGTCCCACTTGGGATGCTTCGCCGCGATGCACGCCGCCTGAGCGACCGCCGGATGGGCCAGCGCGATATTCTCCAGGTCGATCGAGCCTATCCACTCGCCCCCCGATTTGATCACGTCCTTGCTCCGATCGGTGATCTGCATGAATCCGTCCGCATCGATCGTCGCGACATCGCCGGTCGGGAACCAGCCATTGGCCTCGGCATCGATCTGCAGAGGATTGCCTTCTTCGTTCCTGAAGTAGTTGCGCACCACCCAGGGGCCGCGTACGAGCAGGTCGCCGGCGGTCGCTCCGTCCCAAGGCAACGCGCAGCCCTGCAAGTCGACGATCTTCATGTCGACACCGAACACCGCGCGGCCCTGCTTGGCTTGCACGGCGTGCCGGTCCTGCGGGGACATCGCCAGGTGCCTGGATTTCAAGGCGCCGACAGTCCCGAGCGGGCTCAGTTCGGTCATTCCCCAGGCGTGCAAGACGGCCACGCCATAGACGTCCTGGAACTTGCGCAGCATCGCGGGCGGGCAGGCCGCGCCGCCGATGATGGTGCGCTTCATGGTCGAGAATTCCAGGCCGTTCTGTTCGAGATGCGTCAGCAAGCCTTGCCATACCGTCGGGACCCCGGCGGAGAGCGTCACCCGTTCGGCTTCGAACAGGTCGTGCAGCGACTTGCCGTCCAGCCCGGGGCCCGGGAACACCAGCTTGGCGCCCACCATGCACGCGATGTACGGGATGCCCCATGCATTGACATGGAACATCGGCACCACGGGCAGGATCACGTCTCGCGCCGAGCAGTTCAGCGCATCGGGCAGGGCAGCGGCAAAGGTGTGCAGCAACGACGAGCGATGGGTGTACAGGACGCCCTTCGGGTTGCCGGTCGTGCCTGACGTGTAGCACAGCGTGCTCGCGGTGTCTTCGTCGAAGGTCGGCCACGCATAGGCGGTCGAACTCTGTTCGATCAAGTCTTCGTGGCACAGCAGGTTCGCAATGCCACTATCCTGCGGCATGTGCGCGCAGTCGGTCATGGCGACAAGGCCTTGACCGTCTTGCAGCGCCTGACAATGGCCTTGACCAGAGGCAGGAAGCTCAGGTCGAAGAAGATGTACTGGTCTTCCGCGTGATCGGCGATATAGACGACCTGGTCTTCGGGCAGGCGCGGATTGATGGTGTGCATCACTGCACCCATGCCGGAGATCCCGTAATACAGCTCCATGTGGCGATAGCCGTTCCATGCCAGCGTGCCGACGCGCTCGGACGCTTTCACACCCAGACTGGTGAGGACATTGGCCATCTGGCGCTCGCGGCGGTGACAGTCCCGGTAGGTGTAGCGATGGATGTCACCCTCGACCCGGCGCGACACGATCTCCGTATCGCCGTGATGCCGATCGGCGTGCACGATGAGTGAGGAGATCAGCAACTGCCTTTGCATCATCAAGCCGTTCATTGCTCGTTCCACTTTCAAGATGTTGGGTTGTTGGAGTCATGCCGTTGCGCCGGCTGGGTGCCGCGGCGGCGTTGGAGTTGTGTTGCGAGATCGATGCGCTGCGACACGCTCATCCGGTCCCAGTGGGCGATCTCGGTGAGCGTTCTCATGCACCCCTGGCAATACCGGGCGTTCAGGTCCATCCTGCAGATATTCACGCAGGGGTTCGCGGGAAGATCGTGATGCGCCACGGGGTCGCGCTCAGATCACCGCGCCGCCATTCGGGCTGATCACCTGGCCCACGAGGTAGTGATCGCCCGCCAGATAGGTCACCATCGACGCGTACTCCGCCATCGTGCCCAGGCGCCCGGCCGGCACGACCTGCCAGAACTGGTTGCGCTTTTCCTCACCGGCGGCCTGAAAGTATTTCGTAAGCTCGGGAGTCGCCACGCCGCCCGGCGCCATCGCGTTGACGAAGACATTGGCGCCCGCCACCTCGGCGGCGACCGACTTGGTGAAGGCGATGACCGCGCCCTTGGTGGCGCTGTAGTGCGGGCTGTGCGCGCTCATCGCCGAGATGCCGGCAATCGACGCGATGTTGACGATCTTTCCATCGCGCTGCGGCTCCATCAGTTTGAGCGCTTCGCGGGTGCAATAGAACACGCCGTGCACATTGACGTCCCAGTAGCGATGCCATTCTTCGTCGCTCATGGCGCTGGTGAAGCCGAGCGACTGACGCGGCACCGGCGTAGTGATGTGGGCGTAGTGCTTGTTGCGGCGCTCGGCGTCGGCGGGCCCGCTCGGCACCAGTGCGGCATTGTTGACCAGGATGTGCAGCGTGCCGAAGCACTCGACGATGCTGCTGAACAACTGGGCGACTTCGCCGCTGGACGACACGTCGCAACGCAGCGCCAGGCACTGTGCGCCGGCCGCTTCGACCGCCCGCCGTGTCTGCTCCAGTGCCGGAATGTCGATGTCGCAGATCGCCACCCGCGCGCCAGCCTTGGCGAGGTCGATGGCGATGGCGCCGCCCAGCCCGCGACCGGCACCGGTGACGAGGGCGACACGCCCAACGAGATGCTGGCTTTGTCTTTGCATCGTGAGAGGTACCTTGGCCTTGTGCGTTCAGCCGGCCGCCTGGGCGATGGCTGTCCTGGCCTGTTCGATGGCCGCCAGTTCTTCCAGCAGGATCGGTGCCCCCAGGCTGCTGCTATGGATGCCGAGCACGCTCACCGCCTGCAGCACGGCATTGACCTCTTGCATGGTGGCGCCCAGTTCGAGCGCCTTGCGGATGTGACGGCGCGTGCCCGGCGCGTACATATGGGTGCACGACGCATCGACCGCAATGGCGATGAATTCCAGCACCTTCGGCTCGAGCACGCCCGACATGATCGGATGCATGCCCATCGCCATGAATTTCTCGGCCCATGCCGGGTCGAGTTCCGCGAAGGCATCCCAGGCCGGATTCCAGTTCCCGGTCGCGCGCAATTGGTCGCAGATCGGCGTGGTGCTGCTGCGGTTTGTCTCGTTGTTCATTTCATCATTTCCTTCATGGTGTCGAATTGTCAGATCGTCGAACGGGGCGGCGCATTCAGTGCGCCAGCGTCGGGCGTGCCGACCGGTCGAGTTGCGCTCGGCCCAGGCGCACCTGGCGTGCGGCGAGCCAGAACAACAGCCCGGCGCTGATGGTCAGGATGTCGGTCGCGAGCAGCACCGTGGTCAATGCGTGGGGGCTGCCGGCCTCAACCAGCCGGTCGCTCACCAAACCGACCGCCACGGTGCCGATCGCGAGGGCAAACACATTGATCAGCAGCATCGTGACGCCCGCGATGGTCGAGCGCATCTGTGCCGGCACCAAGCCCTGAATCATGGTGTTGGCCGGCCCATAGAGCGCCAGCGGCAGGAAGAAGCCTGCGCACATGCCTGCATAAAACAGCGCCGAACCGGGCGGCGCGAAGCGGTAGGCGATCATCAACGGCGCGCACGGCATGATCACCAGCACCATGAAGCTTGCATGGCCGCCCGGAAGGCGCTTGGCGAAGCGGTCGCTCATCACGCCGCCGACCACCGCGCCGAGCACGCCGAACACGATCTGCAACGCGCCGATGGACTTCGCGATACCGGCCGCATCGAAGCCGCGCTCGCGCACCATCCACAGTTGGGCGAATGAGAAACCCGCGAACACCATGTGCACCAGCACGAAGCCGACGATGGCGAATTGCAGGGCACGGTTGTGCCCGACCACCCCAAGCACTGCGCGCACCTGGGCAACAAAGGGCTGGCCCCGCTGCGGACCGGAATTCTTTTCGCGCCCTTGTCCGCGCTCCTCGCGCAGGAAGGCCAACGGAAGGGCGATCGCCGCCCCGACGATGCCGAGCACTGTGAAGGTCGAACGCCACCCGAGGCTCGCCCCCACCGTGCCGGCCAACAGGAAGCTCAGTCCGATGCCCAGCGGGATGCCCACGAAGAAGACGCCCATCGCCGTGCCCCGCCGCTTCTCGGAGAACAGCTCGGCCAGCAAGGCCACGGCAGCCGGGACAAGGGCTGCTTCGCCGCTCGCGACGAAGAAGCGCGCAACAGCCATTTGCTCAAAGCTCTGGGCATGCCCGGATGCCCAGGTGCAGGCGCTCCAGATCAGCACGCCGGCCGCGATGACCCTCGTTCGGCTGAAACGATCCGCCAGCGTGCCCATGAACATGGCCATGAAACCGAAGCTGAGCACCCAGACAGAGCCGACGAGGAATCCGTACTGCGCATTGCTGAGCGCCAGATCCTTGATGACCTGCGGCGAAAAGCCCAACAGCATGTTGCGGTCGATGTGGGCGAGCACGTGAATGACCAGCAGCGATGCAAGGACCGCGTTGGGACTTTTCTTCCAGAACATCATGTGTCTCCTTGGGGGATTCCGACTGCCGCAGGGACGCCGCGATACGCTGCCGCGGCGATCCCTGCGTGCTGACTCAGGCGACCTTGCGCAGCGGAACGCGGCTGTGGGCGGTCGCTGGCGCGCGGTTGGGCGGCATGCCCAGGCACCTGAGGGTCTCGTGGGCTGTTGCCCACTGGGTGCCGATCTGATAGATGCGATGTGCGTCTTCGCCCGTCGCGATGTCGCGGTTGAGTTCGCGGGCAATGCGCACCATCTTCTCGATCTGCTGCACCGAGGTCGCGCGTTCGCCGTCGGGTCCGAAGAGCGTGTCCTCGATACCGACGCGCACATGCAGGCCCAGCGCGATGGCCAGGGTGTTCATCGGCACCACGTTGCGGTTCAGGGTTTCCAGCGTTAGCACGGCGCCTTCGGGCGTGCGACGGGCGAACTCGATCATGTCCGCTGGATTCAGTCCTGCCGCGCCGCCGCCGATGGCCACGTAGTTGAGGATCAGCGGGCCGGTGTAGGCGCCACGCCGGATCAAGCGTTCGACCGTTTCCAGTTGCGTGAGGTTGCCCAGCATGAAATGTGGCTGGATGCCGTTGGCGACCAGGCGCCGGATGTGTTCGACATGCCAGGACGGATTGGACGGCACGATCATGTCGCGGTAGGCCGCCTGCAGTGCCGGGTTGGTGAGCGAGGTGCCAGCCACATCGGCTTCGGTCATCAACTCCATCACGTTCATCTGGTTGGTGTTGATCGCGACGGTGACCTGATCGGGCCGCGGATTCAGTTCGGCCAGCATGTGGCGCGTGTCGTCGTTCAGCCACTTGGCAGCCTGGCCCTCGCTCTCCGGTGCGAAGGAGATCGAGCCGCCAACCTGAAGGACCATCTTCGGAACCGCTTCGCGCAGCCGGGCAATCATCTCGTTGAACTTGGACAGGCGCTTGCTGCCTTTGCCATCTTCTTCGCGCACATGCACGTGGAGCACAGTGGCGCCGGCGTTGTAGCAATCGACGGCCTTCTGGACCTGCTGGTCGAGCGTGACCGGAATATCGTCCGAGTCGCCGGGCGCCCATTGCGGGCCGTAGGGCGCGACCTGGATCACGAGTTTTTCCTGGTTTTCAGGCAGCAGGGAGTCGTCTAGGAAATGCATGGTTTGTCGTCCTGGTGGGTTGTCGGTTCAGAATGAATTTGCTCGGTGCATGGTTGCGGTTCGGGCCAGGGAAGTATCGAGATCGCATGGATTTCGGTTTGACAAATCGCGACAATGGTTTTGCATATCGCGACACCGCAGGAACTCGGATGGCCTACTTGCTACGCAGCGCGAGCCTGACCAATTACGTCGAAGTAGCGCGATCGGTCGGACTCGACCCCTACCGGCAGTTGAGTGCCGCGGGCATCAACAGGTCGGTGCTGCTGGATCCGGACACCAAGATTCCGGCCGAGGCGGTGGGGCGCCTGCTGGAAGCGTCGGCGCAGGCGGCGGGCATCGATGATTTCGGGCTTCGCATGGCCGAGACCCGCGAACTCTCCAACCTTGGACCCCTTGGCTTCGTGGCGCGCGAAGAGCCGACGCTGCGCAAGACGCTCGCATCGATCGCGCACTACCTTCGGCTGCAGAACGAGGCGGTATTCCTGAGGGTCGAGGAGACGGAAGGCCTGGCCATCATTCGCGAAGACATGCTGGGTGGCTTTCCCGGATCGGTGCGCCAGGCGACGCAACTCATGCTCGGCGTCCTGCACCGGATGCTGAGGATCATTGTCGGCGCGGAGTGGAGGCCGCGCCGGATCTGCTTCACGCACAATGCGCCGGCCAGCCTCGCCGTCCACACGCGGGTCTTCGGCTCGGCGATCGCATTCAACCAGGACTTCGACGGCATCGTGTGCCTGGCCTCGGACCTCGACGCCGCGATCCCGTCCTATGACCCGGTCATGGCGCATCAGACGCGCCAATACCTCGACGCGATGCTGGCGCAGTCCAATGCCAAGATGTCCGACCAGGTCAGGAAGCTGGTCCTGGCGCTGCTTCCATCGGGCGCGTGCTCGGTGGAACGGGTGGCGCAGCACCTGGGGGTGGAGGCGAGGACCGTGCAACGCCACCTCGCGCAATCCGGCGAAAGCTACTCGTCGATCCTCGATGCGGTGCGCTCGGAACTGGTAACGCGCTATGTGGAAAGCAGCGATCGCCCACTGTCCGAAGTCGCGACGCTGCTGGGTTTCTCGTCCTCAAGCGCGTTCTCCCGATGGTTCGGGAGCCGCTTCGGCTGTAGCGTCTCGAAGTGGCGTCGCAGGCCGCCGGACTGAGACTGAGCGTTGCATGAACAACGTGATCAAGTCGAATCCATTTGCCATCTTGCAGCGCGACCGCAAAGCACACACATGTCGCCGATTGCCCATTTCTGTGGCGGTCAAGTGGTCAAGTGTGTCATCACGGCATCGTAGCGAACGGTCGCTTCAGAGAAAACCGTACAGCCGGTTCGGGCCCAAACCGGGCTTACAGCAGCCGGCAATGGAGCCCAGAAGCGGCCGTTGGGAGCTCACTGCACCTGCGCCGGCGGAACTTTGAAACCCGTCAGGGACCGCGATAGTCGGGCTGATCGGGCACGTGCGGGAAGGGCTTGTCATAGGGCCGATTGGCGTGGCCGAGCGCGAGATAGAGCACGCCGCCGTCGCCGGCCGGGCGGCGATAGAGCATCGGGCGATCGGCTTCCTCGAACTGGATGCCGCCGAACGCTTCGCCGCCCCAGCGCGTGTGGAGCAGCAGCGAGCCGCAGCCGCGCGAAATCGAAGTCGTGGTTGCGGCGGGGGCTGCCGCACACCAGCGCGGCGACGAGCGGGCGCCGCATCGCGTCCTGCATCGGCTAGGCCTCGATGAAAGGAGCCGGCATCAGAAGTCTGCTCTCCTGCCGGATGAATAGAGGAGCGACCTCCGCGACATACGCTTGCCACGCAGGGAGGTTGGCGAGCGCGGCGCGCCGACGCATCCGGTCCTCGAACGAACTGAATCCCCAAATGAAGATCACTTGGTTTAGGTCCCCGACTTCGGTCGTGTAGCACCCGGCCAAGTGCCCGAGCACGTCACACTGAAGCGACTTGCCTTTCTCTGCGTAGATGGCGAGGTAGTCCTTCAGGCGTGAGGGCGGCAACTGGTAGGTCCGCATCTCGAAGAGCATCTTATCTTCCGCCCGAAATGTCGATGACAGCACCATGTACGTACGACGAGCGTTCCGACGTTAGCCAGAGCACAGCCTCAGCGACTTCGGCCGCAGTGCCCGGACGCCGCATCGGGATCGTCGGCGCAACGCTTTCGATGAGCTTTGCGCCTCCGAACTCATTGTGCATTTCGGTGACGATGACACCGGGTCGAAGGCTGTTCACCCGAACGCCGAGCGGCCCGAGCTCCTTGGCGAGCGCGATGGTCATGCCGTCCAACGCGGCTTTCGTGGACGCATAGTGCACAAGCTCGGGCATGCCGCCATGACGTGCCGCGGCCGACGAGACGTTCACGATCGAGCCGCCTTCGCCGCCGCTGGTGCGGCTCATGCGCCTGACAGCTTCGCGGGAACAGTAAAACGCGGAAAACACATTCGTCTCGAAGATCCGCCGCAGCCTATCCTCGTCGATTTCGGTGATCGGGCACCGGCTACCGGAGATGCCGGCGTTGTTCACCAGCGCGGAGACAGGGCCCAATTCCTGGTCGACTTCGGTGAAGAGCTTCGCGGCTCCCGCGCTGGTCGACACATCAGCGCAGATGGCCACGGCCCTGCCTCCTTGACGAGCGATATCTCGCACGAGCGCTTCCGCGGCATCGCGATCACTCCGGTAGTTCACTGCGACCCCGTAACCCTCCTTCGCACCAAGGAGCGCAATCGCGGCACCAATACCCCGGCTAGCGCCGGTCACAACAAGCACTTTCGACACGTTCGTTCCTTCAGAAGTTGACGCCTGTGGCGCCCTTTAGCTGCAGGCGCTCGCGCGCCTCCTCGGCAGACGCGATCTCCAGCCCCAATCCTTCAATCAGCTTTCGCACGGCCCGGACCTGGTCCGCATTCGACTCAGCCAGCTTGCCGGGGCGGAGCCAAATGGAGTCTTCCAGGCCGACGCGCACGTTTCCGCCCATCGTTGCCGCCTGCGTCGCCACTCGCAGCTGCGCGGCGCCTGCCCCGATCACTGACCAGTGGTACTGGTCCCCGAACAGCCGGTCGGCCGTCCGCTTCATGTGCACCACATCCTCCGGATGCGTCCCCGCTCCTCCAAGGATGCCGAGGACAGACTGGATGAAGAGAGGAGCCTTCAACATTCCGCGGTCCAGAAAATGCCGCAGGTTGTAGAGGTGCGCGGTGTCGTAGCACTCGAACTCGAAGCGGGTGCCCGTCTCGTACCCGACCCGCAAGACGTGTTCGATGTCTTTGAAAGTGTTCCTGAACACGAGGTCGCGGGTGCTCTCCAGGAACGGAGCCTCCCAATCGAACCTGAAATTGCTGAAGCGCTCCAGCATGGGGTACATGCCGAAGTTCATCGATCCCATGTTGAGCGAGGCGACTTCCGGCTTGAAGGCGATCACAGGTTGAATGCGCTCGCTTACCGTCATGCCGGGCGCACCGCCCGTGGTGATGTTGATCACCGCATCGCATCGCTCCTTGATCTTCGGCAAGAACTTGCCGAATGCGTCCGGCGACTGGTCCGGGCGCCCGGTGACGGGGTCTCGCGCGTGCAAGTGGATGATGGCGGCGCCAGCCTCGGCCGCACCCACGGCTGCGTCCGCAATCTCCTGGGGGGTGATCGGCAGGTGGGGCGTCATCGAGGGCGTATGGACACTGCCGGTCACGGCGCAGCTGATGATCACTCGGTGTTGCTTCACGAAAATGGTCTCCTGGAGGGATGAATCACGCTCGAGGCGGGATCACGGGAAGAAGGATGGAAGACGGATGCGCCGGACCGGTATGGATCGTGACCCGCCCACCGAACACCGACCGCGGACGGTCCCGCTCGTCGTCATGAACGAACGCCCCACAGCCTCGCATCTCGTGTGTGGGGTGCAACGCCATCACGGGTGGGCCGGCGTATTCGAAGTCCTTGCCACGGATGCTCAGGGCCAGTCGGTAGCCAGGCGGCACCACGATGCTCGTCGGCCAGATCTCCACGTCGACTGGATAGACCTCGCCGGGCACGAGCGGGATGATCTCGTCGTGCGCATGCCAGGGCCGCCAGGGCTTCGAGCGCCCTGCGTCCAGCTTCCGGTGCGACGCACGCAGCCACCCTTGCGCGATCGGCGTGTTCGGGTCGTTGGCGCCTTGGAAGGTGACTTCCTTCATGTCGGGCGTGAATAGGCGAACGGTAAGAAAGAGATCCGCGTCGGTGGTCTCGGAGGAAACGTAGAGACGGGCTGCCAAGGGCCCCGTCACCTCGAGTTCGCTGGTCGAGGGCGGCAGCATGAACACCAGGCCTGGCCCGAGGGCCTCGTAGGTGACCGATGCGTTGTCCACCGGGACGGAACTGTCGAGGCCCGCATGCCCTGGCTCCAGGTAGTAATGGGTCCAGCGCGTGTCCGGAATGGGCCATGCCTGCTCCTTGCGCGCAACGAACCTGTCCACGTGCCGGATCTGCAGGTTCACCGGAGGTTCGGCGTCCCAGCCGTTGTTCGCGCCCTTCAGGAAGTGATCGAAGAACCTTTTCTGCAGGGCGACCGAACTGGCGATGTAGAACGAAGACCAGTGATCGCCGCCATGCAACTCAAGCCACTTCTGCTTCGAACTCGCTTGCGTGAACCCTTCGATGTTGCCCCGCAGATGCAGGCCGAGCCCTCCCCAATTGCCCGCCGAGAGAAGCGGCACGTCGACGGAGTCCCATCGTGCCGCCCGAGCCTCGAAATACGGATCCGGGAGGGGCCGGCTCGTCATCTCGTGTTCAAGGTCCACCCGGTTGGACCGGAGAGCCTCGTCACCCAGGGTCTCAGGGCCTGCAACCAGCTCACCCGTCACGCGACTGCGCGCACCGCGGTCACCAGCGCCGTGCTGGACGGTCACGACTTGGGGTCCGAACCAGGCCTTCCACAACGACGTGCAAGGGATGCCACCATGGCGCACGGCGTCCCGATAGATGTCGGCGGCGCCTTCCCAGACACAGATCGCCGACAGCGCCGGAGGACGGCGCGATGCAGTAAACCACTGGTTCACGCCGTAGTAGGAGATCCCGTTCATGCCGACTTTGCCGCTGCTCCATGGCTGTGCTGCGGCCCAGGCAATTGCCTCGCAAATGTCGCTGATCTCTCGCTCCGACCAGGGATCCAGCAGCCCGGGCGAGCGGCCGGCGCCGCGGCTGTCGACGCGGATGCACACATAGCCATCGCACACCCATTTCTCAGGATCCACCGTTTCCCAGTTCTGGTAGCGACCGCTGGATCCCTCTGCCACATCGGGATGGCTGCGGATCATGCCTTCCCAAGCAGCCGGATAGCCGTCCTGAAAGGCCAATCCCTTGCCGTAAGGGCCATAGCTGAGGATCACGGGGTAGCGCCCCGTCTCCACCGGACGAAACACGTCGGCACGCAGAACCGTTCCGTCATCCATGGTGATGGGGACGTCCCAGTCCACAACGACGGCGTCAGCGATCGCGGCAACTTCAGACTCGTTCATTGGTTTCATTGCGTTGTCCTTTGGCTTGTCATGTCGCGACTTTCAAATCTGGACGTTCAACGACTTGATAAGCGGCCGCCACTGCGCCTCGTCCGCTGCGACCTGGCGCGCAAATTCCTGCGGCGTGCTCGGGGTCGGTTCTATGCCCCTCGCAAGCAACTTCGAACGCACGTCCGTGTCGCGGAGATAGTCGCTCGCGTACAGCGCCCACTGATCCAGCACCGGACGAGGCGTCCCTTTCGGCGCAAACAACCCGAGCCACACTCCGAGTACCAACTTGAGGCCAGTCTCGGTCAATGTCGGGACATCAGGCAATTGGGACAGGCGTTCGTTGGATGCCACTGCGAGCGGGCGGACCTTTCCGGCCTTGATGAGGCCGCCGGATGACGCCACACTGTCGGCGAGGAAGTCGATCTCTCCGGCGACCAGCGCCTGCACGGCCTGCGGCGTTCCCTTGTATGCGACAGGCGTCGCTGTCGCGCCAACGGTCCGCAGGTAGAGTTCGCCAATCAGGTGCGACATCGAGCCAGGACCGATCGTGCCGTAATTCAACGTGCCCGGATTGGCCTTGAGCGCCTCGGCAAGCTCCTGCGCGGTGCGGTACTTGGAATCGGCCGGCACGATCAGCACCCCGTCCATCCGTCCAATGCCTGTGACTGGCTCGAAGTCGGTTGTGCCGCTGTAGGGGGACTTCATGGTGACGGCGGGTCCTGTCACGATCGAGGTCGTGGAGCCGTACAGCAGCGTGTAACCGTCCGGTGCGGCACGCTGGGCGAGTTGCGTGCCGATGGTGCCGCTTGCGCCGGGGCGATAGTCAATGACGAGCGGCTGACCCGTGGCCTTTTGCATCGAGCTGCCAATTTCTCGTACTTCCGCATCGCCCGGCGAACCGGCTGGGAACGGAAAGATGAGCGTTACCGGGCGGTGTGGATAGTCGTTGCTACCCTGCGCGTGCAGTTGGGTTCCCAGCATCGACGCGATCGATCCGGCGATCATGTTTCGCCTGTTCATACGACTGTCTCCTCTAGTAGTAATGTGACTTGAGGAGAGGTTAGCAACCGGGGCGATAGCGGCGGAAATGCTTTCTCGGCATGGAGCCCATGCCGATGCGGGTGTCACGTCAAAGGTGGCGGACCGCGCCCGTCCTCTGACGGCATGAACCCCTTCAGCCTGGCAAGTGGCCAGCGACCGGTGGACATCTGCTCGTGTGCAACTTGACGAAGCATGAGTTGCATGCGCTGGCCTGCAACGGACAATCCCTGTTCGCGACCTTTGATCAAGAGCCAGGAGATCACCAGGCCCTTGATGGGTGCCATGGAGATGGCGCCCCGCTCGAGCAAGTCGCTCCCGGAACACAGGGGCAGGGTTGTGAAGCCCAACCCTGATTCCACCGCCTTCAGCACCAGTTGCCGAGTGTTGACCTCCATCGCAACGTTGAGGCGCAAATTGCGCTCGGCCATCGCACTTTCAACGATCATGCGTCCCACATTGGGGCGGCTCATCGCGACCATCGGCCGATTGACGAGATCTTCCAGGGTCAATGGCTTGTCCATGGCAAGACCTGATTCGGGTGGGCCGAGCAGACACATTGGCTCTTCGATGAACGGGTAGGCTTCGAGACTGGCGAGCGGTTCGCCGGAGGAGACCACCGCCAAGTCGGCCTTGCCCTGTGCAACCATCGACCACGCGTCGAGGACTCCGCTTGAGCCTTCGAACACCCTCAGCAAGACATTGGGGTAGCTGGTCCTGAACCGCTGTATGACCGGAAATGCGAGAAGCTCCGACATGGACGGAGGCAACGCGATCGTTAGCACACCGCTAGGATCGCCAGACCGATCTCGAACCTCCGAGCGCACCCGATCGAAGTGCCGCAGCAGTTCGACGGCGCTCTCGCGAAGGCATTCGCCGGCCTCCGTGAGCGTGATGCCGCGTTCGGAACGGTGTAACAGCGTCGCGTCGAGGTCTTCTTCGAGCGAGCGCATCTGGCGCGACAGCGCCGGCTGGGCGATGTGCAGGACCTCCGCCGCGCGCGTCACGCTGCCGAGTTCGGCGATTTGGAGAAAGTAGCGCAGCTGCCTGACGTTCATGGCTTCCCAAAAGCCGTGCCTCGGTGGCGCCGAAGTGGCGACATTGCGCTCCGATGGCGCGATCTGAGACGGGGCCAGCAGCAGTCTACTCTGCAGCAGCTATGGCGGACCGGGGTAGGCCCCACCGTCCATCGACGTTACAGGCTCAGATGTCGATTGCCGCAGCCGAACCGGCCCGCTTGCGCAGCTCGAACTTCTGGATCTTGCCGGTCGAGGTCTTGGGCAGCTCGCCGAACACCACCGCCCTGGGCACCTTGAAGCCCGCCAGGTGCTTCTTGCAATGCGCCACGATATCCGCCGCCGTCACCTGGGCACCGGCCTTCAGTTCAACGAAGGCGCAGGGGGTTTCGCCCCACTTGGCGTCCGGCTTGGCGACAACGGCGGCGGCCAGCACGTCCTGGTGGCGGTACAGCACGTCCTCCACCTCGATGGAGGAGATGTTTTCGCCGCCCGAGATGATCACGTCTTTGCTGCGGTCCTTGATCTTGATGTAGCCGTCCGGATACTGCACGGCCAGGTCGCCCGTGTGGTACCAACCGCCGGCAAACGTTTCAGCCGTGGCCCGTTGGTTCTTCAGGTAGCCCTTCATGGTGATGTTGCCCTGGAACATGATTTCGCCCATGGTCTCGCCATCCATCGGCACCGGCTTCATGGTCTGCGGGTCCAGCACGCGGGCCGAGCGCTGCAGGTGGTAGCGCACGCCCTGGCGGGCGTTCAGGCGCGCGCGTTCGCCAATGTCCAGCGCGTCCCAGGCCGCGTGCTTGGCGCAGACAGTGGCCGGTCCATAGACCTCGGTGAGCCCGTACACGTGGGTCAGGTCGAAGCCCAGCCGCTCCATGCCTTCGATCATCGAAGCAGGCGGCGCCGCGCCGGCGACCATGGCCTTCACGCCCTGAGGCAGGCCCTTCTTCATCTCGTCAGGCGCATTCACCAGCATGCCGTGCACGATCGGCGCGCCGCAGTAATGGGTCACGCCATGGCGCTTGATCGCGTCGATGATCGCGCCGGCCTCCACCTTGCGCAGACAGACGTTGACGCCCGCGCGCGCGGCGATGGTCCACGGAAAGCACCAGCCGTTGCAATGGAACATGGGCAGCGTCCACAGGTACACCGCATGCTTTGGAAGGTCCCACTCCAGGATGTTGCTGATGGCGTTGATGGCCGCGCCGCGGTGGTGGTAGACCACGCCCTTGGGATTGCCCGTGGTGCCGCTGGTGTAGTTCAGCGCGATGGCGTCCCACTCGTCTCCGGGCAGCTGCCAGGCGAACTGCGGGTCGCCCTGCGCCACGAACGCCTCATAACTGGTGCTGCCGATGCGCTCCGCCGCGCCCGTGAAAAGCGTGTCTTCCGCGTCGATCACCAGCAGCGGCCGCTGTTCCTTGCGCAACACCAGCGCTTTCTTCACCATGCCCGCGAACTCGGCATCGACGATCAGCGCCTTGGCCTCGCCGTGGTCCAGCATGAAGGCGACGGTCTCCGCATCCAGCCGCGTGTTCAGCGCATTGAGCACCGCGCCTGCCATCGGGATGCCGAAGTGCGCCTCGACCATGGGCGGCGTATTGGGCAGCATCACGGCCACGGTGTCGCCCTTGCCAATGCCGCTATTGGCCAGCTTACCGGCCAGCTGGCGGCAGCGTGTGTATAGCTCGCTCCATGTGCGCCGCAAGTCGCCATGGATGACCGCGGGCCGGTCCGGGTACACCTCGGCTGCCCGTTCAATGAACGACAGCGGCGACAACGGCGCGTGATTGGCTTCGTTGCGCGGCAGGTCCTGGTCGAAGATGCCGGTCATGTCTTGTCTCCTGGTGCGATCCGGTTTTCCGGTGTGGCTGTAGCGTAGTCCTGGGCTTCAAGAAGTAAAGCCTTCCACGAACACGAGTTCCGAGCGCGCGCCCCCGTGTCGACCTCGGACGATCGCCTGATACTCCGGAGACCGATACCAGGCTTGCAAATCGTCCATCGAAGGGAATTCGATGACGACGAGCCTCGCGGGCTGCCAGGACCCTTCGACGACCTCGGTGGCGCCGCCACGGACAAGGAACCGTCCCCCGAACTTCGGCAACGTCCCGGCCGTATGACGTCGATAGGACTCGTAAATGTCAGGCGTGTGGACTTCGATATTCGCGATGCAGTAGGCGGGCATGGTGTCTCGGTGCAAATGCCCGGGAGCATAAAAGCCGTTGCCGTCGGCGCGGAAATGCCGCCTCGGCATGACGGCGATGCCGTCTCGTTTGCCAACCGCGGCATGTCCGTCATCCCGCGACTGCATTTCCTGGACTGCGAGGTCCTTTCTATGCTCAGTTCGCTGGCAACCACCTAAACCAGCATCATGCGCCTGGGGATCGCTGCAGGTGCGTCGTATCGCATCGGTTTGCAGCGGCGCATTCCTGCTGGCCGCAGCGAGGCTGCTCGACGGCAAGAAGGTCGCAGCCCACAGAACTCGGCAAAGGCCACTTGAGGGCGCTCACGCCCCCATCAATCTCATCGCCTTCATCGCCAGAGCAGCAAGCGGTGCGCAGCCAGTGGCGCGCGAGGCCGCATTAATCGATTGGCAAGACGCTGAGGCCGGCCTACATTGGTCTTCCACTCACCAAGGAGATCGCAACATGCCCATTCGCATCGCATCGATGACTCACCGCATCGCGAAGAACGGCGCGATGCTTCACAAGGCCACGATGGACCGTGTCCACTCGCTGGGGGCGGACCACGAGCCGTCCGAAGCCGAACAAAAGCTGGCCGAGGAGCGCCGCCTGCTCAAGGAGGAGCGTGCGAAGCGCCAAGCGCAGGCGCTGCTGCCGAGGGCGAAGGCCATCGACAAGTTGGTGAGAACGCATCACCCGGAGGCCAAAGAGAAGCCGAAGGAAAGAAAGGAGCCTAAGGAAGCCAAGAATTCCAAGGCTGGCAAGGCGCACAGGCCCTCGCGGGGCGAGAAGCACGCCGCGCAGGCGGCGGCGCTGCAGGCCGCGAGTAGGGCGCCGAAAAAGACGACGAAGACATGAAGACGCGCTTTGGCGCCCCCGGCTATTCGATCCCGCTCAGGCAAGCAGACGGCAGCGAGGTGTTCGAGGAGGTAAGCCGCAGCGACACGAGAAAGAAGGAGCCGTCGACAAGGGCCGCGGCGCGAGCATTTCGACAGTCGCAAGCGCCAAGACCCGACGCGCAAGACACTCGGCCGGCTCATCTTGCGTCCGCCAGCAAGGCACATGCCATCCGCCTGCGCCGGGCTGCTCACGCCCCGGCTATGCGCGCCGACGCCACGAAACGATGCGCCGGACTCGCCGGAGCCAGGACGGCCAGCCGTTGGTCCGACCGATGGCGACCGCCCGAAAGATGGCGCGATGCTCTTCCAGGGCCATGTTGAGTGCGTGCAGGTTGCGCTCGTTGTAGGCCCAGGTGCCGGAGACGACGATGAGCCCCGATTGCGCCGGCGTGACCTGGACATTCGTCGCACCGATGCGCTCGACGGCCGCCACGCGGGACGCCGCCTGAAACGCCGGATCTCCAACGCCCGGCATCGGGCGCGAAGACGCGAAACGGATGACCTGGACCTGCGGGTAATGGCGAGTGATATAGGCGCAGGCTTCGTAGAACAGCAACGCGCCGACGTTTCGCGGCTCGCCCTGCGTCACGGACGTGGGTGCGAAGCTTCCGAAGTACACCTCCGTGCCGCCATTGCCGAAGCGCACCGGATCGACGCGACCCAGAAACAGGCGGCCGGCGAACATCAGCATCGGCTGGCCCAGTTGATAGGGAGCGCCGCCGGGTCCGATGATCTGTATCAGCTGAGATGCCATGAAGCCGAAGCTTGCCTTATTGGGCCTCCTAATACTGGAGCTTCGGATACCAGTCGGTCCCGCGTCCGCCGGGCGTCAGGTCCAGGATCAACCAGAGCGGGGCGATGTCTGGCGCGCCGCGCGGATCCTGGCCGGGGTCGGACATCTCGCCGGTCATTTCAGACGCCCAGAACAGCCGGACCTTGTCGCCGTCGCGCTTGAACACGATCAACGCCGGGTATTCGCTTCCGTCCGGCTGCAGCACGCCGATGTCCTTGGCATAGTCGTCGCCGACCGTCTGCACGAAATTCAGGTCACGCCAGCCCCGCTCCTGTGCGAAAGCGTACTGCCGCCCGACGGGCGAACGCCCGAGCACCTTGAGCGCGACACGCTGCTTGATGTCGGCTGCGTTGCCGTTCAGTGCCCCGAGCAGGTTGGTACACATCGGGCACGGCCGCTCGCGCTGCGGTCCATACATCCAGAAGTAGGTGACGAGCGTGTCCTTGTCGCCGAAGAGATCGATCAGCCCCGCCTCGAATCCCTGTTCGTCCTTGAAGCGGTAGTCCTTGTCGATGACCGGCCCCGGCGGCAACGCCTGGCGCTGCTCGACCATGCGCGTCATGTGACGACGAAACTCGATCTCTTCGGCCAGCAGCGCTTCTCGCGCAGCATCGTATTCGGCGGACGAGCCCGGGAACGGTCTCTTTGCCTTCTTCGCCAGAACGGCGGCGGGGATCAGTGTCTGCGTCTCTTGCATGCCTTTGCTCCTTGTCTGCAAACAGGAGTATGGAAAAGAACGCTGATTCCAACAAGTCAGTGTGCCTGGACCTTTGTGAGTGGCACGCCAGGGTTCGCCAGTCGGCTCGCATCGACACTTGCGCGAAGCTCGATCAGGCGTCGCGCAAACCGCAAGTCCTTTGCCGAATTGGGGCCCATCGCCGCAACGACCCTGTCTCCATCGAGAAAGAACATGACGAAGCTTTTGGAGTCCCGGTCGCCTCTCACCACGACCTCGTGAGCGGGCGAGGGCACACCAAAGATCTGCAGATTGATGTCGTACTGATCGGACCAGAACCAGGGCAAGGGCTGGTGATTCACTTCAATGCCCAGCGCTGACCTCGCGGCAGCAATCCCTTGCTCCTGCGCGTTTTGCCACGACTCGAGCCGCATCCGTCGCCCGGCCCAATCGCAGTGCCAGTTCGCTACGTCGCCCGCGGCGAAGATGTCGGCATGCGACGAGCGGCACTGCGCGTCGACCACGATGCCGCCGTCGCAGTCCAGTCCTGCTTCGCGCGCGAGTTCGTCGTTGGCGATCAAGCCCACGCCAATCAGCACGGCATCGCATGCGAGCCGGCGACCATCGACCAAAGCGGCCATCAAGCCACCTTGCGGCGCGGGCATCAACTGCTCGACGCCGGTGCCGAGCTCGATGTGGACACCGTGCGAAGCATGCAGTTGGTGCAGATAGCCCGACATCTCCGGCGGGACCGTGCGTTCGCACAGGCGGCCCGTCGCTTCAACCACCGTCACATGCATGCCTTTGTTCTTCGAAGTCGCGGCGACTTCGAGACCGATCCAGCCACCGCCAACGACGAGCAAGCGCTTGCCTGGAGACAGAGCGGCACCCAACGCCTTTGCATCCTCGATGCTCCGCAGAGTGAAGACGCCGGGCAGATCCGCGCCGGGAATGCTCAGTCGCCGCGCGCGACCGCCATTGCACAAGATGAGCTTGTCGTATCCGACGGAATATGGGATGGAATCTCCCCGCGACAGGTGAAGCCGCTTGGCGGCCTTGTCGATGAAAGTCGCGCTGACGTTCGGCCGCCAGTCGATGTCCAATGCGTCGAATGCCTCGGTCTTCATCAGATAGGTGCTCTCCGCGGCTGCTTCGCCCGAGAGCACGGCCTTGGACAAAGGTGGACGCTCGTACGGCCGATGCGGCTCGTCGCCGATCAGGACCACGCGGCCTTTGAAGCCCTCGGCACGCAAGGTCCGCGCAGCCCATCCGCCAGCCTGTCCGGCGCCGACGATGGCGATGGTCTCCGCGACAGTCTCGGCGGTCATGTCAGCGAAAGGAACACCCGGCCGGCTTCGATCCTGACCGGGTACGAACGGATCGCCTCGGTGACGGGCGCGCAGGTGGGTTGCCCATTGCGCACGTCGAACTTGCCCTGGTGCAAGGGGCATTCGATCTCATTCCCCTCGAGGAAGCCTTCGCACAGCCGTGCATGGCCGTGGGTGCAGATGTTGTCGGTCGCGAAGATCTCGCCATCCACGCTGTAGAGCGCGATGTCACGCCCGTCCACCACGATGCCAATGACATCGTCGACCGGCACATCGTCCACGGGTGCGGCATCGGTCCAAAGCTGCTCGTTCATGTCTGCTCTCGTTATGTTCTTAGAGTGGATAGATGACGGAGTTCGGGATCATCTCGCTGTCGTAGATGACGAGTCGCGACTCGAACTTGAGGCCCTGTTCGGTGCGCACGACGATGTCGACATATCGCCCGACATTGAAGACCGACGATAGCTCCGAAAGCTTGGTGCGAAACACGGCGTAGTTGGCCTCGCATTCGAACCGGCCGGGCTCCGACTTGCGCACGACCGGCGCACCAACAACGTGGCGCTGGTAGTAAGGGTCGTGGAACAGCGTCTCCCGAATGCCATAGACGCGGTCCTTGAGCATTCCCTTGCTCTCGAAAGACAGCGTCGCAAGTGGAAAGCCTCTCTCGAAGTTCTCTCGCGGCTGCAGTCGATAGGTGCAGTCTTCAGTAAAGAACTCGGGCCAGAGTTCCCAATGGCCGGAACTGACGGCGCTTGCGTAGTCGGCATAGAGCTGGTTCAGCTCGAAGTAGTCTCTGAAGTCCATCTCATGCCTCCATGACTTTGCGCCAGTACTCGTACATGCCGCGAATCAATGTCTCGGTGACCATGTGGTCGGTATCGCCGACCTCACGCCCGCCCAGTTCGGCCAGGGTTCGATGAAATGGCTTCTGCTCGAAGCCCTTCTGCGAAAGCTCGATCACTTCGCCGTCATCCGCCGAGACGAATCCCGCGGGCCCGAAAAGATTGGCCTGGCGAAGGCGGCGCTTGGTCATCACTTCGTCGTCATCCTCGAACCCGAAGTGCGTCCAGACGAAGTCGAAGCTGCCGGGCCCGCTCGGCTGGATGTGCCGCGTCGAGACACTGTTGACCTGCTGCTGCAGGATCACGCTCGGGAACAGCGTCATCATGACCGCGGTCGGGCCGCCCCACCAGGGCTCGGGCACGATGTCGAGAAAGCGGTCGTCGTTGAGCTGCATGCTTTCCTTGAAGCTCGATACCTGCGTGACCTGGTCCGCCTTGCCGCTCGCGCCGCGCGTCGAGATCATCGCAGCGTGCCGGTGGTGCGCGTCCATCTTCAGCTCCGACTTGTTGTCCGCGCGCCAGAGCCCGAAAGTCACGAACCAGGTGTGGAGCAGTCCTGGGTGGTAGGGGTCCTTGATGTTCTCCTGCATCAACTTCCAGTTGCCTGGAATGCGCTGGCGGTTGTAGCCGAGCAGCTTCAGCTTGCGGCCATTGAACAGCCGGTCGAAGTAGCCGAGGATTGCCGGACCCATGAAGTCTTCGAGCGATTCGACATCGTGATCGAAAGAAGCGAAGACGACACCGCCACGGGTTGCGACTTTCAGCTTGTTGAGCCCGTGTTCCGCGGGCTTGAAGTCGGCCGGCATGCCGCCGTTGACCTTACCGTCCTGCTTGACCCCGCGCCGGAAAGGCACGCCCTGCAAGTCGCCCTTGAGCGTGTAGTTCCACTGGTGGTAGGGGCAGGTGAATCCGCCATCTTTCTTGTTGCCGTGCCGCTCGCGGCAAAACTGCATGCCGCGATGCGCGCACACGTTCTCGATCACATTGATGGCGCCTTCGGCGTCGCGGACCATGATGACGGAGCGCTCGCCGATCACCGTGCGCGTGAAATCACCCGCGTTCGGGATCTCCGCTTCCAGGCCCACGTAGCACCAGTGGCCCCGATAGAAGAACCGTTCGAGTTCGCGCCGATGCTGGTCGGCCTCGGTGTAGGCCATGAAGGGGATGCGGCTCGTGCCTTGGTCTTCCCAGTGGATCTTCTGGGGGAAGACGGCCGATGTGTCGTCCATGCGTGTCTCCTTGTGTCGTGCGGCTTGTCGCGCGGTTCAATGATCGTCAAGGCATCGTCATCGTTCAATAGAATACGGCGAATAGTCTTTATTGATTTGGCGAATGTGAATGTGGATGTGAATGATCATGGAGCTCAAGGACATCGATCTCAACCTCCTGGTGGTTTTCAATCAATTGCTCATTGACCGCCGCGTCTCCAAGGTTGCGACCAGCCTTGGGCTTTCGCAGCCCGGAGTGAGCAATGCGCTGGCGCGGCTGCGCAAGCTCACCGACGACCCGCTCTTTCTGCGCACGCCCAAGGGCATGGAGCCCACGCCTTTTGCCCAACAGCTCGCGGAGCCCACGGCGCGTGCGCTGCAGGTGATTCACGCGGCCATCAATCAGCGCGCGAGCTTCGACCCCGCCACTTCGACGCGCGCTTTCACGGTCGGCATGACCGACATCGGAGAGATCTACTTTCTCCCCAAGCTGATGAAGGAGCTGTCGCGCGTGGCGCCGGGCGTCTCGCTGAGCACCGTGCGCAACGCGGCAGTGAACTTGCAGGACGAGATGGAAGCAGGGCACGTCAGCCTCGCGATCGGATTGCTGCCGCAACTCAGGGCCGGCTACTTCCAGCGTCGGCTGTTCAAGCAGCACTATGTCTGCATGTTCCGGCGCGGTCACGCGCTCGACAAGCGCTCCATTTCCCTCGGCGAATTTTCAGCGGCCGATCATGTCGTGGTGATCTCGGAAGGGACCGGCCATGGGCAGGCCGACGAACTCCTGAGGCGCAGGAACATCGCACGCAAGGTCGTGCTCACGGTGCCGCATTACGTCGCGGTCGGGCACATCCTGCATGACTCCGACCTGGTTGCGACGGTGCCCGAACGCCTCGCGCAGGCGCTGGTGGAGCCCTTCGGCCTGTCATACGTCCGCAATCCCGCCAAGCTGCCGGAGATTGCGATCAGCTTGTTCTGGCATGGCCGTTATCACAAGGACCCAGCCATCACATGGCTGCGGTCGCTGATCGTCCGGCTGCACGGCGAAAGCCCGCCGGCTTGAGTGGCGTTCAGGCCATGGCCATGGCCATTGCCGGTGCGGCACGCTTCAGTGCGGCTTCGTTCGCATCGAAGAAATGCAGCGCTTCCGGCGCTAGCGCGAGATGCAGGGTGCGGGGCAGTTCGGTATCGGCGCCGGGCGTCAGTAGCACGAGTTCGCCGATCGGCGACCGCAAGTAGCAGAAGGCGCGATCGCCCAGTTGTTCCACCGCCAGTGTTTCGCAATCAGCGAGTTCGAGCGCGACCTGGCCAGGCAGCGGCGTACCGATGCGCACCTGCTCGGCCCTGAAGCCGAACGTGCTGACGTCGCCCTGAAGCCGCTGCGGGACGCGAAGGGTCATGTCGCCGATCCGCAGGCGCGTGCCTTCGCTGTCGGTCTCCGTTGCATCGACGTTGAAGAGATTCATGCGCGGCGTGCCAATGAAGCCCGCCACGAAGAGATTGGCCGGCGAGCGATAGAGCGCAAGCGGAGAGCCCACCTGTTCGATGTGGCCCTTGCGCAGCACCACGATCTGGTCGGCGAGCGTCATCGCTTCCGTCTGGTCGTGCGTCACATACACCGCGGTGGCTTTGAGCGAGCGCTGCATGCGCGCAATCTCCAGCCGCAGTTTCACGCGCAATTCGAGGTCGAGGTTCGACAGCGGCTCGTCGTAGAGAAAGACTTCGGGCTGGCGGATCATCGCGCGGCCCATGGCGACACGCTGGCGCTGGCCGCCGGACAGTTGGCGCGGGTAGCGGTCGAGCAGCGCCGTGAGTTCGAGCGTGCGGGCGATTTCATCGACGCTCTGCTGCTGCCGCGCGGCGTCGACCTTGGCCATGCGCAACGGAAACGCAAGGTTCTGTCGCACCGTCTTGTGCGGATAGAGCGCGTAGTTCTGGAACACCAGCGCGCAGCCGCGTTCGGCGGGCGGCACGTCGTTCATCACGCGACCGCCAATGATCACTTCACCGCCACTGGGTGTTTCGAGCCCCGCGATCATCCGCAGCAACGTGGACTTGCCGCAGCCCGATGGGCCGAGCAGCACCGTCACCTGCCCGTCGGGCATCGTGAGATCGAGGCCCGGAATGACTTCGACGTCGCCGAAGCGCTTGCTGATGGATTTCAGTTGAATGTCTGCCATGTGGGGCGTCCCTGGAGGTCGGAGGTCAAAGATTGGAGATTGGAGATTGGAGATTGGAGATTGGAGATCGGAAGTCAGGTCGATGGCGCGGCGGCGGATTTCGCCACGCCGCGCTGGATGTTCGTTTCAGTGAGACCGAGCAGCTCTTCCATCGCGCGGCGGGCGGCGGCCGGCTTGCGCGCCCAGATCTGGTCGAGCACCTCGCGATGCAGCGGCAAGCTCTTGCGAGGCGCGCCGGGCTGGCGTGTGGAGAGCTCGAACGAGGTTCGCAGCGCGGCCTGGATGGTTGCACCGAAGGCGACGAGGAACGGATTGCCAGTCGCCGCCAGGATCGCGTGATGAAACTCGAGGTCTGGGCCGGCATAGGCGACCGCGTCCATGCCGGCCGCGTCCATCATGCGGTAGGCGCGCTCTATGGCGGCAATGGCCGAATCGGGCGCCGATGCCGCTGCGATCTCGCAGGCCGCCGGCTCGACGATGCGCCGCAGTTGCATCAGGTGCTGCGCCATCTGCACGCGGTCGTTGCCGGACCACGCCCAGCGCAGCACGTCTTCATCGAGCATGTTCCATTGCGTGCGCGGCAGCACGCGCGTGCCGGCCTTCTGGCGCGACGCGATCAGGCCCTTGGCCTTGAGACGGGTGAGCGCCTCGCGTACCGACGTGCGCGCGACGCCGAGCTCATCGGCCAGCTCCATCTCGGTCGGCAGCGGTGATCCGTCTCCCCATTCGCCGGCGATGACGCGACTCGCGAGGGTCTCGGTCACAGCCATCGGGCCGCGCCGCAGGGCAGCGCTCGGCGCTTCATGTTTTTGTTTATCGTCGGACATATTGTTTTCAAAAATAAGGTTATCCGACCTGAAACAGCCCTAACTGCCGGGTTTACCATGAGAAAGATCAATTTATTTGTCTGTCATATTCTCCATCAGCCGACCACACAGCCGACACACGGATGAACCGGAAGAAAGAGAAACGACCATGAGCCTCCCGCACTCTCTCGACATCGACCCGAAACGCCGCAGCCTCCTGAAGGCCGCGGCCGCCAGTGCGGCGGTCGGCGCAGGCAGCCTGCTGGCGTTTCCGGCCATCGCGCAGGCCAAGCCCTTTGCCGGCGTCAAGCTGCGCGGTGCGGCCTACCAGCACGGCTTCTTCAACATCCTGCGCAAGTACATCCCCGAATTCGAGCAGCAGACGGGCATGACGGTCGATCTGCAGTTGTCGGCCTTCCCGGTCTACAACCAGCAGGCCGACCTGGAGCTGTCGTCGGGCGGCAACGCCTGGGATTTCTGCAACGTCACCTTCATCCTGGCCGCACGCTGGGTTGCCGCGGGCCTGCTCGCCAACCTGAGCGACTTCGCCACGGACCCCAAGCACACGCCGGCGAACTGGAACCCTGACGACTTCGTGAAAGGCGCGCAGCTGCCGTATCTCGACAAGGCCGGCAAGGCCTACGGTTTCGCGTGGGAGGGCGGGGCGATGCTGATGGGCGTCAGCCGCACTGACCTCATGAAGAAGCGCGGCGTGGAAGCACCTCGCACTTTCGACGAACTCATGAAGGTGGCCGAAGCCATCAACGGTCAGGACGGCGTCACAGGCTTCGTCAGCTCGAATCTGCATCACTGGTTCCTGCCGCCGTACATCCAGGGCTACGGCGGCGACCTTTTCGTCAAACCACCAACCGACATCACGCCCGCGCTCGACTCGGCCGCCTCCATCCAGGCGACGGAGTTCTATTCGAAGCTGCTGTCCAAATACAGTCCGCAGGGCGTGCTCGGCTACACCGAAGACCAAGCGCGTGCGGCGCTGATCAGCGGGCGCTCGAACATCTTCATCCATTCGAGTTCATGGGTGAGCGCGATGCTGACTGCGCCCGACAGCAAGGTGAAGGACACGGCGCGCGTCATGCGCATGCCCGCCGGCCCCAAGGGCGACTACCCCGCATCGAACAGCCAGGGCCTCGGCATTCCGAAGAACGCGAAGAACAAGGAAGCCGCCTGGGAGTTCATCAAGTGGACGTTGAGCCCCGAGCTCACCGCCCGCATCGTGAAGGACACCGGCCATCCTTCCGTCTGCCGCCGCTCGATCATCGAGAGCGCGGAGTACAAGCGCATCAACACCATCAACGGGCAAGACCTCGGCAAGCTCTATCTCGAAGTGCTGGAGCAGCCGGGCAAGACGCACAACTACATGGCCTATCGCACGGTCAAGGAATTCCCGCTCGTCGGCGATGTGGTCAACAAGGCGGTCGAACGCGTGGTCTCGGGGCAGCAGAGTGCGGCCGACTCGATGAAGGCGGCGCAGGAATCCGCCGTCTCGGCGCTGCGTCGCTCGGGCGCGAAGGTGTGAACGCCGGCTTGATCACATGATCGGGCAGTCTTACGACCTGCAGCGCCGCCGCTTCACGCGGATGGCGATTGCGCCCAGCCTCATCTTTCTGTTGATCGTGGCGGGGCTGCCGACGCTGTTCCTGCTCGTCACGAGTCTCACGCCGGGCGCGCTGGTCAATCCCGGCTCGCTTGGCGATTTCTCGGACCCGCTGCGCAACTACAAACTGCTGGGCGGCGACGAGCGCTTCGTCGGCTCGCTGGCCGTGCAGGCGCGGTTGTCGCTCTACACGGTGGTCTTGCAGGTGCTGCTGGGCACCGGGCTCGCGCTGCTGGTGCATTCGGGCCAGGAACGCTGGAAATCGCTGCGGCATCTTTTCGTGATCCCGATGGTGCTGCCTCCGATCGTGGTGGCGGTGATCTGGAAGCTGGTCTACACGCCCGACATCAGCCCGATCTATCAAGCCGCGCACGCGCTCGGCATCGCCTTGCCCGCGCTCACCACGCACGTCGACTTCGCGCTGTGGTCGATCGTCATTGCCGACACATGGGAATGGGCGCCCTTTACCTTCCTGATGGTGCTGGCCGCACTGCAGACGCTGCCCGCTGAATACGTCGAAGCGGCGCGCATGGATGGCGCCGACGCCTGGCGGGTGTTCGGCCACATCGTGTTGCCCTACATCGCGCCGGTGCTGCTGGTGTGCACGCTCTTCCGGCTCATCGACAGCATCAAGGCGTTTCCCCTGATCTTTCTGTTGACCGGCGGCGGACCGGGCTCGGTGACCGAGGTGACCAACTACTACGCGTATCTCGTGGCATTCAATTTCGGCGAACTCGGGTATTCGAGTGCCATCACCGTGGTGCTGCTGGCCGCGACGGTGCTGATCAGCTGGGGTGCGATGCGCCTGAGCCGCAATGCGGGGGCGGCGGAATGACGACGACTTCATTGCACAAATCGCCCTGGCGCAAACGCTGGCCCGTCGCGCGCTGGGCCGTGCCGCTGATCCTGTTTGTCATGCTGCTGCCTTTCCTGTGGCTGCTGCAGATGTCGTTCAAGCCGACGCCGATGATCCTGGAGTTTCCGCCGCGCGTGATCTTCATGCCGACGCTCGAACACTACGTGGGACTCTGGCAGGCGGGATTTCCGGAATCTTTCGTCAACAGCCTGATCACGAGCATCGTTTCGACACTGCTTGCGCTGATCTTCGGCATACCGGCGGCCTATGCGCTCTCTCGCTGGACCGGGCGCGGACGCTTCGGGCTCGGGCTGGGCATCCTGCTCACGCGCATGGCGCCGCCGATCGCTTTCACGATCCCGTTCTTCCTTGCCTATCGCTGGTTGGGGCTGCTGGACACGCGCACGGGGCTGATCATGATCTACATGACCTTCAACCTGCCGCTGGTCATCTGGATGATGCAACCCTTCTTCGACGCCGTGCCCGCATCGCTCGAAGAGGCGGCGTTGATGGACGGCGCGGGCTTCGGCACCGTGTTCCTCGAAATCGTGATGCCGATGGCCACGGCGGGCATTGCGGCCACGGCCATCCTGTGCTTCCTGTATGCCTGGAACGACTTCTTCTTCGCGCTCATCCTCACGCGAACCGACGCGCGCACCGCGCCCGTCGCGGTCGTGAACTTCATGAACTACGAAGGATGGGAGTGGGGAAAGATCGCGGCAGGCGGGTCGCTGGTCATGGCGCCTGTGCTCGTCTTCTCGATGCTGGTGCGGCGCTACCTCGTGAGCGGCTTGACGGCCGGCGCTGTGAAGGGTTGACGCCATGGTTCCCGCATCGCTCAGCGGCGCGACGCGCCTCGTTCCGATCCTTGCGCATCCGGTCGACCATGTGCGCGCACCGCGCATCTACAACCCGGCCTTTGCGGCGGCGGGGCTCGATTGGTGCCTCGTGCCGATGGGCGTGCATCCGGATGACTTCGCAGCCACGGTGGCGCAACTTGCGCGCGTCGGCAATCTCCAGGGGCTCAATCTCACGATTCCGCACAAGGCCGCAGCGCATGCATTGTGCGTACGGCACGGGCCGGAGGCCCGGCGCACGGGCGTGGTCAACACCATGCGGATCGACGCCGACGGCCAATGGTCGGGCGAGAGTTTCGACGGCGTCGGCTTCGTCGAGGCCGCGCGTGCCAACGGCATCCTGTGGACGGATCGGCCCGCGGTGCTGGTCGGCGCGGGCGGTGCCGGGACGGCCATTGCATTTGCATTGGCGGCAGCCGGTGTGCGAGAACTGCATGTGATCAATCGAGAGCCCGAGCGCGCGGAGCATCTCGCTTCCGAAGTGCGGAAGGCCTTTCCGGATGTCCGCATCGACACACGTGCCGAGAGCCTGAGCAGCGCGGGCCTTGCAGTCAACGCGACCTCTCTGGGCCTGCATGCGGGCGACCCGATGCCGTTCGACCCGACGCTGCTGCCCGCGGATGCGGCGCTGTTCGACATCATCGCCGCGCGCGACACCGAACTCATGGCCGCATGCAGTGCGCGCGGGCTGCAAGTCGTCGGCGGCAAGCCCATGATCGATCACCAGGTCGCCGCGCAGATCGCCTTCTGGCGCGGCAGCCAATGAACAACCCGAATTGAAGTCCATGCCCACACGCAACGCATTCAAGCACGCCCTTGCGGCGAACATCCCTCAGATCGGCATCTGGTCGACGCTGCCGGACCCCTACATCTCCGAACTGCTCGCGGGTGCCGGCTTCGATTGGATCCTGCTGGACGCCGAACACACGCCCGGCGATCCGACGACCATGCTGCGGCAGTTGCAGGCAGTGCAGGCCGAGCGCGACCGGCCGACTTCGGCGGTCGTGCGGCCGCCGTGGAATGACCCGGTCCTGATCAAGCAATACCTCGACATCGGCGCGCAGACGCTGCTGCTTCCTTTCGTGCAGAACCGCGCCGAAGCCGAGGCGGCAGTGGCTGCAACGCGCTATCCGCCCAGCGGCATCCGCGGCATGGGCGGCACGGTGCGCGCGTCGAAGTTCGGCCGCGACGCGGGCTACGTCGCCAACGCCGCGAACGAGCTTTGCGTGCTGGTGCAGGTCGAGACGGCCGAAGCGCTCGAGCATCTGGAAGACATTGCGAATGTCGATGGTGTCGATGGCGTGTTCATCGGCCCGGGCGACCTGTCGGCGAGCATGGGCGTCGCGGGGCAGGTCAACCACCCGACTGTGCGCGCAGCCATCGACAAGGCCATCGCGCGCATCCTGGCGTGCGGAAAGGCGCCGGGTATTCTCATGAACGACGAGCCGCGCGCGCAGGAGTTGCTTAATTTGGGCGCACTGTTCGTGGCCGTCGCCAACGACCAGGTGCTGCTGCGCAAGAGCGCGGACGACGTGGCCGCGCGATTCAAGCAGCGCAGCGCACCGAATGCCGCGCCAGCGCCCGCAACCTACTGAAGCAACCCCCAGAGAACACAACGCATGTCGACCGAAGCCACCCGCGCGAAGACCCTCCAGGACCTGCGCAGCCAACGCTGGTTCGCGAGCGACGATATTCGCGGATTCGCACACCGCCAGCGCATGCAGCAGCAAGGGCTCGCGCGCGAGGAGTTCATGGGGCGGCCGGTCATCGGCATCATCAACACCTGGAGCGAACTCTCGCCATGCCATGCGCACTTGCGCGAGCGTGCCGAGGCCGTCAAGCGCGGCGTGTTGCAGGCCGGCGGCTATCCGCTCGAACTGCCGGCCTTGAGCCTGGGCGAAGTGATGGTCAAGCCGACCACGATGATCTATCGCAACCTGCTTGCCATCGAGTGCGAAGAGCTGCTGCGCAGCTTGCCGATCGATGGCGCGGTGCTCATGGGCGGCTGCGACAAGACCACGCCGGGGCTCATCATGGGTGCGCTGTCGATGGATATCCCCGCCATTTTCCTGCCCGCCGGGCCGATGATGAACGACCGTTACAAGGGCCAGGCGGTGGGTGCGGGCACCCATACCAAGAAGTTCTGGGCTGAATACACCATCGGCAACGTTGGCAAGGAAGAGTGGGTGAACCTGGAAGCGCGCATGACGCGCACGCCGGGCACCTGCAACACCATGGGCACGGCCAGCACCATGACGGCCATCGCCGAAGCCTTGGGCCTGACCTTGCCGGGTGCAATGAGCATCCCGGCCGTCGATTCGGAGCACAGCCGCATGTCGTGGCGTTGCGGAGAGCGCATCGTCGCCATGGTATGGGAAGACCTCAAGCCTTCGCGCATCGTGAGCAAGGCTTCGTTCCTCAATGCAGTGGCGGCCTACATGGCACTCGGCGGGTCGACCAACGCCGCGGTGCATCTGCCGGCGATGGCGGGGCGCGCGGGCATCCACCTGGGCATCGACGAACTAGACGCCATCGCGCGGCGCGTTCCGGTCATTGCCAACCTCTATCCGTCGGGCGAAAAGCTGATGGAAGACTTTCATTACGCAGGCGGTCTGCCCGCGGTGCTCAACAAGATCGCTGCGCATCTCGATCTCTCGGCGCGCACCGTCACCGGCCGCACGCTCGGGGAAGACATCGCCGGTTGGCCTTCGAACGACGATGGAACCATCCTCGACCCGGCGACGCCCCTCAAGCAGGGCACGCCCGAGTGCCCCGAAGCCGGGATCGCACTTGCCGTGCTTCGTGGCAACCTGTGCCCGGATGGCGCGGTCATCAAGCCTTCTGCCGCGACGCCCGAGTTGCTGCGGCACACGGGTCGCGCGCTGGTGTTCGACTCCAACGCCGAGATGCTGGCGGCGATGGCCGACGAGAACATCGACGCCGATGCGTCGACCGTGCTCGTGCTGCGCAATGGCGGTCCGGTGGGCGGCCCAGGCATGCCAGAGTGGGGCAACCTGCCGATCCCGAAGAAGCTGCTTCGCGAAGGCGTGCGCGACATGGTGCGCATCTCGGATTCGCGCATGAGCGGTACGCACTACGGCACTTGCGTGCTGCATGTGTCGCCCGAGTCCGCGATCGGCGGGCCGCTGGCTTTGCTGAAGACCGGCGACATGGTGCGTCTGGACATCGGTGCCCGCAGCCTCGACATGCTGGTGTCCGATGAAGAATTGGCCGAGCGGCGCATGCAATGGAAGCCGCCCGCGCCAGCCTATGTGCGCGGCTACACGAAGATCTTCCAGCACGAGGTGACGCAGGCGCACCTGGGTTGCGACTTCCTGAGTCTCGCAGGCAACGCACCGACGCCGGAGCCTCCGATCTATTGATGGCCCGGCAGCCGTCCCATTCTCAATCCCGACTCAAACTCGACGACCCTACAAACCGACGAGCGGCAGTTCGACCAGGAAGTCCCTGCATGCCGCGAGGTCCGGCACGACGCCCAGCCCGGGTTCGTTCGACAGTTGCACCCAGCCGTCGTTGACCGTGAAGTTGGGGACCGCGAGCAGTTCCCGCAGCGGGTTCGGATTCGAATCGACTTCGACATAGCCTGGCCCGCCGACAGCAGTCTTCAGATGCATCGACGCGACAAGCCCGATGCCGCCGCCCAGCCAGTGCGGGCAGTACCACTTCTCGGCGGCGAGAGTGAGCTTCGCCACTTCGAGGCAGCCGCTGAAGCCGCCCCATTTGCCCAGATCGGGCTGGATGATCGCCATGCCTTCGGCCGCGATGAATTCGCGGAACTGCGCGAAGCCGGCGAGGTTCTCGCCGCCCGCCAGGGTGAGCGACTGGCGCTCGGCCAGCTCTTTCCAGCGATGGGCGGGCTGGTCGGCACGCAGCGGCTCTTCGAGCCACAGCAGGTCGAAATCTTCCATGCGCTCGCCGGCCTTGCACGCTTCGTCGAAATCCCACGCCTGATTGGCATCGACCATCAGCGTCGCATCGTCGCCCAGCGCGTCCCGCAGCGTGCGCAGGTTGGCGAGATCGCGCTCGGCGCCAAATCCGACCTTGAGCTTGAATGCCCGATAGCCTTCTTCGCGCTTCTGCAGAGCGAGCAATTCGGGATCGGTGGGATTGAGGCCGGAGGCATAGACCTGCACCGGCTGGGGCTCGACGCCGCCGAGCACCTGCCACAGCGGTCTGCCCTTGCGGCGTGCGTAGAGGTCCCACAGCGCGGTGTCGACGCCCGCGACGATCTGGTTGAGCGTGCCGTGTTCGCCGGTCTGCAATGCCAGTACGGCGAAGCGGCGCGTCAGTTCGTCGAAGCATTCGCGCGGATGCGACCACGCGCGGCCCATCACTGCCGGGCGGCAATACGCGAGCGCCATGCGCGCCCGATGCTCCGCGCCCACGGTCGGAAAGTTGCACCAGATCTCACCCCAGCCCTCGGCGCCCTCGGTGTCGGTCAGGCGCACCAGCACCGCGGGACGATCGCGCATCACTCCAAAAGAGGTCTGCACCGGCGGGTCGGCTGGTGCCCGGAACACGAAAACGTCGAAACGCTCGATGGTGAAGGTGGAGGTGCTGTCCGCTGCGGTCGAAGTCATGTGCGGATTGTCTCTCGCAGTACAACTGCCCGCCATTGGCAGTGACGCTAAGCCATCACGCCGGCCCCGCCTGTCGTGCGACACAGTAGTTCCATGTAACGCGTGAAGCCTGCTGCTCGCAGGATGACCAGCTTGGCCCGTTGTTACCGCGACGCATGCTCTGGTATCGGCCACGCGCAACCGAAACTGCCGCGCGGCGGGGGAGGGCTTGAAAGGCCGTCCCCCCGGGAGGCAACCAGGAGTGCAGCGCCGCAGGCGCGCAGAGGCGTCAGCAACGGAGCCCGAGAAGGTCGTCTACCTCTTTCGGTCCGCGAAGAAGGTAAACCGGTTGGTCAAGGAGAGCGACATTCTCTACATTGGTCAAACGGGTACAACTTTCCAGCGTCGTTATGAACAGTGGGCTGGGAAGCACGCCACCATCAAACGCAACGCCCACGCGATCGAACTGTATGGACCCATTCGCCTCTCCGTTTGTAATGACTACTCAGTCTTCGGAAAAACGTTGCTCGAGGCAGAAAATCAACTGCTCTGGTGGTACTACGAAAACCATTTTGAATATCCGCCGTTTAACTACACAAGGGCAAAAGATCCGAAGAAGAAACTCTCTGCCGAGCTCACCGCTCCGGCCGCGTTTGTTCCGTAGGACGTTTCATGCGCGACCCCGCTCGAATCCCTGAAATGCTCGAATTGCTTGGCGAGCTCTGGAAACGCTTTCCGGATCAGCGTCTTGGGCAGCTTGTTTCCAACGCGGCTCGGACTCAATATCCCGCCATCGATGATGTCGGTCGCAGACAGAGAGGGCGGCTCGTTTGAACGCTTGTTCGCACTGCTGATGGCAGAGCGACTCGACATCGACGAGCCATTTGCACCTCGGGTCGGCGGGCAGAATGCGCCAGAACCGGTCATTGAACCGCGCCGTCCAGTTGAGGACCGGCAACCGAAGTTCGCAGCTTGGCCGCCACGCAACTCCGCGTAGGTAGCGCCCGGCCGGGCATGCTTCCCTTTCAATCTGCAGGCCATGATCGCCGGAATTGCGAATCGGAAAATGCACCACTGACGTGATGGGAGAGGGCCGCCGGCTGGCGCCGTCAGTCACTGGTCAGCTTCGAACCGGCGCCGTCGGAACACGCGCGCGACGAATTGATGGCGTTCAGAAAAAAGTAGCATTTTGATAGATTGCCTATCTATACTGAAAGTCTCGCCCCTCTGGACAATCAGAACAATTCGAGGCCCAGCGTGTCATCCGTCGACCTCCCTTTCGAGGAGCAGTTGTTGGTGTTCACGGCGTGCCTGGCACAGCGGGGTCTTTCGGCGGCGCTCGAACTTCTGAACGATCGAACGCAGTTCCGGTACACGGCCATGCATGCGATCGTCAATCGCAGGCTGCGTCCCGTCTGCGTGTTTGATCGTGTCAGGGAAAACCGTGCCTATTTGCGAAGTGCCTATGTCCTTGAAGCCATTGGCGTGCTTGCGGCTGTCCACGGCGAATTCATCACGGTGGATTGCCGCAAGGACGGTCGCCTGAGGGCGCTCGACGGGCCCATCGTGGCGTACTGTGGATTGGCCGTGGGCTTGTTGGCCGGGAGTACGCGGGCTAGTTTTTATCGAGGGAGCGGTAGCACTACTTGGAGGACCCTGGCGATGACCAACTCTGCAGTGCATCGGTTCGAGTACGACGGCTGGAATGTCTTGGTTGAGCTCAACGGTTCGACTCTTGACGGGGTCATCTCGGGGCACGCGGATCTTCGGTGGAAGGGCGATCACAAATGCCGGATCGCCCTGAGCGGGGAGCACGAGGACGGTGGGAGCGCAATCGCATCGCTTTCCGGCCGCTCACGCGCTTTCATTGACCTGGCGCACGAAACGCCTCAACGGCGGTTCTGACTTTGTCGATATCTAGGGCCTCGTCGGCGCCTGTTCCGACGTCCGAAGCTCAAATACCTTCACGGAGCGCCTGAGAGAAGAGGGGAAGCCATGTTCCAGCAGACCTATGACCCATTGGGAAATGCGTTCCTTTCCACAGTCGTAGCGGCCGTCCCGATCCTGACGCTGCTCTACTTCATTGCCTTGCACCGCCACCGCGATGCGCAGGGCAATGTGCACCTGGGCATCTCCGCGCCCTACGCGGCATTTTTTGGCGTCATCGCCGCGTTCCTTGTGTCCTGCCTGGTCTTCAGGATGCCGGTCACGTCGGCCGTATCGGCCTTCGCGCTCGGCTCCCTCTCGGGGTTCCTGGGAATCATCTGGATCGTTCTGGCCGCGATGTTCCTGTACACGATGAGCGTCGTTGCCGGCCAATTTGAAATCGTGAAGGAATCGATCGTCCACATCTCGTTCGACCGGCGGCTGCAGTGCGTGCTGATCGCCTTCTCGTTCGGCGCGATCATCGAGGGCACCTCCGGATTTGGGACGCCGGTAGCAATCGCCGGCGCCGTGATGGTGGGCCTGGGCTTCAAGCCGTTCCAGTCCGCCGTGCTGAACCTGCTCGCCAATACCGCGCCGGTCGCATGGGGCGCGATCGGCACGCCGATCATCACGCTGGCGGCCGTGAGTGGCCTCGATCAGCTCACACTGTCCTCGATGGCGGGCCACCAGCTGCCATTCGTCTCGGTCCTGGTGCCCTTCTGGCTGGTCGCGACGTTCGTGAAGATGGAAGGCGGGACCTGGAGGGAAGTCTTCGAAGTCTGGCCGGCGACGTTGTGCGCCGGCGGATCGTTCGCGCTGATGCAGTTCTACGCATCCGGGACCAACGCGCTGCACCTGATGACCGACGTGGTGTCGGGCGTGTTCTCGGTGATCTGCACAGCGCTGTTCCTGCGCTTCGTCTGGCACCCGAAGACGCGCTTCCTGCTCAGATCCGAGCGCGAGGCGCTGGCCCAGGCCGGCAAGAACATCGCGACTGCGACGACGGACAGCACCGAATGGAAATACAAGTACACGGCCGCCGAAACCGCCTATGCGTGGCTGCCGTGGGTGATCCTGATCGCCTGTTGCGCGCTGTGGGGCATACCGGAGTTCAAGACGTTCCTCAATAACCTGTTCTCCGGGATCACATTCACCACGACGCTGCTCGGCTCGACGTTCGGCGGTACCCTGTCGCTGCCCGTCTGGGACATGCCCTCGCTGCACAATCTGGTCCAGCGGATGCCGCCGGTGGCGCCGGTCAACGCGAAGCCCGAAGCAGCGCGATTCACGATCAATTGGCTGTCCGCCGCAGGCACGGGCGTTTTCGTGGCGGCACTCCTTTCCGGGCTCGTCCTCAAGCTGAATGCAACCCAGTGGAAGGACGCCTTCCTGCAGACCATGCACCGGATGAAGATCCCGGTGCTGGTCATCGCCCAGGTGCTGGGCCTCGGCTTCTTGACCCGCTACTCAGGCACCGACGCGGTCCTCGGCCTCGCGTTCACCGGCGCCGGATTCTTCTACCCATTCTTTGCCGCGTACCTGGGCTGGCTCGGTGTCTTCCTGACGGGCTCTGACACGGCGTCCAACGCGCTGTTCGGCAGCTTGCAGCGCATCACCGCGCAGCAACTCAACCTCAATCCGATCCTGATCGTGGCCACGAACTCGACCGGCGGCGTGATGGGCAAGATGATCGACGCTCAATCCATCATGGTGGCGTGCGCCGCCTGCTATGACGACCCGAAGGAGCGGTCGTACGCGCTGGGCCCGATCTTCCGGACTGTGCTCTGGCATTCGATTGCCGGGGCCGCGGTGATCGGGGTGATCGCCATGTTGCAGGCGTATGTCTTCCCAGGGATGATTCCGATACCGCCTCTCGGCAAATGAGGCATGAAGCGCTGTTGTGCCAAGAAAGACTCAAACACCGCCTCCGAGGCACACCCCGAATGACCGTCATGGCCCTGGCCAGATAAAGTCGGCCAACTGCCTTAGCCGGCCAGGAGCAGACCTTCGTCGTCGGCTCACAACGAAGCCATCGTGAGCGTGTGCGCACTGACCGACCGGCGGTCAACAATCCGCAACCAATCGCGGACCTTCCCATCTACGGCTCAGCGCGAATGAAATTAACCTGCCTGCCTAGGTTTCACCGGGATTACGACGTGTCAGCCGAAAGCCGTCCATGCTCGACAAAGTGTGTGCCCATACCGTCGACAACGGGCCGGGCCATGGTGCTCAATGCGCCGCGCCGACAAGGCGGCCGATGGGCCGCAATTGCCATCTTTCTTGCAGCACACCACTTGACGTGCGCATCAATGTCAACCTACGCGGACAGCACACTTCAACTCGATTTCGAACGGCACGCAGTTGCTCTGGATGCTGAGTCTCGAAGCCGACTCGCGGCCGCCGTCGACCTGGCCCGTTCCTGGTGCGGCTTTGAGTTTGCCTTTGTCACCGGTCATGCGGACCCATCCGAAGGAGACTCTTCCCGAGCGCGGCTTGAGCTCTCAGAAGCTCGCGCTGCTTATGTGCGGCAGCTACTGCGCCAACTTGGGGTTCCAGAAGGTCGCGCTGTTAGCGAGGCCAAGGGGGCGACTCAACCATATTTCCCGTGGGCAGGACGCGTGGAGGTCTATCTCAAGGCGGAAGGCCCTGACCGCAAAGACCGTTACCGAAATGGCAAGGACGAGTGCCGCGATGGCTGGTCACGGAGTTGAGCGTGCGCAGCTATCCGTGGCCCATCCGCAGCGCGTTGCCTGTCGCAGAATGCTTTGTAGTTCAAGCGAGGCCCGCATTGCCACTGCCTTCTGACGGCCAGAAGCAGTCACTCAGCGCTGAGGCAGAATCCGGCCCAATAGCCGACATTCGTGAACGCATCCAGGGAACGACCTTGAGACGACGCAGGTTCACCTCGCTCCTCGGAGGCACGGTACTGGGGCCACTCGCCGGGTCCGCCGCCTCCATATCGGGTTGCGCAACGCAGCAGACCCGCGACGACGGCTGGGCGGTGCCGGCCGCCGATGGCGACAGGCTGGTCGATAGCGGTGCCTTGCGGACGATGACGGACCAGCTCGTGGGATCGGGCGCCAACATCCATTCCGTCCTCGTCGTTCATCGCGGTAGCCTGGTGTTCGAGCGCTACTTCGCGGGCAAGGACGAAGTCCCGCTCAGCTTTTTTGGCACCCGAGTCGCGAACGTCGCTTTCGACGCCTACACGCTCCACGCGCAGAAATCAGTCTCGAAGAGCGTCGCGTCGCTGGCCGTCGGCATCGCGATCGACCGGGGCCTGATACACGGCGTCGACGAGCCGATCCTCGGTTTCTTTCCAGAGTTGGCAGACATGCGCACGCCGGAGAGGGATAGCCTCCTCCTGCGCCATGCGCTCGGCATGACGATGGGTCTCCAATGGATCGAAGCGACACCGGCGACCGGCACCGCCAACGACGAGATGCGCATGTACCTTTCGGGTGATGCCTGCCGCTACGTGCTCAGCCGCCCGGCCGTCGCCCCGCCCGGGCAGCAGTTCTTCTACAGCACCGGGGCGCTGGCCCTCGTCTCGGCGATCATGCACAAGGCGACCGGGCAGCCACTCGATGAATTCGCACGGGCGACCCTCCTTGCACCACTCGGCATCGCGGGCGAGCAGTGGGACCGCTTCGGCCGCGACACCGACGCCGGCGGCGGGCTGCGCCTGCGCCCGCGCGACATGGCCCGGATCGGGCAGCTCGTCCTCGATGGCGGGCGGTGGAATGGTCGCCAGATCGTGTCCAAAGCGTGGATCGATGGTTCGACCGCGCCCCTGGTTCAAGCGACGGATGACCAGGGCTATGGCTATCTGTGGTGGACTGGCCGCTCGGCAGCGCATGGGCGCACCGTAGGTTGGATCGGTGCGCTCGGCCGGGGTGGCCAGGCGATCCGCATCGTCCCCGAACTCGATTTGGTAGTCGTCGTCACGGCGGGCTACTACCAAGACTACAGCCCGCGGGCCTTCCGTACGCAATACAGCGTGTTCGCGGACGTCTTGAAGGCGACATCCTTTCCTGCCTGAGCTGGGGTTGGGGATCGCACAACAACGTTCACGAGTGACTGGCACAGAGCGGGCAACTTCCGCTTGTGGCTCAGGCGAACGTCTGTTCAGGGCCCATTGCGGGCTTACAGCGGACGTCGAACCTGACCGGAAGCCGTCGTTGAATGTCAGATCCCAACGGCCAAAAACTTTGAAAAAGCGGGCCGCACAACTTTGAAAGGGGCGCTCACAACCTGTTGATTTTCCTGGGTAACCAAGTGCGACAACCTTGGAGGACTCAATGAGTTCGTTCAAAGTTAGGCCGGATTTCCATCAAATTTAAGGCCTAACTTTGACGACGGCGCGCGCAAGTTGTTGATTCGGCTCCACCGAGTTCCTCGAGCATGGCCCCGAAGTCACCAAAAAGAGCAGGGCGGGCAGGGCAGAGCAGGGCGCCTCGGTCAGGCACGGGGCAGCACTGATCACTCGCTAGACCACAATGGGCAGACAGCCGCCTCCGGCCCAGGACCGGCCATTCCAGGATGAAGCCCAAATGTTCACTTGAATAGGCACTTCAAAGTAGCGATGGCTTTGAGGTTCAAAGCATCGACCGGCTAGCGCGAAGGCTCGCAGGTTGTGAAGGTCTACGTCGAACACGAAGGCGACGGGATGATGGGGATCGAGAAGGAGGCTTTCAGCCGCTGGGACAGACGAGTCCCGGTTGTTGCCAGAAAAATGCTGAGCTTGGTCCAGCCCGCGGCCCGCTGATTTCTTCATGCGCGGCGACTAGCCCTTGTCCGCTGAGCACTTGTCGAGAGTGATCGTCGTGAAGCCGCTTGGCAAGGCGTTGAAGTCGACGACCTTGGCGGTCACATGGCGTCCAGTCCGAAATTCGCGGTCCTCGTCGCGGCATCCGAAGCTGATCTCATGCGCCTCGTCGACGTAGTAGCCGGCGGTCGTACCGAACCGCCTGAGATCGAGCACCACCCGGTGTCCGAGCAGGTCGGCCAGCTGATCCGGCTCGTAAGCGATCGAGTGGACCGTATCCATCACGTTGTCGTAGGTCATCGGGTCCTCATTCGGCAGCGAGCACGCCTTGATTCCCGTTGTCAACACCGACACCAGAAGTGCCCTGGGCGGAAGCGCCGCCAAGCGCTTAGACAGCGGGATGCGGCGCAGGGGCGCGATCATTCCCCCAAAGCACAGATCCGGTGCCAACGAATGACGCGCTGCCCGCAGTATTGCGCGATAACGCGCGCAGCCAACTCCGCCTCGCCGGAGTTGTCCCACCGCCGATCGACCCAAACCATGGCCTCGTAGAGGTCATCCGAGTTGCCAGTCAGGTCGTACCTGTCCAGCAAGGCGCCGGCGAGTTTGCGGTTGGAGCGCTCGTCTCCGCTCGCCGCTTCGTTGCGCAGGGAATCGAATCTCGAGGGGTCTGCGGGAGTGGATGCGGCGGTCCCTCTCGCCGGCGCAGGCTTCATTGCCGCCTGGACATGCCCGGCGGGACTGTTCCAGATGAACGCCAGAGGAATGCAGGCGATCAGCGTCACGTAAAAGCGCACGGACGCTGTCTTTGCGCCTGCGTACAGCCATCGGACAGTGCGGTCGAACATCGGTGACACCTTCCTTCGGGACAATCCGGTGCGCGAGACTAGGCGTTTGCCCTCGACGCGGCGTCATCTGAAGAGATGATGAAAGGGCTTGCCATCTCTGGCGGACATCGCCTTGTGCTGATACCGTCCAGGCTCTTTCACACGATAAAGCGGCCTTCTCATGGACAGGAATTCGAAGTGATCGGCCTGGAGGGCATCCCCGCTCAACAACTTTCCGACCTGATCGGCGCGATCTACGACTGCGCGCTTGACCCTGAGCGCTGGCCGGCCACCTGCCGAAGCATCGCGGACCTCTGCGCAAGCACGGCGGGCGGAATCTGCGTTCATGATCTAAAGCAGGTGCAGAACGACCAGTTGTTCGTGTTCGGATACCAGCCTGAATTCCTGGAGAAGCTGGGCAGCCAGTTCTCTGAAAGCCCGATGGCGGTCGCAGACATCGTCTCGAATGTCGGCGATGTCAGCGCCCTCTCGACCGAGTCCCAACAATTGCTTGAAAGCCGGTTCTATCGCGACGTGCTGGAGCCGTTCGGACTGGTGGACATGATCTGGTTTCCGGCGCTGCGAACCGGCGGCCGCATGGCCTCCCTGCATGCCTCGCGTAGCGAGAAGGGGCCGCACTACCAGCAGCATGACGTGCGGCTGTTCAAGCTTCTATCTCCGCATGTGTGCCGGGCGCTCGCGATCTCCGATGTGCTCGACATCCGAGCCCTGAGGTCGGAGATGCTCGAGAAGACACTGGACGGACTTGCCACCGGTGTCTTCCTCACAGCCCGTGATGGTCACGTCGTCTACATGAATGCTGCAGCCGAACGTCACGTCAGGGCCGGCCATTCGATTCGCCTCGTCCACAACCGGCTTTTTGCCGTCGACCCCGCAGCCCGGGCGGCACTCGCGAGGAACATCGACGCAGCGACGCGCGACGACGCCGGGCCACCCTGGAGCGAACACTCCGTGGCAATTCCGGATGGTGTCGGAGGCGGCTACGTTGCGACCTTGCTGCCGATCGAGAGCGGTCAGCGCGGCGGCATCCTTGCACCCTTCGCCGCCTCGGTCGCCGTGTTCATGCAGGACCCCGTCCAGGCATCACTCATGCCGGGCGAGGCCTTTGCCAGGCTGCACGGGCTGACCGGCGGCGAGCTGCGCGTGTTGCTGGCGCTTTCGCAAGGGCTGGGCGGGATCGAGTCGGCAGAGATGCTTGGCATCAGCGAGCCGACCATTCGCACCCACCTGCAGCGCATCTTCTCCAAGACCGGAACGTCAAAGCAGGCCGAGCTGCTGAGTCTCCTGCATCGCTCGACGCCACCAATTCGAGCGGACACCCAGGTGCATTGAAGCAGGCGATGCACCGATTCGTCCGGCGGCGCATCAAGGCGGTGGCGCGTCGATATTGAATAGCCAGGTGTCCAGGAGTGCTGTGCCGTCGTTGGGGTTCACATGTAGCGCCCGGCCTTTTCCGGTCCGCGGATTGAGCGTGTAGACCCACAGCACCGATCTGCTTCTTGCCGTCGCGAACACCGATTCGCCGTCCAACGCAGCCAACTCGAGTTGGCTGCCGAGGCCTGAGCAGCTCACGCCTACACCGACAGCGAATCCGCAGTCGGGCTGCTCGCGGCCACCGAGCAGCATCAGCGTCGTCGCGGGCTGCTCGGCCGACCAGCGAGTCACTTGATCGAGCCGGCCTCGTATGCAGACCTGGTCGGCGCCATTCATGACGCCAGCGAGCCCTTGACGCGGAAACTCATATTTCCGCACCAGCACGATGCCCTTCTTCGTCGATGGGTTGACCATCAGCACGAGCCAGGCCGCATCCGCGTAGTTGCGCTTCAGACTCGCATACAGCCGTTGCCGAGCCTGGGCGACGAATTGCTCCTCACCGCCGGAATCGATGACGCCGTTGGCAACCGCCTGTTCGGCGAACGTCCCGGCGTCGAGCGAGACCTCAACCATCCGCTCGAGCTCCTTCCGGACACGCGACGCGCCTGCGCTGCGCGTCGCGATCCGGTTGGAGGATCTGTCCTCGTTGGCAATCTCGTTCGCATAGAGAAAGCGGGCGTAGCCGGCTTCCGAGCTTTCCTTGACGACCTGCTTGAGCGGGCGGCACTCGCCATCGGCTCGGGCCGGACCGACAATCACGACGCCGGCCAGCAACAGGGCTGCCCCCAACCAGTTCATGTCTCGCTCCGCGCCGCACGCCTCGTTTCAGTCCCCGAACGGCGTTGGCTCCGGGTCGGACGCGGCGAACGCAATGCAGACAAACATCCCGCGCGAGTTGCGCTGATTGACTTCATGGCGATCTCCCAGAGCTACAGTCGAACGGGTTGTGGCCGGTGCTCGCGCTGCCCGACTTCACCGCGTTGGCCTTGATGGCGGCCGCGGTGGTTTGCATTCATGGGTGCGAAGAGCCGGCGCAGGCGCTCAATCAGCTTCGGCTCGATGGCGACCGACGGCTCAAGCATCACCAGCGTCAACGGGGTGTATTGGCATGCGTTCACCAGCGTCCGGCCGCTGCGAGTGATGCAGAACGACTCGCCGGCGCTCAGACTGACGTCTTCGCTGCCACCATCTTGAGTGACCCACACCAGTCCGCGCATGACCCGCAGATTCATGCCGCGCACGTTGTCGAGGCAGATCATTCCTCCACGCGGCACCGTGATGTTCGGCGGTTCCGTGCAGTCGATGAGATCCAGGTTGGCAAGCATGGTCGATTCCTTCGTGGCGGACAGGTGGTTCAGCGAGACTTGCCATCGGACGGTGCGCTCTTCCATAGGGGCTCCTCGCGCAGACTGAGCTGCTGCATGAGATTAGGTGTGTCGCGTGGCCGACGCGTCATCGGAAGCGATGACGCGTCAGTCAATGTCCGCTTGGGATCTCGCGACCGGCCATCACGGCAAGACGCGCGACCGACGGGAGTTGGCCGGGACTGCCTGTTCGCCAAACTCGCCGATAGCAGGCCTTGGCCAACCGGGCGATCACGCCGAAGGTCGCCTCCCAGGCACGGCCGACGAACTGGTGCTCGCGGTCCAGAAGCCGTCGTTCAAGACGAGCACTCAACCGGTATTCACGGCTTGAGAAGCGGAAGTCGCCTTCAGCGCAACGCCCAGCGCCATCTCCGCGGCCTGACACATGGCCTCGGGGTCATTGAGGACCAAGCGCGGACGTGTCTCGGCCAGGCCCTCGTGCGCATCGCCATTGCGAAGGGTCCAGTTTCGGGCCTTCGTGACGGGCACCAGTGTCAGTGTGGACGGCGGCTATTCGGCCTGATCATCGTGGCAGTCCGAACTTCTTCGAACCGGTGCTTGAACTTGCAGCCGTCAATTCCTGGGGCACGTTCGTGAAGTCGGCCAAATGTGTGGAGGTCGACACGAGCAACGACGCAGTCGCTACGTTGATTCCGACGAGGCCTTGGGCTCCGCAGTCGTTGCCGCACTCGCGGTGTCAGCGTAGGAGGTTCGGGGCGCTGTCTTGGGCATTGCGTCGTGTGGCACAGTTCGGCGATGTGCGGTCGTTGAAGGCGAGGCGCTGAGAGGCAACTTTGAGACTGATCGCGGTTGTTCCGACCTTGTCATCAAATGTCGGCGAGCCCGCGGCCGGACCCGGGTGAACCGAACTGCGTGCCGCGAAGTTCGAAACTTGGAATCGCTCAATCTGCAACTCCTACCTGCCTTTAGGCTGTTGATACCGGAAAGTCTTTGCTCGTGATCGCCGCGGATGATTTTCAAGCTTCACTGCGCCTGGGTGGCTTCGCTCCGGGTGCATCGGCGCCTTGGCTCAGCAATTTCTCATAGTTGCGCCGCAGGATCAGCCCGGCGTAGTAAACATGCTCGCGCATCAACTGCTCGGCACGAACCGAATCACGAGCCATGATCGCCTCAACGATGCGATGGTGATCAACATGAGAACGCAGGATGATCGCATGGTCATCCCAGAGAATGATCCGATCCGAGGCGAACGGAATGTTTTGCGCTTGCTCTGCGAAGCGGGTGACCCAAGGATTGCCGGCCGCCTCAACTAACGTATCGTGGATGGTCACATTCATTTGTTGATAGGGCTCATGGTCTTCCGGACGAAGTTCGCCGCACGCCAAGATGCGATCGCCGTCCGCCAGAGCGCTGAGTAATCGCTTCGATTGCTCATCGTTCAAGCCGTGACTGGCTGCGTTGCGGCAGGCTAGACCCTCCAGTACGGCTCGAACGTCGTACGCGGCCGCGATCTCCTCCATGTCGAAGCCCCGAACCTGATAGCCGCGCTTAGGTTGGTGGTCGATCAAACCTTCGCCGGTCAACGTGCTTAGTGCACTCCGTACCGGCGTTCGCGACACACCCAACTTCTCCGCCAATGGAATTTCTTCCAGGCGCTCTCCTGCGTGCATCTGTCCCTGAAGGATCCAGTTGCGAAGAGTTTCAGTCACGTCTTGCGCCAACGTTCTCATGTTCGTGTCTCCTGTGCCGTGTAACAAGTATACATAGTGGACCCAAAATGACCAGTATCAGGGTATTCACCAAGTCTTTTTGCCATTCATGTATACATACTCGCTGCTCACGAGATAGCGGTCCATTTCAAGAAAGGCAGAGTGTGCAATGGCAAAGGCGCATCAAGAGGCAGGTGGTAGCTGGCTGGGTTTGACAAATCAGGTCTGCGTTGTCACGGGCGCCGGCGGCGGCATCGGCTCGGAACTGGCGTTGCAACTCCTGGGCGCAGGCGCCCGCGTGGCGTTGCTTGACCGGGATGCGCATCGACTAGCGGAGTTGGCCGCTGGCTTGGACGAATACACAGGCCGGGTCCTGACGATCACCTGCGATGTGACCAGTGCAGAAAATGTGCAGGCCGCTGCAACGCAGGTCGAGCGAGCTTGGGGGGCAGCCGCGCTGCTGGTCAACAACGCGGCTTCTCTGTACGCCGACGCGCTGATGGACATTGCGGTCGACAAGTGGAACCTGCTGCTCTCGGTCAACCTCACGGGCTACCTGGTGTGCGCGCAGGCCTTCGGCCGTCAGATGATCGCCGCTGGCGGCGGCTCGATGGTTCACATCGCCTCGATCTCCGCCACCATTCCCCAGCCTTACAGCGGCGCCTACAGCGTGAGCAAGGCAGGCGTGAAGATGCTGTCGCAACTGCTGGCTGTGGAGTTGGGCGAGCACGGCGTGCGCAGCAACGTCGTCAGCCCCGCCATGATCCGCACGCCGATGAGCGAAGGCATCTACCAAGACCCAGCTGTGCGCCGCCGCCGCGAACAGATCGTGCCAGCGGGCCGCATCAGCACGCCGTCGGACATCGTGGGTGCCATCCTGTTCCTGGCCAGCGATCGTGCCAGCTATATCAGCGGCCAGGAAATCCTCGTCGACGGCGGCCTGACACAAGCCTGGCTCAGCCTTATCCCTCGTCCCGGCTTCGAGAAGAGCGACGCGGCTGCCCAGCCAGTGTCCTGAACCGTTCCCCCCGTACCCACCCGCAATTCAAAAGGAGACTCCCTTGAAACCCGTCAAGTCCTTTCTCGTGGCCGTTACGGCCGCTCTGTCTACTCTATGCGCGCACGCGCAGAGCGATCCCGGTCTGACCGACAAAACTATCAAGCTCGGCTTGTTTGGCCCGCTGTCGGGCAACTCGATGGCCTACGGCTTCGACGTGATGAACGCGGCGAAGATGTACTACGACAAGATCAACAAGGAAGGCGGCATCCACGGACGCAAGATCGAGTTGGTGGTCGAAGACGACCGCTGCAACGCCAACGATCTTCTTGCTGCGGTGAAGAAGCTCACCGAGCAGGACAAGGTGTTCGCCCTCAACGGAGGCTCGTGCTCGGCCGCCGTGGTCGGCGCGCGTGAATACGTCGAGCGCTCGCAAATTCCGCTGGTGATGCTCAACGCCTCGGGCGACGGCGCGCTCTACCCGCCGTCCAAGTACATCTACGGGGCGTTCTCCATCTCGCAGCGCGCAGTCGGCGGCTCGATGGTGCAGTTCGCGGCCGAACACCTCAAGGCTAAGAAGATCGGCTACATCAACCACGACGATGCCTACGGCGGCTGGAACCTCGAAGCGGCCGAGTTTCAGGCTAAGAAGCTCGGCGTGGACCTGCAAGTGCAATCGGTGGCACCGAATCTGACCGACGTCACCGCACCAATGCTCAAGATCCGCGCGGCCAACCCCGACGTGCTTTTGATCACGACCTACGCCCGTCCTGTGAGTTTGCTGGTCAAGAAGGCTCAGGAGTTGGGCTGGAACAAGCCGATCGTCATCGCCGTCAACGGCACGGCCGACTTGAAGCAACTGGTCGAGAACGTGGGCAGCAAGGATGCATTCAAGAATGTGTACCTGCAGGAAGTCATGGCCGACGTGGCGGGGGGCCCCAAGCTCAAGTGGGTGTACGACATGTACAAGAGCTACTACCCCGAACTGGCCGCCAAACCTGGCTACCCCCAGACCTACATGCCCTACGGCATCCCTTCAGCGATGACCGTGGTCAACGCACTGAAGGCTGCAGGCCCACAGCTCACGCGTGAGAAGTTCCTCACCGCCCTGTCGCAGACCAAGTTTGACTCGACCGTGATGGCAGGCCCGATCGAGCTGACCCCCACAGACCACGCCGGCCAGAAGTCGGCCATCTACTTGAAGTTCGATGGCACCGACATGGCCGCAGTGCCCGGCGCCTACCGCAGCCTCTGGACGTACCAGCCCAAGTAACCAACGAGGACGAGAGGACGGCCCGCGAGAGCGAGCGCTCCCGGCAACGCTATGAACACTAGTGACATCTGGCTGTTTCTGCAGCAGGGCCTTCTTTCGGGGCTGGTGACCGGCAGCGTCTATGCGCTTCTGGCCATCGCCATCGTGGCCATCTTCAAAACCACCGACGTGCCGAATTTCGCGCAGGGCGAGATCTTCATGATCGCCGGCTATGTGGCGTTGTCCCTGCTGCTGATCGCCGGCTGGTCGTACGCCCTGGTGATTCCAGTCACCGTGGTCGCCGTGGCCGTAGGCGCGGCACTCTTTCAGCGCGTGGTGATGGAGCGCGTGACGCACTCCAAGGGCGTCGGGCCGCAGCTCGTGATCGCGACCTTGGGTCTGGCCTATACGCTCAAGGGGCTGGTGCGCCAGACGGGCCTGGGCGACACGCCGCGCTCGCTGCCGTCGCTCGTGTCCAACGACCCCGTGATCATCGGCGACGCCTTCCTCACGCGGCTGGACGTGGCGATCTTCGCCGCGTCGCTCGTCGCGATGGTCCTCATCTACCTGTTGTTCAGCCACACGCGCATCGGCAAGGCAATGCGCGCCGTGGGCATGAACCCGCGTGCGGCGCAGATCGTTGGCATCCGCCTGTCGCGCATCCGGATGATGGTGTGGGCCATGGCCGGCGTGATCTCCGCGCTCGCTGCCCTGCTCATCACGCCCAAGATCCTCATCACGCCCGACATAGCGCACATCGCGATCTTGGCCTACGCCGCTGCGATCGTCGGCGGCTTCACGAGCCTGCCCGGCGCCGTGCTGGGGGGGCTGATCATCGGCATCGTGGAGAACCTCGTGGGCCTGTTCATCTCGACCAACGCCATCGTGGTCGCGCCCTTCCTCGCGATCCTCGTCACGCTGATCCTGCGGCCGCAGGGCATCCTGGGCGGCAAGCCTCAAGTCAAGAAAGTATGAAAACCATGACCCGCGACCACTGGGCCCTGGTGGCCGCTGCCGTCCTTTTGCTGATCCTGCCGTTCACGGTGTCGGGCTACGTGCTGTACGTGGTCAACCTGCTGATGGTCTTCGTCGTGCTGGCCTTGGGCATGCACGTGGTGATCGGTGAGTCAGGGCAGTTCGCCCTCGCACACGCTGCCTTCTTCGGCATCGGCATCTACACGGCCGGCATCATTAACACGGCCTGGCACCCGCCCTTCTTCATCTCGATCATTGCGGGGGGCTTCCTGTCGGCGGTGCTGGGCTACCTCATCGGCTACCTCGCACTACGCATGCGCGACATCTACCTGGCCCTGGCCACCTTCGCCTTCGGCGAGGCGATGCAATGGGGCTTCCTGAGCTGGGAAAAGGTCACTGGCGGCTCCAACGGCATGAAGATGGACCCGGCCGAACTCTTTGGCTACAAGCTCACCAACGACTTGCAGGCATACCCCTTCGTGATCGTGCTGACCGGCCTGATGCTGTGGCTCACGGTGGCCCTGGCGCGTTCGCAGTACGGCTCGTCCATGCGGGCCGTGCGCGAGAGCGACGTGGCGGCCATGGCCATGGGCATCAATGTCAAGGCCACGAAGCAAAGTGCCTTCGCGATCTCGGCGGCGTTCGCCGGCATCGCGGGCGGCATGTACACGCTGTTCACGTCCTTCATCCACCCCGAAAGCCTCGGCTTCCAGACCACCATTCTCGTGCTCACGATGGTCGTGGTGGGCGGCATAGGCTCGGTACGAGGCGCTGTGGCAGGCGCCATCGCCTTCGGCCTCATTTCGGAGTTGCTGCGCCAGCTCATGTCGGTGCAGGAAATCATCTACGGCGTGATCCTCATGGGCTTCATGATGTTCAAGCCGAAGGGACTGTTCGCCGACCGCAACCGCCGAGCGGCGCGCGAAGTGCTGCACAAGGAGATGCAGGCATGAACGATGCACGTCCCTTCCTGGAGGTCTCCGGCATCACAGTGCGCTTCGGCGGACTGGTGGCCGTCAACAGCCTCTCGTTCGAGGTCGCGCGTGGTTCCATCCACGCGCTCATCGGACCCAACGGCGCCGGTAAGTCCACCACCTTCAACTGCATCTCGCGCTACTACCAGCCGACCGCCGGCCGCATTGTGGTCGACGGTGAGGACGTGACGCACCATGCGCCCACACGCATGGCCGGCATGGGCATCGCGCGCACCTTCCAGAACCTGGAGCTCTTCGGCGACCTCAGCGTGTACGAGAACGTACTCCTGGGCTGCCATTCGCACAGCGCCAACACGCTGGGTCGCCTGATGCGCCGCCCGAGCGGCGAGATCCGCGATCTGGTCGACAGCCTCATCGAGCGCGTAGGCCTGACCCACGACCGAGAAACTCGTGCCAAGGAGCTGGACTTCGGCCACCAGAAGTTGCTGGAGATCGCCCGCGCCCTGGCCCTCAAGCCGCGCCTGCTGCTGCTCGACGAGCCAGCCGCGGGCCTTCGCAACCGAGACATCGAAAACCTCGATCGTCTGCTGACCGAGTTGGCTGAGAAGGACGGCATCACGGTGTTGCTGGTCGAGCACGTGATGCAGCTGGTGATGTCGATCTCCGACCGCATCACCGTCATGTCCTTCGGCCAGAAGATCGCCGAGGGAACCCCGAAGGAGATCAGTGAGAACCCCATGGTGATTGAAGCCTATCTGGGCAAGGGAGCCGCGCATGCCTGAACAGACGAAAAGCCCCTTGCTCGAAGTGCGCGGCATCAGCGCGTCGTACGGCGCGATCCAGGCGCTGTCGGATGTAAGCCTGTCCGTGCCGGAGGGCGCCATCGTTGCGCTGCTGGGCAGCAACGGCGCGGGCAAGAGCAGCACGCTGAACGCGATCTCGCACCTCATCAACCCCACGGCCGGTGAGGTGCGTTTCGCGGGCGAGACCATCCACCGCCTGCCCTCCGACGAGATCGTTCGCCGCGGCCTGGTACAGGTGCCTGAAGGCCGTGAGGTCTTCAAGGAGATGAGCGTGCGGGAGAACCTGGAACTTGGTGCCTTCCTGCGGCGTGACCGCGCCGCGATGGCCGAAGACCTGGACAAGGTCTACATCATGTTCCCGCGTCTGAAGGAGCGCTCAGAGCAGCGTGCCGCCACACTGTCCGGGGGCGAGCAGCAGATGCTGGCCATCGGCCGCGCGCTGATGTCGCGCCCGCGGCTGATCATGTTCGATGAGCCGTCGATGGGGCTCTCGCCCTTGCTGGTCGAGCAGATTTTCGAGGCGATCCAGCGCCTGAACCGCGAACAGGGTCTGACGATCCTGCTGGTGGAGCAGGACGTACGTCTGGCGCTCACGGTGGCCAGCCACGCCTACATCCTGGAAAACGGCGAACTCACGCTGCAGGGCGCATCGGCCCGACTCATGAACGACCCGGCCGTTCGCCGGGCCTACCTCGGCGTCTAGAAGGCGCCCCATTTCCTAGTCAGGAGTATTCGAATGGATCTGTTGAAGGACAAGCTCGCGCTGGTGACCGGCGCAGGCGGCGGGCTGGGTTCCGCCATCTCGCTGGGTTTCTCGAGAGAAGGCGCACGCGTGGTCGTGGCCGATGTGGATGCGGAGCGCGCCGAAGCCACTGTGGCGAAGATCACCGCCGCAGGCGGCGAGGCCTGGAGCGTTGCGCTGGACGTGTGCGATCGCGCCGCGGTGCAGGCCTGCGCGGCTGAGCTCGAAGGCCGACTGGGACCGATCGACATCCTCATCAACAACGCCGGCATCTCGGGCCGCGCCCGCATCGACGATCCGCAGGCGACCGAGGTCTGGGACCGCCTGATCGAGGTCAACCTGCAGGGCCTGTTCAATGTCACGCACGCTTTCGTGCCGGCGTTGAAGAAGACCCGCGGCTGCATCGTCAACCTGTCGTCGATCGTGGCCTTCGTGAGCGGCATCTCGTCGGCAGGCTATGTGGCATCAAAGGGGGCCGTGCGCTCGCTCACCCAGGTGCTGGCCCGCGACCTCGCGGCCTTCGGGGTGCGTACCAATGCCATCGCGCCCGGCCTGATGTTGACCGAAATGGTCGCCCCTCAACTGGCCGTGGCCGGCGGCACCGATTGGTACATGAAGCGCGCACCGATGGCGCGTGGCGGCGAGGTCGAGGAGATCGTCGGGCCCGTGGTCTTTCTCTGCTCGCCCATGGCGAGCTATGTGAATGGTGTCGTGCTGCCGGTCGATGGCGGCTTCCTCTCGGCCTGATTGGAGCTTCGGAAAAATGACCGACAACAGCAAACCGATCGCGCTCGTCACCGGCGGTGCCGGCGGCATGGGCCTGGCCACCGTAGAACGCCTCGCGCGCGACGGCTACGCGGTGGTGATGGTGGACCGCGACGAAGCGCTGGCCACGCGTGAGACCGAACGCCTGAAAGCCCTGGGCCTTGACGTGCAGTGCCGCGTGCTCGACCTCACCGACGAAGTCGCCGTGCGCGGTCTGGTGCAGTCGCTTCCGCCTGTGAGCGCGCTGGTCAACAACGCAGGCATCTTCGACGAACGCAAGTTCATGGATGTCACCAATGCCGACTTTCGGCGCGCCTACGAGGTCAATCTGATCGCCGTAGCAACGCTCACGCAGGAGGTAGCCAAGACGATGCCGGACGGCGGCCGAATCGTGAACATCGCCTCGCGCGCCTACCTTGGCGCGAAGAACCACCCACACTATGTCGCTTCCAAGGCGGCGGTGGTGGGCTACACGCGCGCCAGCGCGATGGAACTTGCGTATCGGGGCATCCTCGTCAACGCCATTGCACCAGGTCTCATCGACACGCCGATCTTGCGCGCGCTGACACCCGAACGCTTGGCGGCGCAGTTGGCGCTGCAGCCCACCGGCAAGGCTGGTCGGCCGCAGGACATTGCCCAGGCAGTTTCCTTCCTCGTGTCGCCGCAGACGGGCTTCATCACCGGGCAGGTGCTCTTTGTCGACGGTGGCAAATCGCTGGGAGGCTCGGGTTCATGACGAGTTCTGCCTGGGACGCCGAGTACGACGTGGTCGTGATCGGCGCAGGTGCCGGGGGCATGGCCGCCGCGCTCACCGCGAAGATCGAGGGCTGCAGCGTCTTGCTGGTTGAAAAGACCGACAAGGTCGGTGGCTCAACCGCTGTATCAGGTGGAGCGGTCTGGGCGCCGCTCAACGCCCAATCGGCCAAAGTTGGTCACCCCGACACCTTCGAGAAGGTGTGGACGTACATGCGCAACACGGTGGGCGACGCCGCCCCGGCCGCGCTGCAGCAGGCCTTCGTGCGCGAGTGCGCCGGTATGGTGGACTACTTCGAGAAGCACACGGCCGTGCGCCTGGTCGCGCGCAGTTTCTCGCCCGATTACTACCCCGACCGCGATGGCGCCGCCATGGGTGGCCGCTCGCTGGACCCCGCGATGTTCGACGGCCGCGAACTCGGCTCGAAGTTCAAGGAACTCCGCGACCCGCTGCCCGAGTTCATGGTGCTCGGCGGCATGATGATCAACATGACGGACGCCAATCACCTGCTGGCGGTCACGCGGTCGTTCACCTCTTGGCGCGAGGGCATGAAGCTTGTGCTGCGTTTTGGTTCCGACCGGCTGCGCGGCTACCACCGCGGCACCCGTCTCGTGCTGGGCAACGCCTTGGCGGCGCGGCTCTTCAAGAGCGTGCTCGACCGCAAGATCGACTATTGGCTCAGCACCCCGCTGCAGAAGCTCGAACTCACCGACGGCGCTGTCAACGGCGTCACGGTGGTGCGCGAGGGCCGACCCACGCGGATCAGGGCACGACATGGCGTCGTCGTCGCGACCGGCGGGTTCCCGTGGGGCGAAGCGCTGCGCGGGACGCACTACCCGAAGCCGAGCGGCCCCTGGTCAATGTCGCCCCAGGACAACCGCGGCGAAGGCATCGCTGTGGCCCGGGATGCCGGCGCCGTGCTCGGTCACGGCCACACCAACCCGGCTTTCTGGGCGCCCGTGTCCGTGCTGCAGCGGGCGGACGGCAGTGTGACCCGCTACCCGCACCTAGTGTGGGACCGCGCCAAGCCAGGCCTGATGGCGGTGAACGGCGCCGCGCAGCGCTTCGTGAACGAATCGACGTCGTATCACGAGTTCGTACGAGCCATGTACCGCTCGCACGAGACCGTGCCGACGGTGCCCGCGTACCTGGTGTGCGATCACGACTTCATGGAGAAGTGGGGAATGGGCTTGGCCCTGCCGGGTGGCCGCCCGCGCGAACACCTGGTGAAGGCTGGCTACCTGCATAAGGGGCAGACGCTGCGTGCACTGGGCGAATCGTTGGGCCTCGACGGTGCGGCGCTCGAGGCAACGGCCGCGCGCTTCAACGCGCTTGCCGAAAAGGGCCGGGACGACGACTTCGGCAAGGGCAGCACCGAGTACAACCGCTACCTCGGCGATGGCGAGCACAAGCCGAATCCCTGCCTAGGGCCGCTGCGCCAAGGGCCGTTCTACGCGGTCAAGGTGGTGGCTGGCGACATCGGCACCGCGATGGGCATCGCCTGCAACGAACACGCCCAGGCGCTCGATGCGGCCGGCCGGCCGATCCCGGGCCTGTACATGGCGGGCAACGACATGCACTCGGTGATGGGCGGCGAATACCCGGCACCCGGCATCACGCTCGGCCCGGCTCTGACTTTCGGCTGGATCGCCGGGCGCCAACTGGCGCATGCATAAGCCAACAAACTATGAATAGGTGAAATTCATGCAACTCTACTTCTCCCCCTTCTCCCCCTACGTGCGCAAGTGCCTGGTCGTGGCACATGAACTGGGCCTTGCCGACCGCGTGCAATTGCTTCCGTCGAACGCCAATCCGGTCGCGCGCGATCAAGACATCATCGCGAAGAACCCGCTGGGAAAGGTGCCGACCTTCATCACCGACGACGGTGCCGTGCTCTATGACAGCCGAGTGATCTGCGAATACCTTGACATGCTTGGCAACGGCGCGCTGTTTCCGCGCAGTGGCGATGCGCGTTGGAACGCGCTCACGCTGCAGGCCCTAGGCGATGGCATCCTTGACGGCGCATTGATCGCCCGCTATGAGGACGTAGCCCGACCTGAGCCTCTACGCTGGCGCGAGTGGCGCGCCGCCCAGCTTGACAAGGCCGAGACCTCATTGGCCCACCTGTCGGCCAACCCCACGCTCATCGCGCCGCAACGCGTGGACATCGGTACCCTGACGGTGGCCTGCGCCCTGTGGTACCTGGACCTTCGCTTCGGTGACGTTGGCTGGCGCGATCGCCATCCTGTCGTCGCGAGTTGGTACGCCGAGCACTCGAAGCGGCCCTCCCTGCAAGCAACCTGGTCCCTGTAAGCGGAGATGGGGCGGCCACCGAAGAACTTGGCGCGCCAAAGCAGCCGCTGCCTCTCGTTATCGGTCGTCATGCCAACCCAAGGGCGTCGGGGCAGAAATAGTGACGCAGACCGGAGGCTGATTACGAAATGGTGTCGCGAAGGCCGATCCCGTGCGACATCTCGAAGTGGAGGAGGGCTTTGTGGCGAGTGACACGCCAATGCAAGGGGCGGCATGCAGCGCCCTTGCGCTGAGTGCATCGTCGGCTCTACGCTACGTGCTGTCGTGGTCGCACAGGGTTTCAATGATCGCAAAGCGCTTTGAGGTGATATTCGTGTCGCGCCGCAATTCGTTGCGGAGCATCCTGGCGCAAGCGTGCCTCATGCAGCTGGGTGGTGATCGCTTCACGGCGCTGTCCTGCGGCCAGCCGGGCCAGGTGAGCAGAGAGCTGCATCCGGCCGCGCTCGGGGCCCTCGCCAGCGCGGGGATGCCGGTCCCGCCGGTTCACCCTCGCGGTTGGGACGAACTGGCGCGGGCGAGCTCGCACCGGGCCGATTTCGTGATCACGCTCGATGAGGCGACGCTCGCCTATCAGCCGCGCTGGCCGGGGCAGCCGGCCGCCGCCTTGTGGGCATTTCCGGACATTGCGGCGCTGGACAACGCCGAAGAAGCCGCGCACGCGGCCATCCAGATGCTGCACGCCCTGCGCCGACGCCTCGAATTGCTGGTCAGCCTTCCGCTGCATGGCGCCGACGCGGCGGCGATGCGTTCGGACGTGCGCGATCTTGCGCATCTGCAGTAGGAAAAACCATCATGACCATCGAGCTGGACAAGGAAGCCCGCAAGGAAGCCATCGTGTCCATCGAGAGGTACTTCCGCGAAAACATGGAAGAACCCATCGGCAACATCGCCGCCGGTGCTCTCCTGGGCTTCTTTCTTGAAGAAGTCGGCCCGGTCATCTACAACCGGGCCGTGGCCGACGTTCAGGAGCGCCTGCAGGCGAGGATCTCCGAACTGGACATCGAAGTCCATGAAGACGAATTCCAGTATTGGCGCAAGTTCGAGCGCAAGGCGCGGGAGAAGAAGTGACCCAAGCGACCGGAGACGAATGATGTCCGTCAGTTGGAAGCTGCGCTTCAGGCTGTTCGTCCAGCGCTTCTGGCAGCCGACCAGCGCCTGCATGACCTGCATGCCGGGCAGCTGGGGCAACCTGATGAGCCTCGCGCATTGGGCGACCGCGCTGCAGACCGGCTTGGCCACTGGAATACTCGCCTTGCTGTTGACGTTCACGCCGGCGGCCAGGCTTTATTCGAACCGGTACGGCAATGCGGTGGTGGTCGGCTGCCTCACGATGCTGGGCGATGCCTACTCGCACGCCAATCACTACGACATTCCCTTTGCCGAGGCGATCGTGACGGGCGTCATCTCGGGACTGATCACGCTCGCCGGCTCGTTCCTCTTCGAAGACCGGGCCAGGCGGCTGCGCGCGGCCTGGGCCAGGATCTCGGGGCAGGCCTGATCCGCCGTTCAGTCCGCTTTCTGGATGGTCTCGCCGCGCAGGAGCCCCAGGTCGCGGACATTGAAGTGGTGCCGCTTCCATCCTTGGTACGTCCGGCGCCAGTTGATCAGAGAGACGAAGTAATAGACCGCCCTGAACATCCACAACGAACGACGGTAGCCACGCCCCTGATGAATGTCCGCGGCGAGCAGCGACATGAGCCCCTGCTTGACGTTGAACATGTTTCGCGGGTGCATGAACATGTCGCGAATGGTCGGGTTCGTGGCGCGATAGATGAACCACGAATAATCGCTCGGGCCGACGCGCATCCGTTTCTCCATCTCCTCGCGCGCCCTCGGTAGATTCGCCGGCCTGTCGAGCGCTGTCTGCACCAGCTGGGCGCCGTCGAAGGCGCTTTGCATCGCCAGGAAAACACCCGACGAGAACATCGGGTCGATGAAGGTGAAGGCGTCCCCCACCATCAGGTAGCGGTCGCCGGCGGCATGCGTGCTCGAGTACGAGAAGTTGCCCGTCGCGTGAACCTGGTCGTCCACGAGCGTCGCGTCCTTCAGGCGGTCGTGCAGTTCAGGGCACATGGCGATGGTGTCGAAGAAGTAGTCCTTCAGCGGCTTGTCGCGCGCCTTCAGGTAATAGGCCCAGCACACTGCGCCGACGCTCGTGGTGCCATCGGCCAGCGGAATGAACCAGAACCAGCCGTGGTCGAACCAGCAGATGCTGATGTTGCCTTCGCGCTTGCCCTCGAGCCGCCGTGCATTGCGAAAGTGCCCGAAGAGCGCCGTGCTGTTGTGCTTGGGATTCTTTTTCTTGGACTTGAACTTGTTGGCCAGCACCGTGTCGCGGCCGCTGGCATCGACGACGAAGCGTGCGCGCCAGGTGCGCTTTCCGCCGTCGTCGAGCACTGCCTGTACGGTCGCGCCGCTGTCGTCGAAATCCACTTCGCGCACCCTGGCGCCTTCCATCGTCAGCGCGCCTTCCTTGGCGGCATTGCGGAAGAGCAACTCGTCGAGCTCCGAACGGCGGACCTGCCATGCCGAATCCTTGGACGGGTCCCAGCCTTCGGAAAAATCGACGTAGCTGCAGTAGTCGAGGTCCGGCGACACGAATTCAATGCCGAACTTGGGCATGCCGATCTTCTCTACCTCGGCGCGCACGCCCAGCTTGTCGAACAGGTCGACGTTGCCCGGCAACAGCGATTCGCCGATGTGGAAACGCGGGTGATGCTCCTTCTCCAGCAGCACCACGCGCCGTCCTTCGCGCGCGAGAAGTGCGGCGATGGTCGAACCCCCTGGTCCTCCGCCGATGACGAGAACATCGCAGTCCTGAGTGCGTTCCTGTTCCTGGTTTGCCTGCATGAGCGAAGTCTCCTTCTCTTTTCTCTTTCAATTCGTGGTGCCCACGGGGGCGTGGCTGCGTCTGGCAATGAGCGTGAGCAAGGGACCGGTCGCGGCGGTCGTCACCAGCGCCATCACCAGCAGCATCGTGAAAAGCTCGGCGCCGATCAAGCCCGCGTCCAGACCGACCTTGATGACGATCAGCTCCATCAGCCCGCGAGAGTTCATCAGCGTGCCGGTCGCGAGGCTTTCGCGCCAGCCATAGCCGCACACTTTAGCGCCGGCCGCGCCCCCTGCGATCTTGCCGGACATCGCCGCCAGCAGGATCAGCGCCAGCGCTCCCAGGCCCGCGCCGGCGAACGCGCCCGGGGTGGTCCCCAAGCCCGCCAACGCGAAGAAGATGGGCATCAGCACGACGACCGACAGAGGCTCGAGCCGGTCGACCAGATGCTTCAGCAGACGATCGTCGCGTGGAAGGCTCACGCCGAACAGGAAAGCGCCGAACACCGCGTGCAGGTGCAGCCACTCCGTGACCATCGCGCAGATGAACAGCCCGATCATGAGGATCGCCAGCATCATCGGAGACGACTCGCCTTCGGGCGCATGCAGGCGCAGTGCCCTCGCCAGCAGGGGTTTGACGACCACGAACATTGTCAGAACCAGTCCGACGAGGCCAAGGCTGATCCGGACGAAGCCCTCCAAACCGCTGTGCGAACTCGCAAAAGCGACCACGAGCGCCAACAGCACCCAGGCCAGGGAGTCGACCACGGCCGCCGCACCCAGTGCCAATTGCCCGATCCGCGTCTGCGTCATGTTCCGGTCTTTCAGGATGCGCGCCAGCACCGGAAAGGCCGTGATCGACAGCGACACCCCAAGGAAAAGCGCGAACGGCCAGAAAGGCAACCCGCTTGGCGCCAGTGAAGGATGCAGCACCGGGGCGATCGACAAGCCCAGAACCATGGGCAACAGCATGCTGCAGACGCCGACCCACCCCGCCGCCTTCACTTGCGCGGCGACGCCCACTGGCGCACGAAGCTCCACACCGACCACGAACATGAAAAGCACGACACCCAGCGATGCCAGGGAAGACAAACCCTGCAGCGAGGCGGGCGGAAACAGCTGCGCATGCCATTGCGGAAAGAGCGCACCCAGCACCACCGGCCCCAGAAGCACGCCCGCCGTCATTTCGCCGATGACCATCGGCTGCCCGAAGGCACGGAGCAAGAGGCCGCATCCGCGGGCGACGATCAGGATGACGGTGAGTTGCAGGAGCAGCAGCGCGAGTGACATGGGCGAAAGCGAAAAATGCGAGCCGAAGTATGTCGCATGACTCCCGCCGGAGACTCGCTCACTGGTGCGGCAAGAGGGCGCGCTGCGCGGCCGCGACCAGTTGGCGCGTGAGTCCATCGAGAAGGGCGGACGCTGCGCGGGCCTGCTGCCAGTGCAAGGGGACGTCGAGCGGGGTTTTGGGGACGAGCTCCACGAGCGAGCCGTTCTTGAGGTGCGGCGCAATCAACGCCCGAGGGTGCAGGCCCCAACCCATGCCGCCCAGCGTCGCGGTCACGAAAGCCTGCGTGGACGGCAAGGTATGACGGGGCAGTTCGACATGGCGATGGCAAAGGCGGCGCGCCCACTGTGCTTGCAGTTCGTCCTTGGCATTGAACACCAGGCTGGGCGCGCGCGCGAGGCTGCCGGCTCCCACGCCATCCGCGAAATGACGACCCATAAAGGCAGGGGTGGCGGCAGCCACGTACCGCATCGATCCCAATGGACGGCTGTCGCAGCCGACCGCAGGGCGCGCGGTGCCGGTCACGGCTGCCAGCACGGTGCCGCTGCGCAGCCATTCGGCCGTGTGGTCCTGGTCGTCGATGGCGATTTCCATGAGCACCGGCGCTTCGGCGGCGAAGGCGGCCACGGCAGGAGCGAACCAGGTCGCCAGGCTGTCGGCATTCACCGCCACCGGCAGCGGCACCCGAGTGACTCCCTCCGGCGCCAGTGCCGCGACGGCGCCTTCGAGTTCCTGCTCCATCAGGCGGACGCGATCGACGTGCTGGCACAGGCGCCGACCCGTTTCCGTGGCGCGGCAGGGCTGATCACGCACCACCAGGGCGCAACCGACGCGCTCTTCCAGCAGCCGGATGCGTTGCGACACGGCCGATGGCGTCACGTGCAGCGCGCGGGCCGCGCGTTCGAAGCTGCCTTCGCGTACGACGGCAGCGAGTGCCGAAAGCGCTGAATAGTCCAGCATGAAATTAGCAATCCTAAATTGACGTTAGTAAAGATAGTTTGTCTTCATTGATGCATGGAGGCAAGATTCCCTGATGTTGAACTTTTCCGACTCCGCTTCGCTTGCGTCCTCGGCTTTCGCGCAAGGTCTCTTCCTGAGCCTGGGACTCATCGTTGCCATCGGCGCGCAAAACGCTTTCGTCTTGCGCCAGGGACTGCGGCGCGAGCATGTGGGCAGCATCGTGTTGTTCTGTGCATTGGCCGACGGCGTACTGATCGTCGCCGGGGTTTCGGGCATGGCGCGCGCGCTGGGTGACCACCCCGGGCTGACTCGGGCACTGGCATTGGCCGGCGCCGCCTTCCTTGCCGTTTACGGCCTGCAGGCATTGCGCCGCGCGCGACACGCGCACGCGTTGTTGCCATCCGAAGGGGGCGTGCGCCTCGGGCGGGCTGCCGCGATGGCGCAGGCCGCCGCATTCACGTTGCTGAACCCACACGTCTACCTGGACACGATGCTGCTGGTGGGCAGCATCGGAGCCCAGCAGCCGGCATCGATGCGCGGCTGGTTTGTGGCCGGCGCGAGCGTGGCCAGTCTGTCGTGGTTCGGGCTCCTGGGCTACGGGGCGCGCTGGCTGGCTCCGCTGTTCACGCGAGCCAAGGCATGGCAAGTGCTGGACGCGCTCGTCGGCCTGACCATGGCCGCCATGGCGGCGTTGCTGGTTCGCGGCGTCTATGTGGGCCTCGGGTGATTGCCACGTACGTGCGGCTAGGTGGGCGCCGGGATGGCGCAACTGGCCCCGCTTTTTGAGAATCTACGCAGCGGTCCGACACCCCACCTCAATTCAAGGAGACTGGCATGCGTCTTTCATTCTTGACCCTTCCCATTGCCGCTGTTGTCTTGACCTGTGCGTCAGTCACCGTGCCGGCGCAGGATGCGCCTGCAATACCGCCCCTCCAAACACAAGGCGCTGCGAGCTTCACATGTGGCGGCATCGGACTGGGATCTTCCAAGGCGATGCTTGCTGCGCGGAAGGACTATCCGCTGTCGCTGCTTTTTGCATCGTCCAATGGCGAATACATGGCTTCCGTCAATCTGACGATCAAGGATGCCAAGGGTGCCAGCGTCCTGAGTGTTCCTTCGACCGGACCCATCTGCCTGGTCAAGCTGCCGAACGGCAGCTTCACCGTCGAAGGACAAGCGCTGGGCAAGACCAAGTCGCAGCGCGTGGCGATCGATGGCGCACCGAAGGCCGTCGACTTCACCTTCCAGTGAGCCATCGGCAAACCATTCCGCCGGAGCGGCCGGCATACCAAGGAGTCAGCATGTGGGTTCGCAGTCGTTCATCACTGGCGGTCATCGCCTTCATCACAGTTGCGAGCGGTTGCGCCAACTACAAACCCCTGCCGCCTCTCGTCGGCGGCTTCATGTCGCCCTTGGTGTCACGCACGAGTTGCATCGACGCCGTGTCCCGCGAGTACAAGGTGCCCAAGGAAAGCGTGACCCCCATCACCGATGCACAGACCATGAACGATGGGTTCTACGTCGTGACGCTCGGCATCGGCCCTGGCAAGCCCAACGTGAATTGCACCGTCAACGAGAACGGCGTCGTCTCCGACGTCATTCGGGCACGCTGAGCTGCAACCACGAGGGGCGTAGCGGCATCGCCGCTCAGAAGCGGTCTGCGAGCCCCATGGCCGGATCGCTCACCAGGTGGCGCCCGGTTTCGACGCGACCCGCGAAGCGCCGGTAGAAGCTGGCGTCCGCATCGCAGGTCACCACGAAGTCATACCACTGGCCGCTGTCGTCCAGGCTCCAGCGCATGCCGGCGTCATCGCCGCCCTTGACTCGAACGCTCCATGAACCGTCGGGGTTGGTGCCGATTCCGCCGTGGTTACCGTGATCGTCGTGGTCGTCGTGGTCGTCATGATTGTTGTGCCCGTGGCCCTTGTTGTCGTGACGGTCGCCGCGGTCGTCCCTGCCGCCGCCGGGGCCCAGGACCTGTGGCCGGGCATAGGCCTTGTTCGGCTTGACGGTAAAGCGGCAATCGCGCCGGCCATCATTGCGCAGCTGCAGGTGGATGTTGCCGCTTCGCGTGTCGTAGCCCACGCGGATCTCGGGCGCCGGCGCGCCTGCCGCGCGCAGTGCATTCAAGTCGCCCTTGAACTCGCGATGGAAACCGTTGGGACCGAGCACCCACAGGTCGTACAGGCCCGCGTTGTCGGTCATTGCGCTCCAGTAGTCGTTGAGTTGCTTGCCGGCTTCGACGGCGTAGCGGCGCGGCAGGCGGTCCGACAGGTGCAGCTTGTCGTACACATGGAAGACGGCGGCGGCACGCCCGCTGTTGGCAAAGAGCAATTGGATGCGGCCGTTGGCCGAATCGCTGCGCGCGCTGGTGTGCAGCTCATAGGGCAGCGCACGCGAAGGACGCACGCCGCTGGCCTGCACCGGCAACGTGGGATCGGCCGGTGGCACGATCTTCGGCAGTGCTTGCTGTTCGGCAGTCAGCGCATCGGCTTCTTCCTTGGTCTTGCGTCCGGCCAGCGTGGGCAGCGGCTCGTCGTTGGGCCGTTCGAAGTTGAAGGCGCTGGTGAGATCGCCGCAGATCGCGCGGCGATAGTTGCTGATCTGCGGCTCGACCACGCCGAAGCACTTCTCGAGAAAGAGCAGCGTCGAAGTGTGATCCGAGACTTGCGAGTTGACCCAGCCGCCGCGGCTCCAGGGCGAGACCACCCACATCGGCACGCGCGGCCCTGGACCATAGGGCCGTCCGTCGGCTGCGGGCTGGCTCGTGGTCGCTGGCGCGAAGTCGTGATATTCGACCGCCACGTCCGCCTCCGCGAACGTGTGCGCGCCGGACAAGGAACCATCGGCATTGCGCGAGGGCACCGCAGGCGAGGGCAGGTGGTCGAAGAAGCCGTCGTTCTCGTCGAAGTTGACCAGCAGCACGGTCTTGCTCCAGACCTCCGGATTGGCGGTCAGTGCGTCCAGCACTTGCTGCACGTACCAGCCGCCCTTTGCCGGACTCGACGGTCCGGGATGTTCGCTGTAGGCGGAAGGTGAAATGATCCAGGACACCGCCGGCAGCGTGCCGTTCTTGATGTCTTCGCGAAAGGTTTCGAGAAAGCCATACGGCATGGTGTTGCCGAAACCCTTGGCGAGCGGGCTGAGCGCGTCGTCGACCACCGGGTCGTAAAACGGGCCGGCCGCGGTGACGGGCTGCGTGATGTCCGTTGCCGCGACGTAAACCGGACGGCGCGTCGGCGGCATCTGCTCGATGGCGGCGCGCCAATGGCGAAAGCCCATCATCTCGTTGCAGCCGTAGTTGTCGATCAGGCTCTGGTAGACCTTCCAGCTCACGCCGGCCTTCTCCAGGCGATCGGCATAGGTGGTCCACGTCCAGCCGGCCGTCGAGGCGCCGATGTCGTTGCCACCGTTGAACTGGTTATTCAACCCGGCGACGCGGACCTTGCTGCCATCGATCGGGCTGATGCCGTTGGGGCCATTGGTGCCGCTCCAGTAGAAGAGCCGGTTCGCGATCGTGCCGGTGTGCATGCCGCAGTGGTAGTGGTCGCACAGCGTGAAGGCATCCGCCAGCGCACGCTGGAAGGGGACTTCCGCAGTCTCGTAGAAGCCCATGGCCAATTGGCCCTTGGCATCGGGCCATTTGTACATGCGGCCGTGGTCCCATGCCGCCTGCGAGTCGGACCAGGAGTGCGGCGTGCTGCCGGCGCGCTGTGCATTGCCTTTGCTCGCATCGAGGTGATAGGGCACGAAGGTGCTGGGCGGCGTCGTCTTCGTATAGGTCTGCGAAAAGACGTTCTTGCCGTTGGGCGACGGGACTGCAAAGCGGTCGCCGAAGCCGCGCACGCCCTTGAAGGTGCCGAAGTAGCTGTCGAAGGACCGGTTCTCCTGCATCAGCAGCACGACGTGCTTCACATCCTTGACGGTGCCCGTCTCGTGGTGTGCAGGGATGGCCAACGCGCGGCGGATGCTGGGCGGAAAGGTCGCCAAGGTAGCGGCGGCAATGCCGGTGCCAGTGGTGCTTTGCAGGAACTTTCGTCGTGTCGTCATGTGTTTGACTTGGATTTCTTTGGGAGTGATGGCGCGAGGGTCAGGGGGCGTAGCTGACGTTCGGCTGGCTGGTGTCGGATGAGGAAGCGGCGGAATCGGTCTTGCTCGGCGTGCTGCTGCTGGCGGTGGTGCCGGTCGCAGCGGTTGCTCCGCCAAGGGCGCTGCCGCCGCCATCGCCGCCACAAGCGGTCAGGGCGCACGCCAGGATCGAAAGCGCGACAGGTGCGCGCAGGACAAACCACGGGTTCATAGTGGGGTACTCCATAACTTGGGCGTGCCAAGACTAGGCGCGGACCGTGACGCCGCGATGTAAGCACGATGACACGCCCCCGTCTCAGAAGGCGCTGAACGAGCCCCGGTGCGGGCGTGTTGCTCAAGGGCCCTGCCCGCGAGGGCAAACCCTGAGTCCTCCGCTGAAGCAATGTCCCGGTTGTCGTGGAGACTCACGGTCGAAACAAAAAGGAGAAGCTCATGAAAAGGCCGGTGCGCATCGCACTCGCGGCGATGGCAGGGGCGCTGATGGCGCTGGCGTTGGTTTCGTGCGGAGGTGGTGGTGGAGGAGGAGGCGGCGGGCTCGCTGGCGCGGGATCCGCCGGGTCAGGAGCGACCGCTTCCCAACTGCCCGCGCGCGACGCGTTGATCGCACGCGCCCGGAGTTTCGAGATCGACACGCCCTACGTTCCGCCGCCGGGCGATCCGCTGGAGCACAACACCGCCGGGTTCGCCAAGACGGTGTGTTCCAACGTCTTCATCACCGGCATGGATCCGGATGTGGCTGCCGAAGCCACCGGGTATTTCACCGGGCCTTATGCGCAGCGCAGCAAGGTGGGAAAGCCGGTGGTCGACCGCGCCAACAAGGAAGTGCGCATCACCATGCCCAACGGCAAGACGCTGACCGCCAGGTATTACGGCTCGCAGGGATGCGTGACGCTGGCGCCGGGCGCGAGGGAGGTGTCCTTCAAGCCCGAGACCGTGACCAGCGCGCTGCCCGATCCCGCCACGCAGCCGTGGCCGATGGGCGACGTGCTGCCGACCGACCGCGCCACGGGCATCGACACGGCGAAGGTCGATCAGGCGATGGCCGCGCCCTTCGAGGCGTCGGGCGCATACACCACCGCTTTCGTCGTGACCTATAAGGGACGCATCATCGGCGAGCGCTACGCGAACGGCGCGACTGCGACGACGCCGCTCGAATCCTGGTCGATGGGCAAGAGCGTCACGGCCACTCTGATGGGCATTCTCATTAAGCAGGGGGTCTATACGCTGGACCAGCCCGCGCCCATTCCCGAATGGCAAGCCCCCGGCGACAAGCGCCAGCAGATCCGCATCTCGGACCTGCTGCACATGTCGAGCGGCCTGCGCATCAAGGCGCCCAACGATCCGGACTTCGACCCGAACGGCACCTACCCCGATCACATCTATTTCTACACGGGCCGCATTGACGCCTTCAACTACGCGGCAACTCGACCGCAGCAATGGCCGCCCAACACCATCGGCCGCTATCGCAACACCGATCCTGTGCTGGCCAACTACCTGATCCGGCTTGCTGTCGAAGCGCGCGGCGAGGACTACCTGTCATTTCCGCAACGCGCGCTCTTCGACAAGATCGGCGTGCGCTCGATGAGCATTGAACCCGACCCCTACGGCAATTTCCTCACGCAAGGCCACGACTTCATGTCCGCACGCGATTGGGCGCGCCTGGGCAATCTGTATCTGCAGGACGGCGTGTGGAACGGCGAGCGCATCCTGCCCGAAGGATTCGTCAAGTTCGTGAGCACCGTCGCGCCGGCGTGGGCGGCCGACAAGCGGCCCATCTACGGCGGCTTCTTCTGGATCAACGGAATGGGGCAGTGGCCCGTGCCCGCGTCGGCCTACTACATGCTCGGAGCAGGCGGGCAGGTGGTGATCATCGTTCCCTCGCATGACCTCGTGGTCGTGCGGCTGGGCTACGACAAGGGCGAAGCGCTGTCTTCGCAGGGCGTGCAGAAGGCGCTGTCACTGCTGATGCAAGGCATTGCGCCCTCACAGTAGGTCGTTGTCAGCGCGGCGGCGTTGGCGAAGGCGCCTTGTCCGGATGCGTGATCGGTTCAGGGTCGGAGGGGCCGGGTTCCTTGGGCTCGGCATGGGCCGGATCGTACGGTTGGCGCGCGGCACGTTGCGCGTTGGCTGCTGCAGCCGGACTCGGATGGGTTTCCAATGCCGGCGCCTTTGGCGCCGCCGCGTCCTTGGCCCGCTGCGGGGCCGGAGCAGGCGATTCCTTCGAGATCTCGGCGGGCTGCGATGGCGCTCCCGGCGCGGGCGGTTGCTGGGCGAACGCCAGCGTCATGGCGAAGAACAATGGCGCGAACGCCAGTCCGTTCTGGTTTTGAAGATGTTTTTGAAGATGTGCGAAGCTGATGGTCATCACAGTGCTCTTCCATTGGATTGCAACACTTTTCAACAGCAATAGCGCATCGAGCCGCCAACGGGCGTGAGCCCTCGACCCGCATCGGCGTAGGCGCCTCGCGCGCCGTGCGCGGAGGCCGGCCCATGCACATCCAAGCGAGCCGGCGCCTACACGGGCAGGGCATGACGGCTGATCAATCAGCGGCGCTAACGAAGCGATACACAACCGTGCACGACCGCCGCTCACACACTCACAACCAGGACGACATCATGGAAAGCAATTCATCGAACACGCGCTCAGAGACCATGGGGACCACGGGCGCAGCCGGTACTCAAGAGGACCCCGTTCGCCGGGCAACGGAAGACGCCGACAGCATGGGCCGCAAGGCCGCGGACGCGGCTCAGGGCTACTTGCAAGATGCCCAGGCCAAGGCGAGCGCGGCAGCTCAAGCCGGCAAGGCCTATGCGAAGGACGCCGTCAACGCGGCCGGCAAGAAGATCGACAGCATGAAGGGGCAGGCGGTCGACCTGAAACAGCGCGGCATGCAGTTCGCCTCCGACGAGCCGATGAAGGCCGTGGTCTATGCCGCAGCCGGCAGCGCGGTCCTGACGGCGCTATTGCTGTCGCTGATGCGCGGGCGCCGCTAGCGGCCGGGGCCGCTACTGCTTGCGCCAGCGCGCGACGAGACGCTTGATCGCGCGCGCGCTGCCCTCCGGATCGGTGCCGATCGGCCGATCGCGGTACAGCCCACGCAGCTCCGCAAGTACCTCGTTCAGGGCCGCCAGGTTGCGCTCGCTGTAGTGCCAGGTGCCGCTGACCACGAAGTGCCCAGGGATGGCACATGGCTTCGGCGAGACCTGAACGTTCTCGATGCCGATGCGGTGCATGGTCTCCACGCGATCCGCCGAAGGGTTCGACAGAAGCCCCGCCGGGCGCGAGAACGCAAAAGACACCGCCTGCACCTGCTGGACCTGTTCGGCGACGAAGGCGCAGATTTCGAGAAAGATGAGCCGGCTGAGATGCCGGCTTTCTTCCAGGCTGAACAAGGGCGGCGTGAAATGCTCGACCCATATCTCGTTGCCGGACGAACTGACTGGCACCGGGTCGACAGTGCAAACCAGGACCTCCCCGTCCAGGACCAGCATCGGGTCGCCCAGGCAGTACCGAGCCCCTCCAGGGCCAGTGATTCGAAGCTTATTCACTGTCTGTGGCGATCGCGCCCGGCCCTGTTCTCCGGTTTCCGCGTCGCCGCCTCCTCACTCGTGTCGTTGGCCGCGAATTTAATCCTGCCACGGACGATACGCCTTCGCCTGCGTGACAGGATGCTCTCGCTAACCCGAAGCTGGCCCGAACGAGTGCCGGGGTTGCGGATGGCTGGGGTAAACCCTCAAGCCGAGCAAGCTGTCTGCGCCTCAAGCAAGTACATGCAATGAACCCTCAGGTCCTCATCATCGGCGCGGGGCAGCCCGCTGGTGTTCTTCCCGATCGGACATGGTCGCTTTCGCGTCGTTGCATGTGCACAGTCCGGCCGGTGGTCAAGGCATGAACACCGGCATGCAGGACGCGATGAACGCCGCCGCAGCGACTGCACGAGGTCCTCGGCACCGGCAAGTTTGCGGTCTTGTCCGTCGGTACCCCGACTGTCGCCGTGAGCAGTGGAAGCATCACGTCCCGGTCTTCGCCGCGCGCTGGCTCCGGTACTTCGCGATCTCGCCCTTCAGGTCAGTGAACTCTTCGCACGGGAGAAAGCAGAGCTTGTCGAGCACCTTGAGTTCCTGCTCGGCCCGTGCGAGGTCACCCATCTGTAGATAGGCCTCGCCGAGGTATTCGTGCGCGCCCCTGTGCTTCGGGTTGATCTTCAGCGCCTTGTCGTAGGAACTCAGCGCGCCCTCGGTATTGCCCAGCTTGCGTTGCGCATGGCCCAGCTCGTTCCACGCGTCGGCGTCGCCGGGACTGCGCGCGACGTAGGCGGTCATGTGGGTCTGGACCTGCTGCCAGTCCTCCTTGCCGACCGCCGCCATTCCTGCACGGAAGTCCGGGTCCGGGTTGACGTTGACGGCTTCGCTGCCCCCACCACCACCGCCTCCTCCGCCGCCGCCACCACCACCGGCCGCCAGCGCGGAAAGGCTGAAGGCCAAGGACAGGCTGGAAATCAACATCACGACTGCATGTTTCATGGTGAGTTTCTCCTTCACAACACGAGATTCAACGGTTGTCGATGCGGCCATAGACGCCATGGCTTCCTCCGCCGGGGCCTGCGGCAAAGAATAGTGTGTTCGTGGGCTGGTTGTCGATGCCATTGCCGAAGGCAATGCCTTTCAAGCCATCAACGACGACAGGGCTTCCTGCCGCTGTCGAGAGCGTCCCCATGAACGCACCGTTGGTCGCGTTGAACGCATTGATCGTCCCGTCACCGGCATTGGCAACGAGCAAAGCGTTGCTGAAGGGACCGAAGTCGGCCGGCGCCATCGCCATGCCCCATGGCGCGTTGACCGGGCCGCCCGGCGGAACGAGGCGGCTGACGAGCCGGCCGGCAGTGTCGAAGACGTCGATGGCTCCAAGACCGGCTCCCGCGATGGGGTTGGCCGCTTGCGCGTCCTGCATGGCATAGCTCACGTAGATCAGGCTATTGATCGCCTGGACGCCGAATGGCGCGTAACCGGCCGGCAATGCCGGGTCGACGAAGGTGCCCGCGACGCGGGTCTGCTTGAAGGTCGAATCGAACATGTCGACTCTCGCGTGGCGGAAATCCGCTGCGTACAGAAAGTCCGCGGAGCCTTGGCTGGCGATGGCCAGGCCCGTGTAGACCGCGCCCGCGGGTCCGCTGTCGAAAACCGTGACCGCGTGAGTCATATCGACACTGGGCGACCAGCCGGACAAGGTGCCGCCTTGTCCCGCGAAGATAAAGGCGCTCGCGCCGGTGACGCCGTTTTGCGTGACCATGAAGTTCTGGTGGCCGTTGAAGACAATGCCGGTCGGCATCGCATTGCCGGCAGCGCCTGGCGGTATCGATACGACCAGCGATTGCGCAACGCCGTTGCCGTCGTAGAGGGTGGAGGTCGATGAGCCATTGTTCGCGACCCAGGCGAATCCCTTGGGGTTGAAGGCCACGCCCCATGCGTTGACAAGGCGTGCATCGCTGCTCGAGCTGCCGTACAGGTTGTTGGCCGCGGAGAGATCGGACACGAGGTTGGTCGCGGCATAGCTCATGCCGGTGGTTGGGCCCATGCCGGTTGCGGTGCCGGTGCCCATCCCTGATCCGGCGCCTGGCACGAACGGGCTGCCAGAGTAGCCACCACCGCCTCCGCAGGCGGCCAGCAGGAACGCGCTCGCACAGGCGAGACCGTACAACTTCAGGCGATTGGCTCTCATTGCGCATCTCCTTTGGGACGGGGCTCGGTGTATTCCGGGCCGGCGCCGAAAGGTTCATGCCGCCATCGTTCAAAAGGCGAGCGAAGCGCTCAGCACCAGCGCACCGCGCGATGCGCGTCCATAGGCAGTCGGGTAGACGGCGCTGCGGCCGCCTGCCACCCAGGCGAGCTGCACTTCCCACGCGTCGCGCGCGACGGCGGCCCCCAGGCTTGCATCGAAGCTCGCGTTGGCGTCTTCGGTGCGGGTGCCGCCGACTCGCATCAGCGCGCCGACGTGCGCCGTTGCGCGCATCAGGGCTGAAAGAGGCACGCCCACGTTGAATTCGCCATACACCGTACGCGCGCCGCTGCCGAAATAGTCGGGCGAGTAGTGCGCCCGCATGTTCCATCTCTCGCCATTCAGCCCAGCGAACACCTCGTAGTAGTCGTAGCGCGAGTCGGTGCCGAAGTGAACGCCGGTCACACCCGCTTCCCAGCCGAAGCGATCCGAAAGCCGGCTCGCGTACCCCGCATAGCCGAGCGCCTGCACTTGCCAGCGCGGCCGATACAGCATCACTTCAGTCAGCGACCCGCCGCCGAACCAGCCGCCCGGATCGTCATAGGCGGCGCTCAGGAGAAGGGTCGGCCGCTCGTCGCTGAGCGAAATGCCGCGATAGCGATAGTCGGAGAGGAGCGCGACGCTTGCACCGACCTGTGCGAAAGCGACGCCGCAGGCGAGGAAGAGCGAGGGGCAGAGCGCGGCACGCAGACCGGCGGTCGGCATGTCACTGACGCATGTTGAAGGGTGTCGTGGATCGCGTCACGGTGCGGACGCAGGCAGCATCGCCTGCGACGCGTGCCAGTGTGGCACAAGCGTCGATGTCTCCGCCGGGGAAGGCGACGACGCTGGCGAAGGAAGGCGCCGCTGCCGGTGCCGGCGATCGTTCGCGCATCAGGGCGAACAAGCCCGTCACGTGGGCTGCGGCATACGATGAACCGGACACGAGATTCCAGCGGCCACCCGGCAGGGTGGTTGGCACGTCGCGACCGGGGGCGACCAGCGTGCCGCGCAGTGCAGGCTCGCCGGTGTCGTCGGCGACTGCCACGACGCCCGCGTGCGATGCCGGAAATCCGCCGTCGGGCAACTTCCGGTCGAAGGCGCCGATCACGCTGATGCTGCGCGAGAGCGCGACATCGAGCAGCCTGTCGAGCAGGCGATCGCGCGGCCCGCTGAGGCTCAGGTTGATGACCGAGGCATCGTGCGTGATGGCGAAGTGAAGCGCCATCGCGAGGCTCAGGCTCGTACACAAGGTGCTGTCGCTGCTTTGCTGCCAGCATGCGCGCAAGGCAAGCAGACGTGCGTTCGGCGCGATGCCGACGATGCCGACGCCGTTGTCTGCGCGCGCGGCGATGATGCCCGCCACCGCCGTTCCATGGTCCTCGGCGACGTCACGGCGGCCGACGACGAAGTTCTCTCTGAGCACCACCTGGCCGACCAGGTCGGGGTGCAGTTCGTCGACGCCGCTGTCGACCACGGCGATGCGCACTTGTCGGCCGGTGGAGATCTCGTGCAGGTCTTGAAGGTGCCAGGCTTGCGCTACCGGTTGAAGCGGGTACAGCGGGTCGTCGTGGCCCGCCTGTGCCTGGAAGACGTTCATCGGCTGCGCCCAGGCCACGCGTGGATCGCGCGACAAGTCCTGCGCGACGCGTTCGGGCGATTGGCCGTCCGGCACGGCGATCACGAAGCAGTCCACACCCAGCAGCGGCATCGCCCAGTCGGTGATCAGTGTCAGGCCATGTTCGCGTGCGAGCGCTGCAGCCACGCGGCGCCGCGCACCGTGCGCCGGGCCGTCGCCGTAGCCGCCTGAATAGGCGCTCTCGGGCCGATAGTGCTCCGGCGGAAGGCGCAACAGCAGCAACACTTGCTGATCGGGAGCGGGCGTCGTGACGGTCGGCTCGGTCGGCGCGGCTACCGCGAGCGGCTGGACTGCGGCGAGGGAAAGCAGCCATGCCAGCACCACGAGAAGGCGCTTCATGGCGGCGCCCGGCCATCGAGCGACTCGACGAGCATCACCGTGCTTTCCTTGCGCATACGGTTGACCGCCGCTGTTTCGAGGCCGGCCGGCACCGCCAGCAGGTAGGCATCGGTGGCGGTCGGCCCATAGACCAACCGGGCTTCGCTTTCGCGCAGCACGCGTCGCATTTGCTGCTCCGTGGCCTCGGGTCGGAAGCGCACGATCAGGTTGCCATGAGTGGCGGCGCCACGCGGCGCGGGTCCGCCGAGTGCCCGGAAGCGCTGTTCCGGGACCACGGCCATCACGAGCACGCCGCTCAACGCCGCGACAAGCGCGCATTGACCGGCAAGCGCCCAACGAGTCAACACGGGAGTGTCCCGCCAGTGCGCCTTCAGGCGCGCCAGCAGTCCCTGGCGTCGTGGTGGCGATGCATCGGCGGCGATGCGCTCGCGCAATAGCGCGAATCCGTGGTCGGCGTTGCCGATGGGCGGAGGTTCCGAACTGGCGCAGGCGGCCTGAATCTCCCTTTCCCAGGCCAGTTCGGCCTGGCAGCGCGCGCATTCGGCGACGTGCGCTTCGACGCAGGCGCGTTCGTCCCTGGCTTGTCGATCTTCTTCGCCGGGGCTTGCGCCGGTGCGGACATACCACGGCAGCAGCGCCTGCACCTTCTGATGCACGTCCGTGCCGAGGGGAACGACGCGCCCGCTCACAGCCAATCCTCCAATCGACCGACGAGCAGGTTCTTCAATCTGCGACGGGCATGGAACATGCGCGTCTTCACGGTGTCCACGGGGCAGTCGACGATCTCGCTGATTTCGCGGCAACCGATGCCGTGGAAGTAGGTCAGGTGGACGACCGCGCGCTGCTCGAACGAGAGCTGGTCCATGGCCTGTGCCAGCACTTCGCGAATCTGCGACTGCGCGGCGCGGTACTCGGGATTGGCCTCCGCCGGCGCCGGCTGATCGTCGTCGCCTTCTTCCGAAATGGGCTCATCCAGCCGGCTCAACGCTTTCATGGCCTTGCGATAGCCGATCGCAAAGATCCAGGTCGACACCTTGCTGCGGCCGTTGTAGGTCGCGGCGCGGTTCCAGACCACCAGCATCGTGTCGTTGAGGACTTCTTCGACGAGGCCGGGGCGGCGCGTCAGGCGATCGAGAAAGCGCGTGAGGCGCGGGTGATAGGCGCGATAAAGCTGCTCGAAAGCCTGCAGGTCGCCCCTGGTCGTTCGGGCAAGCAAGCCCACCTCCGCGCGCTCGGCCAAGGACGCTTCCTCGGCCTGCGTGCGGATGGCATCGAGGGGCATGCTCGGCATCGGAAGCTCATGAGAGAGGGGCTCCAGCGCACTGTACTCCTCGTGCTCCGGGACGGGGCAGCCTGCCTTCGTGGGACGTGTTCGTGGGCCCATGCGCTTCTCGTGGGTTGGAACGGTTCATTCCAGCCCACGAGGAAACGGTTCAATGGACCCTGGGCCCCTGCGCTACTGTACGGAAATCGCCTTGCTGGTCGCCGTCGCGTCGAAGAGAAGCATCGAAGGCCACGGTTGCCAGGTGACGCCCAGCACCTGCGCGTTCGGGTCGCCTCGGCGGGCGAAGGCGCCCAGGCTTTTCATCATTGCTTCGGACAGTTGCAGCCGCCCCGGTTTGTTCGCGGTCGAGTTCGCGATGTTCGAGAAGAGCGAGGGCCCGAAAGTGCCGAAGATGAACGGCAAGTCAAAAGCGTGCGCCGCGCCATAGATGTCGTTCCAGGGCGCCGGCTCCTGGTCCCAGTCGAAGCGGTAATACCAGACCTCGTGCTGCTGCGCTTTCAGCGTGTTGAGCATGTTGTCGCGGCTGGCGATGAAGAAGATCTGGTTCAGCAAGTCCGTCTTTGCGTTGAAGCCCGTGACGGGCGTCGTCACCGGAAGGTATTGCGCCGGAATCCACTGGCCGATGCTCACCGCGGGCGGTGCGTCGGGGTTGTAGCTGAACTGGGTCGAGAACAAAGTTGCATCGCTCACGAGCCGGCCGCTGACGCCGCCGAGCGCGGGGGACAGCGCAAGGAAGGTCGGGAACAGCTTCGCCTCGTCGCGAGTGTTGCCCGCGAGCACGGGCACCCGCAGATAGTTCCCGGCGCGAATGGCGGCGATGGGATCGACGGGCAGGACGGCGCCGTCGGGGATGGGGCCGGAGCCTGCGAGCCCGAGCGGCGCGAGCTTGGTGAGCAGCGTGCCGAACAGCGTCGCGGGGCTCTTGGAGCGCAGATAGGCTGCGATCTGCGCGGGCGGTTGGCTGGCCACATAGGCGGCGGCGGAGGCGGCGTCGCTGGCGAGCCCGTCGGCAATAAGCTGGTTCGTGAGCAGGGCATTGCCCTGGGCGAGATACACCGGCTCTGGGCTCAGCGTCGGGATACTGCCGGGAGGCAGGTCCGTGGCAAGCGACAGTCCGCCGCTGAGCGGCACCGCGCGGTGGAAGAGCTTGTGGCGCGCGTTCGTGACCACGGGCGAAGCCAGGAGCGCATAGACGTTGATGGCCCCCGCTGACTGTCCCATCAATGTGACGTTGCGTGGATCACCGCCGAATTCATCGATGTCGCTTCGAATGAATTCAAGCGCCTTGACGATGTCGAGCAAGGCGAAGTTGCCAGAGTCTTCCTCCGGCTGGGTGCCCGACTTGAGTTGCGGCACGTCGAGGAAGCCGAAGATGCCGAGCCGGTAGTTCACCGTGACGACGACCGCCTGCGCCGCCTTGGCGAGCGCAGCGCCGTCGTAGACCGGGTCGGCCGTATAGCCCGACACGTCGCTTCCGCCGTGGACGAAGACGATGACGGGCAAGTCGTCCCGGTCATTCGCCGGACGCCAGATGTTGAGGTAGAGGCAATCCTCGTTGCCCACGGCCTGGTTCAGCGTGGTGCCGATGGTCGCGTCGTAGCGGTTGTTGACGCCCGGGCCGTAGATGCGGCCGTATTGCGCGCACGCATTGGCAAACTGCTGGGTCGCCTTGGGCTTCTTCCATGGATCGGGATCGACCGGAGCCTTCCAGCGCAGGTCGCCCACTGGCGGCTTGGCAAAGGGCACGCCCTTCCATGCGAGCGTCCCGGTGTTGCTGGAGTCGTCCACGCCAACGATCTTGCCGAAGTGGGTGCGCCGGGCAATGTCGGCACGGTCCGGGCGATTGCCGTGATCGCCGTGATCGCTGCGATCGTCGTGGTCGTCCCGACCCCAGGACGGCGTCTGCGCGAGAAGCGCGGCACACGCGGCTACAAAGCAGGCACTACGTATCGCATTGCGCATCATGGGCTTGTCTCCTCCAGGTTGGCTGGCAACGGTAAAAGCCACTACACGGGCGCGCCTACGGGATAAACCCGACTTCGCTTGTTTCACCTTGTTCCGGTGCTTCCATGTTTGTCTTGATCAAACATGCGGGGATGAGGCCCAATCGTGGTCGTTCCTCCAGGAGACCTCCCATGAGCACTGAACCTGCGGAAAAGCGACGGCTCGATGACGCGCATGCCAAGCGTGCGCCCTGGAAGAAGTGGGGTCCCTATCTCAGCGAGCGGCAATGGGGAACGGTGCGCGAGGACTACAGCGACAACGGCGACGCCTGGAACTACTTCACCCATGACCAGGCCCGCTCGCGCGCCTACCGCTGGGGTGAAGACGGCCTTGGAGGCATCAGCGACGACCATCAGATCCTGTGCTTTGCGCTGGCGTTGTGGAACGGGCGCGATCCGATCCTGAAGGAGCGAGCCTTCGGACTTGCCAACAGCGAGGGCAACCATGGCGAGGACGTCAAGGAGTACTACTTCTATCTCGACTCGACGCCGACGCACTCGTACATGAAGTACTTGTACAAGTACCCGCAGGCGGCCTACCCGTACAACGACCTGGTTTCCACCAACCGTGGGCGCGGCAAGCAGGAGGCTGAATACGAACTGCTGGATACAGGCGTGTTCGATGACAACCGCTATTTCGATGTCTTCGTCGAATATGCGAAGGCGGCGCCCGACGATGTCCTGGTGCGCATCACTGCGTTCAATCGCGGACCTGAAGCGGCGCCCCTTCATCTCTTGCCGACACTGTGGTTCCGCAACACGTGGACGCAGTCGGGTGGCGGCTCCAAACCGGTCCTGGAGCGTGTTGCCTCAAGCAGGATTGCGACGGTTCATGCGCGCCATACCGATCCGCTCTTTCTTGAATCGCTGGACGAGTACTACCTCTATTGCGATGGTGATGGCAACGCCGAAGTCCCGCTGCTCTTTACCGAGAACGAAACCAACAACGCGCGCCTCTTCGGCGGAACCAATGCCTCGGCCTATGTGAAAGACGCCTTTCACCGTTTCGTCGTCAACGCAGACTCGGATGCAGTCAATTTGGCAGGGCAGGGGACCAAGGTCGCGTCCCACTACAAACTCAGCGTGGCTGCGGGCCAATCGAAGTCGGTCCGGCTGCGGTTGACCACGCGAGGGCCCGAGGCGTTGCCGGCGCCCTTCGGCGACTTCGACGTCATCTTTGCGAATCGGCTGAAGGAAGCGGACGATTTCTACGCGTCGCTGACGCCTCCTACCGTTCAGGATGATCCTGACCGGGCGAACGTCATGCGGCAGGCGCTGGCCGGCATGCTGTGGACCAAACAGTACTTCTACTACGACCTCGATCTCTGGCTGGACGAGCACGGCGCCGGCAGCCAGCTGCCGCAATCGGAGCGCCGCAAAGTGCGCAACGTCGATTGGTCGCACATGTTCAACGACGACATCATCTCGATGCCGGACAAGTGGGAGTACCCGTGGTATGCCGCCTGGGACTTGGCTTTCCACATGATTCCGCTCGGCATGGTCGACCCGGACTTCGCGAAGCAGCAGCTCGACTTGATGCTGCGCAACGACTACCTGCATCCGAACGGTCAGCTTCCGGCCTACGAATGGAACTTCGGCGACGTCAATCCGCCGGTGCATGCGTGGGCGACGATGCAGCTCTTTCTGGTCGACAAGGAACGCCGCGGAGACAGCGGTGACATCGAGTTCCTGAAGTACGCCTTCTCCAAGCTGCTGGCCAACTTCACCTGGTGGGTCAACAGAAAGGACCGCACCGGCGCCAATGTGTTCGAGGGTGGTTTTCTGGGGCTGGACAACATCGGCGTGTTCGATCGCTCGGCGCCGCTGCCCACGGGTGGTTATCTCGATCAGGCAGACGGCACCGCCTGGATGGTGTTCTTCAGCCAGCAGATGCTTCGCATCTCCGTCGAACTGGCACTCAGCGAGCCTCTTTACGAGGAGTTCGTCGAGAAGTTCTTTCAGCACACACTCTTCATTGCCGGAGCGATGGACAGGGTGGGAGACCGCCAGGACGAGATGTGGGACGAAGAGGATGGCTTCTTCTATGACGTGCTGCGAATGCCCGACGGCAGCGCCACGCGCCTGAAGGTGCGCTCCATCGTCGGCCTTTTGCCGCTCGCAGCAGTCGCGGTGTTCGAGGAAAACATCGTCGAGAAGATGCCGAGGTTTCGCGAACGTGCGCGCATGTTCCTGATGCGCCATCCCGAGCTTGCGGCCAATGTGCATCTGCCGCAGGAGCCCGGCGTCGCAAATCGCCGGATGCTGTCGATCGTCAATGAAGAGAAGCTTCGCCGCATCCTCGCTCGCATGCTGGACGAGGACGAATTCTTCAGCCCCTACGGCATTCGCGCGCTGTCGCGGGTCCATCGCGATCACCCTTATGTCTTCGAGCACTCGGGCCAGTCGTATCGGGTCGCGTATGTGCCGGGGGATTCCGACTCGGGAATGTTCGGCGGCAATTCGAACTGGCGCGGCCCGGTGTGGATGCCCATCAACTTCCTGCTCTACACATCGTTGCTGCGCCTGTATGCCTATTTCGGCGAAGACTTCAAGGTCGAGTGCCCTACGGGCTCGGGGCGGATGATGACGCTGCTCGAAGTCGCCAAGGAACTGGGCGAGCGCCTGAGCCGGATCTTCGTGCGAGACAGCGAAGGCGAGCGGCCTGCGCACGGCAGCGCCCAGAGGTTCCGCGACGATCCGCATTGGCGCGATCTGGTGCTGTTCTACGAATACTTTCATGGAGACACGGGAGCGGGCATCGGTGCAAGTCACCAGACCGGCTGGACGGGTTGTGTTGCGCGCATCATTCAGACGAACGCCGTGCTGACGAAAGACCTGCTGCTGATGCCCGGTGCTGAAGCCGCGGCGGCGCGGGCGCTTCGAGGCAAGGCGGGGCCAGAGAATTCAGCGCGGTGATGCGGTGGCCAACCCTCGCTACCCGGCCCTCTATCAGATCAACACGCGCGTCACGCTGACGGGGTTGTCCGCCTCTTTGGGGCGCGCGGCGACGCTGGACGATATCGCGGACGCCGAACTCGATCGCTGGGCGCAGATGGGGTTCGACTGGATCTGGCTGTTGAGCGTCTGGCAGACGGGCGCTGCCGCTCAACGCATCTCGCGGAGCAACCCGCAATGGCGCCGCGAATTCGAGCAGACCTTGCCCGACCTTCGCGAGGAAGACATCGCAGGCTCTGGCTTTGCCATCACCGGCTATACCGTGCACCAGGGCCTCGGGGGTGATGCCGCACTCGCGAGATTGCGCGCGCGCATGCGCCAGCGAGGATTGCGCCTGATGCTTGACTTCGTGCCCAATCACATGGCACCGGACCACCCGTGGGTGGATGAACATCCCGATTACTTTGTCCATGGCAGCGAAGCCGATCTGGCGCGCGCTCCGCAGAACTACTGCCGCTTGACCACGAAGAGCGGGGAGGCGGTATTCGCCTATGGCCGTGATCCGTACTTCGATGGATGGCCTGACACGCTGCAGCTGAACTATGGCAACGCGGAGTTGCAGGCGGCGATGGTCATCGAGCTGGAGCGAATCTCGAGTCAATGCGACGGCGTGCGCTGCGATATGGCGATGCTCGTGCTGCCGGAGGTCTTCGAGCGCACCTGGGGCATTCGCGCCGCGCCGTTCTGGCGGCACGCGATCGATTCGGTGCGCGCTCGAAGTCCTGCGTTTCTCTTCATCGCGGAAGCTTATTGGGATATGGAGTGGACGCTGCAGCGGGAGGGATTCGACGACGCCTATGACAAGCGCCTGTATGACCGTTTGCGCGAGCAGCATGCGCGGCCTGTCCGAGAGCATCTGCTGGCGGGGCTGGACTATCAGGACAAGCTGGCGCGCTTTCTGGAGAACCATGACGAGCCTCGCGCGGCCTCGGCCTTTGCGCCTGAAGTTCACAAGGCTGCGGCAGTGGTGACCTTCATGTCGCCCGGGATGAGGTTCTTTCACCAAGGGCAATTGGAGGGGCGGCGCGCACGCATTTCGCCGCATCTGGTCCGCGCGCCGGTCGAGGCGGTGGACGAAGACATCGCGCAGTTCTACGCCCGGCTCCTCGAGATCCTGCATCGGCCGCTTCTTCGGGATGGCAACTGGAGCTTGCTGGAATGCGTTCCGACGTGGGCCGGGAATCCGACGTGGGACAGCTTCATCGCCTTTCGCTGGAACCTCTCATCGGGCGAGTGGTTGCTGGGCGTGGTGAACTACTCGCCTCAGCAGTGCCAGTGCTTCGTGAGCCTTCCCTTGTCGCAGCTTGCTGGTCGTATGTGGAGGTTGAAGGATCTGCTCGGGCAGGCTGTGTATGACCGGCCCGGGGATGATTTGCTCGACCGGGGGCTGTTTCTTGACGTGGCGGCATGGGGCTGTCATGTTTTTGAGGTGCAGTGGCTTGCCTGAAAGCGGGGTCGTGAGATCGAGGGGTTGAAGGGCTGCCTCGGGCAGTGTTCAACGGTCAACGGCCTGGTCCGCCGCCGGGCCCACCGCCTCCCGGGCCGCCGCCGGGACCGCCACCGCCTGGGCCACCGCCACCGCCGGGTCCACCGCCACCGCCACCGGGGCCTCCGCCGCCGGGACCACCGCCGCCACCGGGACCTCCGCCTCCAGGGCCGCCGCCGCCGGGACCGCCACCGCCGGGCCCACCGCCTCCGCCACCGGGACCTCCGCCGCCACCTGCGCCTGCGCCACCACCTCCGGCACCAGCGCCTGCGCCACCACCTCCGGCACCAGCGCCAGCGCCACCACCTCCGGCACCAGCACCAGCGCCGCCACCTCCGGCACCAGCACCTGCGCCACCACCTCCGGCACCAGCGCCAGCACCACCACCTCCGGCACCAGCGCCAGCGCCACCACCTCCCGCACCAGCGCCAGCGCCACCACCTCCCGCACCAGCGCCAGCGCCACCACCTCCCGCACCAGCGCCAGCGCCACCACCTCCCGCGCCAGCGCCAGCGCCACCACCCCCGGCGCCAGCGCCAGCGCCACCACCCCCGGCGCCAGCGCCAGCGCCACCACCCCCGGCACCGGCACCAGGACCTCCGGCACCGGCACCGGCACCAGGACCTCCGGCACCGGCGCCAGCGCCCGGGCCGCTACCACCGGCACCACCTGATCCACTTCCCGCTCCGGGTCCGCCGCCGCCCGAGGCCCCTCCCGCGGCTGCGCCGGCCTCAGGGGCTATGGCAGCGGCGAAGCCTCCTATGGCGCCAAGACCCTTCGACATCGCAGTTCCTGTTGCTCCCCGTCCAGAAGATGCTGCATTCACGCCAGACCCGGACTGCGGCGCCCGGCCTGAGGCCTGAGCTGCGTTCACACACAATGCTTCGCCAAACGGGTTGTAAGGATCGCAATGTGCCGAGCCGCCCTGGCCCGGAGCAGTTCGCGCCGCCGTTTGGACCGGAGGGCGCACAGGAGGCGTCTTCGGGGACCTGATGGCGCTCGCCGGTTCGACAGATGCAGATGGCCTCGGCTCGGAGGGCACCGCGACAGGGACCACCTCCCGACGCTCGCTTTCGGAAGTGCGCGCTGCGGCGTGCAGTGTTTCATCGTCCCGACGCGATGTGCGCACGTGCCGAGGCGCTGCGGTGACCATTCGTACTTGCGATTGCGATTGCGATTGCGATTGCGATTGAGATTGAGATTGCGGTTGCTCGTGCGTTTGTGCCCCCGTCGTCGCCTCATCAACAGCGGCAACTTGTGGCTGCGGCGGATCCGGCGCGGCGACGCTTGGCTCGGGCGGCACCGCCGGTACTTCGTTCGATGCGGCAGGGGTCGCGGCAGGAGGTTCCGCCGCAACGGCCGGAGCGCTTGCGGGCGGTGGTTCTGGCGCCGGCTTGATCGCTGGCAATTGCAATTGGGCCGATGCGGACGGCTTCGGTACAGGGCTGTACTCCGCTGCGTGCTTCAGATTCAAGTACCAGAGGACAAAGGCTGCGCTCGCGATGACGATGGCGATCAACATCAGGAGGACGGATGCATCCACGTTCTTCGGAAAATGAGCCTGCACATCGCGCCGGGGCCTGGGCGCGATCTGCCAGGAGTCCGGGGCGGCGGTCAGGGATTGGCCATGAACCGCCAGGGGCAAGTGCGGCAAGTGCGGCAAGTGCGCCCCAGTCGTCAAGGGCACGGAGGGCTCTGTCGGACCGAAGGCATTCGCCAGAGTGCGGACGCCGGAGAACTTTCCCGCACACCCCCGGCAGTACTTGGCGCGATCCCTGTTCGGTGTGTGACACGCTTCGCAGAACTTTGTCATTGCGCCACTCCGCCAGGCCCCGGTAATTCAAGGAATCGATATGAAGGCAGTGATCACGATGAGCGAACCGATCACCACCGAGAAGGCCAGGAAATCCACGGCCCACGCGCGCTCCGGCGCGGCAGCGTTGGGCCAGATGGAAGCCATGAGGTGCGTGCGCCTTGCGTGGTCTCCCGCGGCATAGAAGGCGGGCAATTTGTGCGAGCAGCACTTGCACAGTTGCGCCGAGCGCGTGTTGATGGTGTTGCACGCATCGCACACCTCTGCGGATGGCCTCCAGATTTGCATTCGCGCAAGATCCACGATGCTTCCGAAGGCGATGTCGGAGGGCCGGCGTGAAGACTCGACAGGAACAATGGCGGCAGTTGTCATGAAGGTTCTCCTCGTGTGAAGTTCATCCGGATTCATCGAGCCGGCCCTGCGGCACACGAACGCTGGGCCCTGGCTTTCCCGAAAGCGCGCTTCAGTCGCTGTTCCGTGACCGCGAGCCGCGCGAACAGTCGCAAATCGAGGTCCGTCGGCCCCGGGCCGCGCCCTTCGATCCGTTGCGCGAACGCGAGCACGATCCGCTCATGAATGGCTTCCCTTGCTCGCATCGCGATGACCCACGTCCTGCGCGAACTCATGGCGCGGACCGCGAGGAGTTCACGCGCGGTCAAGGTTCTGCTGCGTGCATCCAGCACAAAGTGCCTCGCTCGTCGACTCATCAATCTCATTCGTTGCGTGGCGGGGTTCGGCATGGGTTCCTCAGTTGCTAAAAATGTGAAAACTTCACAGATGTAATGCTCTTGTCCTATAGTGAATCCCGTGCTGATGTCAGACAGCGCCTGATGTCACTGTCCTATGCGTAACTGCCGGTTAACTTCACGGGTCCGGACCCAGGAACATCGCTATCTACGGCACTCGGCCTGAATGCCATGGCCATGAAACGGACTGCATCGAACAACGCCACGCACGAAAAGGCTCCGCGGCTGCTGCGCCAGCCGATGGTTCAAGCCCGCGAAGGCCAGCTCGGCTGGGTGCTCGAGGCGTGCGCGCGAGTGCTGCGTCCCCTGGTGAGGCTCGCGCTCTCGTTTGGCGTGAAGCACGCGCACCTCGAGGAATTGCTGCGCGATGTCCTGGTTGACGAGGCGCGTCGGGCGTGGTCCGCCAAAGGTACCGAAGCCAACATCAGCCAGTTGTCGGTCACGACCGGCTTGAACCGAAGAGTCGTGACCAGCAGGGTGCGAGAGGCTGACGCCTCCTTGCCGCAAACCGAGATGTCGGTCGAAGCCAAGACCTTGACCTTGTGGCTCGAGATGTTCGCGAACGATCCTGCCGCGCGGTTGCTGCCGATTGCATCGCAGGAAGCAGACGAACCATCCTTCGAGGCGCTCGCGCGCCGTGCGAGCCGTGGCAATGTTCATCACCGCGCTATCCTGGATGAGCTCGCGCGGCTCAACATGGTCATCGAGCATGAAGAGACGGCAGAGTTGGCGGTTGCTGCCTTCGTGCCCGTCGGCGACCTGAAGGCCATGCTCGCCTTCCTTGGCGACAACGCACGCGATCACTTGTTGGCCGGCGTATCGAATACCGTGGGCGGAAAGCCGCCGATGCTCGAGCGATCGGTTTTCGCGGCCGGCATTTCGCTGGCCGACTGCGAGCGGATTCATCAACTTGCGCGTGAACGCTGGGGAGGCCTTCACCACGAGTTGACCCAGGAAATGCGACGCGCCTTCGAAGCTGCGAACAAGCAGCAGAGGGGGCGCATTCGAGTCGGCATTTACACCTTCTACGAAGACGTCGAGGCTGAGCCCGCTGCGGCGAAGGTCGGCCCGTCCAAACCACCGAAAGTAAAAGCATGACGAAATTCCTTCCGCGCCACGGCCTGCTGTCGTTGTTCGCCGCCTTGCTGCTGTCATGCGGGGGAGGTGGCGGTGGAGGGGGCGGCGGAGCAGGCCTGGTCCTCGGGGTTTCGGCGCCTGGGAACCCCGGCGCAACCGCGACGAGCCCCGTCGGCGGTCCCGGTGGCGCTCCGGGTTCGGGGTCGGGCGTGGGTCCGGGTACGAGCGGCGACGCGAGTTCCGGGGGCAATGGTCTCGGCGGTATCGACGGCAACACGAACGGCGGCACCACGACGGCTTCGGGAGGCGACGACGGATCGGGCGTGGGCTCCGGCGGCACCGGCGTGACCACCGCGGATGCGGTCGGCGTCGGCACAGTCGACGGCGCGGGAAGCATCATCGTCAACGGACTTCGCTACGACACCAGCGCCACGGTAGGCCACGTCGAGGACGCTCCGAATGGAATTCAACTGGGAATGACCGCGAAGGTGACTGGACCGGTCGACGCGGAATTCACGGGCGGCATTGCCCATCAGGTCGACTCCGCTGCGGACTTGCGCGGCCCGGTCGAATCGCTCGATCTGTCAAAGGGCAGCTTCGTCATCCTCGGCACGCGGGTGACGACCGACGACGCCACCGTCTGGGCCGACGCGTCCGGGCTTTCCGCGATCCCCGTCGGCAAGACCTTGCAAATCTGGGGCTTGCCGTCCGGGCCTGGGGTGATTCGCGCGACGCGCATCGAGCAGCGCGATCCCTCGACAGCCATTCTGTCGGGACCCGTTCAGAACCTGGACGCGGCGGCCCATACCTTCACGCTCAGCGGCCTCGTGATCGACTATGGCAGCGCGGTTCTCAGCGGAAGCCTGAATAACCAGCCACTTGCGAACGGCACCATTGTTCGCGTGCGGGCCAACATCGCTTCACCGGGACGCCTCGGCGCCATGCTGGTGCAATGGTGGTATCCGGTGCCGACGGCGAATGCGACGACCGCTCACTTGGAGGGCGTCATCACGGACTATGCAGGACTGGGCACGTTCCGCCTGCTCGGCTTCCCGATTGACGCCAGCGCCGCGCAGATCACGGGCGGACCAGCCAGGGGTCTTGGCAATGGTGTGAAGGTGGTCGTCGGAGGCACAGTGTCGAACGGCGTGTTGCGGGCGACCAAGCTCAAGATCCGCAACGTGCCGGGCACCGGCGGACCGGCGTCGTTCAATCTCATTGGGCCGGTGGGCGCCTTCAAGTCGCCTTCCGACTTCCGCGTCAAGGGACAACCCGTGAATGCGGGCGGGCCGGGGGTCGTGTTCTCCAACGGCACGGCGGCCAATCTGGCCAACGGCGTCAAGGTGAACGTGCAGGGCACGCAGGTGATCGATGGCGTTTTGATCGCCAACACGGTCGCCTTCGAGTGAAGATCGAACCGGAGAGTCAGCGAGCCAGCAGTCAGCGAGCCAGCCCCAGCGACAAAGGCGAGAAATTGTCAACGGCATGCGCTTGCCTTGGCGGGATCGCCTCCTCCGCCTAGGATGACGGGTCCGCGCGGACAGGCGCCATGAACGCGCCTGCCTGTCGCGTGGACTCGATCGATTGCAACGGAGAAATTTGACTCATGTACGCCTGCGCATCCCTGACAGACGACGCCGTGGTGCGCCGCGCCGTATGTCTTTGCCACCGCCCGGAAATCCAGACGCTTACTAACCGCATCAACGCCGATCTGTCGCGCCGCGGCTTCGTCGTCGGAATGGCCGCTTCCATCGCATCGCTGGGCCTTCCGTTTCGGGCTCGCGCGCAGTCGGCTTCGCCTGCGGCGCCCAGGGCGGTGCTGTTCACCAATGTGCGGCTCTTCGACGGCAAGTCCGCTTCGGTGCGTGACGGCATGTACCTCCTGGTCGAGGGCAATCGCATCAAGGGCATCGGTACAGGCACGCCGGCTGCACCGGAGGGCGCACAGGTGGTCAACGCAGGCGGCCGTGTGCTCATGCCGGGCTTGATCGACGCGCATTGGCACTCCCTGTTTGCGGCCTTGCCCTTGCCTGTCCTGCTGCAGGGCAACATCGGCTACATCCATCTCGCCGCCGCCGGAGAAGCCGAGCGGACGCTCATGCGCGGCTTCACGACTGTGCGCGACCTCGGTGGCCCTGCCTTTGCATTCAAGCAGGCGATCGACGAAGGCCTGGTCGTGGGGCCGCGCATCTATCCCTGCGGCGCCATGATCACCGGCAGCGGAGGCCATGGCGACCTGCGTCCGCTGGGCGAGCTTCCTCGCAGCCCGGGTACGCCGAGCGCCGTCGAGAGAACGGGCGCGGCGGCGATCGTCGACGGCCCCGACGAGATCCGACTGCGCGTGAGAGAGCAGCTCACGCAAGGTGCATCGCAGGTCAAGCTGGTTGCTGGCGGCGGTGTCTCTTCACCGCGCAGCCCGCTGGATCTGACCACGCTGAGCGAGGCCGAACTGCGCGCGGGTGTCGAAGTCGCGCGCGACTGGAACACCTACGTCGCCGCGCACGCCTACGCGCCGACGACCGTGCAGCGCGCCATCAACGCAGGCGTTCAGTGCATCGAGCATGCGCATCTCATGGACGAGACCACGGCCAGGATGATGGCCGACAAGGGCGTCTGGCTGAGCATCCAGCCCTTCCTCTCGGAGGAAGATACCGGCCCCATGAGCGGCCCCAACCGAGTCGCGGCGCTGCAGGTCTTCGCAGGCACGGACAGCGCCTACAAGCTGGCCAAGAAGCACAAGATCAAGACGGCATTCGGGTCGGACATGCTGTTTGCGCCGGCCCTGGCGAAGCGCCAGGGCACGATGCTCACGCACCTGACGCAGTGGTATTCCACCAGCGAAATCCTCGCCATGGCGACTTCGGTCAATGCGCAATTGCTCGGCCTGTCCGGCCCGCGCAACCCGTACCCGGGCAAGCTCGGTGTGCTCGAAGAAGGCGCCTACGCGGACATGCTGCTGGTCGACGGCAACCCGCTGGACAACATCGCGCTGCTCGCCAATCCCGACGCCAGCCTTCTCGTCATCATGAAAGACGGCAAGATCCACAAGAACACGCTGAAGGCCTGATATGGCACTGGCGGCAGCGCTGGCGGGAGCCTTGTGACTATTGCGAAACAGGCCCACCGGGCGTCAGAAGCGCATCGACTTGCGCGACTTCATTGAGGTCCAGCGTGCCCGTTTCGGCCTTGAGCTCCAGCAGCGACATCAGCGATTCGTATCGCGCGCGCATGAGGCTCTGTTGGTTGGCATAGAGTTGGTCGACGGCGCGAAGCACGTCGCCGCTTGTCCTGCCGGACACCTTGAACCCGATCCGAGTGGATTCGAGCGCCTTGTGGGAGGTCGCCACGAGTTGCGCCAGCCGGTCGGTCCGCGCGAGGCTCCATCGGAAGCGCGAGAAGTGATCCCGCGTGGCAGCTTCCGCTTGCCGGGACGCCGACAGGAGTTCAGCTTGTGCCTTGTGTTCCAGCGAGACGGCTTCCTTGTGGCGCGCATGCGTTTCTCCGCCGTTGAAGAGGGGGACGGTGATCGTCAGCATCGCTGTCGTCGTCGACGCGGGCTGCGAATAGCCCGCTGCCGCGCCGGCCGGCGTATGGTTTGCCGTCAGGCCGATCACCGGATAGTGCTCGGATCTCAACTTGCCCACTTCGAGTTCCGCAATGCGCAGCTGGATCTGTTGGCGTTGCACAGCATAGTTCTGCGATCGCGCCTGTGTGACCCAGCGTTCCGCGTCCTGTGGCTCCAGCGTTGGGCGTATCGCGGTGTCCGGCAAAGCCGACAGGAACGTGACGGGCACGCCGGTCGCCTGCTCGACCGCGCGATATTTCAGGCGTAGTTCGTTCTGCGCATCCATCTGCTGCAGGATCGCCTGCTGGCCGACGGATTCGGCTTCGTCCAGATCGATCACCGTGGCTTCGCCTGCGGCCTGCTGGCGGCGAAGCACCTCGAGATGCGAAGCGACCGCTGCCGCGTAATCCGTCGCTCTCTTGAGCTCGTCCTCGGCGGAAAGCGCCTCGAAGTAGTTGCGCGCCGCACGCAGGATCGTTGCCTGGTGCGCGTCGGCGAGATCGACCGCGCCACGCGCCACGATGAGATCCGCCTGCTTGTAGCTGGTCCAGCTCGTCCAGTCGAACAGGGGTTGCGACAGGCCGACGGTCCAGCCGTTCTGCCAATAGTCTGCCGTCGGAAGTCCATCGGTGGCGGTTCGGTTGTAGGCGCGTCCCCAGCCTGCGCTGAGCTTCGGCAACAGAGCGGCGCGCGCCTTGGGAACCGCTTGTCGCGCTGCCTCATAGCCTGCGCGAGCCTGGGCAAGATCCGCGTCGTGCTGGATGGCCGAGTCGATCACCGTCATGAGGTTGGCAGCGTTCGCACCAACTGCCTGGGCAGACAAGGCCAGCAAGAGCACCCTCAGCTTCATACCAGCGCTCCTGTCCGCCGGTCGCGCACGAGCCGACCTTCGACCAGTTCGTAACGCGTCTCGAAGGCGGATGCCAGGTGCATGTCATGGGTGATGACGACCACGGTGCAGTCCAGCCTTTGCAGCAGCGCGGCGATGCGCCGCACCGAGGCCGGGTCCAGGTTGGACGTCGGCTCATCGAGCAGCAGCAATTCGCGCTGCTGCATCTGGTAGAGCGCGCGGGCCAGGAGGAGGCGTTGGCGCTGCCCTGCGGAGACGTTTGCCATCGTGTCGCTGATGATCGTTCGCGTGCGCATCGGCAACCGCATGATGTCATCGAGCAAGCCGACATCTTCGAGCAGCGAATGAATGCGCGCCTCGTCGGCGTTTCCTTCGAACGAGGACACGTTGTCGGCAATGGTCCCGTGCAGAATGATGTCGCCCTGCCGCATGTGAACCGCGTGGCGTCGAATCTCGTCGACCGCGAGGTTGGGCCACGCAATGCCATTCAGGGCGATGTGCCCTTCGCTGAGCGGCTCCGCGGCCGCAAGCAGCTTGAAGATCGTTGACTTTCCGCTACCGGATGGTCCGGTGATGGCGATCTTGTCGCCCTTGCGGATGTCGATGCTCGCCTCCTCGAGCGTCGGGCGGTCCGACACGCCGTAGCGAAAGGTCACATCGCGCATCTCGATGCGTTGAAACTTGCGCACTTCCACGCTCTTGCGGCTGTCGCTCAATGGCGTGTAGCGCTCCGGGTCGCACTTGACGATGTCATCCACCCGGGCGACCGGCACGCTCAGCATGAAATAACCGAAGGCGGCATTGATGGAGCGTGCGAGCCGCTCCGACATCAGTGACTTGTAGATCAGGAACGAATAGAAGACGCCTACGGAGACAACGCCACTGAGCATGAAATTCGCCGCCAGCCAAGTGATGACGATCATGTCTCCGTAGTCGAGCAGCTTGAGCACGCCATCGCGCATGCTCCCCAGCCGGCTGCCTTGCAGGACCGCCGCGATGTATGCCTTGTACTTCGCCATGTAAATTGCCGTGCGCCGTGTCTCGCCTTGCGCCAGCTTGATGAGGGTCGCCGCGCGGATCGTTTCGAACAGCGCGTCATCGCAGCGCGCGGAGTTCTCCATCACGAGCGCGTGCGCATCGCGCATGGGCAAGAAGAGCGCGAAGGAGACGGCCACGTAGAGCGCAAAGATCAGGAGCGCTACGATCGTCAGCTGCCAACTCTGGACAAGCATCAGCACCAGCGCGAGCGCGGCTGCCGCCAAGTCGATGTACAGCGAGATGCGAGTTCGCGTTGCATACGCGCTGATCTCATCCTGCGCCTTAATCCGGGCGAACAAATCGCCCACGTTGCGCTTCTCGAACCAAGGGATGGGATTGCGCAAGAGATGCCCGAGCAACCCTGCTGTCATGTTGATCTGCGCCAAACCGTACAACAGTTCGACGAGGTAGCTCTGGACGAACTGGCTCAGCGCGCCAATGACAAAGATGCTGGCGAAGGTTAAGGCCAACACGTTCAACAGGTTCAGGTTGTCAGTGGCCACGACCTGGTCGAGTACGAGATTGCCGAGGTAGGGCATCGCCAGGATGGCGAACTGACCGCCCAGCGCGACGAACATCACCTTTGCGATTTGCGCGCCGAGTTGCGGATTGCATGAGCGCACGCGAGCCAACGCTGCTGGCACGCCGGACTTGGCCCGGATGCGCTGCATCTGCGGTGTCGCCGTGCACTCGAGCAAGTAGCCGGAGACATTCGTCGTGAAAGTTTCCCTGGTCACGCGCCGGCGACCGGAGGCCGGATCGATGAGGTGCACGTAGCCGCGGACAACCTTCTCGAACACCACGAAATGCGCCCCGCCGAAGTGGACGATCGATCCGCGCGAAAGCTCTGACAAATTCGCGGGGTCGAATCGATACGGCTGCACCGACAGGCCGAAATCCACGGCAACGTCGTACAAATCCATGAGCGTCAGGCCGTTGGCGGAGATCGGGCGATAGGCCGACAGCTCGCGCACTTCAGTGGCACGGCCGAGGTGCGACAGGACCATGGCCAGGCACGCATAGCCGCATTCGGCGACTTCGTTCTGATAGATCGTGCGCACGTCAGCCCCTCAGCACGCGAAACAGGGGAGCGAGAACCCACTCTGCGATCGTTCTGCGCTCGACGACGATGCTGGCCGTCGCACGCATGCCGGAAAGGATCTTGAATTGCTGGCGCTCGAATTCGAAGGTGTCGCCGCGCAGCGTCGCCCATGCCATGTAGTCGCCGCCGCCTTCCGCCGCCGACGGGTTGGGCGTGCCTTCCGTCGGAGCGGAGGCCCGCATGGTCGTCCCCGAAATCGAATCGATCCGGGCTTCGTAGCTGCCGAATCGCTCGTAGGGGAACGCGTCGAACTTGAGCCGAACCGTCTGACCCTCGCGCACGAAGCCGCGCCGCCGCGATGGAATGTGCAGCGCGGCGCGCAAGGGCCCGCTCTCGGCCGTGTCGATGACCAACGCGACATCTTCCGGTTCCAGCGACTGGCCGGCGACCAGATTGGAAAAGGACACGACCCCCGCCTTCGGCGCGGAGATTGTCATGTTCTGCCGCGCCTCTTCGAAGCGCACGCTCAGGTCCTGGAGTTCGCGCGCATGCTGCGCGTCGAGCGACGCGAGCTGCGTCTCTACATCGGTTTGCGTGCTTCGCAGCATGGCCAGCTCGCCCTGCAACTGCTGGCGCCGCGCCGCGCCCTGTGCGACGACGGCTTTCGCCTGGTGCATCTCCGCCGTGGCCTGCTCGATCCGGTCGACCATCACGTAGTCGGAGACGGATTGCAGCCGCGTGACCTTCTTTTCGAACTGGTACACCAACCGGCGGTTGTGAACGAGTTGATCGTCGAGTGCCGCAGCTTCTGCCCGCCGGCTGGTCTGCGTGAGCAGGGAAGCGTCCAACTGCGCCTTCAGGTTGCTTTTGCGTTGGCTGTATTGCATTGCGATCGTTCGAACCTGCTCGTCGCGCACCTGTTCATCGAACAGGGGGCGCTGGCGGCCGTCGCTCGACAGTGAGAGATCCTTTTCGAGAACGAACAGGGGCGTGCCTTGCGCGACGTGTTCGTTCGCCTGAACGTGGACCACAGAGACGAGCCCGGTCAGGCCCTGGATTTTGAAGTCCGCGGGAGAAACGATTTCACCCTTCACGTCCTGCTTCAGTTCGATCTCGTGAAAAAACGCAAAGGCGATTGCGACCGCGAGAAATGTCGATGTCGCGTAGCAAATCCATCGCCAGGAAATGTCGCCAAAATGAGGGAGGTGGGTCGAATCCATATGAACGCTGTCCGCATCAGGTGCAGCGTGTTCGCTTTATTTGGCTGGGGAGAAGGCGTACATGGAGGGGTGACCTCCGAGAAGCCAGTTCGGATAATTGTCGATCAATGCAGTTTCGATGCGATGAGCGAGTTGTTGCGGTGCATCGGCGTCGGCGAGCGCCATGGGCTCGAATAGCTTGGCACTGAATCGCCCCTGGTCGAAGCGCAGATAAAACGCCAAAAGCACGGCATTATGAGATGCGCCAAGCCGAAACACGCCATTGTGAATGCGCGCATTTCGATTGAACATCGAAACATCGACCGTCTGCATCGGATATTGGTGCATTGCAAATGGCGGCGCGTCGGTGAACATGGCGACAATGCCGTTGCGCCTCAGCGCCCGTGCAACACGCACGCCTAATCCATTGCGGTTTTCATCTCCGTAGGTGTACAAGACCTTGATGCCCGGAATTTGCGCATCGTCGTTCCCATAGATATGTCTGGGAACACCAGAGACAACAGAAATTGATTCAACGCCCAAAAGTTTCTGCAATTGATCTATGACATAGATGTTCGCGTATTGGGAGACGTAGTGGAATGGCGAAACGACGACGGGACGCTCCGGAGTCCTGGCCTTTAGACGAGCAATCTCATCGGCCAATGCCGCAGCCACCGTTTGCAGGTCTGGCCAGGCTTCATCGGCTCGCCGGCGCCTCCCGAAATAAATCCGCCGATCAATCAGACTTTCCAGCAAGGAGCCAGCGCTTGCGCGGCGCGCAAGCGCTGGCGTCAAGTGGAACATTTCGCGACCCATTTCAGCGCGTACCACGCCATCGGTGCGGATGCGACGACTGAAGAAACTGGCAACGAAAAACCAAACCATTATCGGCCGGCCACATACGGCCAATGGAATGCGGCCTATCAGTTCAGTCTGAATTTTGTATTTTGTGCGCGTAATCCAGTGTCGCAAAGCAAAGCAAGATTTATTCCGTTTTCACTGATGCGTAAACGGACCTTTCGGTCCGTTTACGCCTTTTTCAGGACGTCAGAAAGGAGCGGTCGGGTTACCTGGATAGTTAGGCGGCGGTGCCGGTATTGCCGGTGCTGGCGGGCAAGCTTTCTTACAGCATTTTGCGGCGCCTCCTGCGATCAACGATTTTGCAAGTTCATCCCTGTCAATTTTATGCATTTTATAACACTAGAGTTTCAGATAGTGCACTCATTAATTGAGTGCGGGCGAATGATATTTCAATTCCCGACACATCGGGGAAATCGCTCGAGAGACTTGTTTTATTCGTGCATTTCTTCTCGCTTTGGATTTTTATGACGAATTGAGTTCGATCTTTTGATGCAAAGGGGAAAGAATATTTTGATCCATTCGGTTGAACTGGATGGCACGCACGCGGTGATCAGGAATTGCGCATTGGATGACTACTTATAGTTGAGCGTGAATGTCGCGGTGCCGTCGGCGCGACCCGTCGTCACTCGGCTGCCCGTCTGAAAATAGCGCGCGGTGTACGGGAGCACATAGGCGCCATCCTTCGATTGGCCCACCAGCGCGTCGTCGCCGAACGTCACCGGGGCGGCGGCGTTGTTGTCAAGGATCTGAATCCCGACACCGCTGGCAACGTTCGTGCCGCCTTGCGTGATCTGCAGTACCCCCGGCTGGTTCGATGGGTCCTGTGTTGCATCCATGCGCAGATAGACCGTGTTCCGCATGTTCGCGCCAGCGCCGCAGTTCAATGTGATGTTGAAGTTCTGGTCGTAGTTGGCGGCAGGGGAGCCCCTGGCGCTGAAGCTGGTGAGCGGCACCTTGCCGAACCGCACCGGGATGTTGCGCGAGCCCGCGTCCACGGTGCACGAAGGAGTAATGATCGTGGTGCCGGTGCCTAGGAGTTGGGTTGTCAGTACCGAATACGCCGGGCCATCGTCGCCGTAGTAGCGGGTGTAGATGCCATGGGCGAGTGGGCCATTGCCAGTGATCGGTGCCGTCTTGATCAGTTCCACCTGGAACTGCGTGCCGACCCCGAAATGGAAGGCTTGGGTGATGTCTGTCCGAACCGTGTGCGGGTAGTAGACCGTCTCCGTGGATGAGATCTTGCGCGACAGCCGGATGCCCACGCCCGACACTGCGGTCGAGTAGACGTCGGGATAGTTCGGGTCCGGCGCCCCCTGCAGCATCACGCCGTTCACCGTGCCGCCGCCCGAGCAACTGACTATGTTCTCGGCCGGGCCGTTGGCCTGGAACGGGAACTGCCTCGACGCGATGAGGCCGCCCACCGGCGTGCCCGGAGAGATGAGGACGTTGCCCATGTCCATGTTGACGATGCGCTCGGCGACGCCAGGGGCGCGCGTGCATGCCGCCCAGGCGCCGGGCGCGCCGAACAGTAGGCACAAGGCCAGCAAGGCTGCGCGCGCTCGACCGCGCCGCAGGCCCTTCGTCGTTGAAGATCGAGTGCTGCTCATTTCATTCCTTTGCATTGGCATCTTGTGGGGTTTCTCGTGACGCAACAGTGGCGCCCGGCCCGGTGCACTGTCCGTCAAGTTCGCGGATCGGCGGCGGGTTCTCTTCGTCTGCCAGGCTGTAGGGCACGATGCACTGGTCGTTTTCGCCATGGCCCCAGATCACCTTCAGGTGGCCCGAGTTGGCGGCACCGGTGACGAAAGCCTGCCCGTCGGGTCCGACGATCCCGACTTCCTGGCCCGCTTCGTTCTCGATCTTCGAACCGAGCGGCAGAGGCTGGCCGAATTCACCCACCAAGGTCATCAGCAGGCGGTAGCCCACCGAGGTCTCGAACTTCGCGACCACGACGGCACCACGCGTCGGCACCACCTCCATTGCGGCGTTCTTCACCTCCACGGTGTCGCCGAGGTCGCCGGTGAGGATGGCGACCCGATTGACGCGGTAGGGGCTCAGGTTGGGGATCACCGCGTTGCCTGCACCGTCCGTCGCGATGCCGCGCTGCGATTCAAAGCCGACATCGTTCGCTTTCGGCGCCTGCACCAGCGCGATGGTCTCTCCGAGAGACTGCGAGAGCGTCGCGCCATCGCCATGCACCAGAACGCCGCCGGCCACACCCAAGGTGGTCTGGCCGAAACCGCTCCCTTGCGAACGACCGACGTCCAGACGCCCCACGGGCGAGAGATAGCTGGCGCTCGCGCTGCCATTGTTGCTGCCGCCTTGCTGATTGGAATGGCCGGCTGTCACGTTGTAGCTGAGTCGGCTGTCGTCGAATGCGGTGCCGTAGATGCTGGCTTGATGATTCACGCGGCCGCCTCGCTCGCTGGTGACCGAGTACTGTGCGCTGGCGCGCGTGCCGTCCAGGGGGATGCTCAAGGTCGCCATGATCTGGCGGGAGACAGGTCCGTTCAGGTTGGTTGCATAGTTGTAGAAGAGGCTGTAGCCAAACTGCTTGTAGTTGCCCGAATAGCCCACCTGCACGAGCCGATCCGTTGAGCTCGTTCCCCAATAGGACTGCTGTCGAGCCGACACGAAGACGGCACCCTTGTCGGCGATCTGCTGCGACATGTCGAAACGCAGCTCGTTGCGCCGGCTGTTGATTGGCGACGACCACACGGGGTCTCGCATCTGCACGGCTTCCTGGAAGGTGCGATAGCCGCTGGTCGAATAGCGATAGCCGGCAATGCGGAAGTTGGTGCCAGAGCCTGTGAACGACTTGGCATAGAGAAAGCGCAGCGATTGCCCGCTGTAGCCCGCGCTATCGCGGTCGGTCGAGCTCGCCGCCGAAAGGTCGACGGACACCGCGCCGAAGCCCCGCATGTTCTTGCCGACCCCGGCCAGCACGGATTGGTACACGTGCGTCGTGGACAGCGTCATGCCGCCGTAGAGCGTGTATTCGTTTCCGAGGCCGCGCGCCAGCGTGCCTTGCAGGAAGAAGGGTGTCCCTCGATCGGACTGCCCGCCATAGGAGGCAGTGCTGTAGCCATTGCGGTATTCGCCGCCAGTGACCGAGTAGCGCCATGCGCCTTCTCGCAGGAGCGTTGGAACCGCCGAGAAGGCCTGGACGAAGCGCGTCTCTCGACCATCTGCCTCGGTCACCGTCACCTCGAGGTCGCCGCTCGCAGCCGTGGGGTAGAGGTCGTCCAGAACAAAGGGGCCTGGAGCGACGAAGGTGCTGTAGACGATGAAGCCGTTCTGTCGAACAGTGACGCGCGCGTTGGTTTGCGCGACGCCGCGGATCGTTGGCGCATAGCCCTGCAGGCTGTCGGGCAGCATCGCGTCGTCGGACGAAATCTGCACGCCCCGGAATTGGGTGCTCTCGAACAAGTCCCCCGGCGTGGCGCCATCGCCGACCAGCACCCGGCCGCGGATGGACGGAAGGTCGCGCTGAATGAAGGTGTTGATGCCTTGCCAATTGCTGCGGCCATCGATGCCGCGGCTGAAAGTCGAGAAGTGACGAAAGCGCCAGTCGCCGACATTGAAGCCGGCGCGGACGCCGGCAAAAAGTGTGTCGCGCTCGAGGCGATTGCCTCCGTCGGGCCCGAACGAAGTGTTGCCACTGAAGACAGGGGTGTTCCTGCCGTAGTCGCTGCCGCTGTTGCGCGCGAAGTTGACTTGGTAGTCGAGCATGCCCGCGGTGATGCCCTTGTCCCATCTTGCGGGGTCGACCGCTCCACGGGCCGAACGATTCAGCGCGGCTTGCGGAATGCTCACGTACAGGCGCTGCTTGCCGGCATCGTAGGTGACGGTCGATTCGGGAATGACCGCGCCCAAGTCCACACAGGCATCCGTCGATGCTGCAGCCAGCGCCGGAAACACCGCCGTGTTGACGCCCCATTCGTCCAGAAGGGTGCGCGTCAGGCACGGGACGGCGTCGGCCTTGCCGTCCTGCTGGACAAAATGAATCGTGCTTTGCCCGGCGCTGCGTGCGTTGAGCGATACGTCAACGGTGTAGGTTCCGGCGGTGACGCGGTTGCCGAAGGAGAACAGCGACAGGTCGGCATGCGCCTGATCGCCGCCGATGCCGAGGAACTCCTGATTGAATGTCGAGGCGGCCACTTGCTGTTGCGCATGGCCCGGAGTTCCCATTGCGGCAAGCAACGCCGCGCAAATGGTCAGCCGGAAGGGTGCCGGGGACGGGATGGAGGAGGGGCTGGATCTTTCGTGCATGGGCCGTCCTCAGGGCTTCGCGGCGTCTGCCGGCTTTTCGACCAACTCGGTCTTGACGGCGACGGGCGTGGCACCCACAGGCACCTGCACGCGCTCTTCAGGCGTTTCGCCTCCGTAGTCGTTGATGGTGGTGTAGGAAACGCGTAGGGACTCCGGCGCCTCGACGGCGCTCAGCGGATACGAGACTTCGCCGAAAGGCGGCACGAGGTCGGCGTTGATCTGCTGCTGGCCGTCGTTGACCTTCAGACTCGTGAAGGTCACGTGGTAGGCCGACTCGTTGGCGACCTTGAGCACGGCTCCCTGCTTGTTGTCGTTTGCGCTGACCGCCCACTTGAGCTTTGTCCGTGCCTCGCCAGGTTTGCCGGCGAGATTCGATGGCCGATAGAAGAGCTTGATGCGCGTGCGCACGGCAATCTGAAGGACGTTCTCTTCGTTCGACTTCTCCGGGATCTCCTTGACGTTGAGCCAGAAAATCGATTCCCGGTCGACCGGCAGCGAGCCCCCGACGCGCATGATCCGCAGAATGTTTTCCATACCGGGGTCGAGGCGCGACAGCGGTGGTGTGACGAGCAGCGGCGTCTTGCCCGTGCCCTCTCCGGCGTCGATCCAGGCCTGAACGACATACGGGGACGTGCCGGTGTTCTTGACTGGAATGGAAGCTTCGCGGTTTTTCTCTCCGAGGATGACGCGCGTGCCTGAGAGCATCACGCCCGCACTGGCGGACCACTGGAGACCGAGCATCAGCAGCAGGCCGATGGCCCACTGACAGCGATTTTTAACGTACATACACATTCCTTCGTACGCGTCGGACACAAGGCACGAGACGCAGGCAAAAGCACAGCGGCGCGTCTGTGTCGACGCTCCGTCGGGAAACATTCAGGAAAACGAGGGGCCTGCGCAGTGCGAAGGTGCAGGACCTATCGCAGGCGTCAGGCGGGTGCGCGGCGGCTTGAAGCCCTGCAGGGCTCAGCCGGCCGCGCGTGCCGCGGGAACCGCGGACTTGCTTGTCGACTTACTTGTAGTTGACAGTGAACTGCGCAACGGCATCGGCGGGGCCGACGGTCACGACGGGGCGGGTTGCCACGTACACAGCTTGGAACTTCAGGGCGTTGTCGCCTTCGCCGAGGATGTATTCCAGCGATTCCGAGCCCAGGGCAATCTTGGTGCCGTTCGAATCGCCGAGCTCAACCGCCACGCCGGTGGCTCGTGCAGCGCCGACCGCCCCTGCATTGACGATGGTCAGTGCGGTGTTGTCGTCGCTGTCAGGCACGCCTTCGAAGGACACAGTGGCGCCCTTGGCGGTGGCGCCGCAGGCCAGGAGGTCGATGGTGAACTTGGCAGGCTGCGGTGCCTTCTTGCCGACTGCGCCGTCGAGCGCCGTGCGCGAGACGTTGCCCAGCGGCACGGTCATGTTTTGGCTGACGGGCGAAATGGAGCAAGGCGCGTCGACGATCTCACCAGTGAAGTTGATCGTGCCGTCGGCGGCAAAAGCGCCCTGCGACAGAACGCCAGCGAAGGCCAAGGCGGCGATTTGAACGAATTTAGTCTTTTGCATTTGATTCCGATGAATTAAGGGCTTGAAAAGGTTGTTGCCTGTACAGGGCGGCCGAAGGATAGCACCGCTATTTCGAGGTATTCATCGCGATTTAAAAATCAGAGTTTTCTCAAATGCGTCAATGGGAATTGGGAATGTTCCTAATTCTCTTGACGAATCGTTCGACAGTTTTCGACTGAAAGCCTGTTCCCCGCGTAGTGAAGCCGCTCTTCGAGTGGCCCGAGGGGAGACCGGATCCCATGAGCGACGGTCGAGGGCGTATTGCGCGCTCGGCCGGTGTTGAGAGGGAGATTGGACGCACGGTCGAGGTCTTTTGGGCGAGTTCCGCGCGATGGCAAGAGCGCTATTCGTCTTAAGAAGTGTCTCGGTGCCAATGAAATTGAGGAAAAAAGGTTCCAGAATCCGGAAAAGTCTCTAAGCCGCTTGAGACGGTTATGAATCGTGGTCGCGTAGCGGATGTGAACTATTGCACTCTCACTACGGATTTTTTAGTTCCTCATGGCCTTTATTTTTTGAATTTAATTCATTAAAGAGACAGTCATGAAAAAGAATGTTTCTGATGAAACAAAACCCAAATGGGGCGACGCCAATTCGTTCAGATGCAGCCAAAGGCGCAAGGCGGCGGCTGATGCGGCAGTTCCGGTGGAGCAGCCCCGGAATCGCCGAACCGCGCTTTCACCTGCCCTACACTGGTCCCGATGAGAAACCCTCGTCAACCGCAAACGGTGCAAGACGTCCTCACCTCCCATTTCTGGAGCGGCGATGCCATCCGCAGCCGAAGCGTCAGCGACCTTGTGCTTTCGGGCCTGGTCGACATACCTTCCCCTGCGGCAAGGCTCACGGCGGATTGGGAGAGGGAGGTCTTGCGACTGGGCCTGGAACCTGGGGACGTCGAAGCCTTGTCCCTGGCGAGAGCACGTGCGCGCTGGCCGGACTTCAGGCGAACCGTGCAGTCCACATCCGAATGGGCGCGCTCGCTGGGTCTGCATGAAGCACTCGCCGAATCGGACATGGCGCTCATGGCCTGCCGCGGCGCGAGATATCACCATGACGGCGAGCAGTATGGAAGCGCGGCGTTCTGCAATCTCTTCCTGAGCGAGGACATGGGGCTGGACGTGCATTTCTTCGCCAGCGGCGATCGAATCCCACTGAGACGAGGCACGGCCATCATCTTTGACACGTGCCAGCCGCACGGCGTCGTTCAACGAGGCGGGGAGAGCTTCGACCCCGTCGATTTCGCGTCTCTCGATTGCACGCAGGTGTTTCTGACTTGGGAACTGCCGATCGAGGATGCGCACGTCGCGCGCATGCTCGGCGTGACCTTCGACGTCGATCCCGCCACCTCGTTGCAAATGGACGAAGAGCAAGTTCGCCGGGGCGGCAAGCGCTTGCGTGTGTGTCCGCAAACGGGGCGATGGGCGCCCGTGGAGCCTTGACTCACGATTCGGCGGGCTTGCGAAGTTGGCGAATCAACTGAGATGCGGAACGGCGTTTCCATAGTACAAAGCCATCGAAAAGCCACAAAGCCACAGGCCACAAGCCGCCAAGCAAGGAGACAACGCCATGTTGGGACTGATGCAGGATCGGCCTTTGCTGATCTCCTCGCTGGTGGAGCACGCGGCCACCTTTCATCCTTCGACCGAGATCGTTTCTCGCAGACCCGAGGGTGGAACGCACCGCACCACCTGGCTCGGCATTCGCAATCAGGCGTGTCAGGTCGCTGGTTTGTTGCGCGAACTGGGCGTCCGGCAGGGGGACCGGGTCGCCACGCTGGCCTGGAACTCCGATCGTCACCTGGCGCTTTACTACGGCGTGTCGGGGTCTGGCGCCGTTTTGCACACCGTCAATCCGCGGCTTTTTCCGGACCAGATCGACTACATCGTGAATCACGCCGAGGACGAAGTGCTCTTCTTCGACGCCTGCTTCGCGCCGCTTGTCGAAAAGCTCGCGCCTCGATTCACGACCATCAAGCACTTCATTGCCCTCTGCGGGCGCGAACACTTGCCGAAGACTTCGCTGCCAAACCTGCGCAGCTTCGATGAACTGGTGGCTGCGCAGAGCACGGACTATGACTGGCCCGAGTTCGACGAGCGCACGGCTTCGTCGCTCTGCTACACCTCCGGCACGACGGGCAATCCCAAGGGCGTGCTGTATTCGCATCGCTCGACGGTGCTGCACGCGTTGATGGAACTCGCGCCGGACACTTTCGGCCTCAACTCCAGTGAGAGCTTGATGCTGATCGTGCCGATGTTCCATGCCAATGGCTGGGGCACGCCGTATGGCGCGGCAATGGTCGGCGCCAAGCTCGTGCTGCCGGGCCAGTTCCTGGATGGCAAAAGCGTCTTCGAGTTGATGCGCGACGAGAAGGTGACTTTCTCGCAAGGTGTGCCTACCGTCTGGCTCATGTTTTTTCAATACGTCGATGCCAACCCCGATGTCGACATCTCAGGGTTGTCGCTCAAGCGGGTCGGTATTGGGGGTGCGGCCGTGCCGCGCGCAATGCTGGAGCGCTTCGAAGGCCAGTTCGGCGCAGAGGTCGTGCAGGGCTGGGGCATGACGGAGACCAGCCCGATCGGCGTCATCAGCAAGCTGTTGCCAAAGCATCAGGCGCTTTCCGGCGAAGAACTGGTCAAGGTCAAGCTCAAGCAGGGAAGGGGCGTGTGGGGCGTCGACCTGAAGATCGTCGACGACGCCGGCATGCCGCTGCCCTGGGATGGCCAAGCCTTCGGACATCTGCGCGTGCGCGGGCCCTGGATCGCCAGCGGCTACTACAGGGCAGAAGGCGGCGTGGTGATCGACGATGAAGGCTTCTTCAGCACCGGCGACATCGCGACCATCGACCCGGATGGATTCCTGCAACTGGTCGATCGCGCGAAGGACGTGATCAAGTCGGGCGGCGAATGGATTTCATCCATCGACGTCGAGAACGCCGCCGTGGGTTGCCCGGGCGTGGCGGAGGCGGCCATCATCGGCATCGCGCATCCCAAATGGGGGGAGCGTCCACTGCTGCTGATCGTCAAGCGTCAGGGCGCCGATGCCAGCAAGGAAGCAGTGCTGGATTTCCTCGCCGGACGCATTGCCAAATGGTGGTTGCCAGACGATGTGGTGTTCGTCGATGAACTCCCGCACACTGCCACAGGCAAGCTTCTCAAGACGAAGTTGCGCGAGCAGTTTCGCGATTACAAGTTGCCTACTGCGTGAGTCGAAGACCTGAGAGCCTTCATTGGCTCAGCGCGGCGAACACACGCTGACGACCAGCTTGCAGGGCTCCGTGGGAAGGTGGTTGTCGCACTCCCTGACGGCCGCCACCCCGGCATCGCTCGCGGTACGAGCAAGTGCGGTGCCCCATTCGCCATAGTTGCCGGTCGCCAGTGCGCCGCAAGTCCGATCGAAGTACGCGCGGACCACGCAAGTGCCCGGACGTCCCGCCGCGCGATCGCATTGGGCGCGTGCCGTGCGCTCGGCTTCTTCGCGGGATGGGTGGTTGTAGGAGAAGCCGTACCAGCCTGACATGGCTGCAATCGCGCCCCAACTGGGGCTGGAGGCCGGTTCGGCGCGGGCTGGTGAAACGGCGATGCCGGTCGGGCCGAAAGCAAGCAGGAGTATCAGCGCGGCAGACGCGCGTACCGCGTCGGATCGAAAGTTCATCCGGCAAAGCTTAGCGCCTGCAAGCTGCCAATCCGGTCCGCGCTCCCGCCTTTACCTTTTACTCAGCCTCGATCCCCGCCGCCTTGACGATGCTTCCCCACTTCTTCGATTCGGCCGCCTGGAACTTCGCCATTTCTTCGGGCGAGTTCGTGAACACCTCGGTGCCGGTCGGCTCATAGAAGGCCGTCTTCGCGGCTTCGGTATGGGCGGCCTTGACCAGCAGTTCGTTCAGCCGCTTGACCACGGCGGGTGGCGTCTTCGCCGGCGCGTATGCGGCAAACCAGTAGCCCATTTCGTAGCCCTTCACCCCCGCCTCGGCGATGGTTGGAACATCCGGCGCAAGGGGCGAGCGCTTGCTGCTGGACATGCCCAACGCGCGCAGCTTGCCGGACTTGACCTGCGGCAGTCCGGTCGCGGTGTCGGTGATCATCATATTGATCTGGCCGCCGAGCAGATCCGTCACCGCCAGCGTGTTGCTCTTGTATGGCACATGCAGCAGCTTGATGTCGGCCATCTGCTGCAGCAGTTCGCCCGCCATGCGGCTGGACGAACTGCCGCTGCCGAAGCTGTACTTGCCGGGTTCCTTCTTCGCAAGCGCGATGAATTCGGCGACCGTCTTCGCAGGGAATGAGGGGTTGACCACCATGATCTGTCCGCCCTTGCCCAGCGCGGTGATCGGCGCAAAGTCCTTCACGGGGTCATAGGGCAGCTTCTTGAAGAGGTGCTCGTTGGCTGCGTGCGTGGTGTTGGTGGTGATGAGCACGGTGTAGCCGTCCGGCGCCGCCTTGGCCACGTTCTGAGCGGCGATGAAGCCGTTGGCGCCAGCCCGGTTGTCGATGACCACGGCCTGCTTGGTTTCAGCCGCGACCGCGTTGCCGATGGCCCGCGCGATCTGGTCGGTCGCGGTGCCGGCAGCGAAGGGCACGACGAAGGTGATGCTCTTTTCAGGAAACCCATCGGCCTGCGCCAGCACAGGCGCGAGGCCAAGGGCAGTGATCGCGGCAGCGAGTGCGATCGAGTGAATGCGGGTCATGTCTTGTTGTCTCCGGATGGTGGTTGAATTCAAAAAAGGGAAGTCCGCGATCGGCCTTCAGTGGTCCGTCTTGCCCATGAGCAGGTGCCGAAGCTTCTCGGGAACTTCGATGGCCATGTCGAGCAACAGGAACGACAGCGACTTGCCATGTGTGTCGAGGTTCAGGGCATCGTTGACGCCGCCGTCGAGCACTGCGTCGAGCACGAAATTCATGGCGTGCAGCTTCGGCAATACGAAGCGCTGCACGCGGCTCGGCGCTCGATGGCGAAACTGCGCGGCGACTGCGTCGGCTGTGATCTGTTCGACGAGCAATGGGAACAAGTCCGGATGCCAGGCAATGACGCTGATGTTGGAGCGATCGCCTTTGTCGCCGGTGCGCCCGTGCGCTGCGCGATAGAGGGGAACCAGGGTCGAACTCATGGCGACACCATTTCGAAGCGGGCCGGCACCGCTTCTCGCGGCAGCAGGCATGAAATCGTATTGAGCCGCGGCGTGAGCGTTCCGCGGACTCCGCCGCCGCCTGCCGGGCCGCAGGTGTAGAGCGCCGTCACTTCGCGGATCAGGCGTTCGGCTTCGGCGCGCTCATCGTGCGTGGCGGCGACTCGCAGGCGCACGTCGCGGGCACCGCGGTCGGGTGTGGCCTCGAGCATGCGGCCGCCGTCGTCGGCGAGGATGCTCACAGCGCCGATCAGGTCGATGCGAAGTGTGAGCCGTTTCAGGCGGCTTCGCAGCACGTCGGCCGCCAGTCGCGCGCGAGCTTCCGCTCTCGGGCCGGCGTATGAAATCTCGCCTTCTGCCAGCCAACCGCCTTCGTGGCACACATTCACCTTGTAGTGCGCTGGGCGAGGATGGCCGCGCACACCGGTCAGCTCGACGCGATCGGCTCCGGCGGCGTTGACCTGGGCTTCGCTGATGTCGGCGGTGACGTCCGGCGTGAGATAGGCGGACGGGTCATGCACCTCGTAAAGCAGTTGCTCCTTGACCGTCGCCTCGTTCACCAGGCCACCCGTTCCGGCGGACTTGCCGATGGTGCAACTGCCATCGGCCTGGATTGCTGCAATGGGAAATCCGACGTTGTCGAGCCCGGGTACTTCCTTGAAGCCAGGGTCGGCGAAATAGCCGCCGCAGACTTGCGCGCCGCATTCCAGCAGATGGCCCGCCATGGTCGCGCGGCCGAGTTTTTCCCAATCGTCAGGACGCCAGCCGAAGTGCGACATCGCAGGACCGACGGCGAGTGACGGATCGGCGACCCGTCCGCATACGACGACCTGGGCACCTGCGTCGAGTGCGGCTGCGATGGGCTCGGCGCCGATGTAGGCGTTGGCGCTCACGATGCGCAGCTTGTCGAGGCCTTCGCCAAGTTGTTCGCGCAACAGCGCACGCTGTTCCGGCGCCGAAAGATCGTCGCCCTCGACCACGGCGATGCGCGGCGCGGGCGCGCCGAGTTCCACGGCGATGCGAGCGATGTGCCGCGCCGCCGCGCGCGGATTGGCGGCGCCGAAATTGCTGACGATGCGAATGCCGTTGTCCAGGCAGCGCTTGAGCATCGGGCGCAGCATCTCGTCGAGCAAGGGTTCGTACCCGGTGTCCGGATCGGCGCGGCGACGCAATTGCGCGAGCGCCAGCGTGCGCTCTGCCAGGGTTTCGAAGATCAGGAAGGCGCGTTGCCCCGCCGGGCCGCTTGCGAGTGTCGCGATCAAGGTGTCGACCACCGGCCCCGCCGCATCGGTGCGGTCGCCGGAGAAGCCGGCGGCGCAGCCAATCAGCAATGGAACAGTTGACGCATTCATGTTCGGGCGGTTGTCTCTGGTGCCCGCAATTTACGGCTACGCCGGTTATCTGCAAAATCGAAAGTTCGAATCAGTTCATTGGAGTTTCAAATAATCATGCGGCCCGCCGATTTATCGACTCGCCAACTCCGCGCGTTCACGGCGCTGGCGGAGCAGCGCAATTTCACACGGGCCGCTCAGCGTTGCCATCTGTCGCAGCCGGCCTTCAGCGCGCTCATTCGCACGTTGGAGGACGCGGTCGGCGCGCGGCTTTTCGACCGCGACACCCGCAGCGTGCAATTGACGCCCGAAGGGCGCCAGTTCGAGGGCTCGGCAAGGCGCTTGCTCGAAGACATGCAGGACCTGATCAGCGACTTGAGCGATCGGGTGGCGCTGAAAAAGGGCCGCGTGAGTGTTGCGGCTTTGCCGTCGCTCGCGGCCGGCTGGTTGCCTGCCATCCTCGCGGAGTTCATGCAGGCGTGGCCGGGCATCGCCGTCGAGTTGCACGATGCACTTTCGGATGCGTGCATTGCACATGTTCGCGATCATCGAGCCGATTTCGCGCTTTCGGCCGGCAGCATGCATTCGGCGCCGGCAGCCGATCTGCGCAGCGCCAGGCTATGCAGCGACCGGTTTCATCTCGTGTGCCGGAGCGATCATCCCCTGGCCAAGGTCGCACGCCTGTTGCCCCGGCAACTCGCGCCTTTTCCGTTCATCCAGATGACCCGGAACAGCAGCGTGCGCCAGGCGCTCGACGCAGCGCTTCATCCGTTGCGACTGAACACCGTCTTCGAAGTCGAACACCTGGCGACCGTGACGGGCCTGATCGAAGCAGGCGTCGGGATCAGTGTCGTGCCGACGCTGACGCTCTTTCACTTTCAACGCGAGTCGCTGTTGACCCGGCCGATCTCCGCCAGGGGACTGAGTCGCACGATTCATCTTGTGCAACGGCGAGAAGGCAGTCTTTCGCTCGCCGCGCAGGCGCTGCACGACCTGATATTCGAGCGCATGGGCGCGCTCAAGGAGGAAGACATGGTTGCCCGAAACGTGCCGAAAGCTACCCGTGCGTCGTAGCAAGGCTCATTGCTGCACAGGCTTGGAGCCTCCGGCGGGCAGCACGATCGTCGATCGGCCATCGGGTGAAGTGATGGTGTTGTCGTTCGTCTGCGGGGGCGGCGAGTTGGGCGCCGGGCCGCCGCCGCGAGCGCGATCGAAGGCCCTTCCGGCATCCCGCACGCAGGCGTCGCGCTCCGGACGCGGCAAATTCGAGTTGTTGCAATAGGCGATGGCTCGCTCATAGCGCTGCTGGGCGTTGGCGGCATCGGGTGGCTGCTGGGCGGACGCGGTCGCACTGGCCACGCAAGCGGCGCAGAAGATCGCGGCATTCAGGTGGCTTCGACTTCGCATTGCGGTGCTGCTCCTCTCGGAACGGGGAAGCGTCATGCTGCCACGGATCGAGTGACCCTTCAGACCTTGCAAAACGGCGCGGAAGCCCTCAGGTCAACCGGATCGAGGCCATGCCGAAGGAACTGCCATGAATGAATCGCTGCACATCGTCTGCCCGCACTGCAACACCACGAACCGGGTCAAGCGCGAACAACTCGGCAGCGCGCCCGATTGCGGAAATTGCCACCGGCCGCTTTTCGAGGGGCGCTCGACGGCGCTCGACGAAGCGGCGTTCGACCGCCACATCGCGCGCAACGAGATTCCGGTGCTCGTCGATTTCTGGGCGCCGTGGTGCGGGCCATGCCGCCAGATGGCCCCTGGCTTCGAGCAGGCGGCCGCGCGGCTGGAGCCGAACATCCGCCTGGCGAAAGTCGACACGGAGGCGGTGCCGGCCCTGGGCGCGCGCTTCGGGATTCGCAGCATTCCCACACTGGCGCTCTTCAAGGGCGGGCGCGAAGTTGCCCGGCAGGCGGGCGCCATGGGCGCCGCCGACATCGTGCGATGGGCGGAGGCCCACGCGCGCTGAGCGATGACGCAGGCGTTTTCAGCGCCGCTTAAGTTGTGCGGCTGAGACTGAGGCGACACCCCGAAAGGAACCCTCATGCCGTCCGATTCGCAGATCCTGAACGCCGAGCAGATCAGCCATGTGCTCGAGCTGATCGAACTGAACCTCTTGGCGCCCAACGAGGCGACCCGAAAGCTCGAGGCGCTGACTGCACTTGGCCAGTTCTCCCAATCCCAGTGCTACGGGATCCGCATGCTGCTGGCGCTGGACTACGCCGACATGGTGCAGGCGCTGCGCGGCGTGAGCGAGGATGACGAAGGCTTGGCGCTGGTGCGCGACCATCTGGTTCACGAAGCGCGGGTGGTCTGTGAAGGCGACTGACTGCGGGCCGCTGTATCAGAGGCCTACCGGCCGATCGTCTCCAGCGCAATGCGAAGCGGCGCATTGGAGATATGCATCAGTCCGCTGAAGGGTTGGTTCATGTCCAGCACCAGGAAAATCGCGCCCGCCACGGAAAGCGATCCAACGAAGAGCGCGACCAGCACAGTCCCGTTGCTGCGGCTGAGAAAGCCGAAGCCCACGAACAGGACCACCAGCCAGAACACCAGCACCACGAGGAACGGCCATGAAATGGAGCCGCCGGCCTGTTCGTGCAGCAGCTGCCGCTCATCGCCTATTTCGGTGAGGAGCTGCAGGGCACGGGTCTTTGCAAAGAGTTGGCTGTCCGTCGATGGTTGCATGTTGACCACATGCTCGATGAGCGCCTCGTTCTGTTCGCGCGTGGCGCGGGAGGCTTCGGGACTCGCCTTGGCTTCTCCACGATTCGGCCATGTCTGTTCGAGCCTGGCCGCGACCAGTCCGCGGAACATGTTTCGCGCTAGCGCCGCACCGGGCCCATAGCCCGCAAACACGCGGTCGAGCTGGACGATGTGAATTCCGAGCGCCTGCACTTCCGACTCTTGCGTGACGTAAGCCGAATGCGCCGTCGCGATGAGCAGGCTCATGACGAGCGCGGAGATGGTCGCGATCAAGCCCAGGACCAGTTTGACGACATCTCTGGAGTTCTCTGCCTTGTGGTGCGCTGGCAGCTTCCGGTGGAGCACCATGCCCGCGAGCGCACCGCAAAAGGTGCAGGCAAGCACGATCAGCCCGACCAGGATGGGACTCATGGGTTCAGCCTCCTGGCGCATTGTGCGCCGGGGCGGCGCCTATCTCTGTCTCCATCTTTATCGCACTTCGCAATCCACCGTGTTGGACTTTGCGGGCGAGGTTGATGGATTTCCTGACACCGGAACGAAAGAAGGCGGAGGCGTGAAACGAATGCCAGGATTGACTGGCAAGACGACCGGGGGCTTCACCTGAGATGGCGTGAAGCCGAACTGCCCCGCCGCGAAGCTTGTCGTGCCGGCCGGATTGGTGACATGGATCAGGCCGTCGAGGACTTGCACGTAGAGCCCTGGAGCACGCGGCGCAGACGGGGGCGCCACCTGGGCCGAGGCCGCTGCCCACTGCCATCCGAACATCAGGACGATCAGCAACTTGTTCATGGTTTTCTCTCTCGGCAATCAGGGACGGGGCGGAGTCAGGGACACGACCATGCTGGCGCTCCCCTGGAGCACTCCCACGGGCGTGTTGATCACCGTCGCTTCCGTGCTGCGGCGTGCGAGCTTGCCGGCGGAAGTGCGAACGCCGCCTTGCGCCAGACCGAGTTCGACCTTGTCTTGCTGCGGCTTGTCGGCGTCGTAGGTGTAGCGGGTGACGACCAGCATCGAATCGGGCTCCAGCAGCACTTCGGCGTCGTCCTTGAAGACGATCCGGGCGTAGCTGTCGCGCTGGGTCGAGAGCGTGTCACCCTCGCGTACTTGCGAGTTCACGGCAAGCACCCTGCTCGTGCCGTCGGACGCTCTCGAAACCAGCATGCCCGACAGGTCGGTGACCGTACCGACTGCCTGAGCGAACACAGCGTGGGCCGAGAACAACAGGGCAGCAAGAGGCAAGCGAAGAAGGCTGTTTGGATTCATGCGTTGCTCCTTAATTGCAGTACATCTTTTTGACGGGCTCGTTCTTGGTGCCGGACTTGTCCGCGGAGGCAAGCTCTTTGGTGTCGCTCTTGTCCGCTGCCTTGGTCGTGGCCTTGTCCGGGCCCTTGCCGTCGTCGCTCGTACTGCTGGACGAGGGCGGCGCCAATATTGTGTTGATCGTATTGATGACTTGATTGGACGCCTGCACGGCCGGCTTCGCGGATGCGGATGCGATCGGCGGTGCCAGCACCTGACAGAGCGCTGAATCCGGCGCGATGGTGCAGATGTCAGGCGAGGGTGCTGTCGTTGTCGTTGTTGGCGCTGCTGGCTCTGTAGGCGTAGGCGTAGGCGTCGGTGTCGGTGTCGGTGTCGGTGTCGGTGTTGTCGGCGGGAGAACCACCTGGCAGCCCGCCAATCCGGGACTTACCGTACAGAGGGCCACCGACGGCAACACTGCCGAACAACCCACCGTCTCCGGTGCTGCGATGCAGGTCGGCAACGACGGCAGGACGCTCGCACAACCGGCGGCGGACGGATTGGCGATGCACGCATTCAAAGACGGGACGACGGTCGCCGTCACGCGCGCCGCGGCGGTGCCTTGTGCGGGATAGCTGACCGCCAGCGTCGCCACACCGGCAGGGTACGAGACGGCCGACGCCACCACTTGATCGAAGGCGCCGGTATTGTTGCCGCCGCGCGCGACCACGAAGTCCGCAGACCCCGAGTTCGCCGGCGCAAAAGTCCCGAGGGCATGGACCTGCAGCGTGCCCCCGAGGCGCGCAGAGCCGTCGACGTCGAGCAAGTCGAACTCGCCGGCGCCCAGTCCGCCCAGCTTCACGTCGAGCACGCCGCTGCTGCCCTGACGATAGTTGCCCTGCACGGACAGCGTGCCGACCGCGGCACTCGTGCCTGGCGCCACGATGCCGTTGTTGAACAGCGTGCCGCCGTTGGCGCCGCCCATCGCAAGCGTGCCGCTGCCACTGATGCTGCCGTTGTTGTAGATGTCCGTGCCGCCCGTGCGCAGCGTACCGCCGCCCTGGAGCACGATGGCGCCATTGTTGATGTGCGCCTCGTCGAAGGTCGCATCGAGCAACCCCTGGTTGATGAGCACCTTCCCGCCGGCCTGGTTGTTGAAGCTGCCCCCGTCCTGCAGGATCAACGCCGATGTGCTTGCCGGACCGACGCTCAGGGTTCCGAGGTTGTTCCAGACCGATTGATCGAGCAAGGTGACCTGCGCCCCGTCCGCATGCACCAGATTGCGCGTGGTGAGCACATTGCCCTGCCCATTGATCACCGTGTTCGGCCCCAGCGACAGCTCGGGTGCGCCGGCGCCGACGTCCACGGCGCCCGTCAGCGTGATGTAGTTTTGCCACACCATCGTGCCTGCGCCGAAAAAGGAGGCATGGCTGTTCAGCGCTACGTTGTCGAGCGTGACTTGCGCGCCGCCCGCGACCTGGACTTGCCCATCGAATTGCGCACTCGTCACGCTGAGCGAACCGGCCTCCGAGCGCACCACGCTGCTTGCGGTGCTGCCAAAGCCCGTGTAGACCTGATCCACCGCACTCGTCTTGACCAGGCTGCCGTTGTTGACGAAGTTGGAAATCGCGCCTCCGGCGCCGCGCAAGACATAGGTCTCGGTCCCGGAAGTGGTGATGATCCCGTCATTCTGAAAGCGCGTGCCTTCGTCGGACGATGAAATTGCGCCGTTGCCCACGACCGCCACGCTCGTGCCGTTGGTCCAGGCGGCCGAGCCGTGCAGCGCAACGCGGCCATCGACCACCACGCCTGCGCCCCGCGTCGACAGCATGCTGGAGCCAAGGCCCCACATGTCGGTGTCGTGCAATACGAGCGCATTGCCGCCGCTGACGAAGAGCAGGGAAGTGCCGATCGCGACCTCGCCGGCCCACTCCACAGTGCCGCTTCCGGTGAAAGAGGTCCCGGGGTTGAAAGTCTGGCCGCCCGACATCGACAGCCCCGCTCCCGGCGCGACGTAGAACTCGCCCGTATGCGTACCGCCGTGGTCGAGAGCCGCCGGTCCCGGGGAGGCGACCACCACCGTGCCGCCGTTGTTCAAGCTCCCTGTCAGCGCGGACCCGGTGCGGTAGATCGCCAAGGTGGCGTTCGGCAGCACGTTGACAGTGGCTGCGTTGATCGAGGACGTCACCATGCCCAGGGAAGTCGTTCCGGCGCCGATGTCGAGCGTGCCGTTGCCATTGCCGCCCAAGCCTTCCGACACGTTGAGCACGCCTCCGTGCAGATCCAGGTTTGCGTTGAGCTTCACCGCATGATCGTCAGCGGGATAGTTGGCCTGGTAGTTGCTGTTGAGGTTCAGCCCGAGCGCACTGTTGACGCTGGTGATCGGCGCATTGATGGTGATGTTGTTGCTGGCGTTGAGCGTGAGTGCCGAAGAGGCACTGCCCGCCTTCGTGATGGCGGCCGAGACTGTGATGTCGCCGTGCGTCAAATCGACGCTCGGATCTCCCGTGCCCGTGGTGATGCTCACGTTGGCGCCCTGATCGAGCTGCGCTGCGATGGTGCCGGCACTGATCCGCGCGCCGGACTCGTTGGAAACGAGCGCGCCGTCCATGCCTGACGTCGGGCCGGACTCCACGATGTCGATGTTGAACGGATCGATGTGCCACTCTCCGCCCCGGCCCACCACCGGCGCGTTGACGACGTCCAGGGAGCGATGGCCCGAAGTGTCGATGTAGCCTCCCTTGCCTGCGCTGCCCGTGGCTGCGACCCTGCCGTCGATCGATGCGGCGCCGTCGGCGATCAATTCCACGCGCCCACCCGTGGTGCCGTTGGCGCTGATGTCCGATGCAGCCGATGTTTTCACGTCGCCCGATGCGCGAAGAAAAACGCGCCCGCCCTCGCTCACCGCACTGTCGGCATGGATCTCTCCGCTGTTGGTCACCAGGCCGGCCGCAAGGCCGATGCGTCCCGCTTCGGCAACGATGCGTCCGAGATTCTTCACCTCTCCCGGAGTGCCGGTGATCTCGACGGAAACGCCGGGCGTTCCGGTGTCCATCAGTTGCACGTTTTGCCCGGCGGCCAGCAGCACTTCGCCATTCGGCGCGTTCAGCGCGCCCGTGTTGACCACGCTCGGCGCCACCAGGTAGATGCTGCCGCCCCTGGCCGCGTTGATGGTGCCCGCATTGCGCACCTCGCCCGCCATGGCGCCGCTCTTGAAGGTGAGCCGGCCTGCGAGAAAGTCGCTGTCGCTCACGCCCAGCGTGCTGGCGACGAAGGTGCCCACATCGATGCGCGCACCTGCGCCCACCATGATGCCGGCGGGATTGATGAGCCACAGAGCGCCGTTGGCCTTGATCTGCCCGTCGATCTGCGAAGCGTTGCCGCCGGTCGTACGCGCCAGCAGCGCGGATTGCGCGCCCGGCTGGCGAATGTCGACAACGGCACCCGAGCCCACGTTGAAGGTCTGGAAGTTCACCAGCGCTCGCGAACTCGTCTGGTTGATGTTGAGCGTGGTGCCGTTTCGCGAGATGGTGGCGTTGCCGGAGGTGACGTTCCAGCCCGTCGGCAGCGCGCCGGGTTGCACCTGCGCCCACAGCGGCGGGCTGGTTGCGGCGCAGAGCGTGGCGATGACGAACGGCAGATGACGGAGTCTGAAGCAGCGCATTGGGATCTTTCCTTTTTCTTCTTGTCGACTTGTTGTCTTCAGTACGCCAGCACCGCGAGAAACTGTGCACGCCAGTCGCCGCGCTTCTCGTTCGGCGCAGTGCCTGGGTCGAGCACGCGAGCCACGTCCAGTCGCAAATTGAAGTCGCGCGTCCAGGCATAGCGCGTGCCGATGCCGACGCTCGACACATTGACCGTGCTCGGCACGGAGACGCCATCCGCGCGGTTGTTGCTGCCGTGCCCGGCGTCGAGAAACGCGAGCATCCGCCATTGGCCCGTGATGCCGGCCCACCCTGCCAGTTCCGGCGTGTAGATTTCCGCGTTGACGACGAGGCCGCTGTCGGCCACCACCGCGCGCTCCTCGAAGCCGCGCACCAGCGTCGCGCCGGTCAGCGAAAACTGTTCGCTGCTCACCAAGGGCGAAGAGGTGTACTGCCCCGTTGCCGCCAGGCGCATCTGCCAGCCGCCCGCCAATGCCCTGTTGAAGGCGACCGCTCCGTTGACGGCCATGAAGCCGTCGATGGTGTCGCGGTTGCCGGAGGTGAGATACGAATAGCGGTCGACCCGCCCGTCGACGTTGGTGTAGCGGCTGCCGGTCGGGATGTTGCGCCACACGCCAGCCGTGTAGCTCAGGCTCTGGTCGATCCCGTCGCGCTGGCCGACATAGCTCAGGCTCAGCGGCGTCGTCTGATAAGGCACGCAAGAGGCGATAGGCGGGGTTGGCCCTTCGATGCTGATCTCCTCGCCGCCGATGTTGCAGCGCGAGTCGATGTTCTTGTGGTTCAGGCTGAGCACCAGCTTGGCGGAGCTTTCACCGTCACGGCCGAGAAAATGGTTCCAGCCCATGCCGTACACGTTGCCCTTGCCGGTGAAGCCAAGCACGCCGCCGAGCGTCGGCGAAGCGGCCGGCGAATTGGTGTTCGACTTGCCGTAGATGAAATCCAGGCTGTCGCCCGCTCCGTAAAACGGAATGCGATAGCCCAATGAGTAGAGGTCCATCCGCACGCCCTCGGGCTTGTCGGGCGAGGTGGTATAGGCGAGCGTTCCGACCTGGTCCCGGTCGAAAAGATTGGCGTGCTGGAGAGCGATGCCGGTGCGCCATGTGCCGGTCGATGGCACTCCCGTGTTGTCGACCGTCGCGATCACGCGAAGCGGGCGGTAGTCGTTGACGGCAACCTTCGCATCGATGGTGCCGGGCGTGGCGCCCTCCGCCAGCGTCACGCCGATCTGTTTGGCCGGGTTGTCGTTGGCAAGCTGGAGCGATTCCGAAATCGCGCGCAGCCTCGGCGGCTGCCCCACTTGCAGCGGCGTGATGCTGGCGCGGATGTTGTCGGCGCCAAAATGCTGGTTGCCGACGACGGTGACCGACGCGATCACGCTTTCGGTCACCTTGATGCGAACTACGCCGCCCGTCAGTTCCTGTTCGGGCAACCCCACGGCGACGGTGCTGTAGCCCGCCTGTCGGTAGGCGTCTTGCAGTGCCTCGACGGCCAGTTGCACGTCGCCATACGTGCGGCCCGGGCCCTGGAGTGGAACGACGCGCCTGTCGATTTCCGAAGCCCGAAGCAACGTATTGCCTTCGACCTGGAAGCGCGTGATGTCGAATTGCACTTCTGCGGAGCCTGCATGTGCGGCGGCGGATGGGGCGACGGCCGTGGCCGCTGCAAACGCCAAGGTGGCGGTCAGTCCGCACCGGCTCAGGGATCTCTTCTTCTTCTTCAAGCGTCCGCTCGCAGTTCTTGCTCAGTCCAATCGGCTGAACAAACGACGCGCGGGGCAACTAACTCTGTTCAGGATGCGGCGATGGTAACGCCATGTAACTGGAAGGTGAATTCGCCTACCGCGCGGGTTCGTGAAATCCGCCCTGTTTTCACTTGGGCCGCGGGTCCCGGAGCCCCGAACCTGGGGGTTTCAACTGCCCCGTTCGCAGCTGCTCGACGGTGCGAGCCACTGCACGCGCGACGTTCCGGACTTCCTCGTGCAAGCCGTGGTCTCGGTCCAGCGCCTGGTGGCTGGTTGCATAGGGTTCGTAGTAGCCGACGTACCGATCGAGCCGTGCTACGGCGCCGGCATCGACCAGGCCCATCCAGTCGAGCCAGTCACTGAGATTGCGCCGCAGGCTTTCAATGCCGGCCACGTCCCCATGCACGACCACGCCATAGGCGCGGCCTTTCAGATGCTTGGGGTAGTTCCATCCCTTGAGCTCCAGTTCCTTGGCTTCTTCGGGCTTCTTGCCGTGCGTGGATGTGGGATCGGGATTGCCGCCGTCCGCACACACCAGGCGATCGATCATGAGCTTGAGCGCGCTGGTGGCCTGATACCAGTGGGTCGGCGTGAAGAGGATCACGCCGTGCGCCGCAACCCAGCGTTCGAAGATCTCGTTCATCCAGTCGCCCGTCTGCCGCAGCGAATGATTCGGGTAGCAGCTGCAAGGCCAGTGGCACAGCGGCATGGCCGTCGCCACGCAGCCTTTGCAGGGGTGGATCTTCCGCCCGTACTCGGATGTAAGCATGCTCAGGTCGAGCACGTCCGTGTGAATCTGCTGGCCTTCGAGCACTTCGCGCGCGAACTGCAGCAGTCGATGCGTTTTCGACATCTCACCGGGACAGGTGCCGTCGTTTCGCGGCGAGCCGTTGACGAGCAGGACGCGCGAAGGCGTCGCCGGATTGCCCCATTCAGTCTGCGCCTTTTGGATGCGCTCGCTTGCCGCCAGCCATTCGACTGAAAGCTCGTACTCGGGGTCTGCAAATCCAGCGCCCGCCTTGCGGGTGACCGGACTCTTGCGCCCCTCCGCGTAAGCCTTCCAGGCGACGGCCTCAAGGCGCCCCAGCGCCTCGGCTTCGGCGTTGAATGCGGGATCACGGTACGAATCCATAAAGCGCTCGTGGAACTCTTCGCGCTCGAGCTGCCCCGGTGCCTGGCCTTTGCGAACGTCCGTCATGGGACGAAACTACGAGGCGAGCCTGCGCGGAAATCACCCCGGACAGGCCGATTCGGCGTAGGCCGAATTCCACAAATGGGGCACGGCTGCGGGCTGCGGGCCTTCAGCATTGGCTTCGGCGGCCGATAGTCTGGTTGACGCAACATTCTCAAGGGCTCATGAACACCTTCGCTTTCGTTCCTGCTGACTGCGGAACCCGCTTCTGTTGAGGTCGACGCCATGCCGATGCTCCTCATGATGACCGCGACCGGCGAGAGCCGGCAGGTGCAGCTCGTTCCGCTCGACAACAAGATCGGCCGCGGCCTCGCCAACGACGTGGTCATCGACTCCGCGCAGGCGAGCCGCGACCATGCGGTGATCGCGGTGGAACAGGCCTTCGTCACCATCACCGACCTCGGCAGCCGAAACGGTACGTACGTGAACGACATTCGGATCGAGAGCCAGGTCCTCGCGCACGGCGACGCCATTCGCCTGGGCGGCTACGAGATGCGGTTCATCGCAACGGACCAGGAGTTCACGCAGGTCGAGGCGCTGCGCATGCTGACCATGCAAGGCCTGCTGGTGAATATCGGCCAAGGGAAGGCCGACGCCGACGCACCGACGGCACCGGGTGTGCCCTTGAATCGCCGCGGCAAACCTTGATGGCGGCCGAGAGAATCAGAAAATTCTGATTGGAATAAGGCAGTTTCCATAGCGGCGAAGACGCATCTCGAAGTTCGGGTCGTGAAAAAATCCAGGGCGCCTCACAGGACGTGGAGGCGGCAGTGCGAAGCATTTTGCGGCGCACAAGTCATCGACCGTTGAACGGCGCGAGCCTAAGGAAGCGACATGTACTCAGTTGTGGTGGTCGATGCCCATCCCGCGATTTGCTTTGCGGTCAAGGCGACGATCGAATCTGATGGTGAATTCGAAGTCATCGGCACCCCGCATTCCGGACCGGCCGCTCTGCCGATGATTCAAGAGAAGATGCCGGATCTGGTCATCCTCGATCTGGACCTCTCCCCGGAAATGAGCGGTCTCGCTCTCATCGGGCACATCCGGAGCGAGCATCCCGCCATCAAGATCCTGGTGCTCACGGCACAGCATGAAGGCATTTTGGCAAGGCATGCATTGCGCGCGGGTGCCGGCGCCTTCCTCAGCAAGAGCGAGGACATGCGAATGGTACGCAACGCCGCCAAATCGCTCATGGAGGGCTACAGCGTATTTCCGCATTCCGCCATCCTGGCGCTCCGGAAAAGCGGTGGGTTGCCCCTGTCGAGCTTGACCGACCGCGAACTCACCGTGCTGCAGCAATTGGCGCGCGGAATGAGCCACCGCCAAATCGGCGATGCGCTCGTCATCAGCCACAAGACCGTCAGCACCTTCAAGGCCCGCCTGTTCGAGAAGCTCGGCATCTCCACGCCCGGCGAACTGCTGGATTTCGCGCGCTCGCACGACCTGATCACCTGAAGCGCACCTCTCCGCGCAAGGGGCCCGCTCCTCCAAAAGAAGGACCCCGGCGGCATTTGCAAAGTGGTAGTCTGGCGCGATTCCCAGGCTGCGTTCCGGCTGCCGCGGCTTCTGGGACATTTGGCCGGCGTTGCAGGCAGCCCTGGAGACATCTGAAATGCGCGCGCTCTGGATTGAAGACCATCAACTCGTCGGCGACTCCTTCGAGCTTCTGCTTCAATTGATCATGCCGGACGCGTCCCTGGACAAGGCGCGCGATCTCGACAGCGCCAAGCGGCTGATCGAAACCTTTCCCTATGAACTCGTCCTGCTCGACTGGTGGCTCGGCACGCACGATGGCGAGCGCTCCATCCGTGCGCTGCGCGAGACAAACAGCCATACGCCCATCATCGTCGTCTCGGGCGACGACCGCGACGTCGTCATGGACCGGGCGCTCGCCCTCGGAGCGGCCGGCTACGTCTCCAAGGGCGCTGATCCCGCGGCGCTGCTCGACGCAGTGCGTGTCGCCTTGCGAGGCGGCATCAGCCGTCCGCAGCGCCACCCGGGCCGCGCAGGAGAAGGGCCGCCCAGCGGCGTCGTGCATCCGATCGATGTCGAGGCGCTCTACCCGGAGTTGACCCCCCGCCAGGCGGAGGTCTTTCGTGCGCTGATGCGGGGCACCTCGGACAAGCAGATCGCGCGGGATCTCGACATTTCGGACACCACGGTGAAGACGCACGTGCGAGCCATTCTTCAGATCGTGGGCGTACACAAGCGAGGAGAAGCGGCGCACGAGGCTCGCGTCAGGGGTGCAGGTGATCACTGACGCGAGCGTCGGCCTTCCGGCCGCGGAACTCAGGCCGCTCGTCGAAGCGGAGCAGGCGCGCCTGTCGATGCAGCAGTTGCGCCGCCTTCTGGGGCCGCTCATCATCGCGGACGCCTTCGTCACGTGGGTGGCCCTGCAAGCGGGGCTCGGCGTCTATGCATGGATCTGGTTCGCCGTCATGGCGGCGGCGCACGTGGCGCGGGTCATCTATTTGCTGTGGCTTGGGCAGCCGGGCCGCGTGACGCCGGCGCAATGGCTCTCGCGCTCGGCCGCCGCCATGGTGGGACTGGCCGTAGTCCGCGCCTCGGTGGTGTTGATGATCTTTGCGCGACCCGTGAGTGAACTGCACTACATCCTGACGATGATCTTCGTCGGCAGCGCGGTCGGCGCGATCTCGCCTGTGACCGGGCATTTGCGTACCTATGTTGGATGGGCGGCGATCATCGGGGGCACCTTGTCGATCGCATGGCTGACGCGCGGCACCATCGACGGCACGGCCATTGCGACGCTGCTTCTTCTTCTGTTCACGGTGCTCACCTTTTATGTGCGCGATGAGGGGCGAACGCTGGTGACTCTCGTCACGCTGTCCGAGTCGCTTCGGCGCGAGCGCGACCGGGCTGAAAAAGCGAGCGAAGCCAAGACCCGGTTTTTTGCCGCGGCCAGCCACGACCTGCGTCAGCCCTTGACGGCGCTGTCGTACAACGCGGCGACAGTGCAGGAACTCGCACGGCTGAGCGGCGACGAGATGCTGGACAAAGTAGGGCAGGGCATTCGCCGCGCCCTGTCGGAAAGCAGTTCGCTGCTCGACAGCCTGCTTGAAGTCTCCAAGCTCGACGCCGGTGCGGTGCGTGCCGAGTCGCAGGAAGTCGACGTGATGCAGTTGCTGGCCCACACGGGCGAAACGTTCACGCCGGTGGCGAATGCCGCCGGCCTCGACCTTCGATGCCTCGGCGGGCATCACAAAGGCCTCTGGGTGCGGACCGATGTCGCGCTGCTGCGCCGCATCGTGCAGAACCTGGTGGGCAACGCCATCAAGTTCACGCGTGAAGGCCATGTATCGATCGAGGCATTCGCGGACGGCGCGCACGAGGAAAGAGTTTGCATCCGCGTGTCCGACACCGGGCCGGGCATTCCGGTCGAGGCGCAGGCGCATGTTTTCGAGGAGTTCTACCAGGGCGGCAATCCGGAACGCAATCGCAGCCGCGGTTTGGGGCTCGGGCTCGCCATCGTGCGGCGCATCTCCGACCTGCTGGGAGTCAGCGTCAAGATGAACAGTGCGCCGGGCCAGGGCGCGGTCTTCGAGATTTCGCTGCCGCGCATACCGTCACCCGCGCGGGTCGGCCCCGAAGTCAATCGGGCCGATTCGGCATTCGATCCGACCAGCGTTCGCAGACGGGTTCTTTTCATCGACGACGAGCCCGAGATTCGGGAATCGTTGACCACCTTGCTGGACACGCTCGGCTGGGAAGTGCGTTCGGCTAGCGACCAACAGGAAGCCGAGCAGATTCACGCAGGGGGCTTCTCGCCCGACGTGCTGCTCATCGACTTTCGCTTGCGCGACAACGCATCGGGCCTTGACGCATGGGAGGCATTGAAGCGCCGTGGCTGCGATGCGCCGGGCTTGATGATCACCGGCGAGACCGAACCGCGGCGCATTGCCGACGCGCGAAAAGCCGGGATCACGGTGCTCTACAAGCCCGTCGATGGCGTACAGCTGATCCAGGCCATGGGCCGCGCCGTGGAATCGGTCGCGCACTGAGCGATCAAAGGTGGATTGACCGCCGCGCCTGCCCGTCCGCACCATCGAAATCCACATCGAGCCGCCAGGACGAGGCACCCGTCGGGCAAGGCCTGACGATTGCGAAGCCGTCACCGGTGCGCGGAAAGAAGGTTTCGACGCTGCACCGGAATCGCCGCCGCTTGCCGCTGTGGTCATCCTGATCATCCTGTTCGAACTCGAAGCAGTCAGGCGACGCGAAATCTTCCACCTTTGAATTGGCAAACGCATAAGGCGCATACAGCGCCGAGCTGTGAATGGAATGAACGGTCACGCACTTGCCCGGCACGTCGAGGCGTTCGATCTTGATCGTGGCGAGGCAGGACAGATGCTCGTCGCCCGAAAGGAAGACGATGCGATGCGCTTCGGCGTCATACACCCACGCCAGCAGATCGTGCAGCGACTTGGGGTATCCCGCCCACGAATCCGTCTGCAGGGCGACAGCGTGGCATGCGCTCGTGACTCCGCACTTCTGCATCGACAGGTAGCGCGGCAGCAGGATCGATGAAGAGACCACGAAGCTGGGTCCGTCCGAGGCGCGCTGGCCTTTGATCCACGTGTGCAGGTTGTCGGATTGGCCTGTGCCGAGGATGGTGGCGTCCTTCAGGTTTTCGATGGTCCGGCCCGTTCGCTGCGTGCGCGCGTCGGCAAAGAAGAACGGGTATCCATGCACCTGCCTGCTGACCCACAGCTGGTCCTTGCTGGGCGACTCGTCGTGGGTCGACTTCGGCCACATGCTGCGTTGGCGCGCGACATACGCCTGGCGGCTCTGCTTGATCTCGTCCTGGATCTCGTCGTGCCCGAAGCCCCGCGGCCGGGGCTCCCAGTTGTCCGAGACCTCGTGGTCGTCGAGCATGGGAAAGATCTCGGCGCCGGCAACGCGCAGTACGCGCTGCAGCCCGGCGTTGAGCATGAAGGCTTCGTATGCAAAGGCAAGCCGTTCGAGCAGCTTGCTCGGATCGAACAAGCCTGCCGTGCGGTCGACGTACACCTGATCGCCCGTCAGCACGGTGAAGCGGATCGACTCGTCGTTCTCCAGGCGCTCGCCCAGCCGCCACAGCGAGCGCTCTGCGGGTCCGATGTAGCGATCGTCCAGTGCGCGGCTGCGCACTCTCACGCTGCCGTCGAGCATGCCGGCAGGGTACTGGCAGCTGCTGACGGCGAATGCTGCATGCGTGTTGGGCACGTCCGCTCCCGATCCCCGGCGTGTGACGACGCCGCTTTCGAGCGAAATGGCTTCCTTGTGATCGACGATCTCGTCGAAGTCCTGATCGCTCGCGATCTCCACGTCGACCTTCGTCTGCGGATGAATCAGCAGGAGCACGGCACGATCGGTGCCGGAAGGCCAGGAGAGGGTCGTGGTCACGGTTGCGCCGTCGGCAAGAACGTCCGCCATGACCGCTTCGGCGCCGATTCGCCGGATGTCGCGCAGGTCGACGGGCTGTCCTTCCTTCAGGATCTTCCATTGATCCTGGTGCACCACTACCGGCATGAGGACCGCCGACGTCGGCACCCCATTGCGCTGGTCGAAGCTCGCCCGGAATGTGAGCTTGCCGTCGCTCTCAAGAATTGGCGGCGCAGCGAAGGACCTCGGCGGCAGCATCTTGCGCAGCAGCCGCCGAGGGGTCAACGCGGGGTTGGTCGTCATAGCTCGATTCCTTGGACAAGAATTGGCAGATGGCGCGATAGACGGCCGGCGCACGGCGACCGATCAGGCTGTCTTGGTGGCCCATGTCGCGGAACTCGATCGACTGCCCCGCGCAATGCGCGTCATTGAGCAGGTCGATCATCCTCTCGCGTGTCGCGATGTCCAGGAGCCCGTTCTCGGTGCTGTGCAGGCACAGCGTGCGGTGTGTGGAGTCCCTGGTCCGCCAGACCTCCGCGATCCGGCTCGGCACCATGCAGGCGCCATCGCCGCGGCGGTCAGTGACGATGCCGTAGCGCGCGAAGGCAATGACTTGCGCAACCGTCTGCAGGTTCATCGGCCCGAAGAAATCGTCGATGGCTTCGAGCACTGCATCCGACATGCCGTCCAGCTTGAAGGTGACGCCATACAGGGCGTCCATGCGGTGCCGGGCCGCCGCCCAGGTGGTGCGTGCGCCCGGGGGCCACATCGGGTTCTCGCGAAAGAAATCTGCTTGCGGGTAGGGCACGGCCGCGAGCAGGCGGTCGGCCATGTCGTCTGCCGTACCCGGCTTCTCGGGCGTGAACTCGAAGCTTCCCAGATTCACGAACTGTCGCAGCCACTGCATGACATAGGCACGAGCCATATTGGCCGGCGACATGACCAGCGCGGGGCCGACCTGCGACAGTACGAGCCAGCCCAGACGCTGGTGCAGCGCCGCACGCAGTTTCGGAAAGCGGTCGACGCCGGGCTCCAGCTTCTCCGCGAAGAGGCCCAGCGCCAGCATCGCCGCGCCCATGCAATGCGCGACGACGTCCACGCGCTGCGCACCGGTGCAGCGGCAGATATGGTCGATTGCCAGGGGAATGTCCTGGCAACCCATTTGCTCGAAGAACCACGGCTCGCGCGCCGTCGGCATGCCGGCGCTGCTGCGCAGATCGAGCACCCACACATCGCGCCCGTCGCGGAACAGCGCGCCGGCAAGCCCGCCCCCCGGAAGCAGCGGATGGGCGAAGGTCGTGCCGCTGGCGCTGTAGCCGTGGATGAGGATCACGGGGTTGGCCCCGTGCTTCGCGCCCGGCCCGTAGCGCGTCAGGCGCAGGTGGACGGGGGTGTCGTCCCTGAGCCGATCGACGGCAAGCTCCACGATGTCTGGCAGCGGCAACCCTTCGATGGCGCCCGGCAGCCGCTTGGCTTCACGCGGCTCCGGCCGATCCGGAAGACGAAGCGACCATGCATGCAGCGGCAGCATGACGCGCGACACATACAGCAAGAGCGATGCGACGTCGACCAATGCGCTTGCCTGATCGGATTGCGACACCACCCGCGCCAACGGGACGTTGACGCTCGCGAAGTAGGGCAGATCGACGCTGATCGGCTTGCGCTCGTCGGAGCGATGCCGATGAGGAAAGTCGACCAGATCCGCATACATCCATTGATTGGCGGGATTCGCAGCACGCTCGTAGGTCAGCCGCTTGACTGCGCGAACGCGTCCGTCCTCCCATTTCGCATCGCCAAGCGTTTTGGCAACGTGGGCTGGCTCGAGAAGCCGCAGGTCATATTCGAGCAAACGGGTGTCCGCTGCGCGAGAGGCCAGGTTGAAGACCGACTTGACCAGCGTCCAGATGCTCGCGCGACCCTTGGACGGGCGCCCGCGAAACCAGTCGATCACCGATTGCGAAGCGTCGCGGAATCCGCGATTGCGAAACCACGACCACAGTCCGGACAGCGTGCGGGAGAGCCGGCCCGACGGCGAGTGGCGCATCATGGTCAGCTCGCCCTGAACTGGCGCTTCGAGGACCATGTCTTTGGCTGGAGAGCCTTGCCTGGCCGGCGCACCCAGTTCAATGACGGCAGGCAGGATCGGCGAAGGCGTGAAGAGCCGCACGCGGCTGCGCGTGGGGTCGACGACCATCTGCCGCTTGGAGCGCGCGGCGATGAGATCGGGAATCGCCGCCGGCTCGAACCAGAGCGTCAGTTCCATGTCCAGCGGCACCGGCTTTCCCTTGCAGTCGATGGTCACGCGTCCCTTCATCTGCTCTGTCATCTCGATGCACGTCGGCTGCGCCGGCTTCGGCGGGGTCGGATAGGTAAACACCGGCCGCAGCGGATTCCATGTCGATGGCGCTTTCGGCGGTTTCGGCGGCTCCACTGCGGCATCCAATGCAACAAAGCCCCATTCGGTGCGCAGATGGCGGATGGCTCGACGCGCCAAGGTCGCAATGGTCAACGATGGATTGATGCCGAGCGAAGTCGGCATGATCGAGCCGTCCAGCACGACCAGTCCCTTGTGGACGCCGCCCTTCGCATCGCATTCGAAGACGCGGCCGTGTTCGTCGACCACACCCGTCGCGGAAGACTCGCCCATCGCGCAGCCTCCGAGCGGATGCACCGTCAACACCGGTCCGCGAGCCGGGCCGAAAAGCTGCTCCAGCATGTCCGGAAGCGGACGCCACGCCGGGTTCGGCAGAACCGCCGCGCCCGGCAGTTGCTGGTGCACCAGACGTTCGAGGATGTCCTGATGGTGCTCGAAGCTCGGGTCCTTGCGCACTCCCGGCCAGACCACGCCAAGCGTGCCTTGAGTCCCCTTCGGTGTGCCCTTGTTGCCCTTCGTGCCTTCGGCCGCATCGGGAGGGAGCGAGAGGCGCCCGCTCGCGCTGTCGTGCCCGATGACGGCAACCACCAGGCTGTTGTCGATCGCATCCTTGTCGATGCCGGCGCTGTCGGGTTCGTCCGGCGTGCCTGCATAACGGGTCGAGTCGGCCTTGGTCAGCGAGCGGATGGTGGCGACCGTGGTGGCGGTTTCCTCGAGCAGTCGACGCAGCGCGGCCGGAATCGCCAAGTCCTGGATCACGACGGGCTTGTCGTCCTTCTTGAGCCGGTTGTGCTCTTCGCGCAGATCGATCATCCGCGTGATGGTCGGTCCGTCCTGATCGACCGCCGAAGGTGTGGCGCCCGCGTGTCGATAGATGGTGCTCAGGTTGTCCCCGTTGGTGGAAAAGCGCTCCCCCAGGACGGCCGATACCGCGAGCTTGTTGTTGCGGGAACGCATGAGCAGCTCGGTGGAACCGAGCGCGCCTGCCGCAACGATGAGGCACCGGGTGCGCAATGCGTAGGGTTCGCGAATGTGGCGGCGCAAGCCGGTGTCCGTGTGCGTCACCGAAATTTTCCAGTCGTGATCGCCCAGCTTTGCGAAGGTGGTCACTGTCGCGCCGGTCACGATGCGAAGTGGCGCCGGATGCCGCGCACAGGCGTCGGCCATCAATGTGACGTCGAGCGACAACTTCGCGCGTTCGTTGCAGCCCGTGGCGCAGGCACGGCAGCCCGTGCAATGCCGGATGCCTCTTGTGGTGTCGTCATGCTGCGCCACCGTGACGTCGACCGGGTGCGCCACTCCGCCGCCGAGTTGGCTCATCAAGGCACCGCGACCAGCAAATGCCTGGCTCGAAGTCGACTTCAGTTGCTCGCTGACTTCGGCCATCGCGGCGAGCAGTGCCGCGTCTTGACGGATGCCATCGGGCCAACGCGGATGCTGCAAGACCTCTGGCAGCGGCGCGGCCATCACGCCCGCATTGATCAGGGAGCCGCCCCCCAACCCGTTGGCCAACACCACATTCACGTCGCCGCCGATGCGCAGGTCGAAGAGCCCGGGAGTCTCTCCATGCACCGCACCGGTGCCGGCCCTGCTGAAACGCACATGGCCCGCCAAGTCGGCCATTCGGGAAGGAAAAGCGCCGGCCAGATATTCCTTGCCGCGCTCGAGCATGGCGATGCGCAGGGGCCTTCCATTGATGCCATGGCCCGCAAGCTCGCTCAATGCCATGGCGCCGCCATACCCGCTGCCGACGATCACGACGTCGAAGTCAGGTTCGGCTCTGGAATGAGTCGGCTCGTAAAGCCGCAACTCGTCAGCCAACTCGGCCAGGTCGCACGACAGCCATGCCGTCGCGCGTTGTTGTTCGTCATCCATTGCGGGGTCCCTCGCCTGGCCTCCGCGCTATTGCGGCGTGTGCGAGTTCAGCACAGCGAACCCGCCGCTGTCCATCCGCAAGAAGGTGGAGTGGGCTCGGCCGAAAGACCGAGTGGCCGGAAGATCAGGCGGTCAGGCGGACATTTCTTCCAATGTCTTGCCGCCTTCGAGTGCTTCTTTCAGCCAGCGCGGACGTGGCCCCATGCCGCTCCAGGTGTGGCCGGCATCGTCGCGGTACAGAACGCGCGACTTCTTCGGCTTTACGCCGTTGGCGCGCCCATTGGGCTTTGCCGCGGCGCCGGTCGCGAACTCTTCGAGTGCTCGCCCGGCGGCGAGAGCTTCGCGCAGCCAGTCAGGTCGCTTGCCGATGCCACCCCAGGTGTTTCCCGTTCCGTCGGCATAGCGTGCGACGCGGGCCCCCGATTTGCCCGGCCGGCGAGTCTTTTGTTCGGCGGGGAGTCTGGCGAACAGTTGTTCAGGCGTCAGTCGGTAATGTTCAATGGCGACCCGAATGCGCGCCACCACTCCCTCGATCTCCTTGTCGCGCAGTTTCTCGGCCTTGAGTTGCAGGGTCTGGATCTGCTTCTGGATCTGGCTGTAGCTTTGAGTCATTAATTAATCGCTTCCAAATGTGAGTCAATATGTGAGTCAATCATAGAGCGTCAACCTGACTGGAAGTCTCAGGTTCGACAATTCAGTTTCCGCGGTGTGTCAGCGCTTCTTGAGAAAGACATGCGTTGCGCGTTCACCCGCGACTGAATCAGCACATTCATAACCCAGTGCATGCAAGTCGATGTCGCGAAAGAGATGCTCGCCGGACCCCAGCAACACGGGCCTGAAGGCGAGATGCAGATCGTCGATGAGTCCTTCCTGAAGGTATTGCCGGACTGTCGATACGCCGCCTCCCAGGCGAATGTCTTGCCCACCCGCAGCGGCTTTCGCCTGTGCCAAGGCGACGTGGATGCCTTCGGTGACGAAGCGGAACTCGGTGCCGCCAGCCATTGCGAGCGGAGCGCGGGGATACTGCGTCAGCACGAAGACTGGCGTGTGATATGGCGGCTCATCGCCCCACCAGCCCTTCCAACGATCGTCTGGCCATGGGCCCCTCACGGGACCGAACATGTTTCGACCCAGAATCCACGCGCCAATGCCTTCGAAGGCTCGTTCTGCCATGTCGTTGTCGATGCCGGTTTCGCCGCCTTCGAGGCCCTGCATCTTTCGCCACACGCGCGTGGGAAAGAACCATTCCATCAACTCGGGCCCTCGAACGCCGAGCGGATTTTGGAGATTCTGATTCGGCCCGGCGCCGAAGCCATCGAGTGAAACGGAAAAGCATTGAACACGTAGCCTGGACATGGGAATCCTTTGGACTTTCAAGAAAGAAGAAAAAAAGACCGCCGTGCAAACGCGCCCAATGTAGACGCAGCCTTGCCATGGTTCAAGCTGCCACCGCTCGCGTCCTTTGTTCGTTGATGGAGGCTTCGGCTACGGCTGCTGCAAACGCTGAAGCAATTGCGCACTGGGATAACCGTCTGCGGGCATTCCGATGCTGCGCTGGTAGCGGCGCACTCCATCGCGCGTAGCCGGCCCCATGACACCGTCGGGTGCGCCCGTTGCAAAGCCAAGTTGATTGAGCGCAGTCTGCAGTTCGATCAACTGGCTGCGCGAAAGAGTGCCCAAGTCGCGCGGCCAGGCCGCCTGCACGCCCGGGCCGCCATCCAGCCGTTGCGCGAGAAGCCCGACCGCCAGCGCGTAGCTGGTGGAGTTGTTGTAGCGAAGAATCGCGCGGAAATTCGGTCCAACCAGGAAGGCCGGTCCGCGCGAGCCGGCGGGCAGCAGGATCGAGCCGTCGCTGAAATCCGGCAGTGCGTTGCCGTCGATGCTCTTGATTCCTTCGGCCGACCATTGGGCGGAGGACTGGCGCACGGCCATGTCCGCGCGGGCGTACTCGAAGCCCTCCGGCAAGCGAACCTCGACGCCCCAAGGCTGCCCTGTTTGCCAACCTGAACGGGCCAGGAAATTGGCGGTGGAGGCAGTGACGTCGGCCATGCTGCCCCAGATGTCGCGCCGTCCGTCGCCATCCGCATCCACTGCATAGGCCAGGAAGTTCGACGGCAAAAATTGCGTCTGGCCCATGGCCCCGGCCCAGGAGCCGATCATGCGTTCGCGAACGATGTCGCCGTTGTCGAGGATCTTCAGTGCCGACAGCAATTCGCGTTTTGCCCAATCTTCGCGGCGCCCTTCGAAGCCGAGCGTTGCCAATGCGTCGATGGTGGGTGTGCTGCCATAGTTGCCGCCGAAATTGCTTTCCATGCCCCAGATCGCGACCACGATGCTGGGCGGAACGCCATAGCGGCGTGCGGCCGCGTCGGCTTCGGTGCGCACTTGAAGCAGCTTGTCCTGGCCGAGCGCGACGCGTTGAGCTGTCACGGTGTTGTCCAGGTAGTCCCAGACGGAGCGCGTGAATTCGGGTTGGGCGCGATCGAGTTCGATGACTCGCGGCAGGAATTGAACACCATCAAAGGCGCTGTGCAGCGTTGCTTCGCTGACGCCCGACGCGCGCGCGGATGTGCGGAAGTCTGCGACCCACGCAGCGAATTTTTGCTGCAACGCTGCGTCGTCGGCGGGCGGCACTGCAGGGGCTGTTGGCGCTACTGGCGTTGCTGTTGCAGGAGGCTTCGCCGTGGGTTGTGTACTCTGAGCGGCAACGGCAGGCGATGACGTCCCAGCGGGCGGCGCGGAGGCGCATCCCGCGAGGAGCGCGGCCGTCGCGGTCAACATCAAGGAGGCGATGCGAGGAAATCGAAGCAATGTGAATCTGGCTTGTTGCATCTGCGGATTTTGACCTCCTGCGAGACGGCAACATCGTCGCCCGGTTCAGAGGTTGAAGGTCACCAGCCGGAAATCGGGATCCTCGTCGAAACGCTTGACCGAAAAGCCCAGCTTTCGCATCAGCTTCAACATCTCCGAATTGCTTGTCAGGACGAGCCCATCGATTTCCGAGAGGCCCTTCTCGCGCGCCGCTTCGATGATGCTTTCCATCAGTCTAGAACCGATGCCCTTGCCGCTGAATTCATCCGCGACCAGCAGCGAGAACTCGCAGCTTCGCTGGTCGGGGTTGGTGATGTAGCGCGACACGCCGACGATGCGTTCCGTCTCGTGGCTGGCGCCCGACGCATCGGTGGAACGCTCGGAGAACACCGCCACGATCGCCATTTCGCGGTCGTAGTCGATCAGCGTGAAGCGCGACAGCATGGTCGCCGGCAGTTCCTGGAACCAGGACACGAAGCGGAAGTAGCGGCTTTGCGGCGACAAGTGCTGCACCAGTTCCTGCAGCATCTGCGCATCGCCCGGGTGAATGGGCCGCACGGTGTACATGCCGCCGCCGGGCATCGGCCATACGCGCTCATGCCGGGCGGGGTAGGGGAGTATCGACAGGTGGTGATAGTCGTTCGAGCGGCCACTGGCTGGCCGCGACGCACTGTCGATCAGGATGCGGGCATCCACCGCCACTGCGCCCGAAGCGTCGATGATGATCGGATTGATGTCCATCTCGCGCAGCTCGGGCAGCTCGCACACCATCTCGGAGACACGCAACAGCAGTTGCTCGAGGGCCTCCATGTCGACCGCGCTGGCGCCCCGCCACTCTCCCAGCGTTTCGGCCACGCGCGAGCGCGCAATCAGCTGGCGCGCAAGAAAGGTATTGAGCGGCGGAAGCTCCATCGAGCGGTCATTGATGAGTTCGATCATGGTGCCGCCCGCGCCGAAGACGATCACCGGGCCGAAAGGCTTGTCCGTCACCAGGCCGACGTGGATCTCGCGCCCACGATGCGCCCGGGCCATCTTCTGCACCGTCACGCCGTTGATGCGCGCATCGGGCATCAGGCGCCTCACGCGCTCCACCATGTCGAGGTAGGTGTCCCGCGCGCTGGCGCCATTCATGATGTTGAGCGCCACCCCGTCCACGTCAGACTTGTGGCTGATGTCGGGTGAATCGATCTTGAGGGCTACCGGAAAGCCGAGTTGCGTCGCGATCATCATGGCCTCGTGCGCAGTGCGTGCCAGCAGGGTCCTCGTGATCGGGATGTGAAAGGCCGAGAGCAAGGTCTTGGACTCCATCTCGGTCAGCACCTTGCGCCGCTCCGCCAGCACGCTTTCGATTACCAGCCTGGCCCCTTCGATGTCCGGCTTGGCCATCGTCGACAAGGGCGGCGGGATCTGCTGCAGCAATTGCTGGTTCTGGTAGAAAGCCGCGATGTTGCCGAAGGCACCCACGGCGGCTTCCGGCGTGCGAAAGGTGGGGATGCCCGCCTCGTTGATGATCGCGCGCGCCTCGCCGACCGACGCATCGCCCATCCAGCACGACAGCAGCGGCTTGCTGATGGAGCGGTGCGCGCTGACGAGCGCGCGCGCCATCGCCGATGCATCGGTGCCGATCTTGGGCGAATAGATGGCGAGAAGGCCATCGACAGCCGGGTCCTTGCCGGCCGCCGCGATGGCCGCCTCCAGGTTGACCGGCGTGGCGTCTTCAGACAGGTCGATCAGGTCGGACAACGACGCGAATGCCGGCAACTGGGGCGTCAGTGCAGCGACCGACGCCGGCGACAGCTTGGCGAGGTCGAGGGAGATTTCGTTGACCCAATCCGCCGCGAGCACACCGGGGCCGCCCCCGTTGGTGATGATTGCAAGCCGCCGCCCCACGGGCCGGTACCGCGAGGCCAGGCACTTGGCTGCGGAGAAAAGCTCCACGAAAGAGCGCACCCGCACGGCCCCCGCGCGGCGAAGTGCGGCATCGAACACATCGTCGCTGCCGACGATGGTGCTGCTGTGCGTTTGCGCGGCTTCGTTGCCGGCAGGCTTGCGTCCGGCCTTCAGTACGACCACCGGCTTGGCGTTGGCTGCGGAACGCAGCGCGCTCATGAAGTGGCGCGCGTTGTTGATGCCTTCGAAGTACACGATGATGCTCTGCGTCTGCGAGTCGTGCGCCAGGAAGTCGAGCACTTCGGCAATGTCGAGACTGCTGTGCGGGCCGACCGACACGACCGCCGAGAAGCCCACCATGTTCTTGCGCCCCCAATCCAGCATGGACGCAGTGAGCGCGCCTGACTGCGACACCAGCGCCAGCGAGCCCGGCTTGGCCAGCGGCCCCGCGACGCTGGCGTTGAGTTGCAGATGCGGGCGCTGGAATCCCAGCGAGTTGGGCCCCAGCAGATGCATGTCCTCGCGCTGGGCGATCTTCTTGAGGGCCGCGGCTTGCCCGTTGTCGATGCCGTTCGATATCACCAACGCGGCCCGGCAGCGGATGCGCCCCGCCAGCTCCAGCGCGGCGGCGATCTCCTGAGGCGGCAGCGCAATGACGGCGAGATCCGCGCGGGCCTGGGCGAGATCGCCGAGCGTTCCACTTGTGTGGATGTCGAGGAAGTGGAGCGTGCCGGCAAAGCGCTGCGCGCGCAGGGCCTCCTGCAGTGCTTCGACGAGCACCGGCACGGACGGGCCGCCCGTTTCACCGCGTGCTCCGGCAAAGACGATGACGGAGGCAGGGGAAAACAGGGGTGCGAGGTAGTGCTTTTCCATGGGCTCGGCTGCGCTTCGGGCGCGGGAGCCACGAGCCTACCGCGACATGGTTCAAGAAGCAAAAACGGCGGCGCCGGCCCCGGGCTGGACGAAAGACCCGTTGGCATCGCATCATGTACGCCTGTGCTTCATCCGAGAGGGTGCGCCATGTCGACGGATACCGATGCCCTGAAGACTTCGCCTACGCCCACGCGCGAGACGCTGCCTGTGCAGCCGATCAGCCGCGAGGTGCTGCTCGAGAAGTACGCCAAGGACGACGAGCGCAGCATCGCCGACGTCTGTCGGCGCGTGGCCCGCGCGGTCGCTCAAGCCGAGAAGCCTGAGTTGCGCGCGCAATGGGAGTCGCGCTTCCTGCGTGCTCTGGAAGATGGCTTCCTGCCTGCGGGGCGCATCCAGTCGGCGGCCGGCACGGCCTTGTCCGCAACGCTGATCAATTGCTTCGTGCAGCCGGTGGGCGACTCCATTGCGGCCGACGACGAAGGCTATCCTGGTATCTACGTCGCGCTGACCGAAGCGGCCGAGACCATGCGCCGTGGCGGGGGCGTCGGTTACGACTTTTCGCGCATTCGCCCGCGCGGCGCCTGGGTTGAAAGCACGCGGTCGAGCGCATCCGGGCCGGTGTCCTACATGCGCGTCTTCGATCGTTCATGCGAGACGGTCGAGTCCGCGGGTTCGCGCCGGGGCGCCCAGATGGGCGTCTTGCGTTGCGACCATCCGGACATCGAGGAATTCATCCATGCCAAGGACGAGGGCGACCTGAGCAATTTCAATATCTCGGTCGGGTTGACGGATGCGTTCATGAATGCGGTGCAGGAAGACAAGCCTTTCGAACTGGTGCACCGCGCCGCACCGGGACCGCGCTGGAAAGGCGGCGGCGAACGCCAGCGCGAAGACGGCCTGTGGGTCTATCGGTCGGTGTCGGCGCGCACGCTGTGGGACCAGATCATGCGATCGACCTACGACCATGCGGAGCCTGGCGTTCTGTTCCTGGACAGGATCAACCGCGACAACAACCTCTCGTATTGCGAGAGCATCGCGGCCACCAACCCCTGCGGCGAGCAGCCGCTCCCGCCATACGGATGCTGCTGCCTCGGCTCCATCGACCTGACACGGTTCGTGCGCCATCCTTTCGAAGCGGATGCTGTTTTCGACGAGGAGGCCTTCGCGCGGCTCGCGGCCGTGGCGGTGCGCATGCTCGACAACGTGCTGGACATCTCCGTGTGGCCCCTGGAGCGCCAGAGTGAAGAGGCGCGCAACAAGCGCCGCATCGGCCTGGGCTTTACCGGGCTCGGCGATGCGTTGGTGATGCTGAACCTGCGCTACGACAGCGCCGCGGCGCGCGATGCCGCCAGGCGCATTGCGGAGGTCCTGCGCGATGCCGCATACGGAGCATCGATTGAACTCGCGGCGGAGAGGGGCGCCTTTCCGCTGTTCAACGCCGACCTCTATCTCAGGCGCGACACCTTCGCCTCGCGGCTGCCCGCGTCCCTCAAGGAGCGCATCCGTGCGACGGGCCTGCGCAACTCGCATCTGCTTTCGATCGCGCCCACGGGCACCATCAGCCTTGCCTTCGCGGACAACGTCAGCAACGGCATCGAGCCAGCGTTCTCGTGGACCTACACACGCCGCAAGCGCACGCCCGAAGGCGGCTTCGAAGAGCATGCGGTCGAAGACCACGCATGGCGGCTGTACCGGCATCTGAAGGGAGAGGCTGCGCCGCTCACGGAGGCTTTCGTGACTGCGCTGCAAATGAGCGCGCAGGCGCACGAGGAAATGGTCGCGGCCGTGGCGCCGCATGTGGACACGGGCATCTCGAAGACGGTGAATGTGCCCGCCGACTATCCCTATTCGGATTTCAAGGACCTGTATCTGCGTGCCTGGAAGTCCGGCCTGAAGGGCATGGCCACCTATCGGCCCAATGCCGTGCTGGGCGCGGTGCTGAGCACGCCATCTTCGGCCGGTGCGCAGCAACCCATGACGATCGATGCCGGCCCGCTGAACGAACGGTTGCTGCTCGAACGCATGCCGCAGCCGGTGCTCGCGTCACTGCGCTGGCCGGGCCGCCCGGACCTGCCGGCGGGGAACGCCGCGTGGTCGTACATGGTTCGTCATCCCTACGGCGAGTTCGCTCTCTTCATCGGCGAACTGCCAGAAGATGGCAAGCAAGCGCCCTTCGAAGTGTGGATCAACGGCGCCGAGCAGCCGCGTGGCCTGGGTGCGCTGGCGAAGACACTGTCGATGGATCTTCGCGCCAAGGACGCCACGTGGATGCGCCTGAAGCTCGATGTGCTGACCACCGTGCAGGAAGAGCGTTCGTTCGAGATGCCGTTTCCGCCGAACGGAGAGATGCGGCGTTTTCCTGGCGTCGTGGCGGCCACCGCGGCGGTGATCCGCTGGCGCTGCGACCAGATGGGGCTCTGGCAGGGCGACGAGGGCGAGAAGGGCGCAGAGGGCGCGGCCACGCCGGTCATCGACGCGCTGTTCAGTCGCGAGGAGCCGCAGACCGGGCCCAACGGAACGCTCGCCTGGGCCGTGGACGTGCACAACCCGGCAAGCGACGAGACCTTTACCTTGATGCTCAAGGAAGTCCTGCTGCCGGACGGGCAGGGCGGCAAGGTTGCCCGGCCGTGCGCGCTGGGACTCTCGGGCAACTACCCGAGGGCTTTGGACGGGCTGGTGCGAATTCTGTCGCTGGACATGCGCGTGCTCGACCCGGCATGGATCGGCATGAAGCTGCGCAAGCTGCTCAACTACGCCGAGCCCCTGGGCCACTTCATGGCGTTTGTGCCGGGGTTACCGGCGGGCAGCCAGCGTCAGCAGGTCTGGCCTTCGACCGTTGCTTATGTGGCGCGGCTGATCATCCATCGCTATGCCATGCTGGGCGTGCTCGACGCCGAGGGATATCCGCTGCGGGCGATGGGCATCCTGCAAGCCCCCGTGACCATGGCCGACCAGCCGCTGCCCATGCTCGGCGCCGTGTGTCCCGAATGCGGCAACGCCACGATGATCCAGAAGGACGGTTGCGACTTCTGCACGGCGTGCGGCCACATTGGAAGCTGCGGCTAGCGAGGTCCGCGGGAAATCGGCTGCCATCGGCTCCGACGATGGATGCCATCGAGACAAACAGGCTTCCGGAAGAAATGACGAGCTCCTAGTCTTCAGGCATGTCATCGCAGCACGCCGGAGTCCGCTACGACAGGACCCCGGTAATGACGTCGGCTCGCGGCCGCTGCGTTCGGCCGCACCAGCAACCCTGGAGATCATCATGAGCAAAGTTCTTGTCCTGTATTACTCGTCCTATGGCCACATCGAGAAGTTGGCCGAAGCGGTGGCCGAGGACGCGCGAAGCGCGGGGGCGCAGGTGGACATCAAGCGCGTACCCGAAACCGTGCCCCTGGAGGTCGCGAAGGCCGCGCACTTCAAGCTCGACCAGACGGCTTCCATCGCGGCGATTGCGGACCTCGAGAGCTACGACGCGATCGTCGTGGGTACGGGCACGCGCTTCGGTCGCATGTCATCGCAGATGGCTGCATTCCTCGACCAGGCCGGTGGGCTTTGGATGCGTGGTGCTCTCCACGGCAAGGTCGGAGGCGCATTCAGCTCATCTGCCACGCAGCATGGCGGCCAGGAGACGACGCTGTTCTCGATCATCACCAACCTGCTGCACTTTGGAATGACCATCGTCGGGCTCCCATACAGCCACCAGGGCCAGATGAGCGTCGACGAGATCGTCGGAGGTGCTCCCTACGGGGCGACCACCGTCGCCGGAGGCGATGGATCGCGTCAGCCGACGCAGATCGATCTCGCGGGTGCGCGGCACCAGGGCGAGCTGATTGCAAAGACGGCAGCCAAGCTGTTCGGTTGAGTCTTGACCCTTCCCGGAGAACATCATGAGCACCACGAACGCTGCGGGCGAAGCGGCAAAGGCCCTCATCCGCCGCAATACCGAAGAGGTCCAGGGTGGTGGCAACTACGCGCTCTTCGACGAGCTCTTTGCCGATGACTTCCTCGACCACACGCCGCAGCCCAATTGCACGCCGGACAAGGCTGGCGCCCTGGGCCCTCTACAAGACGCTGCGCACCGCGTTTCCGGACTTTCACGCGGACATCCATTGGCAGCGTGTCGAGGGTGACGTCGTGACGACGTTCAAGACCTATCACGGCACGCACCAGGGCGCCATGTTCGGTATTGCGCCCACTGGACGAAAGATCCACTTCGAAACCGTCGATGCCATGCGCGTTCAGAACGGAAAGATCACAGAGCACTGGGGCGTAGCGAATCTCTTCTCCTTGCTGCGGCAACTCGGCGCCTGGCCGCCAGCCATGCAGGGGCAGGATTGACATGAGCAACATTCTCGAAGGCAAGGTCGTCCTCGTCACCGGCGCGGCCAGCGGCATTGGACGGGCCATCGCGATCGGTGCTGCCCAGTATGGTGCAAAGGCCGTCATCGTCTCGGACATCACCGAGACTTCCAATGAAGGCGGCAGCACGATCGTCTCGGAAATCGAGGTGCTTGGCGTCGCCGTTCGTTTTCATCGCACGGACGTGAGCAAGCGTTCGCAGGTCGACGCACTGCTCGATACGGCTTCGGAGTTCGGCGGAGTGGATGTGATGGTGTGCAATGCCGGCATCACGCTGCGTTCGGACGGTGCCGATGTAGCCGAAGAAGACTACCGCCGGCTGATGGCTGTGAATCTCGATGGCGTTCTGTTCAGTGCTCAGGCAGCGGCGCGGCAGATGAAGGCGCGCGGCAGGGCGGGCAGCATCATCCTGATGGCCAGCATGGGCGGGATCGCCGGTGCTGGCATGACCGTGGCGTACTCGACGAGCAAAGGCGGTGTCGTGCTGATGGCAAAGGCCCTTGCCGACGCGCTGGGACCTGAAGGCATTCGCGTCAATTCAGTCGCCCCAGGAATCATCGACACGCATCTTCTGCGCACCAATCCCGCGATTGCCGCCGTATCCGACGGCTTCAGGCAGCGCACGCCGTTGCGGCGCCTCGGCAAGCCATCGGAGATTGCCGATGCGGTCGCGTGGCTCGGCTCCGACATGTCGAGCTACGTCAGCGGCATCGCGCTTCTGGTCGACGGTGGCTTGCTTTCCGTGATCTAGCAACAGGAATCACACCATGCGACTTCTAGCATTCAACAGCAACGGCAAACCTGCACTCGGCCTGCGTATCGATCAGGAGATCGTCAACCTTACTGCCGAAGGTTTGCCTTCCACGCTGGATCAACTGCTTCGCGCCGGGTCCGCCGGCATGGAAGCAGCCAGGCACGCCGGAGAGACCGCGCGCAGCCGATTGCATGCGTCGGAGATCGCATGGCTGCCTCCTGTTGCCGCGCCCGCGAAGGCTATCGCCGTGGGGCTGAATTTCGTGGACCACGTGGCGGAGAGCCGCTTCGAGCCGCCAAAGTACCCTGTGCTTTTCCATCGCTACCCGAGTTCATGGGTGGGGCATGGCATGCCGCTGGAGCGGCCGCACGTGTCTACCCAGTTCGACTACGAAGGAGAGCTGGTCGTAGTGATCGGGAAGGCGGGCCGCTACATCGACAAGGCGCGTGCACTGGAGCATGTGGCTGGCTATTCCATATTCAACGACGGCTCCGTTCGGGACTACCAGACGAAGTCCGCTCAATGGATGATGGGAAAGAACTTCGACCGGTCTGGGTCCTTCGGGCCTGAATTCGTCACCGCCGATGAACTGCCTCGCGGCGCGGTGGGGCTGCGCCTGCAAACCCGCCTCAACGGTCGGATCCTGCAGGATGCCAATACGCGCGACATGATTTTCGACGTCGAACGCCTCGTCGCCGTCTGCTCTGAGCCCTTTGCGCTGGAGCCCGGCGACATCATCATCGCAGGCACGCCTTCGGGCGTCGGCGCAGCTCGAAATCCACCGATCTTCATGAAGGCAGGTGACGTCTGCGAAGTGGAGATCGAAGGCGTCGGATTGCTCTCGAACCCCGTCATCGACGGCGACTGAGGAAAACCAATGTCCGATCCGCGCAAGGTCATCGTCACCTGCGCCATCACGGGCGCGATCCACACGCCCTCGATGTCGCCCTACCTGCCAGTGACGGCAGCCGAGATCGCGCAGGCTGCCCTGGATGCAGCCAGCGCGGGCGCGGCCATCGTGCACCTTCACGCACGTGACCCGTCAGACGGTCGGCCCAGTTCGCGCCCGAGGTCGCGTCGCTCAACATGGGTTCGATGAATTTCGGACTCTACGAGATGCTGAATCGCTTCAAGGAGTTCAAGCACGACTGGGAGCGACCGTACCTGCAGAACAGCGACGATCTCGTCTTCCGCAACAGTTTCAGGGACATCGAATACATCCTGAGGTCATGCTCGGCCAATGGAACGCGCTTCGAGATCGAGTGCTATGACATCGGCCACCTCTACACCGCTGCGCATTTTCTGGATCGCGGTCTCGTCAAGGGGCCGCTCCTGATTCAGTCCGTGTTCGGCCTGCGCGGCGGCATCGGCGCGCAAGTGGAAGACCTGATGCACATGCGCCGAACGGCTGAGCGCCTGTTCGGGGATGCATACGTGTGGTCGGTGCTGGGTGCGGGGCGCAATCAGATCCCCATGGCGACCCTGGGAGTTGCTGTCGGCGGCCATGTGCGCGTGGGACTGGAAGACTCGTTGTGGGACGGTCCGGGTCGTCTCGCTCGCTCCAATGCCGATCAGGTCCGCCGCATCAGGACAGCCATCGAGGCGCTTTCGCTCGATGTCGCCACGCCCGATGAGGCCAGGCAGATGCTTCGCCTGAAAGGGCGAGACGCCGTGAATTTCTAGCCCAGGCTGGACACGGAATCACCTCCTGATTCGGCAGCGGCGAGCCCGCTATCGCCGATCGGGAATTCACCAGGAGTAGAGAAGATGACAACCGCAAATCTGTCCGGGCGCAGCCCAGCGCTCAATACAACCGACGCGCTCACCCTCATGCGCATTCCGCTGAAGTTCGACGTCACCGAGTGGCCGCGACAGGTCGAACGCTTTCTGGAGCAGACACAGAAGCCCTTGCACCGGGCAATCCTCAAGAACTATTTCCGTCACCTTCTGCTGGAGGTTGCCGGTTATTGGGATCAGATCATCGTGCCCGAACTCACGATCGACGAGCCCATGTACCGCGTGGGAGATCGCAGGGAGATGCGAGTGTTATCGGGAAAGGTAGCCGTCGAAGGGTTCTACAGGGAAGCGTTCGAGACCCGGCAGAACGTCATGGGTGCGCGCACCATGAACATGGGCGCGGAGGACTATGGCGTCACCACGGAGGCCGTCTGGACCCACGTGGTGCCCGGCAGCTGCCTCGGGGACCACGACATCGATGCCGATCCCGGTGCCTACTACCTCATGAACCACCATCTGTTCCAGATCTTCTCGTACACCAACGACCCGCAGCCGAAGCTCATTGCGGAGCGCATCTACGATGACCCGGAGAGCTATAGCTACGAAAAGCTCGACCCCGCGGATGTGGTGACGCCTGAAATGGCGCGCGAACAGCTGGCCCCCTTTCTGGCGCGGGCGACCCTCGACTGACGTGAAGGGCCTTGTCACGTTGAAGGTGAATGGTCGCAACATCGGCAGGCGGCGTTGCGATTCAGAAGGCGGCAAGCGGATTTTGGGTGAGGCCCGTGAAAAGACGCCAGGCGTCGAAGCGCGCAGCCAGTTGCTTGCGATAGGGCGGTGGGCGCAACAGGTGATGCTCGAGCGCAAAGTGCTGGCGGATGGGATCGAAGCTCGAGAATGGCGCGAGGGGATGCGTTCACTCGAAGTTCAGCAGCACTTTCATCGCCCGCGTACGATCGGCCGCCAGCGCAAAGGCGCGGGCCGAATCGCGGTACGACAGGGTTGCCGATATCAGCGGCTTGACGTCGACCAGCCCCTTGTTGAGCAGCTCGACGGCGACCGCGAATTCCTCGTGAAAGCGGAAGGCTCCACGAAGA
>NZ_JBFTIJ010000009.1:0-291091 GCF_056394705.1 Variovorax sp. 10N420 | reverse complement strand
GTCAAGCAGAACGCCGACAACGCGCGCCAGGCCAATCAGCTTGCGGTGTCCGCTTCCGAAGTGGCGGTCAAGGGCGGCAGTGTCGTCTCGCAGGTGGTCGACACGATGGGCTCCATCAATGCATCGTCGCGCAAGATCGTGGACATCATTGGTGTCATCGACGGCATTGCATTCCAGACCAACATCCTTGCCTTGAATGCAGCGGTCGAAGCCGCACGCGCAGGCGAGCAGGGGCGCGGCTTTGCCGTCGTGGCTTCCGAAGTGCGCAGCCTGGCTCAACGCTCAGCAGCCGCGGCCAAGGAAATCAAGACGCTCATCGGCGACTCGGTAGAAAAAGTCGAGGAAGGCAGCAAGCAGGTGGCCGAAGCCGGCAAGACCATGGAAGAGATCGTCGACAGCGTCAAGCGCGTGACGGACATCATGGGCGAGATCACCGCCGCGAGCCAGGAGCAGACCTCCGGCATCGAGCAGATCAACCAGGCCATCACGCAGATGGACCAGGTCACTCAGCAGAACGCGGCGCTGGTGGAAGAGGCATCGGCAGCAGCGCAATCGCTGCAGGAGCAGGCCGGCAGTCTCTCGCACGTCGTGAGTGTGTTCCGTCTCGCTGATGGGCGGAAAGCGCAACAGACGCCGCCCGCGCGAATCGCGCCTGCACCTTCCGCAAGCGGCAAGGCCAAGTCGGCTGCGAAGCCGGCGCCCCAGGCGTCCACTCCCGTCGCGCTCGCATCGGGCGGTGATTGGGAATCTTTCTGAACGCTTGAAAGCGACAGGGGTCAAGCGACCCGGGTCTCTAGACCTCCGGGCCGGACCCAGGATCGGACTGCTCCTCGCGAAAGCGCTTTTCGGCCGCGGTCAAATGCGTTGTCAACACGTGCGAGATCACGTTGATGCCGAGGCCGGCGAACAACGCTGGAAGCAGGTAAAGCGCAACGCGGAGTTCCGAGATGAAGAGCACGTCGTCAGCGAGTGACGGCGTCGCAGCCGCTGTCGTGGCCAGTCGCTGGAGCAAGTACACGTCCACCCCGGCGATGGCGACCAGCGAGAACCCGAGCACGAGCACAGTCATTCGCGAGATGGCCTGCTTGGCAATCAGGACCGCATAGATGCAGAACGGCAGCACCACGGAGACAGCCACCATCACCCAGAACCTTGCTTCCGTGAAGACCGAATAGCTGACGTGCATGGCTGGACACCTCGTAGGGCTGCGTGATCTAGCGAAAGCGGCGAGCTTGGCATCAAGCTGCTCCGGGATTGTCTAGCCAGCGTAAAGAAAATTGAACGACGCGATCACCTGGGCTTCGGCGCGGGCGCGCCAGGGCTGCGCTTCCTGGCTTCTTCGTCGCCCAGGAGCTTGTCCATCTGCTGGCCGATGCGAGCACCGATCGCAGTGCCCACGCCGGGCAGCACCGCGGTCCCGACCGCAGCACCTGTGAGCGCCGCGCCGGTCAGCGAAACGACAGGCGCGTCGAGCGTGCCACCGAGCTTGAGGGGCACGCCAAGCACTCCGTCGACGACGTCGATCGCTGCTTCCCCGTCCAGCCGGCGATTGACCACGGTCGCGCTGCCGCTGGCTTTGAGGACACCGGAGCGTGCCTTCAATCCGATGTAGTGGAGGATCACGCCGTCGTCCGAATTCTGCGTGTCCAGTGTGCCGCTGAGCGAGTCGAGGGGCGTCTGGCCGCCGCGCGCGGAATTGCCGGTCACGGCCTTCGTCAGATCGAAGCCCATGAGAGTGGCGGGCGCCACCGTGAATCGCGTGCGCGTATGCAATCGCCTGAAAAGTTCGCCCACGTCGTCGCCTTCCGAATCGATGTCGGTCTGCCCCTGAATGCGGCCGTCGACAACACCATGGCGGCCGAAACTACGGACCAGCAAACGCACATCCACATTCTTTGGCGTCAGTTGCGCCATAAGCCGCAGGCGACCTTTGTCATCGATTTGAAGTTCGCTGGTGCCGTTCCACGTGCCGTCTGCCACGTCGATCAATGTGCGCCAGCGGTCCTCTTTGCCTTCACGCTCGATGCGCAGGCGGGCGGGCGGCGTGATGCCCGACCTCTGGATCTCGCCTGAGCGCGGCCGCCAGTTCTGATCGAAGCGAAGGTCGAGATCGTAGGTAAGCGCAATGTCGCGGCGGTCGATCCATGTCACATCGCGCATGCGCACGCGTTCGACGGGGACGTCGGCGAGCTTCCATGCGCCCGCCAGAACGATCGGGCCGTTCTCGCCTTTCCATCGCCCGCGGAAATCGCGCACCGACGCCCTGGGCAGCGTCGCCCCGTCGATCTCGATCAGCGCGATGGACACCTGTCGATGCCAGAGCGAAGACAGCCTCGGCCGCACAACAAGTCGCCGGACGGTGATCGGCCGTGCCTGGACCGTGGCGACATCCTCCAGCACGATCACCGGCGACGGCCGCAATGCCCAGTGGGCTGATCCGACCCGCAAGCTGATCCCAGAGGCTTTCTCGAAGCGCGATGCAACTTCAGCGGCGAAGGCTTCGTCGCTCGGCAGGAGTTGGCGGATCCACAGGGCCGCCCCGAGAAGCAGCAGTACCGCCAAGGCAACGGAAAAAGCCATCCAACGGCGAGCCTGCGTCATGATGCGAGCTTCGCCGGTCCGGGTGGTCGGCGCTGTCAGCCGTGAGCGCGTCGTTTTCAGCGGTAATCGCTATAGTTTTGGCCAACTCAACTGGAGACATGTTCAATGCGCATCTGGAAAAAAGATATCTCGATCGAAGAACTGACCCGAAGCCACGTGGACACGACTGTCGCCAACCTCGGCATCGAATTCATGGAAGTCGGGGACGATTTCATCCGTGCGCGCGTGCCGGTGGACAAACGCACCGTACAGCCCTACGGCATCCTGCACGGCGGTGTGTCGGTAGTGCTGGCTGAAACGCTCGGATCGTGCGGCGCCCATTATTCGGCGCCCGAGGGCCACCGCGCAGTGGGACTGGACATCAATGCGAACCATCTCAAGTCGGCCTCCAGCGGCTGGGTGACCGGCACGGCGCGCCCGGTGCATCGCGGCCGCACGACGCAGGTGTGGCAGATCGACTTGACCAACGAAGACGGCGAACTGACCTGCGTCTCCCGCATCACGATGGCGGTGCTGGCGCCGCGCGGTGGCTGACGCACCCTGCTTCCGGTTCCACAAGATTTTGACAACAACAACGAGGAGCGAAAACCATGAGCGATACGGATTCCTACCTTCCCCGGTGGCGCAAAGTCTCGGCTTCCGCGGGCAGCATCGTCGCGCCCGACGAGCGGCTGGCATGGCCGCAGACCACCGCAATGGGCGTTCAGCATGTGATTGCAATGTTCGGCTCGACCGTGCTGGCGCCAATCCTGATGGGCTTCAACCCCAACATCGCAATTCTGATGAGCGGCATCGGGACGCTGTTGTTCTTCTTCATCACCCGCGGACGAGTGCCGAGCTATCTTGGATCGAGCTTCGCCTTCATCGGGGTGGTGATCGCCGCCAGCGGCTATTCGGGATCAGGGCCCAACACCAACTTGGGCGTCGCACTCGGCGGCATCATCGTCTGCGGCCTGGTCTATGTGCTGATCGGCATCCTGGTTGCATTCACCAATGAGCGGCGCACCCGCCGCGCTCCCGTGCGCGGCCTCGAAGGCATCGAGGTGGAGGAAGTCGAGCAGGACGTCGCGGTGCATTGGATCGAGCGGATGATGCCGCCGGTGGTCACCGGCGCAGTGGTCGCCGTGATCGGGCTCAATCTGGCGAGCGTGCCGATCAAGAACATGGCGCCCACCGGCTTCGACACCTGGATGCAGGCGTTGACCTTCCTCTGCGTGGGCCTGATCGCGGTCTACACGCGCGGCATGATCCAGCGGCTGTTGATCCTCATGGGCTTGATTGCCGCGAGCGTGATCTATGCGGTGCTGACGAATGGCTTGGGCCTGGGCAAACCCATCGACCTCGGTCCGCTGGCAGCGGCGCCATGGTTCGGCATGCCGACCTTCTCGTCGCCGGTGTTCCAGGTCAACGCGATACTGCTGATCGCGCCGGTGGCGGTCATCCTCGTGGCCGAGAACCTCGGCCATCTGAAGGCAGTCGGCGCGATGACCGGACGCGATCTCAACCCATACCTCGGGCGCGCGTTCATCGGCGACGGCATCGCGACCATGGTGAGCGGCGCTGTCGGCGGCACCGGCGTGACGACCTACGCCGAGAACATCGGCGTGATGGCTGCAACCAAGATCTACTCGACCGCCATCTTCGTCGTGGCAGCGCTGATCGCGCTAGTGCTGGGCTTCAGCCCGAAATTCGGTGCGCTGGTGCAGGCGATCCCGCTTTCGGTCATGGGCGGCGTGAGCATCGTAGTGTTCGGCCTCATTGCCGTGTCGGGCGCGAAGATCTGGGTCGACAACCGGGTCGACTTCTCGCAGAACAAGAACTTGATCGTGGCCGCAATCACGCTGGTCCTCGGCACAGGCGACTTCACGCTCAAGTTCGGCCAGTTCGCGCTCGGCGGCATCGGCACCGCGACCTTCGGTGCGATCCTGCTCTATGCACTGCTGGCGCGAACCCGCGACTGAGAAGAGAACGAAAAACGGGACTCCAAAGGAAATGCAACGTCGTGAAAGAGATGTTGTGCCGCGTCATAGAGACCGCAGAGTTTCACGGCGCGGAAGCCACTCCCGTTAGACTCCAACGCTTTTCGAACCTACGTTTTCCATGGCCGATGCTTCCGCCGCGCGCACCAAGGCGGTATTCGAATTCAAGAGCGCCACGCTGCCGCTGATCGCCGTCATTCTCAAGACGGTTGATCTCGATGTACTGGCGGAAGCGCTCGACGCCCAATTGGCGGACTCGCCCGACTTCTTCGAACAGGAGCCGGTGGTCATCGACCTCTCGCAACTCCAGGAAGACCAGTCTGAAGCCGACATCGATTTCGCGGCGCTGCGTGAGCTGCTGGCGCGGCATCAGACACAGCCCGTCGCGGTGCGTGGCGGCAGCAATGCCCAGAACATCGCCGCGCGGGCGGCGGGACTGTCGATCACCGCGATGCCGGCCACACCTGCTCCACGTGCGCCTGCACCGCCGGCCGAGCCGCCAAGCGAAGCTCCGCAGATCGTTCGCGAGGTACCGGTGCCGGCCAACGGCACGCTCGTCATCGACAAGCCCTTGCGTTCGGGCCAGCAGGTGTACGCGCGAGGCGGCGACGTGATCGTGACCGCCGTGGTGAGCTTCGGCGCCGAAGTCATCGCTGACGGCAACGTGCACGTCTACGCGCCGTTGCGCGGCAAGGCGATCGCCGGAGCACGCGGAGACACGGGAGCACGCATCTTCACGACCTGCATGGAGGCGCAGCTGGTGGCCATCGCCGGCATCTACCGCACGGCCGAAGTCGCACTGCCGGACGAGATCGCCGGCAAGACGGCGCAGATCTCGCTGGATGGCAAAAAGATCGTGATGAATCCGATCCTCTGATCCGGCTTCGAAAAGCAGAACAACCCAAACGAACAAAGAAGGAATGGCAATGGCCAAAATTGTGGTGGTGACCTCGGGCAAAGGCGGCGTTGGCAAGACGACCACGAGCGCGAGCTTTGCATCGGGGCTCGCCCTCGCGGGCAAGAAGACGGCCGTGATCGACTTCGACGTCGGGCTGCGGAACCTGGACTTGATCATGGGTTGCGAGCGCCGGGTGGTGTTCGACCTGATCAACGTGATCCAGGGCGAAGCCAACCTGAGTCAGGCGCTCATCAAGGACAAGCATTCCGACAACCTGTACGTGCTGGCCGCTTCGCAAACCCGCGACAAGGACGCACTCACACAGGAAGGCGTCGAGAAGATCCTGAAGGAGCTCGCCGACCAAGGCTTCGACTACATCGTGTGCGACTCTCCCGCGGGCATCGAGGTCGGCGCGCTGATGGCCATGCACTTTGCCGACGAGGCACTTGTCGTGACCAACCCCGAAGTCTCTTCGGTGCGCGACTCCGATCGCATCCTGGGAATGCTGAGCTCCAAGACCAAGCGCGCCAAGGAAGGCGGCGAGCCCATCAAGGAGCACCTGCTGATCACGCGCTACAACCCCAATCGGGTGGCAGGCGGCCAAATGCTGTCGCTGGAAGACATCCAGGACATCCTGCGCATCAAGCTCATCGGCGTGATTCCCGAATCAGAGAGCGTGCTGCAGGCTTCCAACCAGGGCGTGCCTGCCATCCACGACAAGGAAACCGACGTGGCCCAGGCCTACAGCGACGTGGTGGCACGCTTCCTCGGTGAGGAAAAGCCGATGCGCTTCATCGACGCCGAGAAGCCCGGCTTCTTCAAACGAATCTTCGGAACGAGGTAGCCATGTCACTTTTTTCCTTTCTGCTGGGCGAAAAGAAGAAGACGGCAAGCGTCGCCAAGGAACGGCTGCAGATCATCCTCGCGCACGAGCGCAGCAGCTTGGGCGGAAAGCGCCCCGACTACCTGCCTGAGTTGCAGCGCGAACTGATTGCCGTGATCTCAAAGTACGTGTCGATCAAGGCCGAGGACATCAAGGTTCACCTCGAAAAGCAGGACGACCTCGAGGTGCTCGAGGTCAAGATCGAGCTGCCGGACGCCGCACTCGCGGCGCGCTGAACGCGGATTGTGCGGAGTCGCACGGCTTCGCCGCGCGGCGAAATCGTCATGCGGGGCTTCCATCGGACGGCACTGTGGGCGTATCGTGCTGACTCCAACATCAACCTGGAGACACCGCACCATGGCAACCAGCAAAACGAGCGCGACCGCCGCGAAAAAGGCGAGCTCCCCGCGGGGCGCGGCCGCTGAAGACATTCAGGACGCCTTCATCAAGCCGCTCAAGGGCATGGCCGATCGCCTTCAGAACCTGCCTCTGGCAGGTGCCGCCGGCGCCATCGTCGAAGGCGGGCGCAAGGATCTGCAGGCCCTCATGCAGGCCAACGAGAAGTCCTACCAGGGACTGCAAGCGGTGGTGCAACGCCAGACGGAGATGCTCAAGACATCGATCCAGGAGTGGCAAGGCACCGTGAAAGGCATGTCGGCCGGCGACCCACGCGAGAACATCGCCAAGCTCGATGCAATGGGAAAGGCAGCTTTTAAGCAAGCCCTGGATGACATCCGCGAGCTGTCGGAGATGGCGGCCAAGTCGCAGGCGGAGGCCTTCGATGTCGTCCGCAAGCGCATCAGCGACAACGTCGACGAAGTCAGCAAGCTTTTGCGCGTGCGCAAGTAGCGCGCCGTGAGCCCCGGCGGCTCAGTGTTTCTCCTGCGCGAAAACGAGAAATAGGTCCGCGACGTCGGCAGCAAGAGGCGTACATTGGTGCGGTTTACCTTTGCGATCCGACTACCTACGTATCAGCCATGGCATCGATTTCTCAGACGCGCGCATCTTCCAAGGCGGCCAGCGAGGCCGCCGACCGTGAACGGTTGCGGCAGGCACTGCCCGCCACCGTCGATCACCTCCAAAATCATCAGGCCGGCCTGATCGACGGCGACGACATCGATGCCTATGTGAAACTGAACTGGCTCGAGTGGCACGGTGGCGGACTTCGGCTCACCATCACGGGCCGCAATGTCTGCGCACAGATGGCGCCATCGGCCAGCTGATCAGGACTCGACTTTGCGGGGTTGCCCGGAAAGGCGATTACCGCGGTGCCACTCGGCGTAAGGCTGCAAGTACCCACGGCCAATGAACTGCGGCTGCTGGTGGACTTGCCGATGCTCGCCGTCCGCGGCCGGTGAATGGCCGGTCTGCGGCGGCGCTTGCTCACTGCGGGTGCGCTGGTCGGGGGTCACCGGGCGCTGATGATCTCTCGCAAAAGCGCCTCCGGCCATGGTCATCGCCAGGACGCAGACAACGGCAGTCAAGCTTTTCGACTTGCTCATCTGGAACTCCCTCCATATTGAAGTGGCGCACAGTGTGGGCCGGACATGTATGCGTCGGATGAAGCAAAGGTAACTTCTGGTTCATGTCGGCCCTGCGCCGTCGTCGGCGGCTGCGCGCGCCATGCGCTCGCTCTTCCAGTACACATCGTCGCCGCCGTCCACACGATTCAGCACGCGCGCCAGCACGAACAGCAGGTCGCTCAGCCGATTCAGGTAACGCCGCAGCGTATCGTTGATCTCGCTCTGCGCGCCAAGGGATACGACCGCTCGCTCCGCGCGGCGCGCTACCGTTCGGCACACGTGCGCGAGAGAAGCGGCGCGAGTGCCCGCCGGCAGGATGAATTCGGCCAGCCTGGGCAAAGTGGCGTTGTGATCCGCGAGTGCGTTGTCGATCTGCAGCAGCGCCTCTTCCTTGAGCAGCGTGAATCCCGGCATGGACAATTCGCCGCCGAGGTTGAAAAGCTGATGCTGCACGTCGACCAGCAGGTCGCGCACCCTGGCGGGCATCGGCTCACAGAGCAGCACGCCAATGTGCGAATTGAGTTCGTCGACGTCGCCCATCGCCTGAACACGCAGGTGATCCTTTGGGACGCGTGTGTTGTCGCCCAGGCCGGTGGTGCCGTCGTCGCCAGTGCGCGTCGCAATTTGTGTGAGTCGGTTGCCCATGGGTGCCCTGTATCTTCCGGGTGATTCGTAGAATGGTAGACCCTTCAGGAGACAGCCGATGAACGCCCCCACCGCCCTTTCGCATCTGACGCCGGAGATTGCGCTGCGAGAGGTACCCGACGCACTGCTCCAGGCTCTGAAGGCGCGCTTCGGCGATCAATGCTCCACCGCACTTGCAGTGCGCACGCAACACGGACGCGACGAATCGTCTTTCGACGCGCCTCCTCCTTCGGCGGTGGTCTTTGCCGAGAGCACGCAGGACGTGGCCGATGCGGTCAAGCTGGCAAGCGACTTCAGCGTGCCGGTGATTCCCTTCGGCGTCGGTTCGTCGCTCGAGGGGCACTTGCTGGCCGTGCAGGGTGGTATCAGCATCGACGTGAGCCGCATGAACCGCGTGCTGTCGATCAACGCCGACGATCTGACCGTGACCGTGCAGCCTGGCGTGACGCGCAAACAGCTCAATGAAGAAGTCAAGAGCACGGGGCTGTTCTTCCCGATCGATCCGGGCGCGGACGCCTCGATCGGCGGCATGGCGGCGACGCGGGCCAGCGGTACAAACGCCGTTCGCTATGGCACCATGCGCGAGAACGTCCTGGGGCTCGAAGTCGTTACGGCGAGCGGCGAGGTGATCCGCACGGGCACGCGCGCCAAGAAATCTTCGGCCGGCTACGACCTCACGCGTCTGCTGGTCGGCAGCGAAGGCACGCTCGGTGTCATCACCGAAGTCACCCTGCGCATCTATCCCTTGCCCGAAGCCGTATCGGCTGCCATTTGCTCATTCCCGAGCATCGAGGCGGCTGTGCGCACCACCATCGAAATCATCCAGCTGGGCGTTCCGATCGCACGCGTGGAACTGATCGACGTGAATACAGTGCGGATGGTCAATGCCTACGCCAAGCTCAACCTGCGCGAAGAACCCATGTTGCTGATGGAGTTCCATGGGTCGCCGGGCGGGGTGAAGGAGCAGGCTGAAACCGTGCAGGAACTGGCGAGCGGCCACGGCGGAAACGCCTTCGAGTGGGCCAGCACACCCGAAGAGCGCACACGGCTCTGGACTGCGCGCCACAACAGCTATTTCGCGGCGGTGCAGTCGCGCCCGGGTTGCCGCGTGATTTCGACCGACACCTGCGTGCCTATATCGCGCTTGGCCGATTGCCTGCTGGAGTCTGTCGCGGAAGCTGACGCGAGCGGCATTCCCTATTTCCTAGTCGGCCATGTTGGCGACGGCAATTTCCACTTTGGCTATCTTCTGGACCCCAACGCACCGGAAGAGCGCGTAGCAGCGGAGAAGCTGAATCACTCCTTGGTGTCCCGGGCCTTGGCGCTCGAAGGAACCTGTACCGGCGAACACGGGGTCGGCCTGCACAAGATGGGCTTCCTGGTGACGGAAGCCGGTGCCGGAGCGATCGACATGATGCGGACGATCAAGCGCGCACTTGACCCGAAAAACATCATGAACCCCGGGAAGATCTTCAGCCTCTGAGGTTCACCTGCGGCTGGGGACCTTGGTTTATCCAGTGACCCGGTTATCTGACACCTTGTCAGGCCGTCTGGCGGATGCGCTCGATGAGCCCGTTGAGTGCGTCCAGCGAGCCGAAGTGGATCGCCAATTCGCCGCTCTCCTCAATCCGGCCGTTGCGCTTGCTCCGCTTCTTGATGCGAACCTCGACCTCGGCGGCGAGCAGGTCCGCAAGCTCCTCCTCCACACGGAGCAAGTCGCGCGATTTCTCCGCGGCGCCGCGCTTTGATGAAGGCGTGAGGCTGAACTCGGCCGCTAGCTTCTTGACCAGCGCCTCGGTCTCTCGCACCGACATTTTCTTGGCTGCAATCTGATTGGCAGCGGTGATCTGCGTCGCCTTTTCGAGCGAGAGCAGCGCACGTGCATGGCCCATGTCGATGTCGCCCGCCATCAGCATTGCCTGAGCCGGTTCCGCAAGATTCAGCAGGCGCAACAGGTTGCTGGCCGCACTGCGCGAGCGCCCGACAGCCTGCGCCGCAGATTCGTGAGTAAGCCCAAACTCAACGACGAGACGGTGCAGGCCTTGGGCTTCCTCCAGGGGATTCAAGTCTTCGCGCTGGATGTTCTCGATCAGTGACATGGCCGCAGCAGCCTCATCGGGCACATCGCGCACCAGCACAGGCACACTGACGAGCCCGGCCAGGCTTGCGGCCCTGAAGCGCCGCTCACCCGCGATGATTTCGAACTCGGCCTTCTTGGCGAGGGCAAGCTCCGGTTCAAGCCGACGAACCAGAATGGGCTGCATGATCCCTTGCGCCTTGATGCTCTCGGCCAACTCGTAGAGCGCGCCCTCGTCCATCCTGGTACGTGGCTGGTACACGCCGGGAACCATCTGATCGAGATTGAGCGTCGTCGGGCTTGGCGGCGCCGAGTCGTCGGAGCTTGCCTGATCGGCTCCGTTGAAAGTCGGCCCGAGAAGGGCTTCGAGTCCTCGGCCCAGGCCCTTGAGTTTTTTGGTCGCCATGGATATCAGTTTTCTTTCAGGAGGTCGGTCAGCAGCTTGCGGCCTTCGAGCCAGTCGCCCAAGCCGGATTCGCTATTGATGTGGCCGCGGGCACCCAGATTGACGTAGTCGGCACCCCAGTCTTCGGCCATTTGGCGGGAGCGTTCGGCGGTGCAGTACGGGTCATTCGTGGCTGCAATCATCAGGGAACGAAACGGCAACGGGCGCCGCATGATGGGCGCCCAGCCGGGAATCATTTGCCGCAGGTCGTCGCGCTCCAGATCACCGGGGGCGACAAGCAGTGCGCCATGCACCTTGCTCGAATGGCTTGAATGAGCCGCCCATGCGGCCACAAGGATGCATCCCAAGCTGTGCGCGACCAACGCCACCGGCCCCGGCGACGCCAGCACCTCTTCCTCGAGCCGAGCCGACCAGTCGCCGCGCAGCGGGCGCATCCAGTCATGCTGATCGACCCGCTGGTCACCGTGAATGGCTTCCCAGCGGCTTTGCCAATGCGCGGGGTCGCTGTTCTGCCAGCCGGGCAGCAACAGGATTTTCGGCGTCTTCATCGATGCAAGATGCGTTCTCGGCGACGGCTCAGATGCCATCGGGGGCATGCACCGTGACCTCCGGTGCATCCATGGGCACGGGTGCGGGTGACGCTGTCTCGGTCGCCATTGCGCTCGCCGGTGGCATCTTGACGACCAATTCTTGCGCAAAGGCAATGAACGCCTGGCTGCCCTTGGCAGGCGGGTCGAAAACCACGCCCGGCAAGCCGTAGCTCGGAGCTTCGGCGAGCCGAACGTTGCGGGGAATGACCGTGTCGAAAACCTTGTCGCCGAAATGCGCCTTCAATTGCTCGCTGACCTGTTGCTGAAGCGTGATACGCGGGTCGAACATCACGCGCAGCAAGCCGATGATCTGCAGGTTCTTGTTGAGGTTGGCGTGCACTTGCTTGATGGTATTGACCAGATCAGTCAGACCTTCGAGCGCGAAATACTCGCACTGCATCGGCACGATGACACCATGCGCGGCGCACAAGCCGTTAAGGGTCAGCAAGCTGAGACTTGGCGGGCAATCGATCAGAATGAAGTCGTACTCCGCGCCCACTGCGGCCAGCGCCGTCCGCAAACGCTTCTCGCGACGGTCGAGCGCCACCATTTCGACCTCAGCGCCGGCCAGCTCGCGGTTTGCGCCCAGGACGTCGTAACCGCACTTCTCAGCCTTCACTCGGGCTTCTGCCACGGAGGCAGACTCCAGGAGCACGTCGTACACCGTCGTCTCGAGCTGACGCTTGTCGATGCCAGAACCCATGGTCGCGTTGCCCTGCGGGTCCAAGTCGATCATGAGCACACGCTGCCCTACGTTGGCGAGGCCGGCGGCAAGATTGACGGTTGTCGTCGTCTTTCCGACCCCACCCTTTTGATTTGCAATGCAGAAGATCTTGGCCATGTCTTAGCCGCCGTGCCCGAGGACATGGCCAGATGCAGGAGTGCGCGGCGGAAGGTTTTGCATACTTATTTGGAAACCGCAAGCCTGACGCCGAACGCGATCAGGAAAACACCGGCGAGCTTGCCTAGGACCCCCGAGATGCGCGGATTGGCCCGCATCCGTTCTGCAAGGAAATGGGTCAAGAGCGTTGCCGTGGCCCCGTACAAAAAGGTGAGCGCTGCGATCGTCAACGCCATAACGGCGAAGGTGGTGATGCCCTGATGACGTGCCGGATCGACGAACAGGGGGAAAAACGCCATATAGAAGACGATGGCCTTGGGGTTGAGCAGCGTGATCATCATCCCTTGGCGCAGGTAGTGCGACGGACGGATGTTGAGAATAGGAGCAGCGCCAGGCCTTGCGCGCAGCATCTTGAAGCCGAGCCACGCCAGATAGACGGCGCCCAACCACTGCACGCCCCGAAACGCCGCAGGATATGCGGTCAGCAGCGTTGCGACGCCGGCAACGGCCGCCCACATCAGCACCTGATCTCCCGCAATCACGCCTAACGTGGCGGCCAATCCGCCACGGATGCCGCCTTTGCTCGTCGACGTGATCAGCGCCAGATTTCCGGGACCGGGGAGCGCCAGAAAAAGAACAATGGCGGCGACGAACGCGCCGTAATCAGCGATGCCGAACATGCAAATTGCTCAAAAAGGGAAGCGTCGAGTCTAAGCGAGGTCGACGCGACAGATGCGGCTCAGGAAACGAGTTTTCGCATCCAGACGATGCATCGCTCGGCATCGAGCCCTGGAACGTTCAGTTGTTCCACGTGAAACGCTTCGGTCTGCGGGGGAAGTTGGACGATTTCGTCCGCAGGCACCCTGCCCTTCATGGCCAGCCAAACGCCGTCAGGCGCCAGCAGGTGTATCGAACCTGAGACGAAATCGACTAGCGAGGCGAACGCGCGAGAACTGATCACCTCGTAAGCGCCCGTCATGGACTCGACGCGCGCATGGAGGCCGCGAAGGTTACGAAGACCAAGCTCAGAGGCGGCTTGCTGGACAAAAGCGGCCTTCTTGGCGACAGCATCCACACAGGTTACGTGCACGTCCGGTCGCATGACGGCGATCACGACGCCGGGCAGGCCCGCACCCGCGCCGACATCCAGGAGCTTCGCAGGGCCGCTGTGCTCTCGTCCGAGTGGCCCGACGGCCGCCAAGCTGTCGAGCAAATGATGCGTGAGAACCGAATCCGCATCACGCAGTGCGGTCAGGTTGTAGACCTTGTTCCATTTCAGTATGAGGGCGCCGTAAGCCAGCAACTGCTCGGTCTGCCGATCGGTCAGCGCGATCCCGAGAGAAAGCGCTCCTTCACGCAGTCTTTCCTCCTGAACCATTCCGGTCATTCGGCAACCGGCGATTTTGACGCGAGGCCAACCGTGAATGCCCGATGGCCGCCTTTGCGGAGATGAATCATAAGAAGCGAGATCGCGGCCGGAGTCACCCCTGATATCCGGGATGCCATGCCCAACGTCTCAGGGCGGTGCTTGGCGAGCTTCTGTCGCACTTCGATGCTCAACGCCTTGACCTGACCATAGTCGAGATCACTCGGCAGCCGGAGATTCTCGAAATGGGCGGCGCGCTCGACTTCATCGTGCTGACGGGTGATGTAACCCGAGTACTTGGCGGCAATCTCGATTTGCTCGACCTCCGTCTCTCCGAGCGGCGCACTCGACCGGTACTTGCCGCCGTCGAGAGACATCAGAGACTCGTAGCTCACATTCGGGCGGCGGAGGAGCTCACCAAGATTGTGTTCGTGGTCGATGGCCTTCCCCAGCACGCGCTCGGATTCGGCTTCTGGCAAGTTCCGAGGATTGACCCATATCGAGCGCAGGCGCTCTGTTTCACGTGAAACAAGGTCGCGCTTCCGCGAAAAAGCGTCCCAACGCGCATCGTCCACGAGGCCGAGCTTGCGTCCAGCGTCGGTCAAGCGCATGTCGGCGTTGTCTTCACGCAGTTGCAGCCTGAATTCCGCACGACTGGTGAACATGCGATACGGCTCAGTGACGCCCTTTGTGATCAGGTCGTCGACCAAGACGCCGAGGTAAGCCTCGTCCCGCCGAGGAAGCCAAGCCTCTTCGTCGCGGCATTGCAATGCAGCGTTGATGCCGGCAAACAGCCCCTGAGCGGCGGCCTCCTCATACCCTGTCGTCCCATTGATCTGGCCCGCGAAGAACAAACCGCGGATTGCGCGCGTCTCGAAGTTGCTCTTGAGCTCACGCGGGTCGAAATAGTCGTATTCGATGGCGTAGCCGGGCCGAAGGATGTGCGCGTTTTCCAATCCAGCCATCGACCGAACCAGCTGGTACTGCACGTCAAAAGGCAGGCTGGTCGAAATTCCGTTCGGGTAATACTCGTTCGTGGTCAGCCCTTCCGGCTCGAGGAAGATTTGATGGCTTTCCTTGTCCGCGAATCGGTTGATCTTGTCTTCGACGCTCGGGCAGTAACGCGGGCCGACCCCATCGATCTTGCCGGTGAACATTGGGCTGCGGTCGAAGCCAGAGCGGATGATCTCGTGGGTGCGCGCGTTGGTGTTCGTGATCCAGCACGGCATTTGCTGCGGGTGCATGTCAGCACGACCCATGAAGCTGAAAACCGGCATAGGTCCCGCACCGCCCGGCATGCCGTCGCCCGGCTGCTCGGTGCATTTTGAAAAATCGATGGTGCGTCCGTCTAATCGCGGAGGCGTGCCCGTCTTCAAGCGGCCTTGGGGCAGTTTCAGCTCCTTGAGACGCGCCGACAAGCTGATCGCCGGCGGATCGCCCGCCCGCCCCGCCTGGTAGTTGTCGAGGCCGACGTGAATACGCCCGTCGAGAAAGGTCCCTGCGGTGAGAACCACGGTCCGCGCCCGGAACGCGATGCCGACCTGTGTGATGGCGCCCACGACACGGTCGCCTTCGATCATCAAGTCATCCACGGCCTGTTGGAACAGCGAAAGGTTCGGCTGGTTTTCCAGGCGGCGACGAATCGCGGCCTTGTAGAGCACGCGATCGGCCTGTGCGCGTGTCGCGCGCACTGCCGGGCCTTTGCTCGAATTGAGCACGCGGAATTGGATACCGCCCTCGTCCGTGGCAATTGCCATGGCGCCGCCGAGCGCATCCACCTCTTTGACCAGATGACCCTTGCCGATGCCACCAATCGACGGGTTGCAGCTCATCTGCCCCAGCGTCTCGATATTGTGGGAGAGCAAGAGCGTGCGGGCGCCCATTCTGGCGGATGCGAGCGCCGCTTCGGTGCCCGCGTGACCGCCGCCGACGACGATCACATCGAATTCTTCGGGATAAAGCATGAGAGTGAGGGCGCACTGACGCGTGCGCTGCGCAAAGGGGCGCTGATTTTAATCTCCGGCGCCTGTTTGTGCCGGTCAGGGCCAAATCCGCCCAGACCGTCCTCGTTCCAATCCCGGGCCAGCATTGGCCCCCAAGCTATCAAATCGATAGCAGTTGCTTTGGATTCACGGGGATCGGTCCACAGCGTTCTTCACTGCGCCGACACCCAGCGCAGCGAGCACCAGGAACACCACGGCAAGTATCAGGAACAGCCCAAACAGGATCTTTGCGATACCGGCAGCCCCTGCCGCCACGCCGCCGAAGCCCAGCGCGCCGGCGATCAGCGAAATCACGGCGAAAACAATGGCGTACTTCAACATGTACAGGCTCCTCGCGATGACTTCATCGCAGTGCCGCGAGCTTAGAAACCCGCGAAATGTGCACTCATAGTCGCCGCCCGCGAGAAGCCGTAGGACAAAAACGCCGAGGCCTCGAACTCGCTAGCATCAGCCTCTTCCACCAGAATACGTTCCTCATTCATTGGAGTTTTTGCATGAAGCTGTACTACTCGCCGGGCGCCTGCTCGCTGTCTCCCCACATCGCGCTGCGTGAAGCTGGCCTCGCTTTCGAGCCCGTGCTCGCCAGTACGAAGAGCCACAAGCTGCAAGATGGAACCGACTACTACGGCATCAATCCACTGGGCTATGTCCCGCTGCTCGAGCTCGATGACGGTACGCGTCTTCGCGAAGGCCCGGCCATCGTGCAGTACGTCGCGGATCTTGCCCCGGCAAAGAACCTCGCTCCAGCCAACGGCACCCTCTCGCGCTATCGCCTGCAGGAATGGCTCACCTTCATCGGGACTGAGATCCACAAGGGCTTCTCGCCGCTCTTCAATCCCAACATGCCTGAAGAAGCCAAGACGATTTCCAAGACCAAGCTAAAGTCGCGCTACGAGTGGCTCGATGCTCAGCTCGCAAGCAAGGACTACCTCATGGGCGAGCACTTCACCGTCGCCGACGGCTATCTGTTCACCGTGACCAATTGGGCGCAGCCCACCGGGGTCGACATTTCCTCATACGCGAATGTGAAGGCGTGGCATGCACGCGTGGGCGCTCGCCCGGCAGTCCAGGAAGCGATGAAAGCCGAAGGTCTGCTCAAGTAAATTTCGAGCAGGAAGAATGGCGCGGGTTTGATTCAGGACGTCAAGGGCTTCTGCCTCGACGCGAGGATCGCACCGGCCCAAAGTGCTGCGGCCGAGGCCACGAGGCCTCGGGCCAGCCCACCCGGACCATCCGAGATCCACCCGGTGACCGTCGGCCCGACGATCTGCCCCAGCGCGAAGGCGATCGTGAATGCACTGATACCCGTTGCCCACTGCGAAGCCGGCAAGTTGTGCCTGACCAAGGCTGTCGTCGAAGCAACCACCGACAAAAACACCCCACCGAACAACAGCCCCGATGCCATGGTCATCGGCCAAGCAGAGCTCAGCACCGGCAGCAGGGTGGCAACCCCGAGCAGCGCGTTGAGCAGCGCTTGCGGTCCGCCGCCGCGAGAGCGGTCCAACAGCCCGGCCCAAATTCGTGACGACGCCATGCAGGCCAGCCCGAGCAAGGCGTAGAACAAGGTGATGTCGCCTGGCCTCGCGCCCTGCTCGCGCAACAACGCGATCACGAAGGTCATGTAGCCGATGTATCCGGCCCCGAAAAGCGTGTAGCCGGCGAGTGCCCAACCGAAGCGCCGCACCGGCGCAGCTGCGACAGATGACCCGGCGTGCGGCGAGTTGGGCGCCCTTTGCGCATTTTTTGCATGCATCTGTCCCGGCATTGCACGCATTGCGGAAGCCAAGACCGCGGTCGCCGCAAAGCTGGCGGCTGCCAGCGCCCACCATGCCCAGGCCCAGCCGTGCGGAGCCCCCTTTGCACCTTGCAGAACAGCCGGCACGAGGAGCGCGGAGAGCGTGATTCCGGCACCCGTACCGCCGTAGTACAGCCCCAGCAGAAAACCTGCACGAGAAGGCTGCAGTGTGCCCAGACGCGCGGCGAGCAATCCCCCGGCAACGAAGACCCAGGCGCTCGCAAGGCCTGCCAGCAACCGCTGCAGCAGCAACGCGGCCGCTGAAGTGAAGAACCCACTGGCGACCATGAAGAGGCTCGCCCACAGCGCGCCGCCCACGAGCAGGCGCACGGGTCCGAAGCGCCGTAGCAGCGCGGGCGTCATTAACGCGCCGAGCAGGTATCCCGCAGCATTGGCCGTGTTCATGCTGCCGGCCAGCGTATAGCTCCAGCCGAGGTCTTCGCGCATCGGCGGCAGCAGCAGGCCGTATGAAAAACGCGTGATCCCAAGTGAAACAGCGGCGCCCAACGAGAGTGCCAGCGCGAGCCGCAGTACTTGTGCGGGGGTGGTCAGAAGCGGGGCGTCGTGAACGATCATGGATGCGCGGTCATTCTGCGGCACTGCATAGCAGCAATGCGACAACCCCGCGACAGCGAAGGGAGACGCCGAGGGTTTACCCTCCGTTTCGCCTCCACAACAACCATCAAGATCAAAAATGTCCTCCCTCTTCGATCCCGTGCAAGCTGGCGACCTCCAGCTCAGCAATCGCATTGTCATGGCGCCGCTGACGCGCAACCGTGCGCCCGATGCGGTGCCGCGCGACATCACCGCCACCTACTATGCACAGCGGGCCAGCGCCGGCCTGCTGATCACAGAGGCCACCGCGATCAGCCATCAAGGCCAGGGATACGCGGATGTGCCCGGACTCTACGGCACAGAGCAGCTCGACGGCTGGAAGCGCGTTACCCAGGCCGTGCATGCAGAGGGCGGCAAGATCGTCGTGCAGTTGTGGCACGTCGGGCGCGTCTCGCACACCGAGCTTCAGCCGGAGGGAGGCAAGCCGGTTGCGCCGTCGGCCATTGCGGCCAAGACCAAGACCGTGCTGATCAAGGACGGCGTGCCGACTTTCGTCGATACCTCCGAGCCTCGGGCGCTCGACGTCGGTGAGCTGCCCGGCATCGTGCATGACTACGCCGTCGCCGCACGCAACGCCATCGAAACGGCTGGCTTCGACGGCGTGGAGATTCATGGCGCCAACGGGTATTTGCTCGACCAGTTCCTCAAGAGCGGCAGCAACAAGCGCACGGACGACTACGGCGGCAGCATTCAGAACCGTGCGCGGCTTTTGCTCGAAGTGACGCGCGCCGTGGCGGACGCCGTTGGCGGCGGCAAGACCGGCATCCGCTTGTCGCCCGTCACGCCGGCCAACGACGTGCATGACGACAACCCGCAGCCGCTTTTCGACTATGTCGTTCGACATCTCGCGCCACTGAATCTCGCCTACATCCACGTGATCGAAGGCGCCACCGGTGGCCCGCGCGAACTCGCCGACCGTCCCTTCGACTACGAAGCTCTCAAGGCCGCCTACCGCCAGGCTGGCGGCAAGGGCGCGTGGATGGTGAACAACGGCTATGACAAGCCGCTCGCGGAAGAAGCACTCAAGGAGGGCGACGACCTGGTCGCCTTCGGGAAGCCCTTCATCTCCAACCCCGATCTGGTTCGCCGTCTGCGCGAAGGCGCACCGCTGAATGCGTGGGACAAGAATACGTTCTACGGCGGCGGCGAAGAGGGGTATATCGACTATCCGGTGATGTAGCTCGCCCCCAGGCTTGCCCACTTCGTGTGGCCGCCAACCCCCTGCCGGGGGCAACCCCGGTGGCCCGGCGGAGCCGGTTCCACGGGGTTTCTGGAGGGGCACCGCAGTCTTTGGGGTGGGTGCGCCGGCTTCAGGATGGGGGGAACGCGAGGCTTACGCGGAGGCCGCCTTCGGGGGACGCTTTGGCGAAGGTGAGTTCGGCGCCCAGCAACCTTGCGTAGCGAGCGACGATCGCCAAGCCGAGGCCGGCGCCTTGGCCGAGCTTTTGGCCGGCGGGGCCTTGCGCCCAGCGGCGCAAGAGGTCGCTCTGGGTTTCCGGCGGGATGCCGGGGCCGTCGTCGACGACGCTCATCGTGTGGCCAACGAGTTCGATGGTGATCGTGCGGCCACCGTAGCGCAGTGCGTTGTCGATCAGGTTATCGAGCGTTCCTTCGACCAACGCGGCATTCGCCAGCACGGTCACGGGTTCGTCGAGACCCTGCGCGCCGAGGTCAACGCCCTTGGAATCCGCGCGCGCGAGGTGCCGCAGCACCGCTTGCTGGATCAGCTCGTCCAGCCTCAATGGCTGGCGCTGGAGTCCGGTGCGGCTTTCGTCGGCCAGCGCGAGCGCAAGCAATTGGTCCACGAGATGGCTGGCCCGCGCCTGGCTGGCAGCGATGTTCTGCAACTGCTCCCGCCAGACGTCCGGCGCCTGCTGGGCAAGGCCGTATTCGGCCAAGGCGCGTATTCCTGCCAGAGGCGTACGCAGTTCATGCGCGACATTGCCGGCAAACTCACGCTGAGCCGACGCGCTCTGCGCAAGCCGATCGAGCAGCGCATTGAGGGTGTCGCCCAACTGCTCGAGTTCGCGTGAGCTTCGGGCGACCGGCACGGGGGCAAGATCGTGAGCATCCCGCTTCTCCAGGGTCTGCCGCAGTTCCCCGAGTGGACGAAGCTCGCGTCCGATGCCGCGCCAGAGCCAAGTGGCCAGTGCCGCCAGAAGCACGAACTGCGGCGCGAGCGAATAGACCAGCAGCCGCTCGACCAGCACTGTTCGCGCCTGCGTGGTCTGCGCGATGACCACGCGATACGCGTCCGGCGCCTCGTGGTTCAGCACCACGGCGCGCAATGCCTGGCCGTGATACAGCACATGCGAGAAACGATATCGCGCGCCCGCCTCCGGCGCAGGCGCCTGCAGCCCTTCATGGCCCGCCAGCAGTGACCCATCGGGCCGCAGCACGGCAAAGAACACCGCTTCGGACTGATCGAAAAGCACACTCGTCACCTCACGCGGCGAGAGCAACAACTCCATGCCGCGCTCGCCCGCCTGCACGTTGGCGGACACGGAATAGGCATCGTCGAGCATCGCCCGGTCGAAAGCCTGCTCGGTGAAATAGCTCGCCACATAGAGCGCGACTGCTGTCCCGACCAGCCACGTCAGTGCCAGCGGGAACAGCACGCGCTGCAGCACGCGCGCGGTCAACGATGGCGCCGCCGAGTTGCGCGGCGGCGTTCCGGTCACGCGTCGGCTTCCAGCAGATAGCCGATGCCGCGCAGGGTGCGAATGACGGCCCCGCTGCCGACCAATTTCTTGCGCAAGCGGGAAATGAATGCTTCGAGCGCGTTGTCGCCCAACGATTCATCGAAGGTCGAGAGCTTGTCGGACAGCTCTCGCTTGCTGATCGTGCGGCCGGGCGGGCTCATCAACTCCCATAGCACTTCGAATTCGCGGGCGGGCAGGTCGAGCGGCATGCTGCCGACACCGAAGCGCCGTGCTCGCCGGTCGAGGCGCAGGTGTCCGAGGATCGCAATGTCTTCCGTGCCCTGCGCTCGCCGGACGAGCGCGCGCAACCGCGCCTCGACTTCCGCGAGATCGAAGGGCTTGCCCAAATAGTCGTCCGCGCCCGCATCGAGCCCGGCGATCCGTTCCTCTGTGCGATTGCGCGCGGTAAGAACCAGCACCGGCGTCCGGTCGCCCCGGGCTCGCGCATGGCGCAATGCCGTCAATCCGCTCGCAAGCCCGCTGGTCGGGCTGACCGTTGCAGGCAAATTGAGATCCAGCAGCACGGCATCGAAAGTCTGCACTCGCCAGAGGTGATCTGCCTCCTCTACGCTTGCCGCCACGTCGACACGGTGACCCGCATCACCAAGGCTGCGCAGCATCACGCCGCGCAGGACCGCATCGTCTTCGACCAAGAGGATTCGCATCGGGATTGAGAGATGAAAAGGTACGTCTTTTTACAGCATGGAAGAGGCGGAGCGCCGCGAAGACCGGTAGGCTGGGCGCGTCACGTCCCCTCGCTGGACATTGACATCGTGAGAAGGTTCACACTCCCATTTCACTCAACTCGAAGGAGCAACCACGATGAGCCAGAAGATCCAGGTCACGGGCATGAGCTGCGGACATTGCGCAAACTTGGTGCAAAACGCCGTGCAGACCATCGACCCCAAGGCACAGGTCACGGTCGACCTCGAAACAGGTCATGTCGACGTGGTCAGCCAGCATCCGAGGGAAGACATCATCGTGGCGATCGAGAACGCCGGCTACAAGGCTCAATAACGCGGGCGCTGGCGCCGGCCTCGGCCACGCCCTGGATGCTCAATCCGTAGGAATCCGGATCCGAAGCTGGCGCCGCGAAGGATCGGGCGCCGTTTCCGCAGAGAGGGGCGCGATGATTGCGGGAAACACCAGCGCCCGCGCCAACCCAGGCGAGCGACGCTGAAAACCTTCCAGCCCCGTCAACACTTTGTCGATCAGCGTGAGCCGCTTGGCCAGCGCCTGGGCCGCGCGCTCGGAATTCTTGGTCGCCTCGACCGCCACGACCTCATCCTGAAAGCCCTTCCAGTTCGATGGATCCAGCATGTTCGTGCAGGTCGAGATCGACGTCGACAACGCCCTCGCCGCATGCCACCAGCGCGCCGGCACGAAGATCATGTCTCCCGGCTTGAGCACCGTGCGATACAGCGTTGCCTTGGCCAGCAGCGGAAAGCGCACGCGATCCTGCATCACCGGGTCGTCGACCATCGATTGGTTCGGCAATGCCGAACGCGGATAGAGGTACTGGCTGTCTTCGGGTGGAAAGACCACGAATTCCTTCTCGCCGTAGATCTGGACGATGCCAGCGTGAGAGTTCTCGCCATCGAAATGCATGACCGGAAACTTGCTCCCGACCCCGCCCACCAGCAGCTTGAGGTAGCCGTCCGGACGGCGCCACTTTTCCGGCATTAGCGGGCTGGCATAGCGCCGCGGAAATGAAAACTTGATCTGCGGCCGCACGTCCGGCAGCAATTCCGGCAGCACCTCATGCAGGAACGATCGGTACATGTACGGACCCGGATTCTCGGCACTGGACGCAAGAACCTCGTCGATGAATTGATCGAAAGGCATATCCCGCCCGTAGCCGATCGCCACCGGCTGGCCGCCGAATCGCTTCTTGAAGTTCTCGGGCGTCCAGGTGCGCATGGCGGCCCAGCCTTTGCCGACGTTCGAAATCACGACCGGCCGGTTGCCATGCATGTAGCGCGCGAGGAAATCGTCGTAGCTCAGCTTGTCGCCGTCGACGCGTTCGATGGGAAGCCAGGGGGCCGGCGTGCGCGCCTCGCTTTCAATCGCGATTCCCCCGTCAAGGATATTTTGCATTTGCATACAAAGATACTACAAGGAAGCCCTTGGCTTGCCTAGCAACCATTGGTCGATGTCCAAAGGAACAGCTGCCGCCGGTCGCTACCATCGGCTCCCATGCTCCCCAACCCGCGCATCCTCCTCGTCGAAGACGAATCCGCCATTGCTGACACCGTGCAGTACGTGCTGCGCACCGATGGCTTCGTGCCGCTCTGGTGCCCGACGGCGCAGGAGGCTATCGCGCAGTTCACGGCCGATCCGCCCGCGCTTGCAATTCTTGACGTCGGTCTCCCGGACATGAACGGGTTCGAGCTCTTCAAGCGGCTGCAAGCGCTGCCCGGCGGCGCGCAGGTGCCCATGCTGTTTCTTACGGCGCGAAGCGATGAGATCGATCGCGTCGTGGGTCTGGAGCTCGGCGCGGACGACTACATCGCCAAGCCGTTTTCGCCGCGCGAACTGGTGGCACGCGTACGAACCATCCTTCGGCGCAGCGCACGCACCGGTCAAGCCCCGATCGCGCCTGTGCCCTCATCGTCGCCCTCGCCCTCGTCTCCGCCGGCATCGCCTTCGCCAACAATGCCTTTCGCACTCGACGCCGAACGCATGCAGATCCGCTACTACGGGCGCCTTCTCGAACTCTCGCGCTACGAATATGGGCTGCTGCGCCTGATGGTGCAGCGCCCCGGCCGCGTCTTCACGCGCGACGAATTGCTGCGGCTGGTGTGGGACGAATCGAGCGAAAGCTACGACCGCACGGTCGATGCGCACATCAAGACGCTGCGCGCCAAGCTCAAGGCGATCGCGCCGGACATCGAGCCGATCCGCACCTTGCGCGGCACGGGCTATGCGCTGAACGAAGAACTGCCTCAGAGCACGTGACAGGGTGAGCCGAAGAACACGCATCTTCGTCGGCATCCTGCTGATCTACACAGCCGGCATCGCATTCCTGCTCTATCGGGTGGTTGCCGACATCGATCCGCGCTACCGCGAATCAGCGGAGGAATCGCTGGTCGAGACATCTCAACTCATGGCGAGCCTGATCGAGCAGGACGTCATTGCCGGCGCCATCAACACCTCGCGGCTCGAGCCGTTGTTCCGATCGGTCTATGCCCGTCAGTTCTCGGCGCAAATCTACAACCTGCACAAGCGCCACGTCGAACTTCGCGTCTACGTGACTGACCGCAATGGTCATGTGCTCTTCGACTCGCTGGGCCGCAACACCGGGGCGGACTACTCGCAATGGGCCGACGTCAGCCGCTCGCTCGCCGGCACCTACGGCGCGCGCACTTCGCGCGACATCGAAGGCGATCCGATGACCTCCGTGATGTATGTGGGCGCGCCCATTCGCTGGAACGACGAGATCGTCGGCGTGGTCACCGTGGGCAAGCCGGTGCGCAGCTTCGGCCAGTTCGTGCAAGACGCTCGCGCGCGCACGCTAGGTGTCGGCGTGGGCTCGGCCTTTGCGCTGCTGGTGCTCGCGATCATCGTGTCGGTGTGGCTGGTGCGGCCATTCGGATTGATCTCGGACTATCTCGGCTGGCTGCGCAACCAGCGCAGCCTGACTCTCTCGCGAATGATCCGCCGCGCCGTAGACACGTTGCGCAGCGGCGTCGGCGAGATGCGGGATGCGCTCACCGGCCGCAACTATGTCGCCGACTACGTGCAGACCTTCACGCACGAGATCAAGAGCCCTCTGTCGGCGATCCGCGGCGCGGCAGAGCTGATCCAGGAACCGTCAATGCCGCAAGCCGAACGCGAACGCTTTCTCGCCAACATCACGAGCGAAACGCAGCGCATCCAGGAGATCGTCGACCGCATGATGGAGCTCACGGCCCTGGAGGCGCGGCGCGCGCTGGAGCGCAGCGAACCGGTCGCGCTCGCGCCGCTTCTTTGCGAGGTCGGCGCGGGCGCGCAAGCCGCGGCCTCGGCGCGCGATATTCATGTGAACGTCGCCATCCACAACGAAGCCAGCGTCGAGGGCGACCCCTTTCTCCTGCGCCGCGCGATCAGCAATCTGCTGGACAACGCCATCGATTTTTCGCCTCCAGGCGCCGAGGTTCTTCTCGCGCTGGAGACAGGCGGCCGCAGAGCCCGAATCATGGTGCGCGATCGCGGACAAGGCATTCCGGACTACGCGAAAGACAAGGTCTTCGAGAAGTTCTATTCGCTCGCACGGCCGCACAACCGCAAGAAGAGCACCGGGCTCGGGCTCGCATTCGTCAAGGAAATTGCCACGCTGCACCGCGGCCGGGTCGAGCTCGCCAATGCGCCGCGCGGCGGCGCGCTGGCGACGCTCACACTGCCGCTGCTATCACATCACTGACCAACCAGCGCCAGATAGGCCTTGCGCGTGCCGGGACTCACCGAGTCGATGAGCTGCTGGTAGGAGGTCTTGTGCCGAGCCAGCATGCGCGCGGACGCCACGGTCTTCGATTTGCAATACCAGTGGCAGGTGTGTTGCATCAGGAAGAGCTCGGCCGACATGGTGAAGGCCTTGGCCTTCGAGCTGCGGTGCGCCTCATTGCGCATCACGTCCGCGATGCCGCGTGCGTGGATCGCGAATGCCTTTCGCAGATCGAAGGTCAGGGCCGGAAAGAACTGGTGCGCGTAGGGAATGGCAAGGGGCAGCTTGCTCACGCGCGTCTCGCTTGCGTCGATGTTGGCAAACTCGGCCGCAAAGCTGTCGAACTGCGCGGACAGCTTCTGCTCGGTGCTGTCCAGAAGGGCCCATATCTGTGCGCGGCGTTCCGCGTCGTCTTCGCCGAGGCAACGCAGATAGCCTTCGGTCAGGTTCTCCATCAGCTTTTCGATCTGGTAATGGCCCAGATGGCTGCCCAGCAATGCGATGCGGCGGCGCTGATCGACTGACTTGAGAATGGAGGCGCCGACGACGATGAAGGTCGCCAGGATCAGAATTTCCATGACTGCGTGAGAAGAGAGGGATGTGGAGTGTAGATACCTCCGCCAGCCCCCTCGTCTTGGGGCGCTACCTGAACAGATCGAGGATGCGGTTGCGCTCCTCGGGCGCCGCCGGCGGGCTCACCGGCACCCCGGCCAGTTCCTCCGCCATCGGAGCGGGCGCCTGAACCTGGGTGTCGACGCCCAGGCTCGCAATGCCGCGGCCCGGCGCGTAGTCATCGAAATACCATTCGCCTTCGACGTTGACCACGCCCGCAGGCGCGCGCGGCTCGCTCACCGGAACGCCTTGCAGCGCGGTCTGCATGAAGCCGACCCAGATCGGCAAGCTCAGGCTGCCGCCGGTTTCACCTCGAACGCCCAGCTGGCGGGGCGTGTCGTAGCCCACCCATGCAATGCCGACCATCGTCGGCTGGAAGCCCGCAAACCAAGTGTCGAAGGAATCGTTGGTCGTGCCGGTCTTGCCAAAGATGTCGTTGCGCTTGAGCGCCTGGTGGGCCTTCGTCGCGGTGCCGCCATTGACGACGCTCTGCAGCAGCGATCCCATCACGAAGGCGTTGCGCGCTGGGATCGCGCGCTTGTCTTCCCCAAGCACCGGAGGCTCGGTCTCCAGCAATACCTTGCCCCGCAGATCGGTGACGCGCGTCACAAGATAGGGATTGACGCGATAGCCGCCGTTGGCGAACACCGAATACGCAGCCGCCATCTGCATGGGCGTGACGGACCCGGCACCCAGTCCCATCGGCAGATTCGCCGGCTGCCTCTCGCGGTCGAAGCCGAAGCGCGTGATCCAATCCTGCGCGTAGTCGACGCCAATCGACTGCAGCACGCGGAGCGTGACGAGGTTCTTCGACTCTTGCAGCGCACGGCGCAGCGTGATCGGCCCTTCGTAAGTGCCCTCGAAGTTCTTCGGCTCCCAGGCTTGTCCACCCGGGCCCGCTTCGAAATACAGGGGCGCATCGTTGACGACGGTGCTCGGCGTGAAACCCTTTTCGAGCGCCGCGGAATAGATGAAGGGCTTGAAGCTGGAGCCCGGCTGGCGCCATGCCTGAGTGACGTGGTTGAACTTGCTCTTGCCATAGTCGAAGCCGCCGACCATGGCCTTGATCTCACCGGAGCGCGGATCGAGTGCAACGAATGCGCCTTCGACCTCCGGCAGCTGGGTGATCTCCCAGCCGCCCTTCGCAGTCTTTGCCACGCGGATCACCGCACCCCGCCGGATCTTGATCGCGGCAGCCGCCTTGTCCGACAGACCCGACTGCGCAGGCCTCAAGCCTTCGCCCGTGATCTGCAGCGTCTCTCCGTTCGCGCGGACGGCCTTGACCTCCTTCGCGTTGGCCTGGAGAACCACGGCCGCGAGCACGTCGCCGTTGTCCGAATGGTCGGCGAGCGCGTCGTCGACAGCGTCATCGAGATCCTTGGGATCGTCCGGAAGCTCCGCAAAAGCCTCAGGGCCGCGATAGGGCTGGCGGCGCTCGTAATCCATGATGCCGCGGCGCAGCGACCGGTAGGCCGCCGCCTGGTCAGCGGCGACGATCGACGTGTAGACGTTGAGGCCGCTCGTGTAGATGCTGTCGCCGTACTGCGCATGCATCATCTGCCGCACCATCTCGGCGGCGTGCTCCGCGTGCAGGCGGTTCGGGTCGGCAGCATCGCGCAGATGCAGTTCTTCCGACTTGGCTTGCGCCGCTTGCTCGGCGGTGATGAAGCCGGTCTCCTGCATGCGGTCGATGACGTAGAGCTGCCGCGCACGCGCACGGCGCGGATTGCTCACCGGATTGTTCGTGCCCGGCGCCTTGGGCAGCCCCGCCAGCATCGCGGCCTCGGCGATCGTGACGTCCTTCAGCGGTTTGCCGAAGTAGGTATCGGCAGCGGCCGCGAATCCGTAGGCGCGATTGCCCAGGTAGATCTGGTTCAGGTAGATCTCCAGGATCTGGTCCTTGCTCAGCTCGCGCTCCAGTTGCATGGCCAGCAGGATCTCGTAGGTCTTGCGGCTCAGCGTGCGCTCCGAACTCAGGTAGACATTGCGCGCCACCTGCATCGTGATGGTCGAAGCGCCCTGCTGCCTTCCGCCCTTCAGGCTCGCGACCGCCGCACGCAGGAAGCCCTTGTAGTCCACACCGCCATGGTCATAGAAGCGCGCGTCCTCGACCGCCAGGACGGCGTCTTTCATGACCTGGGGAATATCCGCGAAAGGCGTGAGATTGCGGCGCTCCTCGCCGAATTCGCCGATGAGGCTGCCTTCGGACGAAAACACTCGCAGCGGCAGCTTGGGTCGGTAATCGGAAAGCTCCGAAATATTGGGCAGCTTGGGATAGATCAGGACCGCCGCGATGCCCGCGGTGATCAGAAGCACGAGCGCGCCGGCCGCGACGATGGTGCCGCCCCACAAGGCGATGCGCCGAAGCCGGGTCGACCGCTGGGCGGGCCCGCTGGAAGGTGATGTTTTGGACATGACAAGAAGCGTCGACGGAGGGGAAAAGCTCGGGGAGTCCGTTGCGGAACCGCACTTTGCTATCGAATAGATAGCAGCAGATGGCGGCATGGCGCTGTCGACCCGCAGTAGGAGCGCTCAGACAATTCTCAAGTTCCCCACCGAAATTGCATAAGAAGCGAGGTCCTCATACTCGCCCATGGAACTGAAGCCCATATGAAGTCCCCGCTCGCCGGGACTTCATACAGGCTTCACACAAGGCCGCTGGCTTCAAACAGGCTTCCAACTGTCTTCTCGCCCGCCCACGACATTGGCTCCCGTGCACTGTTGCACGACGCCCTTCCGAGGGACAAGGACCACGTCATGGACGCCACTACACCCCGCCCCGGCCGCTGGCTCTGGCTCGGCACATTCGGCCTCGCGGCTGCTTGCTTCTTCATGCTCGTGGCGCAGCCCGCAGAGGCCCAGGAAGGGCCCGCGCCGCGCCTCAAGACCGAAAGCCCGTACTTCTTCGTCAAAAGCGACGATCCCGAGGTCGATCGCCTGCCGCTCAAGGGCACCGAAGTCGATGTGAAGATTTCGGGCGTGATCGCCGACGTCACGGTCACGCAAACCTATCGCAACGAAGGCCTCCGCCCCATCGAGGCGAAATACGTGTTCCCTGGTTCGACCAAGGCGGTGGTCAGCGGGCTCAACGTGCGGCTTGCCGATCGCCTGATCACGGCGCAGATCCGCGAGAAGGCACAGGCACGCATCGACTACGACAACGCCAGGAAAGAAGGCAAGACGGCCGCGTTGCTCGAACAGCATCTGCCCAATGTCTTCCAGATGAACGTCGCCAACATCCTGCCGGGCGATGACGTGAAGGTCGAACTGCGCTACACGGAACTGCTGGTTCCCCAGGGCGGCAACTACCAGTTCGTGTTTCCGACGGTCGTGGGGCCGCGGTACAACAGCCCGCAATCTGAAAACGCGCAAGCCCGATGGGTCGGGCAGCCGGTCTTGCGTGCGGGCGTTGCAAGCGGCACCGCATTCAAGCTCAAGGTCGCGCTCGACACTCCGCTCGGCATCAAGGAGATCCGCTCGCTGACGCACGAGATCGAAGTCAGCCGCCGCGACAACGACTCTCATGCCGACATTGCGCTGACCCGATCCGCCGAACCCGCAGACAACCGCGACTTCGTGCTCGACTATCGCCTGGCGGGCGAGAAGATCGAATCGGGCCTCATGCTCTACAAGGGCCAGGGCGAGAACGCGGAGAACTTCTTCCTCGCCATGGTCGAGCCGCCGAAGTCCGTTGCCGCCAGCGCCATCACGCCCCGCGACTACATCTTCGTGGTCGACATCTCGGGCTCGATGCACGGCTTTCCGCTGAACACGGCCAAGGTCGTGCTGGAGCGCCTGATCGGCGGGCTGCGGCCGAGCGACACCTTCAACGTGCTGCTGTTCTCGGGCAGCAACCGGATGCTGTCGCCGCATTCGGTGCCCGCCACGCGCGCCAACATCGATCAGGCGCTCTCCACCATCGGCAACTACAGCGGCGGCGGCAGCACGGAGCTGATTCCGGCACTGAAGCGCGCCTATGCCGAACCCAAGGCAAAGGACGTGTCGCGCACGATCGTGGTCGTGACCGATGGCTACGTCACGGTCGAGCGCGAGGCTTTCGAGCTGGTCCGCAAGAACCTCTCCAATGCCAATGTGTTCGCCTTCGGCATTGGCTCGTCCGTCAATCGGCACCTCATGGAAGGCATTGCACGTGCAGGCATGGGCGAGCCCTTCATCATCACCGACCCCCTTCAGGCGCCTGAACAGGCCACCCGCTTCCGCCGCATGATCGAGTCACCGGTGCTCACCAGCGTCAAGGCTCGGTTCGAAGGACTCGACGTTTATGACGTGGAGCCGGCCGCGCTGCCCGACGTGCTGGGCGAGCGTCCGGTGATCGTGTTCGGCAAGTGGCGCGGCGAGCCCAAAGGCCGCCTCGTGATCGAAGGCCGGAGCGCCAGCGGCCCCTATCGCCAGGAACTGGAGGTCGATCCCCACGCACCGCGCGGCACCGCCGCCTTGCGCAGCCTCTGGGCCCGTCATCGCGTCGCGAGCCTGAGCGATCAGGAAGCGCTGGAAGGCGGCGACGAGTTCCGCCAGCGCATCACCGATCTGGGCCTGCGCTACAGCCTTCTCACGCAATACACGAGCTTCATCGCTGTCGACGAAGTGGTGCGCAACGCAGCACCGCAGAACAACGTCGGCGTCGACCAGCCGTCGCCGCTGCCCAAGGGCGTCAGCGAAATGGCGGTCGGGCAAAGCCTGGGCGCCGAAGTGCCGAGCACACCCGAACCCGAGGTGTTCGGCGCCGTCGCGGTGGTGCTGTCGATGCTGGCGATGCTGCGCCGTCGCGCACGCCGCAACGACACGCGTCGATTCACTTCGTGAATGCGGGGAGGAACGACGCCATGACGCTCGCAGGCCTTGCACAAACCCATCCGCGTGTCATCGACTGGGGCATCCAGCTCGATCGCGCGCCCGCCGCCGGCTTGCTGGCTTTGCAAGCCGCCGCCCTCGCGCCACACTGGATCTGGATGGCCCAGCGGCTGCGCGACGGATCGGACGATCCGCTCGGATTGCTGGCACTCGCAGCGCTGGCCGTACTGACCTGGAAATTGCGGCGCGAGCTTCGGACTTCGCCCCGGCTTGGTTGGCTCTCGGCGGCCACGCTCGGCACGTTGGCAGCCACCCTTCTGCGTACCGGTGCAGGGGCGTTGCCATCGATTCCGCCGCTTGCAGCCGGTCTTGTCGCGGTGCTCTCGGTGGCGTGCGCGATGCTGGCCTTTCTGCCAAAGCGCGTGCCGGCACTGCCTGTCGCAGCCCTCGCTGTGCTTGCACTGCCGCTCTTGTCCTCGCTTCAGTTCTATGCGGGCTATCCCCTGCGCGTGCTCGTCGCCGAGGCCTGCCGCTGGATGCTGGCATCCGGATTCGACGTGATGCGTGAAGGCAGCAGCCTGTGGATCGACGGGCAATTGGTGATCGTCGACGCCCCGTGCTCCGGCGTGCAGATGGTCTGGCTTGGCTACTTCACCGCGTGCGTGGTGGCGTTGTGGGCCGGGCGCGACGATCGAGGTTTTCTCGCGCGCTTGCCAGCGGTCGGCCTGCTGGTGCTGGCCGGCAACATCATTCGCAATGGCGTGCTGATGGCCCTCGAAGCAACGGGACATTCGCCGGCGCCCTGGGCGCACGAGCTGTTCGGCCTGGCCATCCTTGCGCCGGTCTGCGGCGGCATCGCGTGGGTCATGGGTCGTACCGTTTTCACATCCCCCGGAGGCCGCAGTGTCCATCACGTTCCTTGACCGCTGGTTCGCCAATCGATTCGTGAACCGGATCGCTCACAAGTCACTCTTCGCGGCCGCGATGCTGTTGTGCGTGGTCTGGTCCGCTGCCACGGCCTTGCACCCACGCATGGAGCCCGGTTCCCGCGCCGCCTTCCAGGAGTGGCCAGCCGAATGGGACGGCGAACCGCTGCGGCCCCTGGCCCTCGGCGAAGTGGAGCAGCGATTCGCCGCCCACTTTCCGGGCGCCATTGCCCGGCTGACCGATGGCCGGCAAGTCCTGGTCATGCGACGCGTCGACAAGCCGACCCGCATGCTCCACCCTGCCGCCGATTGCTATCGTGCGCTCGGCTACGGCATCGCACAGGCGCGGCTGGAGCGAGACGTCCATGGCCGACTGTGGCGTTGTTTCGTCGCCGAGCGCAGCGGCATACAGAAATTGCACGTCTGCGAGCGCATCGTCGATGCCGGCGGCAACGCTTTCGCCGACACTTCAGCCTGGTACTGGGCGGCAGCCAGTGGCCGTTCGAACGGGCCCTGGCAAGCTGTGACCCTGGCCAGACCGATCGAGTGAGAGAGATTTGCTCAAAAAAGCGCTGCTTTATTTTTTCTTCGCGACCCTGGCCCTGGTGCTGACCGCCGCGGTCGCCGCGTTCCTGATCGTGAGACTGGCGCTGGCCCCCGGCCCCGACGAGTGGCCAGCCCGTGTCCAGGCCGGCCCGCTGTCTTTCGATGTCGGCGTGCCGACAGCCATCCGGCTGGCGACTTCGTCATGGTTCGCGCCCTGGATTGCCGGCCGGACGCTCGACACCAGCTTCGGCCCTGTCGCTTTTGGCTGGAACGAGCCTACGGGCACGCTTGAACTGCAATGCGCCCCCTGCAGCGCGACGGTGCCCGCGCTGGGCAGCGCACCCATTCGGTTCGAGCGCCTGAAGGCCACCGTGCGGCGCGACGCGGGCACGCTCAGCGGCATTCTCGAAGCCTCGCCTTCCGATCCAACCTCGACCGTCACCGAGGCGAAGGGCAACCAGACGCTCCACGCACGATGGGATGGACGCCTGTCGCAGAAGGCCCTGCTCCTCAACATTAACGTGCCGGAAGCACCGATCGCCAGCTGGTACGCCATCCTGGCACCTGATTTGGCCGAGCTGCGGCGGGCACGCATCGGCGGCACGCTGGGCCTGCATGCCCAAGTCGCCCTCCCGGCGGGTACGTTCTCGTTGCAGCCGCAGATCAGCCAGTTCACCGTCGACGGATTGGGGACCGAGGCGATCGCCAACGCACGCACCGTTTGCGGCGCACCAAGCCGGCTCACGAGCGAAAGCTGGCTCGCCCGCGCCGTCATCGCGGCTGAAGATCAACGCTTTTTCATGCATCCCGGCTACGACCTCACCGAACTGGCCGCCTCACTGGAAATCAACCAGAAAGCGTCCAAAGTCGCTCGGGGCGGCAGCACGCTGACCCAGCAACTGGCCAAATTCCTCGTTACCGGCGGACAGCAAAACGCCGACCGCAAGCTGCGCGAGTTGCTCTACGCGGTCGAAATGGAGCAGACGCTGGGCAAGGCGCGCATCCTCCAGCTGTACCTCGACAACGCACCGTGGGGCGCCCAGATCTGCGGCGCGGAAACCGCGGCACGCACCTATTTCAAGCGCTCTGCGCGCAATCTCGAACCGGCGCAGGCGGTGTGGCTGGCTGCCATGCTGAACAACCCGGCCGCCGCCGTGCGCAAGTGGCAGCAGGAAGGCAACATCAATCTCGATCGCGCAAAGTGGGTGGCGGACGGCGTACGCGGCATCACCAAGCCTCAACGCGACGCGCTGCTGAGCAAAGTCGCCGCAGCCCGCTTCGCACCACCCTGACGTGGCTGGGATCGCTGGCACATGTCTTGCGATGACACGCATCAATGGATGCTGTCACCGCCCCTCCGCCCGCAGCCGTTGAGATCGTCGCGCTGACCAAGCGCTACGTCGCCGGTGCACCGCCCGCCGTCGACCAGATCGACCTGCGCATCGCCAGCGGCAGCTACTGCTGCCTGCTGGGCCCATCGGGTTGCGGCAAGAGCACGACGCTGCGAATGGTCGCGGGTCACGAGTCAGTATCGGGCGGAGACATCTTGCTGGACAACCGCAACATCACCAACCTGCCCGCCGCAGCGCGGGGCACGGCGATGATGTTCCAGAGCTTCGCGCTCTTTCCACATCTCTCGGCGCTCGACAACGTCGCCTTCAGCCTCAAGATGAAAGGCGTGTCCAAGAGCGAGCGCCACAAGCGCGCCAGGAACCTGCTGGAGCGCGTCGCGATGGGCCAGCTCGCAGAACGCAAGCCGGGAGAGCTCTCGGGCGGACAACAGCAACGGGTCGCTTTGGCGCGCGCGTTGATCACCGAGCCGCGCGTCTTGCTGCTCGACGAGCCGCTTTCCGCACTCGACCCCTTCCTGCGGATCCAGATGCGCGCCGAGTTGCGCCGCTGGCAGAAGGAGCTGGGCCTCACCTTCATTCACGTCACCCATTCGCAGGAAGAAGCGATGGCGCTGGCGGACACGATGGTCGTCATGAACCACGGGTTGATCGAACAGGTCGGTCCGCCGCATCAGGTCTACAACCATCCATCCAGCGAATTCGTCGCGCGCTTCATGGGCGGCCACAACGTCTTCGCCGTGCATGACGGACTCATCGCGGTGCGCAACGATCACATGCAGATCGCGCCGGCGACCGGCGCCGCAGGAGAGACTGGCTTGCCGGCGCACGTCACCGATGTGGAATACCAAGGCACCTACGTGCTGCTCGGACTGCGGCTCACGGGCGTGCGGCCCGAGCAAAGCAGCGTCTCGGTGCTGCTGTCCGAAAAGGCCTTCGTCAGCCGCACCTTCGAAGTCGGCGAAAGCGTGCGCCTGAGCTGGTCAGAGGCCGACGCCCGCCCGCTCGGCGCCGGCGCCACGCGCCCTGTCAAACCTGGCAACGGCGCACCGATTCCGCTGCGCGAACCCCTCGCCGCGCTGGCCGCAATGGCCGCCTGACAAGCCGCAAGAAGCCCGGGTCGCAGCCGCCGTCCTCCTCAGTTTCCTCACCACCGCCTCTTCGGAGACCACCATGTCCAAAAAAATCGAAACACCCTCCACCGGCGTGCAGCGCCGCACGCTGCTGCAAGGCACAGCGGGCATCCTCGCGAGCGGCGTCTTCCCCGCCATCCATGCACAGGAAAAGAGCGTGCTGCGCTATCTCGGTACCGCGGTCAACCAGGACAAGGCGATCGCGGACAAATTCAAGGCCGACACAGGCATCGAAATCCAGTACGTGGCAGTCACCACGGACGACGTCACCAAGCGCGCGGTGACCGCGCCCAACAGCTTCGACCTGATCGATACGGAGTACTTCTCGCTCAAGAAGATCGTGCCCACGGGCAACCTCAAGGGCATCGACACTCAGCGCGTGAAGAATGCCGACAAGATCACCACGCTCTTCACAAAGGGCGAAGTCGCTGGCAAGAAGGTCGGCAGCCAAGGCACCGCGCCCATCAAGGTGATCTACCTGGAAGGCGAGAAAAGCAAGGCATTCGCGGCGTCGCCGACGCGGTTCATGTCGCTCATTCCGACCACCTACAACGCCGACACGCTTGGCATCCGGCCCGATCTGATCAAGCGGCCGATCGGCTCTTGGGCCGAGCTGCTCAATCCCGAGTTCAAGGGCAAGTCGGCGATCCTGAACATCCCGTCGATCGGCATCATGGACGCGGCGATGGTGGTGGAGTCCAAGGGCATCCACAAGTACGCGGACAAAGGCAACATGACGAAGGCCGAGATCGATCTCACGATCAAGACGCTGATCGAAGCCAAGAAGGCGGGGCAATTTCGTGCGCTGTGGAAGGACTTCAACGAGTCGGTGAACCTCATGTCGTCGGGCGAAGTCGTGATCCAGTCGATGTGGTCGCCTGCGGTCACCGCCGTGCGAAGCAAAGGCATCGACTGCACCTTCCAGCCGCTGAAGGAAGGCTACCGCGCCTGGGCCTCCGGCTTCGGCCTGCCGGCAACGTTGTCGGGCAGGAAGCTCGACGGTGCGTATGAATTCATCAACTGGTTCCTCGATGGCTGGGCGGGTGCCTACCTCAATCGCCAGGGCTACTACAGCGCTGTCCTGGACACCGCAAAGGCCAAGATGGAGCCATACGAGTGGGCCTATTGGATGGAAGGCAAGCCTGCGGCGCAGGACATCAAGAGCCCGCAAGGCGACGTCATCGCCAAGGCCGGTGCGGTGCGCGACGGCGGCAGCTACGAAGAGCGCATGGGCGCAATTGCCTGCTGGAACGCCGTGATGGACGAGAACGAGTACATGGTGAGGAAGTGGAACGAATTCGTGGCGGCATGAAGCTCGCCCCCCAGGTTGGCTCACTCCGTGTAGCCGCCCACCCCCCTGCCGGGGGGCGACACCAGCGGCCCGGCAAAGCCGGTTCCGCGGTGTCTCACGAACAGGCTTCGTGCGGCTCGCCTCGAGAAATCAACTTTGCTTCTTCGTCATGAGCACTCTTGTTGCGGCCGGCGATGCCGCGCCATCGGCCGCCCGCCCGCTTAACGCGTGGTGGCAGGCGGCGCCGTTCGCGCTGGTGTTCGTGTTGTTCTTCCTGATTCCTCTGTCGCTGATCGCGATGGTCAGCCTGTGGAACTTCAACGAGTACGAACTCATCCCGGCGCTGTCGGCGCGCAACTACCTGAGCATCTTCGAAGGGTGCTCGCACCTCACGGACAACGGTGACCTGTGCGTCACGCTGTCCACCTACATCAGCACGATCAAGTTCTGCCTGCTGGTTTGGGCGATCACCCTGTTGATCGGTTTCGCGGTTGCCTACTTCCTGGCTTTTCATGTGCGTTCGCCGGGCATGCAGACGCTGCTTTTCGTCCTGTGCACGGTGCCGTTCTGGACTTCGAACGTGATTCGCATGATCTCGTGGGTGCCGCTCCTGGGCCGCAATGGACTGGTTAACCAGGGCCTCATGGGCATCGGGCTGATCGACTCGCCTGTCGAATGGTTGCTGTTCTCGGACTTCTCGGTGGTGCTCGCCTTCGTGCACCTGTACACGATGTTCATGATCGTGCCGATCTTCAATTCGATGATGCGCATCGACCCCTTCCTGCTCGAAGCAGCCAGCGACTCCGGCGCGTCCGGCTGGCAGACGCTGTGGAACGTGATCGTGCCGCTCTCGCGCACGGGCATCCTGATCGGCTCGATCTTCGTCATCACGATCGTGATGGGTGACTTCGTGACGATCGGCGTGATGGGCGGACAGCAGATCGCATCAGTGGGCAAGATCATCCAGGTGCAGACCTCGTACCTGCAGTTTCCGCTGGCGGCCGCGAACGCGATGATCCTTTTGGCGGTGGTGCTCATGATCATCTGGGGCCTCACGCGGCTCGTCGACATCCGCAAGGAACTATGAGCATGCGGATCGGCGAACAACGCTCGGCGGGCTTCCGGCCTCTGGCTTTTGTCTTCTCGGTCTTCGTGCTGTTTCTCTACGGGCCGATGATCACGATCTTCGTGCTCAGCTTCCAGGGGCCCGAGGGCGGCCTCACGTTTCCGCTGCGCGGTGTTTCGCTGCACTGGTTCTACAAGCTGGCCGAAGGGCTTGGCACGGTGGACATCGGCGCTGCATTCCGGCGCTCGCTGATGCTGGGCACCGTCGTGATGCTGTTCACTGTGGTGCTGTCGGTGCTGGCGGGCCTTGCCTTCCGCAAGAGCCTCAAGGGCGGCAACGCGCTTTTCTTCATCACCGTGGCGAGCCTGATCATGCCGTCGATCATCGTGTCGCTTGGCATCGGGCTGCAGTTCCGCCTGCTTGATGCGGGGATCAAAGGTGCGCTGACTGCGCTCGATGCGACCGGCACGCTCGAGAACTACGGCACTGCATTGGGCCTGCTCACCTCAGCCCTCGGCGCGCATCTCACGTGGACGCTTCCGTTCGGGCTCCTGATCATGTTTGCCGTGTTCAACCGCTTCAATCCTGCATACGAAGAAGCGGCTCGCGACCTCGGAGCAACGCCCTGGCAGACCTTTTGCCACGTCGTGCTGCCCCTGATCGGGCCGTCCGTCGTGGGGATCGGCATGTTCGGCTTCACGCTGAGCTGGGACGAGATCGCGCGCACCTCGCAGGCGATCGGCGACGTCAATACCTTGCCGCTCGAACTCCAGGGCCTCACATCGACGGTGACGACGCCTTCCATCTATGCGCTCGGCACGGTGACCACTGTCGTGTCCTTTGCTGTCATGGGGCTTGCCCTGGGTGCCGCAGCGCTTCTGCGAAGACGGGCGACGCGTCCCTGCTGATGGCTCGTCTGCTCATCATCAATCCCAACACCTCCGCTTCGGTGAGCCAGTTGCTCGAGCGCCATGTGCGCGCCCAGGCCGGAGATGCGCTTGAAGTGCACACGATCACCGCCCGCTTTGGCGCACCGTACATCGCCAACGAGGCCGGCTACGCGGTTGCGCAGCACGCCACGCTCGATGCCTGGGCGGTCGCGCATGCGCACGGCGAGCGCCCCGACGCCGTGCTGATCGGCTGCTTCGGAGATCCGGGTCTGTTCGCGATGCGCGACGGTGCGGGGGTGCCCGTCAGCGGGCTCGCGGAGGCCGCCTTCACGTCCGCCGCAAAGTACGGCCGCTTCGCCGTCGTGACCGGCGGCGAGCCGTGGCGCCCGATGCTCGAACGGCTGGCGTGGTCGCTCGGATATTCGCCATCGCTCGCGGGTATCCACACCTTGGCACCGACCGGAGCACAACTCGCGGCCGACCCGATCGCCGCCCACGCACTGCTTGCCGAAGCCTGCCGCGACGCGGCCCTGCGCTTCGATGCGCGAGCGGTCATCCTGGGCGGCGCGGGCCTTGCCGGCATGGCCGCCGAAATCGCCCCTGCGGTGCCCGTCCCTGTCATCGACAGCGTGCATGCCGGTGCCGACTGGGCGGTGCTCGCGACCCAGGCGGCTCCCGCATCGGGCGCCACTCGGACGGGCTTCGGCATCGCCTGGCAAAGCGTCTCCTGGGAACTCGAAGCGCTCGGCTGAGGCGCCCCCACCCCTAGCGCGGTCGTCCCGACCGTGCCACCATGCTTGGATGACCACACCCACTCCAAGCCACGCCCACAGCGCGCACGCGGTCGAACCGATCGCCCTGGCCCAACCCCGTGGCGTCGACCAGATCGTTGCCGGCGTGTCCACCAGCGACGGAGATGGCGTCAAGCTCACCCGCGTGCTGCACCAGACGCTGCAGCAGCGGCTCGATCCCTACCTGATGCTCGACGCCTTCGGCAGTGACAACCCCGGGGACTACATCGGCGGCTTTCCGAGCCACCCGCACCGTGGCTTTGAAACCGTGACCTACATGATCTCGGGGCGCATGCGTCATCGGGACAGCCATGGCCACGAAGGGCTGCTGTCCAACGGCGGCGTGCAATGGATGACGGCCGGCCGCGGCCTCGTACACAGCGAGCTGCCGGAACAGGAAGAAGGCCTCATGGAGGGCTTTCAGCTGTGGCTCAACCTGCCGGCCAAGGACAAGATGCGCGAGCCCTGGTATCGCGACATCCAGAGCCATGAGATTCCGGAATTCGTCACGCCGGCAGGCGTTCGGGTGCGTGTCATTGCTGGCGAAAGCCACGGCGTCGCCGGCGCGATGCAGCGTGAACATACCGAGCCGGTCTACCTCGACATCGCGCTGCCACCCGGTGCCGAATTTGCGCAGCCACTGCCGGACCACTACAACGCGTTGATCTACGTGTTTCGCGAGTCGATCTACATCGGAAGCAGCGAGATCCCGACCAAGCGCATGGCGATACTTGCGAACGACCCGGGCAGCGATGGCGTCGTGCTCCGCGCCCCCGCCTCCAATCACAGCATTGCGCGAGCGCTCCTGATCGCAGGCAATCCGCTGCACGAGCCGATAGCCCAATACGGGCCCTTCGTCATGAACACCCGAGAGCAAGTGACGCAGGCCGTGCATGATTTCCAGAACGGAAAGTTCAGCTGAAGCGGAGGCTGAAACCAAGGCCGAAGGCGGCGCGAGCGTTCATCTATCTTTACGCCCGCTAACCCGACCCTCACCGTCGCGAAACACGGGCTCGCCACACTTCCCTTCACCTGCTGCCCATCGGCGGCGGGCTTCTTCGAAAGGAAGCACTCTCATGATCTCGTCTCGCAAAAGCCTTCTCTGTGCCGGTCTGCTGGCAGTCTCGTTCGCCTCGACTGGCGCCTTTGCGCAAGCGACCCCAACGCCGGCGGCGCCTGCTCCAGCAGCGGTCGCACCGCAGCCTGGTGCGAATCCTTCGCACACACGGCCGGACCGCGCGCAGCGCTTCGAGCAGATGCAGCAGCGCCACGCGCAGCATCTCGCAGAGCTGAAGGAAAAGCTCAAGCTCGCGCCTGCGCAGGAAAGCGCGTGGAGCACGTTCACTGCCGCGCAGCAGCCGCCGGCGCCCCCTTCAGGCCAGCCCCGCATGGACCGCGCCGAGTTTGCCAAGCTGACCACGCCGCAACGGCTTGACCTGATGCAATCGCGCCAGGCCGAACGCACCGCCAGGTTTGCCAAACGGGCCGAGGCCACGCGGACTTTCTATGCTGGACTGACGCCCGATCAGCAGAAGACCTTCGATGCCGAGTCGATGCGGCGCTTCGGCCCTGGCGATCGGGGTGAACATGGCGAACACGGCGGCCGTCGCCATCCAACGGCGCCAGCCAGCAAGAGCTGAGCCTCGTCAGCGGATCCCGAAGCCCGCGGCGGAAGTGCCGCGGGCTTTTTCATTTTTGGTTCGCCGGACCTCGAGCCTATTGGGGCGTGCCAGTCTTGGTCGTCGGATTGGTCGGCACGTCAGGCCGCTCACCCTTTTGGCCAAACTGCGGCTTGGCTTTGCGCCCCGACTGGCTCACTTCCGCGCGCGACATCTCGCCCGTCGGCTGCGCAACGGCATTGGGTTGGTTGTTCACGGTCGTTGATGCTTCGCCCTTGGGCACCTGGTTGTTGGCGTTGTTTCGGTTGTGCGCACGCGCCTCTGCCTTCACCGCCTCGCGTGAAGCCGGCTGCGTGCCGTCGGGCCGCTGGGTAGGATTGCCGACGCCCGCCGGAGTCTTCGTACTCGCCTGGCCGGCCACCGCAGGGTCGGGCTGCGCCGGCTGCGAGGTCATCTGCGCGGACGCAATGCCCGCCAGGCCGAGAAGTCCGGCCAAAACGGTGCTCGTGAACAGTGCTTGCTTCATGATGGCTCCTGTCTTGTCTCTCATGGAATGGAATCCACCGTAGGAGGGGTGCCTGCTGCGACATGTGAGGAGCGGCACGCCGTGCCTGTAGGAGCACGCCCATGAGCCGCGCAGGCTGGCAAAGAACGTGGTGCGTTCCTACACTTGCCGAACTTTGGCCAGCTTACAAACTTCAACTGTGAAGCCCTCGTCCCACACGGCGGCTGTGATGCCCTTGCCGACCTCGCTCAAAGTCATGACCGTGAACACCCACAAGGGCTTCACGGCCCTGAATCGCAAGTTCATCCTTCCGGAGCTCAGGGAAGCGGTTCGTACAGTGGGCGCGGACGTCGTGTTTCTCCAGGAAGTGCTCGGCACGCACTCGCGCCATTCGCGCAAGATCGACAACTGGCCGGAGGCGCCGCATTACGAGTTCCTCGCGGACACGATGTGGCCCCAGTTCGCCTATGGCCGGAACGCCGTCTACCCCAAGGGGCACCACGGCAACGCGGTGCTCTCGAAGTTCCCGATCGTGCACCACCGAAACCACGACGTGTCGATCACCGGACCCGAGAAGCGAGGACTGCTGCATTGCGTATTGCGGCTGCCCGCGAGGCCCGTCGACGTGCATGTGATCTGCGCGCACCTCGGGCTGGCTGAAAGCCATCGGCAGGAGCAGCTCGACCTGCTCTGCCATATCGTGCGCGACGAGGTGCCGGCCGACGCGCCCTTGATCGTTGCGGGCGATTTCAATGACTGGCGCGGCAAGGCGCATCGCATCCTCGAAGTGGGCGCCGCGTTGCGGGAGGTGTTCGTGCTCGCGAACGGCAACGCCGCGAGGACCTTTCCGGCGCGGTTTCCGGTGTTGCCGCTGGACCGCATCTACGTGCGCAACGCGGCGGTGCATGCGCCGGTGGTGCTGCCCCGAAGGCCCTGGTCGCATCTTTCGGACCATGCGCCGCTCGTCGCGGAGATCCAGCTGTGAGCGCGGCCGGCAGTCAGCGCTGGATCGGCGGCAACCAAGTCGAGTTGCTCGAGAACGGCGAGACATTTTTCCCGCGTGTGTTCGACGCCATCCGAAGCGCGCGCCAGGAGGTCATCGTCGAAACTTTCATCCTGTTCGAGGACAAGGTGGGCAAGGCGCTCCACGCCGCCATGCGCGCGGCTGCCCAAAGAGGTGTGAAGGTCGACCTCATGGTCGACGGCTTCGGTTCGCCGGACCTTTCGCCTGAGTTCATCGAAGGGCTGACCTCCGCCGGCGTCAAGGTGCGTGTGTTCGATCCCGGCAGGCGCCTGTTCGGGCAACGGCTCAACGTCTTCCGCCGCATGCATCGGAAGATCGTGGTCATCGACGGATCGATCGCCTTTGTCGGCGGCATCAATTTCGCGGCCGATCATCTGCTCGATTACGGCCCCAAGGGCAAGCAGGACTACGCAGTGGCACTCGCAGGTCCGATCGTGGCCGAGATCCATCGCTTCGTGCTGCATGCCATTGCCGTAGGCGGCAAGGGACCCAGCTGGTTCAGGCGGCGCCTGAAGTCCTCTAGTCGAATCCGCCCCGAGCCGCAGGGCGAAGCCGAAGTGCAGTTCGTGACGCGAGACAATCGCCGCCATACCGACGACATCGAACGCCGCTATCGGGCCGCGATCCGGAGTGCGCGGCAACGCATCGTGATTGCCAATGCCTATTTCTTCCCCGGCTACACCTTGATCAAGGAAATGCGACGTGCGGCGCGGCGCGGGGTGGACGTGCGGCTGATCTTGCAGGGCAACCCGGACATGCCTTTCGTGAAGACAGCCGCGAGCATGCTCTATCACCATCTCCTGCACGCCGGCGTTCGCATCTATGAGTATTGCGAGCGGCCGTTGCACGGCAAGGTTGCTCTCGTCGACGAGCAGTGGAGCACAGTCGGATCGAGCAACCTCGACCCGCTCAGCCTGTCGCTGAACCTGGAGGCCAACGCGATCGTGCGCGACCGGGCATTCAATCAGGTGCTGTGGGACCGTCTCGACTCGCTGATGCAGCATGGCTGCAAACAGATTCATGCGGCCGACCTGACGGAATGGAGCGCCTGGCGGCTGGTGCGCAGCTTCTTCATCTTCCATCTCTTGCGCTGGTATCCGGCGTTGATCGGCATGTTGCCGCGACATGCGCCGCTGCTGAAGCCGCTTGAAGGCTCACAGCCACGCGGCTCGGGCGCGACGCGAACGGATGCAGCGTGATGGCCTCCACACCGGCGACGGGCGCCGTGGCGCCCCCAGGAGGCCCTGCCTCGCAAGGATGGCACCGCACTAGACGAATCGCAGCATGGGTCTTCTTTGCGCTGGTGCTGTTCCTGATCTTCCGGCAGGCGCGCACCATCGATTGGCGCGGAGTGCTCGCGTCGGTGCGCGAGATTCCGCTGCCGCTGCTGCTCGCGGCCGCGGCGCTGGCCGTGTGCAGCCACTTGCTCTACAGCACCTATGACTTGCTCGGCCGTCGGATGACGGGCCACCGGCTGCGCACCAGCTCGGTGATGGGTATCACCTTCATCAGCTATGCATTCAACCTGAACCTGGGCGCACTGGTCGGCGGGATCGCCTTCAGGTATCGCCTCTATTCACGGCTCGGCCTGGACAACAACACGATCACCCGCGTGCTCGCCTTCAGCATGTTGACCAACTGGTTCGGCTATTTCGCGGTCGCTGGAGCGGCTTTCTGCTTCTGGCCCATGCCGCTGCCTCCCGAATGGAAGATCGGCGACGAGGGCCTGCGGATTCTTGGCGCTTTGCTGATTCTGGCGGGGCTCGCCTACCTGATCCTTTGCGCCATTGCGCGCGAACACACCTGGCGCATACACGGCCACGAGATCGACACGCCGCCGCTGCGCATTGCGCTGCTCCAACTCGTGATTTCATCCGCCAACTGGTCGCTGATCGGGGGCGTGATCTGGTTCCTGCTCGAGCAACGACTGCCCTACCCATCCGTGCTCGGCGTGTTTCTGGTTGCGGCCGTGGCGGGAGTCATCACGCACATCCCGGGCGGGCTGGGAGTGCTGGAGGCCGTCTTCATCGCGCTGCTGTCGCACCGGCTCTCGCAAGACCAGCTGCTCGGGGCGTTGCTGGCTTATCGCGCGCTCTACTATCTTCTCCCGCTGATCGTGGCCTGCGTGGTCTACATCGCGACCGAAGTGCACACGAGGCGCCTGCGGCGCCGATTGGCAACAGCCAGGTAGCGCCGGATCGGCGGTCGCGAGATGGGCGGCCCCTCGCCAGTGAAGCCAGCGCATCCTTCGCCGTTTTACGCCTCACCGCCTACAGGAGCGTCCAGAAGCGAGACCTAACTTGACGGCATGTCGCTTCATTCCGTCACCCTGGCGAGCCAGACCGACCTGGACGGATTCCGCCGAGAAGCCCGGGTGTTGCTCGCAACGCTTGTCCCACCAGAGGAGGTCGAGTGGAACGCGCCGCAGGGGGTCGCCATCGCCCCTTCATGTGCGGCGGCAAATGGCGAAAAACGGCATTCCGCCGACAGGCCGCACGGGGGCGTCAATCTCTTCCTGCCTCGCTCATTCATGTCTCTGTGCGATGTCGTCATTCTGCACAGCGACCCCGGTCGTTTCGACCTCCTGTACCGCTTGCTCTGGCGGCTCGTGCACGAACCCGGCCTGCGCCGCAGCCCCTTGGACAGCGATCGCGTGCGCGCGGTGCACATGGCGCAGGCTGTGCGGCGCGATATCCAGCGGACAAAGGCGCTCATCCGCTTCAGGCCTGTCGATTCAGGTGTAGAAGGCGCCCCGCTGCACATCGCGTGGTTGGAGCCCGATCACTACATCGTCGAGGCGATCGCACCCTTCTTTGCGCGCCGGTTCGCCCAGATGAACTGGGCCCTCCTCACCCCGACCTGCAGTGTCCGATGGAATCGCGAGGCTCTGGAGTTCGGGCCGGGAGTCGACAACGCCGACGAAGGCCTGTGGCTCACGCGCTATAGGCAAGCTTTTGAAAGCGCGCGATCCACGCGCGGATGCAATGAGCCGCCTGAACTCAGAACCGATACAGGTAGCGCACCCGCACAAAGTTCTCGCCTGGGTTCGGCTCTTTGATGCCCCCATTGGAAAAATGCTGGATCCGCAGCGAGAGTTCGTGCTCCCGCGCCGCTCCAAAACTGCGCCCCACGCTCAGTTGCTCGGTGAACTGGAAGGCAGTGGTGAACTGGCGGTCAGGCGTGCGATAGAGGCTGTCCGTCACTGTGCCGCCCAAGCCTGCTTCGACAAACCAGGGGGATTGGCCTTCGCCGAATCTGTAGCGGAAGTTGCCGATCCCGCCGATTTGCGCATAGTTCTTCTTGTCCGCGCCATTGGGCGGTTCTGGTGCACGCCAGGCGCTCAGGAAGAAGTCCCAATAAAAGGTCATGACGCCGCCCCACATCGCTCGTGGCGCCATCAGCGCCGGAACGACCAAGCCAGCAGTCAGGGAGTCGGTGTTATTGGAGCCACTGGGTGTGCGGCCGAAATCGATGTAGGCGCCCTTCATCTCGTCCGAGGAAGCTGCCGCAGCACCCAGAGAGAGGAAAACGGATCCCGCGAACAAAACCGTTCTGAAAACGGCAGGTAAGTGATGCATTCTTCTAATTCCACGAGGATGAAAATCGACGAAGATCGTAAGGTTTTCGAGCCCGATCTGCTGGCCACCACGGCAGGCACGCGAGTAGGACACCATCCTTAATTGAATGTTGCAGCGCAGCAAAAGAGACATGGGAGGTCTATAGTCCAGTGGACTCCAAGCACACAACGTTCCATGACACGCAGCATCTCCTCCCCGCGCTTCTTCAACCCGCTCATGCTGTGGGCTGATGTCGCCGTCAAGACGACAGAAATGCTCGTGTGCTCCCGGTCAGTCATTCAGATGCGCACCGAGCGCATCGCCCGCGCGGGGCTGACCCCCACGGACGAGGACCTTGTCGAATTCCAGCTCATGAGCCACGAAAAGCTGGCGGCAGTGAGCGAAGCCGGTGCCGCGATGGCCAACCAGCTTCACACCACACAATTCGCGCTCACCAACCGCGCAGTCCGTCACTGGCTCGGCAGCGGCGTGGCTCTTTTCTCGCTGTCCATGAGCGTGACCGCGGCAGAGGCCCTGACGCACGCCGAGGCGCTCGGAAGTGCGGCGGCCGGATCGGCGGCAGCCATCACACAGTTGAGCAGCGCAGGCGCGCGCATCGTGCAGCGCGGGCTCAAGCCGATCCACACGAAGGCCACCTCCAACGCTCGCCGCCTTGCCGACGCTATCTCCGCGTGAGGCTCAGGACGCCACCACGAGGCGCAGCAACGTGATCTCCGAAGGCGCTCCGAAGCGCTTGGGCGGCCCCCAATAGCCGGTGCCGCGGCTCGTGTAGACCCACATTTCGTGCAGCTTGTGCAGGCCGGCCGTGAAAGGCTGCTGCAGCGGAACGAACAGATTCCACGGAAAGAACTGCCCGCCGTGGGTGTGCCCGGAAAGCTGGAGGTGATAGCCCGCCTCGGCTGCGGCTGGCGCAGTGCGAGGCTGGTGCGCGAGCAGCACGCGCGTATGAACCAGCGGAGGCGCGTCCAGCAATGCGCCTTGCGGATCGCTCGTGTGTGCGACATCGAAATGCGCTCCGGTGTAGTCCGTCACGCCAGCGACGACAAGCGCGCTTTCGAGCACTTCTTCGTCGGTCTGCGCGCCGCTCACGTTGCGCGTCTGCAGCACCACGTGCTCGTTCAGCAGCACGCGCAGGCCCAGCCGGCGAAGCTCGTCGACCCATGCATGAACGCCGGCGTAGTACTCATGGTTGCCGGTAACCACGAATGTGCCATGCCTCGCGCGCAGTCCCTCGAGGGGCGCGATGTGCTCCCGCAGCTCGGACACGGTTCCATCGACCAAGTCGCCCGTGATTGCGATCATGTCTGCGCTCAACCCATTGACCGCGTCGACGATGCGCTGGATGTAGCTTCGCTTGATGGTCGGACCGACGTGGATGTCGCTGAGCTGCGCAATCGTGAAACCGGCCAGCGCCGAAGGCAGATCGCGAATCGGCACGTCCACACGCACCACGCTGGCCGTACGGCGAGCATTGAAAAAGCCTATCAGCGAAGTCGCTGTGGCAAGTACGGGCACCGCGATGGCGCTCAGTTCCTTCCAGTGCGGCCAATCGACTGCCCACCCGCCGGCCAGCGTCGCAAGCCAACCCAGAAGCAAGCCCGCATCGCGCACGATCGTGAGCACGAACATGGATGAAAACCAGCCCATGCTCAGAAGTCCGATCCATTTCCAGCCATCGGCGAACTGCCGGCGTTTCGAGCGCATGCCGATGAAAGGAAGGGGCATGGTCGCCGCAGAGACAACCAGCACTGCCAGGAGCATTGGCCAGCCGAATCCGTGGCCGGCCAGCGAAGGCAGCAGCCGTAGCCCGATGTAGACGTGCAGCAGCGTGGTGAGGAGGATCAAAGGTCGAAGCGGCATGAGCGCCTGGCAGGACGGGCAAACCCGGACCCCCCATGTGCGAGCAGGAAGCTGCACATTCAAGGTGTGTGCCAGTGGTCGGCCGATATTAATATCGACCGAATATCCGCGCGCGAGCGACTGCGCGTGGGCAACCAGCGAACGTCAGGAGTGCGCTGCGATGCTCGTGCCGGCAGGCCACACGAAAGTCGTACGCGACGAGCTGCCCGGCAGGATGTCCACCTGCTGCTTCAGCGTCTGGCCGCCCAGGGTCGCCTCAACTTCGTAGTGCCCAGGATCAAGGCGCGCCACCATGAAAGGGCCATCGGCAACAACTCGGCTCAGCACCGTCTCGCCGGATGCATTGCGCACCGTCACCACGACCTCAGCGGCAAAGTCCGCGCGCTTTCCGTCCTTGACGGCGAACTCGAAGGTCGCCGGCCATCGAGGCGCGACGGTTTCCATCAACTCGGCCTCGTCGCTCCCCACGCCGCCGCTCATGTACTCGACGCCGTTCATCATGTGGATCGGGGGGTTGTAGACCGCATGTGCCGCCATTGCACCGAAAAGCGACACGCTACCGACGGCCACTGTGAACAGGGTGGCGGCGGGTCGCCAAACACGCATAGTTCTCATCGCGATGTCCTTCTTGTTGCCCAAATGAATGTGAAGCCAGCTTCACGCCATCACTATCTGCAACAACTCTTAGGAGAACCTGAACTGCAAGCGCGTTTTTTTGCGCCGCCTGCAGCGGAATCCGACTCAGTCGCCCGTGCTGGCGGAAGCCTGATGTTCGGGCCGAGGCAATCCCATCTCGGAAGCGAAATCCACGTTCGAGGGCCACGTAAACACAGCTTTCGATCCCAGTCCGTTGAAGACGATCAGCGGCTGGGTGAGCGTCACGCCGCCCATCGTCGCATCGATCTCGTAGGCACCTGGATTCAGCCGTGCGACCATGATGGGAGATCCGGTTGAAACCGTCATCACCTCCCTGCTGGAATACCGCTCCCGCACGACGATGCTCACGTCGGACGGAAACCGGACTCCGGGGGCTGATCGCGCGATACCGAACTCCAGAGCGGCGGCCCAGCGCGGCGCAACCGTCTTCATGAACGACGCTTCATCACTGCTTCTGCCGCCACACATGTATTCGATGCCGTGCGCCACCTTGATCGGTGGATTCGTCAGCGCGTGCGCGGAGGTGAAAGCACCGAAGATGAGCGCGGCCGCGAGGGGCCGGCAAAAACGGTTCGGGATCATTGCTGTGCTGTCCTCTTGCTCAAAATGGCGTGAAACCGCCGGAGATTTTGCTTAGCAAGAGTCGGGCTAGGAATAGCGTTTACACGCAGTTTGCGGTTCCCAGCCCGCAGTTGGTTACCGCAACGACAGCCGAAACTCAAACGTCGATATTGGCCGCCCGAAGCGCGTTCTGCTCAATAAATTCGCGGCGCGGCTCGACCTCGTCGCCCATCAGCATCGTGAACACGCGATCCGCCTCGATGGCGTCGTCGATCTGAACGCGCAGCAAGCGCCGCACGTTCGGATCCATGGTCGTTTCCCACAACTGCTCGGGATTCATCTCGCCGAGTCCCTTGTAGCGCTGGCGTGCGGTTGCGTTCTCGGCCTGGCCGATCAGCCAGCGCATTGCTTCGCGGAAGTCGCCGACCTTTTCTTCCTTGGCTCGGTCGCCTTCGCCGCGCTTGACGACAGCGCCCTCGCCCAGGAGATCACGGAATGTCTTGGCGGCCTCCGCGAGTGCCGCGTAATCCGCACCATGCACAAAATCCTGGGTCAGCACGCTGCTCTTGATATTGCCGTGATGGCGGCGGCTGATACGCAAAAGCGGTTTGTCCGTTCGCGCGTCAAATTCGCTCGAAACGTCCGCCGGTGCACCGGTGGTGTTGAGTTCGCGCAGCTTGTTCTGGAGCGCGACGGCCGACGCCTCGGCACTGGCTGTCGTGTCGAGGTCGAGCGACACCCCGTCGGCAATCGCGCGCAATGCTGCGGCGTCCAGGAAGACACCGAGCCTTGCGATCACGGCTTCCGCCAATTGATGCTTGCGCGCGAGTTCAGCCAAGGTGTCGCCGCTCAGCGTCGTCGGCTTGTCGCCGCCGGTCATCACGCTGGCGTCCTTCAGCGCCACCTTGAGCAAGAAGGCATCGAGCGCGGGCGCATCCTTCAGGTATTGCTCTTCCTTGCCGACCTTCACCTTGTAAAGCGGCGGCTGGGCGATATAGATGTGGCCGCGTTCGACCAATTCCGGCATCTGCCGGTAGAAGAAGGTCAATAGGAGCGTGCGGATGTGGGCGCCGTCCACGTCGGCATCGGTCATGATGATGATGCGGTGATAGCGCAGCTTGGCCACATTGAAGTCGTCGGCACCGCCGCCTGAAGTCGTCGCACCTGCGCGACCGATGCCGGTGCCGAGCGCCGTGATCATCGTCAAGATTTCGTTGCTCGTCAGGAGCTTTTCGTAGCGCGCTTTTTCGACGTTCAGGATCTTGCCGCGCAGCGGCAGGATGGCCTGGAATTTCCGGTCGCGACCCTGCTTGGCCGATCCGCCCGCGGAGTCACCCTCCACCAGGTAGACCTCGCACAGAGCCGGATCCTTCTCCTGGCAATCCGCCAACTTGCCGGGCAGGCCCATTCCGTCGAGCACGCCCTTCCGGCGCGTCATCTCGCGCGCCTTGCGCGCGGCTTCGCGCGCTCGCGCCGCTTCGACGATCTTGCCGCAGATGATCTTGGCGTCGCCGGGCCGCTCCTGGAGATAGTCGGACAGCAAGCGGCCGACGATGTCTTCGACTGGCGCACGCACTTCGCTCGACACCAGCTTGTCCTTGGTCTGGCTCGAAAACTTGGGCTCCGGCACTTTTACGCTCAACACGCAGCAAAGGCCTTCGCGCATGTCGTCGCCGGTCACTTCGACCTTGGCCTTCTTGGCCAGCTCGTTTTCTTCGATGTATTTATTGATCACCCGCGTCATCGCCGCACGCAAGCCGGTGAGGTGAGTGCCGCCATCACGCTGCGGGATGTTGTTGGTGAAGCAGAGAACCTGCTCGTTGTAGCCGCTGTTCCACTGCATCGCGACTTCGACGCCGATGTGCGTTCCGGGGATGCCGCCATACGTATCCGCCGGCTTTTCTCCCGACGCATAGAAGACGTTCGGATGCAAAACCGTCTTGCCCTTGTTGATGAACTCGACAAAGCCCTTGACCCCACCGGCACCGGAAAAATCGTCTTGCTTGCCCGTGCGTTCATCGATGAGCCGGATCCGAACACCGTTGTTGAGGAAGCTGAGTTCACGAAGGCGCTTGCTCAGGATCTCGTAATGGAAATCCGCGTTTTCCTTGAAGATTTCCGTGTCAGGCAGAAAGTGCACTTCAGTGCCGCGCTTTTCGGTTTCGCCCGTCACCTTCATCGGCGAGACTTCGAAGCCGTTCACCGTCTCCAGGATGCGGTTCTGCACGAAACCCTGGCTGAATTCGAGCGTGTGAACCTTGCCTTCGCGCCGAACGGTGAGGCGCAGCATTTTGCTGAGCGCGTTCACGCAACTCACGCCCACTCCGTGGAGGCCGCCCGAAACCTTGTAGCTGTTCTGATTGAACTTGCCGCCGGCATGCAGTTCAGTAAGCGCGATCTCCGCCGCCGAGCGCTTGGGCTCGTGCTTGTCGTCCATCTTCACGCCCGTGGGAATGCCGCGGCCGTTGTCTGTCACTGACACCGAATTGTCGGTGTGGATGGTGACAACGATGTCGTCGCAGTAGCCCGCGAGCGCCTCGTCGATCGAGTTGTCCACGACTTCGAACACCAGGTGGTGCAGACCCGTACCGTCCGACGTGTCCCCGATGTACATACCCGGACGTTTGCGAACTGCCTCCAGACCTTCGAGGATTGTGATGGAACCTTCGCCATAGGACGTGTCGGCCGACGGCGGCGTCACCTCGATCGGAATCGCGTTGTCGATCTCAGGGGTGTAGACCGGCTCGGTGTGCGGCACTTCCAGCTTGTTCTCTTCGCTCATCAGAATCTTTCTCATCGGCAGCCCCGGAGCTACCGTCATTTCGGGAAACACCGCGGGACCGGCTTTGCCGGGCCCGCTGGTGTTGCCCCCTGCAAGGGGGTTGGCGGCCACTCGAAGTGGGCAAGCCTGGGGGTGTGCTAAATCCTCATCGGCATGACGACGTACTTGAAGGAGGCGTTCTCAGGGATGGTCATCAGCACAGAACTGTTTGAGTCGGCGAGATCCAGCTTCACCATCTCCTGGCTCATATTGGTCAGCGCGTCGATCAGGTAGGTCACGTTGAACCCGATCTCGATCGAGTCCCCGCCGTAGTCGATGTCGAGCTCGTCCTGCGCTTCTTCCTGCTCGGCATTGTTTGAGGCGATGCGCAAGGTACCCGGTTCGATGTTGAGCCGCACGCCTTTGAACTTCTCGCTCGTCAGGATCGCCGTGCGCTGAAGGCTTGCGAGAAGGGGAGCGCGCCCCAGCGTCACCGAATTCTTGTGATTCTTGGGGATCACGCGGTTGTAGTCGGGGAACTTGCCTTCGACTAGCTTCGTGACGAACTCCATCCCGCCAAAGTTGAACTTGGCCTGGTTGTTCGCGAACTGCATCTCGATTGCGCCCTCGGCATCGGACAGCAGCCGCTGCATTTCCAAGACTGTCTTGCGTGGCAGGATCACTTCCTGGCGGGGTACTTCGACGTCCAGCGTTGCCGACGCGAACGCCAGCCGATGGCCGTCCGTTGCCACGAGGCTCAACTGTTTACCTTCGGCCACGAACAGGATGCCATTGAGGTAGTAGCGGATGTCGTGCACCGCCATCGCGAACGACACCTGGCTCAGCAGATCCTTCAGCGTCTTTTGCGGAACGCTGAAAACCGGACCGAAATTGGCGGATTCCTGCACCAGCGGGAAGTCTTCCGCAGGAAGCGACTGCAGCGTGAAGCGACTCTTGCCACCCTTGAGCACCAGCTTGTTCGCGCTGGATTCAAGGCTGACCGTCTGGTCGGACGGCATAGTCCGCAGGATGTCGATCAGCTTGCGCGCGCCAATGGTCGTCGTGAAGTTACCCTCGTCGCCACCCAGTTCAGCCTGGGTGCGAATCTGGATTTCCAGATCGCTGGTGGTCAGCTGCAACTGGCCGCCCGTCTTGCGGATAAGCACATTGGCCAATATCGGCAGGGTGTGCCGCCGCTCCACGATACCCGCCACCGACTGCAGCGCTGCGAGGACTTTGTCTTGCGTAGACTTCAAAACGATCATGTTCTTACCTCTTCCTTTATTTCTTTAATTCAAATTAGTAGTAGTAGATAAGGGGCGCGCCCACCTGTGGACAGGGCGATTTTCCGTTTCTACGACAAGGACTTGGCGAGCTCCGTTCGCTGTGCGCAGCAGTGCTTCCGTGATGTCGTGCAAATGCGAACAACTTCGGGTCGCGCGACGGCCCTGTGGACAAGCCGTCATTTGTGCTTGAACTTTCCCCAGAGTTGTCCTTTGACAGGACTCGAGAATCTGCGTAAAGCGCTCATCCGTCATCCCTTGAGCGTTTGCTCCAGCACGTGCAGTTGCTGATTCAGTTCGGTGAGCTGCTGCCGCTCACCGGAAATCTTGCGCACTGCGTGCAGTACGGTCGTGTGATCGCGGCCTCCGAAAAGCTCCCCGATTTCGGGCAGGCTCTTCTGGGTCAGTTCCTTGGCCAGGTACATCGCGATCTGTCGCGGCCTTGCGATCGAGGCCGGCCGCTTCTTCGAATACATGTCCGCGACCTTGATCTTGTAATAGTCGGCCACCGTTTTCTGGATGTTCTCGACGGAAATCTGACGGTTCTGGATCGACAGCAGGTCGCGAAGTGCTTCCCGTGCCAATGCGATGGAGATTTCCTTTTGATTGAAGCGCGAGTAAGCGAGGATCTTGCGCAAGGCGCCTTCCAGTTCGCGGACGTTGGAACGGACGTTCTTGGCCACGAAGAACGCCACCTCCTCCGGCATTTCGGTGCTTTCGGCGCGCGCCTTGTTGATCAGGATCGCAACGCGCATTTCGAGCTCGGGCGGCTCGATGGCGACAGTGAGCCCTGAATCGAAACGGGAAACCAGTCGCTCGTGGATATCCGCAAGCCCCTTGGGATAGGTGTCGCTCGTCATGACGATGTGCGACTTCTTTGCGAGCAAGGCCTCGAACGCATTGAAGAATTCTTCTTGTGTCCGATCCTTGTTCGCGAAGAACTGGACGTCGTCGATCAAAAGCAGGTCCAGAGAGTGATACCGCTCCTTGAACTCGTCAAAAGTCTTGCGCTGATAGGCTTTGACCACATCTGAGACGAACTGCTCGGCGTGGATGTAGAGAACTTTGGCATCCGGCCGGTCGGTCAACAGCCGGTTGCCGACGGCATGCATCAAGTGCGTCTTGCCGAGACCAACGCCGCCATAAATGAAAAGCGGGTTGTAAAGATGGCCGGGAGTACTCGCGACATGCATCGCCGCGGCGCGCGCCATTCGATTGGCAGTACCTTCGATGAGCGTTTCGAAAGTGAGACCCGAGTTCAGGCGGTTCTTGAATGCGGCGGCTGCCAGATCTTCCCCTGCGCTCGGCAGGTCTCGCGGAACATCGACCTCTGACACGACCGTCAAGCTCGTCGGCCGGTTAACGATTTCTCGAGGAGCAAGCGCTAACTCGATGACAACTGGCTGACCATAAAGGTTCTCGGCCATGGAAGCGATCTTGCCCGCATACTGCGCCCGAATCCAGTCCAGCTTGAACCGGTTGGCAACAAAGACAGTGACACGCGAGAAGTCGTCTGCGACCCTTGCGGTGAGCGGTTTGATCCAAGTGTTGAATTGCTGTTCGGACAGTTCCTGCGCGAGTTGATCGACGCAGGCTTGCCAAAGGCTGTCACCAACGCCGTCACTCGGCATGGGTGCTCTGAAAAGTGGTTTGTCCCTCAGCCATCTCTCGTGTTTGTGTTGTGGATAGTCGCACCCGCGATGCGCCGCCGATTCTAACTTGTCAAAAACTTATCCACACCATTTCGAAGCCTCTTGCGGCGATGTGGATGGCGGCACGGGATTGTCTGCCGCCAAAATCTTTGTGATAATCGCGGGTTTCCCTGAAAACCCTTTAGCGTGTTTCGGGGTATCTCGGGCTCAGGTCGGCCCCAAGCTTTGTCTTCTGGACAGCTTGGAGCGGCTCGGGGCGACTTGGGGTTGACGCCTCGGGGCGCAAATACCGGGACTGCCGGGTCATCCGGTCACATCAGGAATCCATCATGAAACGCACTTATCAAGCATCCAAAACCCGCCGCGCCCGTACCCACGGTTTCCTGGTCCGCATGAAGACTCGCGGCGGCCGCGCGGTCATCAACGCACGTCGCGCCAAGGGCCGCAAGCGCCTCGCCGTCTGACGGCACGCATCGGCACGGTTGCCAGTCATTCGGTGTGCGCCAACATACTCTGACGGCGCCCTGCGGTTGACTTCCATGCAGCGGCTCAAGACCCGCGCACAGTTCCAGGCTGTACTCGCAGGGGCTACCGTGGCGCGCACTGCCCACTTCGCACTGCACCGCTGCACGTTCGACGTGCAGTCGGGCACGACTTCGCTCTTCGACACGCACGATGTGTGGGTCGGCGCCATGGTCCCCAAACGCTGGGCGCGCCGCGCAGTGACCCGCAATTCGATCAAGCGCCAGATCTACACCGTGAGCGGCGCCGCCTCCGAAGGCTTGCTGCAGCGCTCGGCGCATGTCGTGCGTCTCCGTGCGGCATTCGATCGCAAGGCCTTCGTGAGCGCGACATCCGATCGGCTCAAGGCAGCCGTGCGAGCCGAACTTCAACAATTGTTGACACGAGCCGCTGCGGCTGGCCGATGATGAAGCGCCTGTTGATTGGCCTGGTCAAGGCCTACCGCATGCTCCTGAGTCCCTGGCTTGGGCAAGCCTGCCGGTTCGAGCCCACTTGTTCCGTCTACGCCATCGAAGCGCTCGAGCAGCACGGCGCAACGACTGGCAGTTATCTCACCCTGCGTCGCATCGCCAGGTGCCAGCCGTGGTGCCAAGGCGGCCACGACCCGGTTCCCCCCAAGGCCCAACAGTCGACTTCGCCATCGAAGTCGCTGTTCGCCTTTCTCTCTACCGACGACAAGAAGTCTTCTTCATGAACGATATCCGCCGCACCATCTTGTGGGTGATTTTTGGTTTCTCCCTGGTGTTGCTATGGGACCAATGGCAGGTCTACAACGGCCACAAGCCGACCTTCCTTCCGTCGACGAAGACAGCTGCACCGGCCAATGCGCCGGCTACCCCAGCGCCGTCGGCCAATGGTGTGCCCGCCGCGGCCGGTAGCTCTACGAGCGCAGTGCCCGCACAGGGCGCGGTTTCTCCGATTGGCGAAAAGGTGACTGTCTCGACAGACCTTTTCAAAGCGGTGATTGACGGAGAGGGCGGGACCCTGTCCGAGCTGCAACTGCTCAAATTCGTCGACCAGACCAACAACGGCGGTTTGGTCGAATGGGCACGTCGTCTGGTCGGTTTGCCCGTGGCGCAGAGCGAATCCAGACCCGTGATGTTGATGGAAAACGGATCCCCGGCGACGCGCTATGTCGCGCAGACAGGGCTTCTGAATCCGGTGGATACGGGCGATCGATTCCCGAATCACTTGAGTCTGATGTCCGCGCGGAGCGGTCCTCGCGAGTTGGCTGACGGCCAGAACAGCCTGGAGGTGGTATTTGAGTCTCAGCCGGTAGGGGGCCTGAAATACGTCAAGACCTACGTATTCCAACGTGGCGACTACTCCATCCACGTCAAACACCAAATCGTCAACGTCAGTGACCAGCCGCGGGATGCACAGCTGTATCTGCAGTTTGTGCGGCATGGCACGGTCGCATCGGGCACGATGTTCGGCACCAACACCTTCACGGGCCCGGCCATCTTTACCGAACAGAAGAAGTTCCAGAAGATCGCGTTCACCGACATCACGAAGAACAAGATTGAGCTGCCCGCACCCGCCACCAACGGCTGGGTGGCAATGGTCCAGCACTACTTTGTGTCCGCATGGCTTCTCAATGTGCCGGGTAGCGATGCGATCAAGCGTGAGTTCAGGGTGGCGGATCTGGGCAACAACCTGTTCTCCGTAGCCATGGTCCTGGAGTTGCCCAAGCTTGCACCGGGGGCTGCGCAGACCGTCGACAGCAACCTGTTCGCAGGCCCAGAAGAAGAAAAGAAGCTGGAGGCGCTCGCGCCAGGCCTTGATCTGGTCAAAGACTACGGCATCTTCGCAATCATCTCCAAGCCGCTTTACTGGCTGCTCAATCAATTGCACGGAATCCTCGGCAATTGGGGCTGGTCGATCGTCGCGCTGGTCGTTCTGTTGAAGGCGGCATTCTTCTGGCTCAATGCGAAAGCCTACGCGAGCATGGCGAAGATGAAGGCCATCAATCCCAAGATCATGGAGATGCGCGAGCGGCTGAAGGACAAGCCGCAGGAAATGCAGCAGGAGATGATGCGGATCTATCGTGAGGAAAAGGTCAACCCCATGGGCGGCTGTTTCCCGATCGTGATCCAGATCCCTGTGTTCATCGCGCTGTACTGGGTGCTGCTGTCCTCTGTCGAAATGCGGCACGCGCCGTGGATTCTGTGGATCCATGACTTGTCGGCGCCCGATCCATGGTTCATCCTGCCGGTCGTCATGACCGCGACATCGCTGTTCCAGACTTGGCTCAATCCGACGCCGCCGGACCCGATGCAAGCCAAGCTGATGTGGATCATGCCGCTGGCGTTCAGCGTGATGTTCATCTTCTTCCCGGCTGGCCTGGTGCTGTACTGGATCACCAACAACGTGCTGTCGATTGCTCAGCAGTGGTTCATCAACAAGCGCCTTGGTGTGCTTGGCAACAAGACCCCCAAGAAGTAGGGGCGATCACACTCTCATCGAAGAAGGGCCGCGCAAGCGGCCCTTCTTGCTGAAAGAATCACGCCATGCTTGCGCGTCCCACCGATCCGATCGTTGCCATTGCCACGGCCTCAGGCCGCGGTGCCGTCGGGATCGTGCGAGTGTCCGGAGTGCAGATGGCGCCTCTGATCGCAGCGATCTGCGGCCGAAGTCTCAAGCCGCGAGAGGCCACGTACCTCCCGTTTCGGGACGCCACGGGAGAGCCCATCGACCATGGACTCGCAATCCATTTCCCTGCGCCCCACTCGTTCACGGGCGAGGATGTTCTTGAGCTGCAAGCACATGGGGGACCAGTCGTGCTGCAACTGTTGCTGGCGCGATGCCTTGAGGCTGCCGCTGAACTCAATGCCGCGACGGCCCAACCTCGACTCAGTGGCCTGCGAGTCGCCGAGCCCGGTGAGTTCAGCCAGCGCGCCTTTCTCAACGGCAAGATCGATCTGGCCCAGGCGGAAGCCATTGCTGATCTGATCGATGCCAGCACGGAAGCCGCGGCTCGCAGCGCAGGGCGGTCGCTGTCGGGGGAGTTCTCGAAGGAAATCCACACACTGCTCGACGCCCTGGTTCGTCTGCGGATGCTGGTCGAAGCGACGCTGGACTTTCCGGACGAGGAAATCGATTTTCTGCAGGAAGCCGATGCCGCCGGCCAACTGACTTTGCTGAAATCGCAATTGGGGTCTGTTCAGCAACGTGCGCGGCAGGGCGCGCTGTTGCGGGAAGGCATCAAGGTCGTGATCGCTGGTCAACCGAACGCCGGCAAGAGTTCATTGCTCAATGCTTTGGCCGGTGCCGAACTGGCCATCGTCAGTTCGGTCGCCGGCACGACGCGCGACGTGGTTTCGCAGACGATCCAGATCCACGGGGTGCCGCTGCACGTGGTGGACACGGCCGGCTTGCGCCACAGCATCGACGAAGTGGAGCAAATCGGCATCGCGCGTGCCTGGGGACAGATCGAGGACGCAGACGCGGTGCTCTTCCTGCACGATCTCACACGCGCTCAGTGGCCGGACTACGCGGAGGCGGACTCGGCGATATCGGGCGCCCTGGCAACCAAGCTACCTATCGGCGTCCCCGTCATCGATGTGTGGAGCAAGCTGGACGCTGTGCCGTCAGCGCCCGAATCCACAGGCATCAACCTGTCCGCGCGGACCGGCTTCGGGATCGAAGCGCTTCGTGGCCGCCTGCTCGAAGTCGCAGGGTGGCAGTCGGTTCCCGAGGGGGTCTACCTGGCCAGGGCACGCCATGTACAGGCCCTGTCGCGCGTCGAGCAGCATGTCGACTGGGCGGCAGAGCACTTGGCAGCACGAGCCCAGTCCCTGGATCTTCTGGCCGAGGAACTGCGCCTGGCGCAGAACGCGTTGAACGAAATTACCGGCGAATTTGGCGCCGACGACCTGCTGGGCGTGATCTTTTCCCGCTTCTGTATTGGTAAGTGACCGAGAATGCAAGCGCTTGTGACAAGTGTCACTATGCATTTAAGCTTCCGCAGATACTCCAGCAGGCACAGCAGGGGCTCACAACGATGTCATCCAGCATTCAAGATCTTTGCCGCGCGATCGCTCAGAACACCAGTTACGACGCGTTTGCGCCCGCTTTCAATGCCCAGCAATGGGAAACGGTCGCCTCGTATCTACAACCCCACGACATGCCTGCAGGCCAGGTGCTCATCGATCAAGGCGCCGTCGACCGGACGCTCTTTTTTATTGAACGGGGCGCACTCAGCGTTCATTTGATCGGCGAAAAGGGGCAGATGCAACTCGCGATCCTGAATCCTGGTTCCGTCGTCGGCGAGGGCGCATTCTTCTCACGGTTGCCGCGCTCGGCCAATGTGGTTGCGACGGGTGCGGCCCGTGTCTGGCGATTGACGGCGCTGCGATTTGCCGAAATGTCCAACCGCCAGCCGAATCTCGCGCTCGAACTCACGCTGGCTTTGGGCGCTGTGATTGCCAAGCGGATGGTGAACAAGCCGAAACGGGTCGCGGTGACCTGACCATGCCGGCAATATGTGCGGACTGCCGCACGGCCAACCGAGACGGTGCCAAGTTCTGCAAGGGTTGCGGCCATAGGCTCAGGCTCGTTGTGCCGGCCAATTCGACTGAGGGCCGACCCGATACGGAAGAGAACACTGAAGAGGATTGGCCCGCTACGCAGCGCATGCCCATGCGGCACCAGTTGGAGCGCGTCGAAGACTCACCGCCGTCGCGAGGCCTGTACGCATCTCTTCCGTCGGGCGGATGGCAATCCAAGGGTCCAAACTCGTCGGCAGCAAGTCCCCAGACGGTCCAAACGGGCTCGCGCGAGAGCGGGTCAAGGCGAATCGCCTCTTGGGGCTTGATCGCCGCGATCCTCGTCGTGGTCGGCGGCTGGTACGCGCTCAACTCGCGAACCGTCAACGAACCGGCGAAAGTCCTGGATCGCATGCCGGTCGTCCAGCCGACACCTTCGCCCCCTGTTTCAGAGTCAACCGCTTCGGCGCCGGCCGCTGATGCGGCGGAGGCCCCGCCGCCGCCACCACCGGCACCGCCCCAGGCAGAATCGCAGCTCGCGCCGCCGCAGGATGCGCCCATCAAGCCTGCCGCCGCACCTGCCAAGGCGCGCAAGCCGGCAGCGGTCCGCATTGCAGCGCCGGCAGTTCCGCCTCCGCCGTCCCCCGTCGCCGCGCCCGAGCCGGCCCCAGCGCCCGCCGCTCCGCCCAGTCCGCAGTCCGCTTGCGAAGGCCTCAATTTCTTTGCACGCGCAAGATGCATGGCAGCGCTGTGTGCCAAAGCCGACTACAGGGCGCACGCTCAGTGCGAAGCCGTGCGACGCCAGCAGCAGATCGAGGAAGAAAAGCGGAATCCGTCCTTGCTCAACTGACGGGCAAGGCGCCGCATCACCCCTTTTGCAGCTTCTCGATCGCCATCGCCAGCGCGCCAGGTTTGCCTGACAGCACCAGCGTATCTCCATCCGCGAGCACCGCTTCCTCCGTAGCGTCTGCCGTCTTTCCGTCCCGGCGGCGCAGGCTGGCGACGCGTACGCCCAATGCTTCAAGCGCAAGTCGCGCGAGCGGTTGCCCGATGGCGCGCGCTCCCGCCGAAAGAGTGAAGGTGTTGAGCCGCTCATGGTCGACCTCATCGGCCTTGTCGTCATCGGCGCCATGGAAGTACCCGCGCAGCAGGTTGTAGCGCGCATCTCGCTGATCCTGCACCACGCGGATCACGCGACGCATCGGCACGCCGACGAGCGCGAGCGCGTGGCTGGCGAGCATGAGGGATCCTTCGATGGCTTCGGGCACGACTTCGGTGGCGCCGGCGGCCTGGAGCTTCTCGAGGTCGCGATCGTCCTGTGTACGCACGATCACCGGCACCTGCGGTGCATGCGAGCGCGTATTGGCCAACACCTTCAGTGCACCAGGGACGTCCTGGTAGGTCACGACCACCGCGCTGGCACGAGCCAGGCCTGCCGCCATGAGCGCCTGCAGCCGCGCCGCATCGCCAAACACGACGGAGTCCCCCGCCGCAGCGGCCTGGCGAACTCGATCCGGATCGAGATCGAGCGCCAGATAAGGAATGCCTTCGCGCTCCAGCATGCGCGCGAGGTTCTGCCCGCAGCGGCCGTACCCGCAGATGATCACGTGTTGGGCGGTGTTGATCGTCTTGCGGGCGATGCTTGTCATCTGCAACGATTGCTGGAGCCAGTCGCTCGCAACCAGCTTTCGCACGATGCGATTGCTGTACATGATGATGAAAGGCGTGGAGAGCATCGACAGCACCATCGATGCAAGGACGGGATTGACGAGCCATTCCGGCAGCAGTCCTCGGCCCTGTGCCAGCGCCAGGAGCACGAATCCGAACTCGCCTGCCTGGGCCAGATACAAGCCAGTGCGCAATGAGACGCCGCTTGTCGCACCCAGCATGCGCGCGAGCGCCGTCACCAGCGCCAGCTTGAAGGCCAGCGGAATCAGCAGCAGCGCCGCAACGAATACCCACCTCTGAACGACGACATGCCAATCGAGCGACATCCCGACCGTGATGAAGAACAAGCCCAGCAGTACGTCGTGAAACGGGCGGATGTCTGTCTCGACCTGGTGTTTGAACTCGGTCTCGGAAACAAGCATGCCTGCGACGAAGGCTCCCAGAGCCAGGCTCAGGCCAGCCAGTTGCGTGAGCCAAGCCAGTCCGAGGGTGACCAGAAGAAGGTTGAGCATGAACAGCTCTTCGCTGCGCCGCCGTGCGACCAAAGTCAGCCACCACCGCATCACGCGCGGTCCGCCGTACAGGAGAACGGCGATCAGGAAGATTGCCTTGATCGACGCGAGACCGAGCGCCTTGAGAAGCGCTTCCGGAGGTGCGCCCAGAGCCGGAATCAGCACCAGCAGCGGCACGACGGCGAGATCCTGAAACAGCAGCACGCCCATGACGCGCTTGCCGTGCTCACTGTCGAGCTCGAGGCGTTCAGCCATCAGCTTCACGACGATCGCGGTGCTACTCATGGTGAGCGCACCCGACAGCACGAGGGCAGTCTGCCAATCGAGACGCCATTGCTGCGGCAGCACCGTGGCGATCAGCAAGGCGCCCGCGGTCGCCATAGCGATGGTCAACATCACCTGCAGAAGACCGAGCCCAAACACGTGTCTGCGCATCGCGCGGAGCTTGGGGAGGCTGAATTCCAGCCCGATGACGAACATCAGGAAGACGACGCCGAATTCGCCCAGGTGCTGGATGCCTTCGGAGTTCTGGGCCAGTGCAAAGGCATGTGGGCCTATCAAGACGCCGGAAGCCAGGTAGCCAAGCATGGGCGGCAGTTTGAGAGAGCGGCACGCGACCACGCCGATGACCGCGGCAAGCAAGTACATCAGCGTCAGGTCGAATGAGGTCATGGCTTGATGCTACTGAATGTGCGAGGGTTCAGCGGCGCGCATTCCGGCGCGCCGGCGTCGCCCGATAAAATCCCGCGATGAGCTTTCGCCCCGACTCGCCCCTGACTGCCGACCCTGAAGCCATGCTCGCGCGAGCTCGCACCACTTTCGACATCGAAGCGGCTGCTGTCCTCGGACTGAAGGAGCGTGTCGGGCCGAGCTTCGTCGAGGCGGTCCAAAAAATTCTCGATGTCCGCGGGCGCGTGGTCGTCATGGGCATGGGCAAGAGCGGCCATGTCGGCCGCAAGATCGCTGCCACGCTCGCTTCGACGGGCACTCCGGCCATGTTCGTGCATCCCGCCGAAGCAAGCCACGGCGACCTCGGCATGATCAAGGCGGTCGACCTCGTGCTCGCCATCTCCAATAGCGGCGAAGTCGAAGAGCTCACCGTCATCCTTCCCGTGGTCAAGCGGCAAGGCGTGCCATTGATCGGCATGACCGGGCGCCGAGACTCCACCTTGGGGCGCCACGCTGACATCGTGCTCGACAGCAGCGTCGAGAAAGAAGCCTGCCCTCTCAACCTCGCGCCGACGGCCAGTACCACCGCGCAAATGGCGCTGGGTGATGCACTCGCCGTCGCCCTGCTCGATGCGCGTGGCTTCGGCACCGATGATTTCGCGCGTTCGCACCCTGGCGGCGCACTCGGCAGAAAGCTCCTGACTCACGTCAGCGATGTCATGCGCTCGGGCGACGACGTGCCGCGCGTCGCGCCTTCAGCCAGCCTGAGTGACCTGATGCGCGAGATGAGCGCCAAGGGACTCGGCGCGACCGCGGTGGTCGACCCCACAGGACGGGCGATCGGCATCTTTACCGACGGTGACCTGCGCCGGCAGGTCGAAACCGGCGCCGACTTGCGCGCGCTCACTGCCGGCGACGTCATGCACGTCGGGCCGCGCACGCTGCGCGCCGATGCGCTGGCTGCTGAAGCGGCCGACCTCATGGAACAACATCGCATCACCAGCGTGCTGGTGGTGGATGCGTCCGGCGTCCTGATCGGAGCACTCAGCATCAACGATCTCATGCGCGCGAAAGTCATTTGATGGCCATTGAATTCCGGCCGGAAACGCTTTTGGCAGCTCAGGACATTCGCGTCGCGTTTTTTGACGTCGATGGCGTGCTGACCGACGGCGGCGTCTACTTCAGCGAGCACGGCGAAACGCTCAAGCGTTTCAGCATCCTCGACGGATACGGCCTCAAGCTGCTGCGCATGGCGGGCATTACGCCAGCGGTCATCACCGGGCGTGATTCGAAACCGCTCCGCGTGCGTCTCGAGGCGTTGGGAATCCAGCATGTGCGCTACGGCACCGAGGACAAGCTGCCAGCCGCCGAGGCGATGCTCGCGCTCCTCGGAACCGACTGGCAACATGCCGCCGCAATAGGCGACGACTGGCCCGACTTGCCTGTGCTTGCGCGCGCAGCCTTCGCGGCCGCACCCGCGAACGCCCATACGGAGGTGCGAGCGATTGCCCATCACGTGACGAACGCACGCGGCGGCGAAGGCGCGGCTCGAGAGTTCTGCGACTTGCTCCTGACGGCTGGCGGACATTACCGCCGGCTGCTGGACGGTGCGCGGGGCCTGCCCGCATGAAGTCGGCCTGGAGTTTCCTGCGCGACGGATTCGATCGCGTCACGATTTATCTGCCGCTCATCCTGACTGCCACCCTCGCGCTGGGAACCTATTGGCTCGTTCGCAATGCGCCGAGGCTGCTCGAACCCACCGCCAAGGAAGCGCCGGCGCACGACCCCGACTTCTTCATGCGCGACTTCGTGGTCAAGAGCTTTCAACCGAACGGCGATTTGCGCACGGAGCTTTTCGGTAAGGAAGGACGCCACTATCCGGACACTGACACGCTCGAGGTCGACGAGGTGCGCTTTCGTTCCATCTCGGACCAGGGCCTGGTCATGCACGGGTCGGCGAACCGCGGTTTGTCGAATGGCGACGGCACGGAGATCCAGCTTTTCGACAATGCCATCGTGATTCGCGATGCCGCGACGACGCCGAAAGGCGCTCCGCTGCCGCGGCTGGAGTTTCGCGGCGATTTCCTGCATGCCTTCACCGACACCGAGCGCGTCAAATCGGACAAGCCGGTCATCCTGACCCGCGGGGCGGACACGTTCACCGCCGATTCGATGGACTACGACAACCTGACGGGTATTGCCAATCTCAAGGGTCGCGTTCATGGCCTTCTGGTGCCGTCGGCAGCGATGGCTGCGCCGGCTCCGAAGCGAAAGCCATGACCCTTGCTTTCATCACCGGCGCGTCCAGCGGCATCGGACAGGCACTCGCAGCCCGCTTCTATGCGGCGGGCTACGATCTCGCGCTCGTGGCCCGCCGCACGGCGGAGATCGAAGCCTGGGCGGTGGAACGGCAGATGGATCCTGCTCGCTGCCAGATCTACAACGCCGACGTGGCGGACATCGACAGCGTTGTCGCGGCCGGAAACGCATGCCTGGAACGCCAGGGCGTTCCCGACGCGGTGATCGCCAACGCAGGCATCAGCGTGGGCATGGACACTGCCGAGCGCGACGATCTTGACGTGCTCGCCCGAACGTTGGCGATCAACAACATCGGGCTCGCTGCGACTTTTCATCCCTTCCTCCGCGCCATGCAGGCAAGGGGGAGCGGTCGTCTCGTCGGCATCGGCAGCGTCGCCGCGATACGTGGGCTGCCGGGGCATGGGGCCTACTGCGCGAGCAAGGCCGGTGTCGTGGCGTATTGCGAAAGTCTCAGGGGAGAAATGCGGGCCAGTGGCGTCAAGGTAGTGACCGTGTTGCCTGGGTACGTCGACACGCCGCTGACGCAGGGCAATCGCTACGGCATGCCATTCCTGATGCAGCCGAACGACTTCGCCGAGAAGGCATTCCGTGTCATCGAGTCGGGCAGCAGCTATCGGGTGATCCCTTGGCAAATGGGCGTGGTCGCGAAGGTCTTGCGCCTGCTTCCGAATGCGTTGTTCGACCGCGCACTGCAAGGTCGCGGACGCAAGAAGCGCGCTGGCGAATAGCCATCAAAAAAGGCTCCCTGAAAGGAGCCCTTTTGCTGTTCGACGTCGGTCGGAATGAATCAGTAGCCGCTGTTGCCGCCGTTGCCGCCGCCGTAGCCGCCGCGACCACCACCGCCGCCGCCACGAGGGCCAGCACCGTAAGGGCTGCGGAAACCGCCGTCGCCGCCGCCACCGCCGCTGCGGCTGCCACCACCACCGTAGCCGCCACCGCCGCCGCCGTAACCACCACCGCCGCCGCTGCGACCACCGCCGCCGCCACCACCGTAGCCGCCGCCACCGCCGCCATAACCACCACCGCCGCCGCCGTAGCCGCCACCACCGCTGCGAGGCGGACGAGCTTCCATCGGGCGAGCTTCGTTGACCACAACGCTGCGGCCGCCCAAGGGCTGGCCGTTCATGCCGTTGATTGCCGCTTGCGCTTCAGCATCACTGCCCATCTCTACAAAGCCGAAGCCCTTGGAGCGCCCGGTATCGCGCTCCATCATGACTTTGGCGCTGGTGACGGCACCGAATTGGCCGAAAGCCTGCTCGAGATCGCCGTCACGCACCGAGTAAGGCAGATTACCGACGTACAGTTTGTTGCCCATCAAGGGACTCCTAATAAACACGTAAAAAAAGCGATGGAGTCCCGAGAGCACCGCAAGGCGGAATCCGCCAATGTTGCGCGAAACTGACCGATCACCCAATCACCTCCACCTGAAATTCAGAGGGAGGCTCGCGCATTATGTGGGAAATAAAAGTTGCGCAAGTAGGAATTTGCCCGGACCGATGTCGCCCGCAAAATATATTTGATGTTAGTGCAAACTTACATGAAAGAGGTAAGCCACGCTACAATCCCCGCAGTCATCGGGGAGTAGCCGCCTTCCATTGCGAGAAGGGTTTGCGTCAACAGACTTGTCCTACATCGAGTGGGATATGGCGCAAGCAGCGGACAGCCTGGCGAGACCTTTGACCGTGCGACTTCGGGTTCGGCCGAGTTGTCGTGCGGTCAATTGCGTCTTCGGCCGAGGGATCCTTATTCATGGAAGCTTTTTTCGTTGCCACCGGCGTGGTCGCTCTCGCCGAGATGGGCGACAAGACCCAACTCCTCTCGCTCGTGCTTGCCGCGAGATTCCGCAGGCCTTGGCCGATCGTTCTCGGAATCCTCACCGCCACAGTCCTCAACCACGCATTAGCGGGCGCCGTCGGAAATTGGGTGACGCACTTCCTGGGCCCGGTCGTCCTGCGCTGGATCCTCGGTGGCTCGTTCATCGCAATGGCGCTGTGGATACTCGTCCCCGACAAGCTCGAGGACGACGAGGTTCCCAAGTCTTCTCGCTTCGGCGTTTTGGGGACGACCGTCATCGCCTTCTTTCTCGCCGAAATGGGCGACAAGACGCAGATTGCAACGGTGATGCTCGCGGCGCGTTATGTGGATGCCTATGCGTGGGTCGTTCTGGGCACGACGCTCGGGATGATGCTGGCGAATGCGCCGGTCGTGTGGCTTGGGGAGCGCATCGTCAAGCGCGTGCCGATCAAGCTTGTTCATGGCATCTCCGCCGTCATCTTTCTGGCGCTGGGCGTGGTCGCTTTGATCGACTGGGGTTGAAAGACAGAACGTCATATACTTTCGCGACGCGCCGATTTGCTCCAGCTTGCGGGCGCTTAACAAATGCAGCTAAAGACGGATGCCGACCCGGCTCGTTTTTGGCGAGGCCGGGTCTTTTTCATTCATGTCGTTCGTCGTTACTCCGCAATCCATGCAGTTCGCCGGCCCGCTGGCCCTGACCAGCGGCGCTTCGATCTCCGACTACACACTTGCTTTCGAAACCTACGGCGAACTCAACGCCGACCGCAGCAACGCGGTGCTGGTGTGTCATGCGCTCAATGCGTCGCACCATGTCGCCGGCATGTACGCGGGCCAAGCCAAGTCCGAAGGCTGGTGGGACAACATGATCGGGCCCGGAAAGCCGGTCGATACCGACCGGTTTTTCGTCATCGGCATCAACAATCTCGGCTCGTGTTTCGGCTCGACAGGGCCGATGCACATCAATCCGGCAACCGGCCGCGCCTACGGAGCCGACTTTCCGGTGGTCACGGTCGAAGACTGGGTCAATGCGCAGGCCGCGTTGCTCGATGCGCTCGGCATTCACACGCTTGCTGCAGTGATGGGAGGCAGCCTCGGCGGGATGCAGGCGCTCTCATGGGCTCTGCAATTCCCGGAGCGCGTGCGAAATGCCGTGGTGGTGGCGAGCGCTCCGAGTCTCACCGCACAGAACATTGCATTCAATGAAGTGGCGCGCCGGGCGATCGTGACCGATCCCGACTTCAACGGCGGCCACTTCTACGAGCACGGTGTCATCCCCAAACGAGGCCTGCGTATCGCGCGAATGGTCGGCCATATCACCTACCAGAGCGACGACCTCATGAACGAGAAATTCGGTCGGGCCCTGCGCAGTGCGGTCGAAGGGAGCGCCGTCAACACCGACTTCCTCTATTCGACGCAAGAGGTCGAGTTCCAGATCGAAAGCTATCTGCGCTACAACGGCGACAAGTTCAGCGAGTACTTCGACGCCAACACCTATCTGCTGATCACGCGCGCGCTCGACTACTTCGACCCCGCGCGAACCCACGGCGGCGACCTTCGCGCCGCGCTGGCCAAAGCATCGGCCAAGTTTCTGTTGGTCAGCTTCACGACCGACTGGCGCTTCGCTCCGGCGCGCAGCCGGGAGATCGTCAAGGCGCTGCTCGACAACCGCCGCAACGTGAGCTATGCGGAGATCGACGCGCCGCATGGGCACGATGCCTTTCTCCTCGACGACGTGCGCTACATGAGCGTCGTGCGCTCGTACTTCGAGCGCATCGCTGGCGAGCAGACCCTGTCACCCAAGCGCGTGGAAGTCGCACCGGCATGAGTGATCTCGATACGCAACGCCTCATTGCGCGACTCGTGCCGGAGGGCTCTCGCGTGCTCGATCTGGGCTGCGGCGATGGATCGTTGCTCGACCTTCTTCAGCGCGAGCGCGGATGCAGCGGCTACGGCGTCGAGATTGCCGATGGCAACGTGCTGCAATGCGTGCGACGCGGCGTCGACGTGATCCAGCTGAACCTCGACGAAGGCTTGGCCATGTTCGACGACGCGTCTTTCGATGTTGTGCTGCAGATCGACACGCTGCAGCACTTGCGCAACGCCGAGGTGATGCTGCGCGAAACCGCCCGCGTCGGGCGCATCGGCATCGTCGCGTTCCCGAATTTCGCGCATTGGCCCAACCGCATCAGCATCGCGCGTGGCCGCATGCCCGTGACGCGCCGGTTGCCCTACCAGTGGTACGACACGCCCAACATCCGTGTCGGGACATTCAAGGACTTCGGAGTGCTCGCGCGCAAGAACCGCTTGCGGGTGCTCGACTGTTTCGGCCTCGAAGCGGGACACGAAGTGCGCTGGCTTCCGAATGCGCGCGCCAGCACGGCAGTGTTCAAGTTCGAGCGCGGCGAATAGCCAATACCCAATACCAATATACCCGGCGAAGATGGGCGGCGAGCGCCCGACCCCCATGTCCTTCACACTTGCTGCTCCGACGCACAGCGAGCTGATCATCAAGAAAAGCCGATTCATCGGCTGCGTCCAGCCGGTCGCCAATCGCGAAGCGGCGCAAGCCGTGGTGGCCGCGCTTCGCGCCGAACATCCCGGAGCCGCTCATGTCTGCTGGGCATTGATGGCCGGAGGCCAATCGGCGGCGAACGACGACGGCGAGCCAAGCGGCACTGCTGGACGGCCCATGCTCGAAGTGCTCCGCCATCACGATCTCGAAAGCGTGCTGGCCACGGTTGTGCGCTACTTCGGCGGCGTAAAGCTCGGTGCGGGCGGCCTGGTGCGCGCCTACACCGACAGCGTTGCGCAAGCGCTCGTTGGCGCGACGCTCATTCCATTGGTGCGTTTGCGCACTCTGAATTGCGCAGTCGCCTATGCGTTCGAAGGACTGCTGCGCCGCGAGATCGCCGCAATGGGCGCGACGCTCGACGAGGTGCATCACGACAGCCAAGTGCGTTTCTCGTTCACCCTCCCGCAATCGGCCGCGGATGCGTTCATCGCACGACTGGACGACGTGACGCAAGGGCGAGTTGCGTGGCTTAGCGCGTGATTGGCCGAACATGCTCGGCCGCGCGAGCACAAAAGTTCGCAGGCATCACGCTTTGGACTTATTCAGTTACGCCTATTGCGCAATGAAGTGCCGCCTTCGGTGACGGCGTTCTTACGATAGGCGATTTTGAGGAGCTACCCATTGGCCACACAGTCCCCCTTCTTCGGCAAGCGTGATCGCGACGCTGCCGACAATGTCACCTCCCGCCCCGCGCCGCTGATGGGTTCCGGTACCAATCTTTCCGGTACGCCCGTCAGTCCCTCGACGCTCACCACGCAGGCCGCCAACGCAGTTGCCAGCGTCGCCGCCCCCAAGGAGGGCGGCAGCAAGCTGACCGTGGGTCCCAACATCAAACTGAAGGGTGTCGAGATCACCGATTGCGACACGCTCGTCGTCGAAGGCCTTGTTGAAGCCACGATGGATTCGCGCGTGATGCAGATCGCCGAACAAGGAGCGTTCAAAGGCTCGGCGGAAATCGACATCGCCGAAATCCGCGGTCTCTTCGACGGCAATCTGACGGTTCGCGAAAAGCTCGTGATTCACTCCACGGGCAAGGTCACCGGCAAGATCCGCTACGGAAAGATCATCATCGAAGAAGGCGGCCAGCTTTCAGGCGAGATCACCTTCGGCGCCGCGGCGGCCGGCAGCAGCAAGCCCGCGGCGGCTCTTCACGCCGCTGCCTGACGCGCATCACGGGTCAGCTCAGTCGCTCGATCAAGGCACCGGCGGCCGCCGGTGCCTTTTCTTTTGCGCCGTTGATGAAGTAGACAAACACGTCACGCGCTTTCGAGGCGCCTGACTTGTCTTCTTCAACATGGGGCAATGACGAGGGTGTTCCGCCCGCGGCCCAGGTTTTCGCGGCCTCGGCCCATTCGTCCAACGCCTTCGGCGCGTATCCGGACGCAAGCTTCGCGTCGCTGTTCATCAGGCGCGCGTAGACGAAGTCGCCCGTCAGGTCGGCAAACGACGGAAACTTCGGCGAATCCGTGAAGACGGTCGCCACCTTGTGCTTGCGGACGAGCGCAAGGTACTCGGGCGTTCGAAAGCTGTCATGGCGCACGTCCAGCACATGACGCAGCGCACGGCTGCCTTCCTTCTTCGGCAGCAGTTCCAAAAACGCTGCGAGATCTTCCGGGTCGAACTGTTTAGTCGGCATGAATTGCCACACGATCGGCCCCAACTTGCTGCCGAGTTCGCCGATGCCGCTGTCCACGAAACGCTTGATCGATTCACCTGCCGTGGCGAGTTGCTTGCGATTGGTCGAGAAGCGCGAAGCCTTCATCGAAAACACGAAATCGTCCGGCGTCTCGTCGTGCCACTTCTTGAAAGTCGTCGGCTTGAAGGTGCTGTAGTAGGTGCCGTTGACCTCGATGGCGGTGACGTGGCGACTCGCGTAGTTCAGTTCCTGCGCGTGCGGAAGACCCGCCGGATAGAAGTTGTTGCGCCAGGGCTCGAAGGTCCACCCTCCAATGCCGACACGGATTCGCTCAGCAGCGGCGTTCATTTCGGGCCCTTTCCCGCGGTGGCGGGCAGGTGACAAAGGCGAAGCTGGATGCGCGCAGGCATGGCATTCCTCGGAAGCAATGGCGAAGCACGCCTTTTTATCCCATCCAGCGGGTGCTTGCCATCTGCGCACGACCGGCCAAGACCCACTAACATCGTTCTCCTCACCCCGCGGAGTACTTTCATGAACGCCCCTCTCCACCGCGAAATGCCCGCCGGCCTGCTCGACGCCGGGCGCGCACTGTCCGACGTCTCGTCCCAATGGGACAACGACATCGTCAAGCAACTCACCAACTACATCGCGATCCCAGCCAAGTCCCCGGGCTTCGACAAGGAGTGGGCACAGAACGGCTACCTCGAAACCGTGATGCGCAATGCCGCTGCCTGGGTCGAAGCTCAGAAGGTCGATGGCCTGAAGCTGGAGATCGTGCGGCTCGAAGGCCGCACGCCGGTGCTCTTCTTCGAGCTGGCGGCGACCGGTACGGACATGACCGAAACCGTGCTGATGTACGGCCACCTCGACAAGCAGCCTGAATTCACCGGCTGGCGCAACGACCTCGGCCCCTGGACACCCAAATACGAAGACGGCCTGCTGTACGGACGCGGAGGCGCGGACGACGGTTACGCCGTCTATGCGAGCGTGGCAGCAATCCAGGCGCTGAAAGCCCAAGGCGCGGCACATCCGCGCATCGTGGGTCTGATCGAAACGTGCGAGGAATCCGGCTCATACGATCTGCTCCCCTATGTCGACGCATTGCGGCCGAGACTGGGCGACGTGTCGCTCGTCATCTGTCTCGATTCGGGCGCGGGCAACTACGATCAGCTTTGGCTCACCACTTCATTGCGCGGCATGGCGAGCGGTACGCTGAAGGTCGAGATCCTGACCGAAGGCGTGCACTCGGGCGACGCTTCGGGATTGGTGCCGTCGAGCTTCCGCATCGTGCGGCAGGTCCTTGACCGACTCGAAGACAGCAAGACCGGCCGTCTACTGCCCGAGAGTTTTCATTGCGCGGTCCCGGCTGAACGGTTGTCGCAGGCCAAGGCGACGGCCGCGATCCTTGGCGAAGAAGTCTACAAACGCTTTCCGTGGGCGCACTACGATTGCGGCGGCGCATCGGCGTTTGCGCTGCCGACCACGACGGACCCGGTGGAGGCGCTGCTGAATCGCACTTGGAAGCCCACGCTCTCCGTCACCGGCGCCGAAGGGTTCCCGGCGTTGAAGGACGCCGGGAACGTACTGCGCCCCTACACCGCATTCAAGCTGTCACTGCGTCTGCCGCCGCTGGTCGATGCGGGTCAGGCAGTGCAACAGCTCAAGTCTTTGCTCGAGGACAACGCACCCTACCAGGCCAAGGTCACCTTCGAGAGCCATGGCGGCGCGACCGGATGGAACGCCCCCGACACCGCGCCATGGTTCGAGCATGCGCTGAATGCCGCGTCACAGGCGCACTTCGGCGCGAGCTGCGGCTACATCGGGCAAGGCGGCACCATCCCGCTCATGAACATGTTGAGTGTCGGCTTCCCGAAGGCGCAAATGATGGTCTGCGGTGTGCTGGGCCCCAAGAGCAATGCGCACGGGCCCAACGAGTTCCTGCATGTCCCTTATGCCAAGAAACTGACGGCGGCGGTGGCGGAGGTCATCGCGGCCTTGCCGGCGGCGAACGCCGTCGCTGCTTGAGCGCTCGTCCGACGCAAGCGGCGCCGCAGGTGCATCAAGCGCTGCGAACGCCCGACGGCGAAACATTGGCGCTGCACGTCTGGCCACCAGGACGTACCGTTGCAAGAGCCGTCGTCGTCATCGTTCATGGCTTGGGCGAACACGCCGGCCGCCATGCGCATGTCGCACAGCGACTCAATGGGTGGGGCTTCGAAGTGCTCGCCCTCGATCAGTATGGCCATGGCGCTTCCACCGGCGCGCGCGGCGGTTTGCCGACGTCCAACCGCCTTACCGAAGATCTCGCGCTCGTGGTCGACGATGCCAGGCGCCGGCACCCGGGGCTCCCGGTGGTTCTGCTTGGCCACAGCCTGGGTGGGCTGGTGGCTGCAAGCTTCGTCGCGCGCGATGTGCGCACGGTAGATGCACTGGTGCTTTCGTCGCCAGCACTCGATCCCGGTCTCAGCCGATTCCAGAAGCTCCTGATCGCAATGCTGTCGCGGCTCGCGCCCGAATTGCGCGTGAGCAATGGACTCGACCTCAAGTATCTGTCGCACGATCCCGCGGTGGCAGAAGCGTATCGAGCCGACCCGCTGTGTCACGATCGCATCGGCGCGCGGCTGGCGAGCTTTTTGGCGGATGAGGGCACCACGGTGCAGTCGGCTGCTGCCGCTTGGCGCGTGCCGACGCTGCTCATCTACGCCGGGGATGATCGCCTTGTTTCTCCCGCGGGCAGCCGCGCATTCGAAAGTGCGGCGCCGCCTGAGACTGTGAGCACCACGTGCTACACGAGCCACTTCCACGAAATCTTCAATGAACGCGACGCTGAGCCCGTCTTCGACAGGCTCGAGCACTGGTTGGCCGAACGCTTTCCGAATCCCTAGGCGGCTGCCGGGGCGGACGCGGCGCGCCGCCGCGCAAGCCACAAGAGCGCAAGGCCGGTCAGCACCACTGGCACCAACGAGCCGAAGTTAAGCAAGCGCCATCCCTGTGTCGTGACCAGTACGCCTGACGCGAAAGAGCTGATCGCCAGGGTCCCGAAGACACAGAAGTTCAGCGCGCCTTGCGCCCGGTCCCTTTCCTCGGCCGTGTACGCGGTCAGCGACAAGGTCGTGCTGCCGGTGAAGAGAAAGTTCCAGCCCACTCCCAGCATGAACAACGCAATCACGAACCGATGCAAGTCCACGCCAGACAGCGCGACGGCGATGCACCCCAGGTTGAGCAGCAATCCGACACCCATGACCGGCAGCGCGCCGAACCGGCGGATCAGGTGACCGGTGAAGAAGCCCGGCGCAAACATCCCGATCACGTGCCATTCAAGGACGAGCGCTACATCTTCAAATGGAAGACTGCACACCTGCATGGCGATCGGCGTCGCGGCCATCAGCAGATTCATGACACCGAATCCCAGCGCGCCCGAGACAGCGGCAACGATGAATACCGGCTGACGTGCGATCTCGGAAAGCGATCGCCCGCCTGCGGATGCGTTCTTGGCCGGTGGCGCGGGAAAGTCGATGAATTGCATCATCGCCATCGACGCCAGCGCGATCACCGCCAGGGCGAGGTACGCACCAGCGAACGGCACTTCGAACCAATTGCGCGTGACCGCGGCGAGATTCGGCCCCGCGACAGCACCGATCAGACCACCAGCCATCACCAGCGACACCGCCTTCTCGCGCCATTCGGGAGCGGCGAGTTCCGCGGCGGCAAATCGGTAAAGGCTGGCGTTGGCGTTGTAGTAGCCAGCGACCAGCGTCGCAAAGCAGAGGAGCCAGAAGTCCTTCCAGACAGCAGCTTGCGCGCACAGCAGCGCCGAGAACAGCGCCACTGCAATGCCGATCTGGAATGAACGTCGACGACCGAGACGGCGCTGGGTGCGCGCCACCAAGCCGGTCGCGAGCGCGCCGCCCACCACGTAGCCCATCACGGGCAGCGTTGCCATCCAGCCATGCGGCGCGAGTGCCAATCCGACGAGACCATTGATTGCGATGAACGTGACGTTGTTCGTCAGGAACAAGCCTTGGCAAATGGTCAGCAGCCAGAGATTGCGATTCATGGCATGAACGAAGGACTGCGGTCGTCAGCCCTTTTGAAGCAAGCCGCTCAGGGATGACAGCAGATCATCGTGATTGCCGAGGCCTTCGGCAGGCACCTGCCCCTTCGGCGTCAGGTGATCGATCAAGGTGGGCAGCAGCGTTGCGAGCAATGGCAGCAAGGTTGCGCTGTTCATCCCGAGCTTTTGCGCGATGCCGGAGATCGCGTCGCTGCCCAGCACGTCCTGCAACTGGCCTCCAGAGATGGGCGCGTTCTCGCCCTTGCCTATCCACGAGCCGATGACGTCGCCCATCCCGGCCTGATCGAACTTGGACACCAACCCGCCGAGGCCACCAGTTTCACTGTTGTTAGCGAGCAGCCCGCCAAGGGCGCCGGCAATGCCGCCCAGATTGCCGAGCCCCTCGAGGCCGCTGAGCCCGCCGGGACCGCCTTCCTGAGGTTGCGCCTGCGCGCCGCCGAGCACCTGACCGAGTACCGAATCGAGCAATCCCATGATGGGCTCCTGAAGCAATGAAGGATGTGGAACGCGGCGTTACTTGGGGCGCGGTGTCCGCTTGGCCAGCAGCGGCTCGCTCACACCCTGCACGCCGACCAGCCCAAGCACGGTCGCGAGCGCATTCTGCGCGCCCTGCCAACCATCTGTCACGTCGATCCATTCAGACAGCGCATGAAAGCCGCCGGTCTTGCCTCCGCTACCGATGATGATCGCCGGGATCCCCAGCGACATCGGCACGTTGGCATCCGTGCTGGCGCCGGTGAGGAGCGTCTTATGGCCGAAAGCGGCGTTGGAGCGGACCGCCGCCTCGACGACCACAGAATCCGACCCTGTGCGTCCGCCTGGCCGATCGCCGATAAGCTTGGTCGATGCACTGAGGGTCGTGACATTCCAGCGCTTGTTTTCTTCCGCTACGGCCTCGTCGATTGCGGACAGCACCTTCTTTTCAGTGTCCAGCAAGGCGCCCATTTCGTCCGAGCGGATGTCCACCGCCATTCGCGCATCCGGCGCGATGGTGTTGACGGAGGTTCCACCGCCGACGGTGCCGACGGTGAACGTCGTCTTGGGAAAGCTCGGCGTCTTGATGTCGGCGATCTTTGCGATGGCGCGACCCATCCCGTGGATCGCGCTCGGAACCTGACCAAACGCCGCGTAGCTGTGGCCACCCGGGCCCTTGAAGTTCACTTCGTAGCGATGGCTGGCGGTACCGAGCACGAGAACGGTTCCGTCCGGCGCCGGCTCCAGGCCAACCATGCCGTCGATCTCCGGGTGATCGCGAAAAATGGCCTTCATGCCGCGCAAGTTGCCGAGTTCTTCTTCGCCCACATTGCCCACAAACATCAGGTCGCCGACCGTCTGCACCTTGTGATCGTTCAGCACCTTGAGCCAGGAGAGCAACACGGAAAGGCCCCGTGTGTCGTCCGAGATGCCAGGCGCATGGAGCTTTCCATCCCGCTCCTTGACCTTGACGTCCGTGCCTGCGGGAAAGACCGTATCGAGATGCGCCGAGATCAGCAGTGTCGGCCCGTTGCCGGTACCTTTGCGCACGCCGATCACGTTGCCCTCGGCGTCGATCCTGGCGTCCGCAAGGCCGAGTGCCTTGAGTCGCGCAAGAAACGCTTCGGCGCGCTTCTGCTCCTTGAACGGCGGCGCCTCGATCTCGGTGAGCGCCTTCAGATCCTCGACCGAACGCTCATGGTCAGCCTTGACGGCATCAAGCAACTGCTTGACGGCCGGTGCGGCCAGGAGCTGCGTATACGCCTCGTCGACTGCGGGCCGAACCTGCGACGGCGTCGGCGCCACAGCGGAGACTTGTGCGTGCGCGCCGCCGCCGATGCATGCTGCGGCAAGCACGATGGGCGCCATGCGCGACGGCAGCAAAGCCCGCGAGGGCAAGGAAATGAGGCGAGATGACATCATTCTTTGATCTTTCATTGCGAATCGGTGAGCAACACCAGCGCAGCGAGCGCGGCTGTTTCAGCGCGCAAGACACGCGGTCCCAGCGTCAGCGGGGCAAAGCCGCGGACCAGCGCTTCTTTTTCTTCTGAAGCACTGAGGCCGCCTTCCGGGCCGCTCAGGACCCAAACCGAACGCTGAATGCTGGCCGCCGCTTCGTGCGCCGACCAAGCTCCTTCGGTGAGGCTCAAGATGAACCGTTCCGAATCGTCCGCCGATGCCGCGAGCCACCCTGCCAGCGGCCGAACCGGATGAATCACCGGAACACGGTTGCGTCCGCATTGCTCGCAGGCCGAAATTGCGATGGCTTCCCAATGCAGGCGCTTCTTGTCGGCCCTTTCGCCTGACAACCGGAGCACCCCATGTGCCGTCACGAGCGGCTGAATGCTCGCGACGCCGAGTTCGGTCGCTTTCTCGACCAGCCAATCCATCCGTTCGTTGGCCGGCATACCGACGGCCAGGTGCACCGCTCGCGCAGCCTCGCGCTCGATGGGCTTGCGCGCGCCGACTGTGACATCGACGTCGCTCCGCCCCATGCGGTCGACGGTCGCCGCGAATTCGCCGCCGCTGCCATCGAAGAGGGTCAGCGCATCGCCGGGTTGCATCCGAAGCACCTGCACGTGGCGCGCAGCACCGGGCGGCAGCGTGAGCGAGCTGTTCTCGACCAGCGCCACAGCGCAGTGAAATCGCGCCGTCACATGCGTCCGTAGGCGAAGCCGCTCAACGGCTGAGTGCCTTCGACTTCGTCGATCACGCGCAGCAACGGTGTGAGTTCGCGATAGCGACTGGCGGTCGCGCGGATATAGGCGATGAACCGCGGCGTATCGGCCAGGTACTTGGGCTTGCCGTCACGAACCGTGAGCCGCGCGAAGATGCCCGCGACTTTCAGGTGGCGCTGCAGACCCATCCATTCGACGCCCCTATAGAACGCACCGAAATCGTCGTCGACAGGCAGACCAGCCTTGCGGGCCCGCTCCCAATAGCGCACGGTGACGTCGATCACGAACTCTTCGTCCCAACTCAGAAACGCATCGCGCATGAGGCTTGCGATGTCATAGGTGATCGGGCCATGAACCGCGTCCTGGAAGTCCAGCACGCCCAGCGCCTGTCCCTCCTTGACCATCAGGTTGCGAGGCATGAAGTCGCGATGCACGTACACGCACGGCGCGGCGAGATTGTTCTCGACGATCAATGCAAAACTGCGGTCGAGACGCTCCTTGAGCTGCCCCTCCACCGAAATTCCTCGGTGCCTGGCGATGTACCACTGCGGAAACAGCGCAAGCTCGCGCTCCAGCAGCGCGCGATCGTAAGGAGGCAGGACATTCGGCTTCGATGCCAGTTGCCAGCGGATCAGTGCATCGATCGCCTGCTCGTAGAGAGGCCGCGCCGCGCCAGAGTCGGCGGGATCGATCACGTCGAGCATCGTGTGCGCACCCAGGTCATCGAGTAGCAGGAATCCGTCGGTCTGATCCCACTCGAGCACCGTGGGCCCAGTGACGCCTGCGTCGCTCATCAGCTTGGCGATCTGAACGAAAGGGGCGCTGTTCTCCTGGGCGGGCGGTGCATCCATGATGATGCGGGTCTTGGCGCCGTCGCTCGTGTCGACCCGGAAGTAGCGTCTGAAACTGGCGTCTGCCGAGGCGAGCCGCACGGTCTGCGGCTGCAATTGGCGCGCTGGTGCAACGCGATCCATCCAGCGGTTGAACGCCTGGGCACGGGCCGGATCGGTCCACGCTGGGGAATGAAGGGGAGATGCGGCGCGGTCGACCGGGGACGAAGAGGCTGTCATGGATAATTGATTCTACAAATCCGCCTTGCGCGGGCTCTCCCAACTCGACGGCCGTCGGCGCCGCCCTTCCCCTTCAGAAGATATTTGTTCCGTACCGATGCCTGACCTGAACCGAGCTGCCTGGCGCCGGTGCCGCCCGCCCTTGCCGCTGGCGGTGCTGACGCTCGCACTGTTGCATGCGCACGCCGTGCGGGCGCAGGATACGGAACTGGATGCTCCGCTCGTGCTCAAGCGCACACCGCAGCTTGCCGAAGTGATCACGCCCGCGCAGCGCGGCGACCGGCCCAGCTTCGTGGATGGAGATCGCATCTCCGGCAGGCCCGATCTCGAGACGGTGGTCGAAGGCAACGCCACGCTGCGTCGTGGCGACACCTTCATTCGCGCCGACCGGCTGGAGTACTACCAGCCCGAAGATCGCGCCCGCGCGACCGGCAACGTCCATGTGAACCAGGCCGGCAATGTCTACGAAGGCCCCGAACTGGAGCTCAAGCTCGAATCCTTCGAAGGGTTTTTCAACAAGGTCCGCTACTCCTTCCTCGCCAATGGCGGGCGGGGAGACGCGGAGCGAATCGACTTCATCGACAGCAATGTCTCCGTCGCACGCATCGCGACCTACACCACCTGTCGTCCCGAGGACTATCCGGGCTGGATGCCCGCCTGGCTCCTGCGCGCCAAGACCATCACCACCGACTCGGAAGAAAACATCGGGGTGGCGACAAGCGCGCAGGTCACCTTCATGGGCATCAGCACTCCGCCGTTCCCCTCGCTCAGCTTTCCTCTGAGCAACGCGCGCAAGTCCGGTCTGCTGCCGCCGGTGATCGGCATCGACAGTGTCAACGGCATCGAAGTGACCACGCCCTACTACTGGAACATTGCCCCGAATCGCGATGCAACGTTCTATCCGACGCTGATGAGCAAGCGCGGCATCAATCTCGGAAACGAGTTCCGATATCTTGAGAACACGTACCAGGGCGAGATTCGCGCGGACTACATGCCGTACGACCGCCTTCGCGATCAAGACCGCTGGGGCGTCTGGACCCAACACAACCAGACTTTCGACCCCAAACCGCTCGGCCTCGACTATCTGACCGGCTCCCTCAGCATCAATCGCGTGAGCGACGACAACTACTGGCGCGACTTCACGCGGACTCCGTCCCTGACGACGCGGCTGCTTGCCAATGATGGCGCGCTGCGATGGGGTTCAGGGGACTGGAGCGGCATGGCCCGCGCGCTGAGTTATCAGACGCTGCAATACGCGCCTTCGCCGATCATTCCGCCATACGACCGCATGCCGCAGATCACGGCCAACTACAACAAGTACGACGGCCCGGCCGGGTTGGACTTTTCGTTCAACAACGACTACACGCGTTTCCAGGGCGACCCAATCTTGCAGGGGCAGCCCGACGGGGAGCGCGCTTTCACGCAGCTTTCGCTGAGCCGGCCTTTCCTGACCCCGGGCACGTTCGTCATTCCAAAGGTGATGGTGAATGCCCGCGCCTATCAGTTCGACGCGCCGATCAACGGGCTGACTTCAACCAACGTGACGGTGCCGACCTTCAGTCTCGACAGCGGGATGATCTTCGAGCGCGACGCGAACTATTTCGGTCGTGCGTTCCGGCAGACGCTCGAGCCTCGCGCCTTCTACGTCTATACGCCCTTTCGCAACCAGAACGAGTTGCCCAACTACGATTCAGCGGCCAACGACTTCAACTTTGCGACGGTCTACACCGAGAACGCCTTCTCCGGCAATGACCGGATATCCGACAGCAACCTGCTCACGCTGGGCGTGACTTCGAGATTGATCGATCCGGACACGGGCGCCGAGGCTGCCCGCTTCGGTATCGCGCAGCGGCTGCGTTTTGCCGATGAACTCGTCACGCTGCCGGGCGGAGTTCCTGTGACAGACCGTTTCAGCGACCTCTTGCTCGGCGCGCAGATCAACTGGACGCCCAAGTGGACCTTCGACGGCACTGTTCAATACAACCCGGACCAGCACAACTCCGAGCGCACCGCGCTGACCGCCCGCTATAGTCCCGGACCTTATCGCACGATCAGCGCCGCCTATCGCTACCAGGCAAGCAGCTACGCCGCAGCCGCGGACGGGACCAGAGTCTCCAACAATGACGGCAACCAATCGATCGATGTCGGCTGGCAGTGGCCCATCAACGATCTCTGGGGCGACAAAGGCAAGGACCTCGGCTCGGGGCGGGGTCAGGGGGGTGGGCGCTGGTACGCTGTAGGCCGTCTGAATTACAGTCTGCAAGACAGCAAACTCACCGACGGCGTACTCGGCTTTGAATACGACGGCTGCTGCTGGATCGGCCGCGTGGTTGTTGAACGTATCACCACCGGGCAAGTCACAGCCAGTACGCGAATCATGTTCCAGCTCGAGCTGGTCGGCTTCGCCAGCATCGGTACGAGCCCGCTTCGCACGTTGACGCAAAACATCCAGCGCTACACCCCTCTACGCCAACCCGGCGCCGCGCCGAGCCGCTACACCAATTACGACTGAGATAGAGCTTCGCCATGAAACACATTCGCTCCATCCTTACGCTTGCCTGCATGGCGACCCTGGCCACCGCTTCTGGCGCGCAAGGCATCACCGACATCATGCGCTCGGGGCCGCGCATCGCGCCTCCGGTCCCGGCCGACACGAGGGTCGCGCCGCCCAACGTGCAGCGCTCGGCCGAGTACATCGTCGCACTGGTCAACTCCGAACCCGTCACGAACACAGAGGTGCAGGCGCGCGTTCAGCGCATCCTGAGAGAGAACCCCGAAGCCGACCGCATGCCCCGGCCTGAGCTGACGCGTCTGGTGCTGGAGCGGCTCATCAACGAGCACGCCCAGCTGCAGATGGCCCAGGAAAACGGCATCAAGGTGGACGACCTTGCAATCGACCAGGCCGAACAGGCGGTGGCCCGGCAGAACCAGATCAGCCTTGCCGAGCTGCGCCGCCGGGTGGCGGCCGAGGGACTCTCGCAGGAGCAGTTCCGGCGCGAGCTTCGTGATCAGCTCATGCTGACCCGCCTGCGCGATCGCGAGATCGAAGCCAAGGTCAAGATCAGCGACGTCGAAGTCGACCAGTTCATTCGTGAACAGCGTGCCGGCGGCAACGCGGCAATCGCGCCGAACATCAACATCGCGCAGCTGCTGGTCGCCGTGCCCGAGAACGCGAGCGAGACAGACATCGCAAAGCTGCAGCAGCGCGCGCAGAGCCTCGCCCAGCGCGCGCGGGCCGGCGAGGATTTCGCAAAGCTCGTTCAGGAAAATTCCGACGCGGACCGCGCTGCGGGTGGCGCGCTCGGGGTGCGCAGTGCCGAGCGTTATCCGCCACTCTTCGTCGAAGCTACACAGTCGACCCCGGTCAACGGAATCGCCGGCCCGGTTCGGTCGCCAGCAGGCTTTCATGTGCTCAAGCTGCTGTCCAAATCGCAGCCTGGCGCGACCGACGCGGTCGTCACGCAGACGCACGTGCGTCATATCCTGCTGCGCAACGATCCCAAGCGCACCACTGCTCAATCGGTCGCGCAACTCGCCGAGTTCAAGGATCGCGTGCAAAAGGGTTCGGCGGACTTCGCGAGCCTTGCCAAGGACAACTCGGAAGACGCAAGCGCCAAGGAAGGCGGCGACCTCGGCTGGGCGCGCCCGGGCCAGTTCGTGCCCGAGTTCGAAGATGCAATGAACGGCCTCGCTCCCGGTCAGATCAGCGATCCGGTGGTGTCTCGCTTCGGGGTCCACCTGATCTTGGTGGAAGGTCGCCGAGAAGCCAAGCTCACCCAGACCGAGCAGCGTGAGGCAGCGCGCGCGGTGCTGCGCGAGAAAAAGATCCAGCAAGCCACCGAGACTTGGGCCCAGGAAGTGCGCGCGCGGGCCTACGTCGAATACCGCGACCCTCCGCAGACCTGATGCGCCGCCCCAAGGTTTCGCGCGCTTCCTCGTGAGCCGCGTTCATGTCCCTCGCAAGCGCTTCGGGCAGCATTTCCTTGCTGACCAAGGCATCATCGACGCGATTGTTCGTGAGATTGCCCCGAAGCCCGGCGATGCAATGGTCGAAATCGGCCCAGGGCTCGCGGCGCTCACGCAACCACTCGTCGAGCGCCTTGGCCGATTGACCGTAATTGAACTCGATCGCGATCTGGCGCAGCGTCTGCGCAGCCACGGTCAATTGGATGTGGTTGAGTCGGACGTCCTGAAGGTTGATTTCGCCGTGCTTGCCGACAGGCTCGTGGCGCTGCCTTCCACCGGCCTGCGCGTCGTAGGCAACCTGCCCTACAACATCTCCACACCGATCCTCTTTCACTTGCTCGGCTTCGCACCGTTGATCTCCGACCAGCACTTCATGCTGCAGAAAGAGGTGATCGATCGCATGGTTGCGCGACCGGCAACCTCGGACTATGGCCGTCTGAGCGTCATGCTGCAGTGGCGGTACGAGATGGAGAACGTTCTTTTCGTGCCGCCGGAAAGCTTCGATCCCCCTCCCCGTGTCGATAGCGCCGTGGTCCGCATGGTGCCGCTGGCGGAGCCGCCGAAGGTTGACGCGGAACTGCTCGGCGAGATCGTCCAGGTCGCTTTCAGCCAACGCCGCAAACTGCTGCGCCACAGCTTGGGCAAGTGGCTGGATCAAAAGGCTTTCGCCGGCACCTTCGACACCCAGCGCCGCGCCGAAGAAGTCCCGGTCCACGAATACCTAACCCTGGCCCAGCAGTTCCCAAAATGAAAAAAAGCCCGTCACTGACGGGCCTTTGTTAGTGAAACACCGCGGAACCGGCTCTGCCGGGCCGCTGGTGTTGCCCCCGGTAGGGGGTAGGTGGCCACACGAAGTGGGCAAGCCTGGGGGCGAGCAACACCTACGCTGCAGCGAGCCAATATCCCGCGTTGAACGGGCTGCTCATGCGCAACGCCAACGGGGAAACATCGACCAATTTGTCTGTCGGCATTTTTTCTGCCGCTGGGTCGGAATTCTGAACTTCGATATCGGCGGCCGGTGCGGTGCCGATTTGAGCCTCGTTCGCCCGTTCTGCTTGGCTGGTTTGTGCAGAACGGGCTACAGAAAAGAATAGAAGCACCGGAAGGGTATCTTTCGGTCTCCCCAGTAATCGGCAGCGTCACGGAAGATGTCCAGCAGTTGCTCCCGCGCTTCCTTGTCGAACTTGGCGTTCGCAGGGATCTGCTCGAGCACGATCACAAAACCGGGCTGCGGGCCCGATTTGTGCAACGGGTCCGTCATGCAGTCATACAGCGCATCGAAGTTCTTGCCGAAGTGCTGCGGAAAGGTGAATTGCTGAGCGATCAGATCCAGCACATCCTGCTTGGTCTGGGCGTTGCCGAGGTTGGCATATAGAAAGTGCTGACCGGCCGCATGTGCTGCCTCTTGCAGGTCGTTCACGCGAAATGCGCGAATCGACTGCACGATGTTCGGTCGCACGCCACGAAGGGATAGGGTCATCTCCGCTGGTCTTTCCATGGTTGTATTCATCATTTCGTCAGGACGCTCGTTCGCGCCTTTCCAATTCTGTTTGTCGCTCAAGGTTCGATCCGCCGAAAACTCGCATAGTGATCTGCCGTGTACCAGCAGGCCGATGGCGTCGTACGCTCGCCTCCGCAGACGATGCGCCGTGCACCACGATCGCGCGAGCCGGGCGTATCGACCGTGTACTCTCGGTAGTGGCCTCGGCGCTCCTGCGGCAGCAGGCGTTCGCGATTGCCGAACACCACGCCGTCTTTTTCATGCCGGAAAGGGCCACCGTTCAAAATGGCCTCATATGTACGCTGGCCTTGCACAGGCAATTCGGCCAACGCAATCGATTCCTGCACGGGCCGACCGGCTTCAGTACCGAACCATTCACGTGCCTGAACTCCAGTTGCAAAAGCCACCAACAACAAGCTGGTAAGCGCAAACTTGGAAACCGGAGACGTGATCGAGGCGTAAGCCGCCATGGGGCACCAGAAAGAAAAGAGCGAGAGCCGAATTGGGGGGTCAACCGGTTGGGGTTAACCCGCAAATTCAAGGCCGCAAGTGTGCACCAGAGGCGCGCAAATAGCAAGCGCCTGCCCAATCTTTGAGCAGGCGCAAGGGTTTGAGCGCGGGTTTGAAGTTAGCGACCGCTGTCGCCACACTGCCTAGCGCTCTGCGTTGGCGTCCGCGACTGTCAGTGCCGTCATATTCACGATGCGACGAACAGTGGCGCTCGCCGTGAGAATATGGACGGGCTTCGCTGCGCCCAGCAGAACCGGGCCGATCGCGATATTGCCGCCTGCTGCCGTTTTGAGCAGGTTGTACGAAATGTTGGCCGAATCGATGTTGGGAAACACGAGCAAATTGGCATCGCCAGCCAATGCGCTATGGGGCATTACCGCCGCACGCTGCTTGCCGTCCAACGCCACGTCGCCATGCATTTCCCCGTCGACCTCGAGCCACGGCGCTTGGGTGCGGAGCAAATCGAGCGTTTGACGCATCTTGAGGGCCGTTGGCAGATTGCTGCTGCCGAAATTGGAATGCGACAGCAAGGCGGCCTTTGGCTTGAGGCCGAACCGCATCATTTCTTCCGCGGCCATCGTCGTGATCTCGGCGAGTTCCTCAGGCGTCGGATCGTAGTTGACGTGCGTGTCGACCAGGAACACCTGCCGGTCGGGAAGCAGAAGGCCGTTCATGCAGGCATAGATCGGCACGTTCTGACTGGTACTCGCGCAACCGCCCGGGCGCTTTCCGATCACCTGGTCGATGTAATGCAGGTGAATGGTCGTGGTACCCCAGGTACCGCAGATCATTCCGTCGACATCTCCCTTGTGGAGCAACATCGCGCCGATCAGGGTCAGGCGGCGACGCATCTCGATCTTTGCTGTCTGGACGGTCGTGCCCTTGCGTTCGGTCATCCGGTGATAGGTCTGCCAGAAGTCGCGATAGCGATGGTCCTGTTCGACGTTCACGATGTCGTAGTCGAGATCTTCCTTCAGGCGAAGGCCGAATTTTTCGATGCGTTGGGCAATGATTGCGGGACGGCCGATGAGCGTGGGCCGCGCGATTCCTTCGTCGACCACGATCTGCGCAGCGCGCAGCACGCGTTCTTCCTCGCCTTCGCAGTAGGCCACGCGCTTCTTCGGCGCGCGCTTGGCGGCATCGAAGATCGGTTTCATCATCGACCCTGAGGTGTAGACGAAGGTCTGCAGCTTGTCCCGATAGCCATCGAGGTCAGAGATGGGCCGCAGCGCCACCCCGCTCTCGGCAGCCGCCTGGGCGACGGCGGGTGCGATCTTCATCATCAACCGCGGATCGAAAGGCTTCGGAATCAGGTATTCGGGGCCAAAGCTGAGTTTCTCACCCGCGTATGCGGCCGCCACCCGCTCGCTCTGTTCTGCTTGCGCGAGTTCAGCGATGGCATGGACCGCCGCCACTTCCATTTCGTCCGTGATGGTGGTCGCGCCGCAGTCCAGGGCGCCGCGGAAGATGTATGGAAAGCAAAGGACGTTGTTGACCTGGTTCGGGTAGTCGGTCCGGCCGGTGGCCATCACGACGTCGTCGCGAACGGCGTGAGCATCCTCGGGCGTGATTTCCGGATTCGGATTCGCCAGCGCGAAGATCACGGGCTTCGCCGCCATCTTTGCCACCATGGCGGGCTTGAGCACGCCACCGGCGGACAAGCCAAGGAAAACATCCGCGCCTTCGATGACCTCGGTCAACGTCCGCGCCTTTGTCTTCTGCATGTATTGGCGCTTGTCGTCGTCCATCAATTCGGTGCGGCCTTCATAGACGACGCCCGCGAGATCGGTGACATAGACGTTCTCGCGCTTGAGGCCGACTTTCAGCAGCAGGTTCAGGCAGGCCAAGGCTGCAGCGCCTGCGCCCGAGGTCACGAGCTTGACCTGGGAGATGTCCTTGCCGACCACCTTGAGGCCGTTCAGCATGGCTGCCGCAACCGTGATGGCGGTGCCGTGCTGGTCGTCGTGGAAGACCGGAATCTTCATGCGCTTGCGCAGTTCGCGTTCGACGTAGAAGCAATCCGGCGCTTTGATGTCCTCGAGATTGATGGCCCCGAATGTGGGCTCGAGGGCGGCAATGACTTCGACCAGCTTTGCCGGGTCCTTCTCGTCGATTTCGATGTCGAACACGTCGACGCCGGCAAACTTCTTGAACAGAACGCCCTTGCCCTCCATGACGGGCTTGGAAGCCAGAGGGCCGATGTCGCCGAGACCGAGAACGGCCGTTCCATTGGTGATCACCGCAACGAGGTTGCCACGCGCGGTGTACTTGAATGCGTTGACGGGGTCCTTGACGATTTCCTCACACGGGGCCGCAACGCCGGGCGAATAGGCGAGCGCCAAATCGCGCTGATTGACCATCTGCTTGGTCGCGGCGATCGAGATCTTTCCGGGGACGGGATGCTCGTGATATTCGAGGGCTGCGCGGCGCAGTTCGGCACGTTTGTCCTCGGGCGTGGGGATCGGTGAAGTCGGATCGGACATTGGGCCGTGCCTCCAGTGACGCTTCTTGCAAAAGGGCGCCGATTGTAGACCTCGACTTTGGCGCGGCCGACGCGGATCGGGGGCCTCTGCGGCCCGGCGCCGTCTGTTCCTACTTCTTCTACTTATTCTTCCTATTTAGATTAGTAGTAGTAGTAAGGGACCGGCTCCGCTGTGGACAGTGGCACTTTCCCGTTGCGCAGCAAGTACTTGCCGAAGCCGGCCAGCTGTGGGCAGCTGCGCTTTCGTGCTGTCGCGCGAAGGCGAACAACTTTGACGAGAGCCTCTTGCCTGTGGATAACTGATGGGTTGTGCCGGAACTGTCCCCAGGGTTGTTCGACGGGCGCTGTGGCAATATGCCCGGCACAGCAACCCCGTAGCGAGGAACGACCATGGCGCTGATGGATTTCATCAAGAAGCAGTTCATCGACATCATTCAGTGGACCGAGACCAGCGATGGAACGCTGGCCTGGCGCTTTCCGATGCAGGACCTGGAAATCCAGAACGGCGCATCGCTGACGGTGCGGGAGTCGCAGGTGGCGGTGTTCGTGAACGAGGGCCAGGTGGCCGATGTCTTCGGGCCAGGCATGTACAAGCTCACGACGCAGACGCTGCCCGTGCTCACATACCTCCGGAACTGGGACAAGCTGTTCGAGTCGCCCTTCAAGAGCGATGTCTACTTCTTCAGCACGCGACAGCAGGTCGATCAGAAGTGGGGCACGCCGCAGCCGATCACCGTTCGTGACAAGGATTTCGGTGCGGTTCGCTTGCGGGCATTCGGCAACTTCAGCTTTCGCATTGGCGACGCCAAGCTGTTCCACACAGAGATCTCGGGCACCCGCGACCTCTACACGGTGGCGGAGCTCGACGGTCAGTTGCGCGGGCTGGTGCTTCAGAACATCAGCAACGCCATCGCTTCGAGCGGCGTGCCATTTCTCGATCTTGCAGCCAACCAGATCCAGTTCGCCCAAGCGCTCGCGACCCAGCTCGTGCCGGAGTTCGCAAAAATCGGCATCAAGCTCGAGACCATCACGGTGCAGAACGTCTCGTTGCCCGAAGAACTCCAAAAGATACTCGACCAGAAGATCGGCATGGGCATGGTCGGCAACGACATGGGCAAGTTCATGCAGTACCAGACGGCGCAGGCCATTCCGAAGTTTGCCGAAGGGGCCGGCACTGGCGGTGGCATTGCGGGCGATGCCATGGGATTGGGCGCCGGCGTTGCGCTGGGCCAGGTGCTCGCGCAGAACCTTGCGCAGGGGCTGGGTCAGCAAAACCCTGCTGCTCCCGCGGCGGCCGGTCAGCAGCAGTCGCCCGTCGTCGCCGTTGTCAATCCAGCCGACGTGATGGCGACCCTTGAAAAGCTTGGTGAACTCAAGGCCAAGGGAATCCTCACCCAGGAAGAATTCGACGCCAAGAAGGCGGAGCTTCTGAAGAAGCTGGTCTGATCCGCGCGCGTTGGCCACCGATTCGTTTCAGCAGCGGCTCTATCGCGCGCCGTGCCCGGGCTGCGGCGCGCCGGTCGAATTTCGATCGGCGCAGTCGACCCATGCTGTGTGCCCCTACTGCCAGAGCACCGTGGTGCGGCAGGGCGAGACGCTCGCGCGCATCGGCAAGATGGCGGAGCTGTTCGATGACTTCAGCCCACTGCAACTCTTTGCGGCCGGCCGCTTCGCGGATCGACCGTTCACGCTGGTCGGTCGCCTTCAGTACAGTTATGACAGCGCACGTTGGACCGAATGGATTGCCGCGCTCGATGCCGACCGCACCGGCATCCTGAGCGAGGACAACGGCGCTTACGTCTTCACGCTGCCGATCGCCCTGCAACGCCCTGCTCCGCCTGCGGAGGACTTGCGAGTCGGCGCAACGACAGCGTTCAACGGACAGAGCTACACGGTCACGTCGAACGAACAGGTTGCGCTGATCTCCGCGCAGGGCGAGTTGCCGAGGTTGCCCGAACTCGGCCGCCGATTTCCGGCCGTCGAACTGCGCAACGACCAGGGAGAGGTGCTCAGCCTCGACTACGACACGAATCCGCCTGGCGCGTATCTCGGGCGTGCGGTGCGTCTGGAGGACCTCCAGCTCACGGGATTGCGTGATGAATCGGCCAAGGAGGAGAGGGGCCGCAGCTTCAACTGCCCGAACTGCGGCTCGCCGGTCACACTCAACCTGGCCGACAGCAAGAGCGTCACCTGCCCTTCGTGCAACAGCATCATCGATCTGTCGCAAGGCATTGGCGGGGAGTTGCGGCACGCGTCGCAAGACGAACCCATCCAGCCGCTGATTCCGCTGGGTGCCGTCGGGCAATTGCAGGGCGTGAATTGGCAGGTGGTCGGCTTCCAGCATCGCATGGGCGTGGCGCCGGGCGATGACGAGCACTTCGGCTGGAGCGAATACCTGTTGTTCAACCAGAAGCGCGGCTTCAGCTTTCTCGTCGACGCGGAGGATGGCTGGAGCATTGTCAAGCCGACCACCGGCGCACCGACCATGGCGGAAAGCGGGTCGCGGGCCACCTACCTCGGCAAGGTCTACCTGCAGCAATATGCCTACAACGCCGAGACGGGCTACGTCGCCGGCGAGTTCTATTGGCAGGTCCAGCGCGGGCAGAAGACCTTCAACCGCGACTTCGCCGCCGGCACCTCGCTGCTGTCGATGGAGCGTTCCGCCAACGAGCTGACGTGGTCGGCCGGCAGCAGGATTGACAGCGCCATAGTGGCGGCGGCCTTCAAGCTCGACCGCCGCAAGGACATGTTCAAGCGCAACGATGCGTTGCCCGTGAGCGCTGCATCGAGCCTCGGATGCGGCACCATCATTCTGGTCATCGTGGTGATCATCATCCTGCTGATCATCCTGAGCACGTGCAGCGGTTCGGGCGGAACGGGCGGCACGCGCAGCGCAGGCGGCTCGTACGGCGGCTATTCGAGTGGCGGCGGCCACAAGTAATCAAATTTTTTCCGGAGGTCCTCTCATGACACTTGAATGGTTGAAGCCCGACGTCATCCTCGGATCGCTCGTCTATGCGGTGATCGGCATATTGGTCTTCTGGTTTTTCTTTCTGCTCATCGACAAGATGACGCCTTACGACCTCTGGCTCGAGATTGTCGAGAAGCAGAACGTGGCGCTGGGTCTCGTGGTTGCGGCGATGAGCCTCGGGATTTGCATCATCGTCGCAGCGGCGATCCATTGAGACCGAGCGAGGTCGCTGTGCCGGCGCATGCGGCCGCGAAGAGCGGCCCGCAGCCTGTCGAGGTCGCGCTGCTCGCCAGCGTGTTCGTGGTCGCGGCCTGCGGGCTGGTCTATGAACTCAGTGCGGCGGCGTTGAGCTCTTACCTGCTGGGAGATTCCGTGCTGCAGTTCAGCACGGTGATCGGCACCTACCTGTTCGCGATGGGTCTTGGCTCATGGCTCTCGCGCTATTTCGATCGGCAGCTGCCTGCGCATTTCCTGCGCATCGAACTGCTCGTGGCCTTGATCGGCGGCACCTTGCCCGCCGTTCTCTTCGTGGCCAACGCGTACATGCCAGGCGCTTTCCGGCTGCTGTTGTATGGGCTCGTGCTGGCCGTGGGCATGCTCGTTGGGCTCGAGATTCCGCTGGTCATGCGGATCCTGCGGCGCAATATCTTGCTGAAGGAACTGGTCTCGCAGGTCCTGACCTTCGACTACCTTGGCGCGCTTGCGGTGTCGATCGCGTTTCCGCTTTTGCTGGTGCCGCAATTGGGAATGATCCGCACCGGCTTGTTGTTCGGGCTGATGAACGCGGCCGTGGCGGTGTGGGCGCTCTGGCTATTTAGAGGCGAACTGCGACGGGTCAGGGCACATGCAATGGCCTGCCTGCTGGTGCTGCTGGCGCTCATGGCTGCCTTCATCTTCGCAGAGCGCATCACGACGCTCGCGGAGGACAAGTTCTATCAAGACCGGGTGGTGTTCAGCGCGACCTCGCCCTACCAGCACATCGTGGTCACACGGGGTGCTTCGGGGCACCGTCTGTTCCTCAACGGAAACCTGCAGTTCGCGGAGCGAGACGAGTACCGATACCACGAGGCCTTGGTCCATCCGGTGATGGCCGCGCACGGGGCGCCCCGGAAGGTCGCGGTGCTTGGCGGCGGCGACGGAATGGCGGTGCGCGAGATCCTCAAATATCCCTCCGTCGAAGGCGTCACGCTCGTCGAACTCGATCCGAACATGACGCGGCTCTTCACGGAGCACGAGACCCTGGCGGCGCTGAACGGCGGCTCGCTGAAATCGCCGAAAGTACGAATCGTCAATACCGACGCCTTCCAATGGCTCCAGGAGCAGGGCGAGACCTTTGACGTGATCGTGGTCGATTTTCCGGACCCGACGAATTTCGCCATCGGCAAGCTCTACACGAGCTCGTTCTATGCGTTGCTCGACAAGCGCCTGTCGGCCAGCGGCTACGCAGTGATCCAGACCACGTCGCCGTTGATTGCACGCAAGAGTTTCTGGACGGTCGCCACGACCATCGAATCGGTCGGGCTTCATGCGACGCCCTATCACGCGCACGTGCCCAGCTTCGGCGAATGGGGCTACATCATCGCCAGTCGGCGGCCCTATCGCTTCCCCGAAACCTTGCCCGCGGGCTTGCGATTTCTGTCGACGGAAAGCTTGCCGTTGCTGTTCGACTTTCCGCTGGACATGGCGAGCGTGCCAACGCAGGTGAACCGCCTTTCGAACCAAGTCCTGGTCACGACCTACGAGCAGGAATGGGGGAAGCGGTGAGGCGCCGCGGGTTTCTGGGCGCGGTTGCAGGCGCGGCCATGCTGCCGGGGTGCAAGCCGTCAGGCGAAATCCAGGGCGGCTTCGCAGGCATCGAAGTCGCACGAGGGCACGCACTTCGCGATGGTGCATTGAAAAGTGGTGACGCTCCGGACATCGTGCGTCGCACCCGGGTCGTGATCGCGGGCGGCGGTGTCGCAGGCCTGGCCGCCGCGCGTGCGCTGCGGCTCCACGGCATTGATGACTTCGTGCTGCTCGAACTCGAAGACACAGCGGGTGGCAACAGCCGGGGTGGCGCGGTGGATGGCATCGCTTGTCCGCTCGGCGCGCACTATTTGCCCATACCCGGCGAAGGCGCGCACGAGGTTCAGGACTTGCTCCAAGAACTCGGCTTGCGGCGCCGCATGGCGGGCCGCTGGGGTTACGACGAGCGCAATTTGTGCAGCGCGCCTCAGGAGCGACTCTTCTTTCGCGGCGCTTGGCAGGACGGGTTGCTGCCGATGGATGGCGTCGCCGCGAGCACGCTGGCGCAGTACCGCCGTTTTGCCGGTCGGGTCGATGCGTTGCGTCGAGAAGCGCGGTTCGTGATCCCGACCCTGAGGGCAGAAAGCGCGCCCCTGCTGCTCGAGTTGGACGGGCAAACTTTTCAGGCTTGGCTCGACCGCGAAGGCTTCACTGACCCGAACCTCCGCTGGTATCTGGACTACTGCTGTCGAGACGACTACGGCGCAGGCATGGCTTTCGTGTCGGCCTGGGCCGGGATTCATTACTTTGCCAGCCGCCACGGCTTTCACGCGCCGGGCAACGACAGCGCGGAGCCCGATGCTGTGCTGACGTGGCCGGAGGGCAATGGCTGGCTGACGCGGCGACTTGCCAAGCCTTTGGGCGAGCGGCTGAAGACTGGGCATGCGGTGAGCCGCATCGCGGAGCTCCGCGGGAGTGTCGAGGTCGACGCCTTCGATATCACGACCCGATCTCAGGTGCGCTGGCACGCAGAGCGTTGCATCGTTGCGCTCCCCGCATTCATCGCTGTGCGCGTTGTCGAGAACCCGCCCGAGGTACTGCGTCGAGCTGCGTCGGCGCTGGGCTACGCGCCATGGCTGGTTGCCAATGTCCATGTGCGTGAGCCGCTGGCAGACAGGCCGGGCGCGGCACCCAGTTGGGACAACGTGATCTTCGGAACGCGCGGGCTCGGCTACGTGGACGCGCGCCATCAGACTCTGGACCCAACGCCGCGCGCCACGGTGCTGAGCTGGTATCGGCCGCTGGGGCCGAGCGGTTTCGATGGGCCTGACGGTCGGCGCCTGTTGCTGGACCGCGCGTGGTCCGATTGGCGCGACGAACTGCTGGCGGAGCTATCGGTCTCTCATCCCGACCTCGCGGGACTGGCAGCGCGAATCGACATCACCCGATACGGCCACGCCATGGCGATTCCCGCTCCGGGCATGCTGAAGCAACTGGGCGCGCGCGACCGAATCGTGGCGGGACGCCTGGCCTTTGCGCACAGCGATTGGTCCGGCTACTCGATCTTCGAGGAAGCATTCACGCGCGGCCACCTGGCGGCTGCGGCGACCTGAGGTCCGTCCTTCAGCCCCGCATCAGCGCTTCGATCTCGTCGCCATCTACGGGCACGCCGCGAGAGATGAGTTCGCAGCCGGTCTCGGTGACGATCGCGTCGTCCTCGATGCGGATTCCAATGTTGTGGAATTGCTCCGGCACGCCTTCCGCAGGGCGCACGTAGATGCCGGGTTCGATCGTCAGGACCATGCCGGGGTGCAGGATTCGACTCGGCCGGTTCTTGATGATCTCGTTCGACAGCGGATCCCGGCGCTCGCTCACCTCACCGATCTGCGTGGGTTCGACATAGCTGCCGCAATCGTGCACGTCCATGCCAAGCCAGTGGCCTGTGCGATGCATGTAGAAGGGAAAGTAGGCGCGGTTTTCGATCACGTCATCCAGGCTGCCCACCTTGTTGGCGTCGAGCAACCCGAGGTCGAGCATGCCTTGCGAAAGCACCTTGACGGTGGCTTCGTGTGGATCGTTGAACCGTTGGGCCGCGCGGGTTGCCGCAACGGCGGCGTCCTGGCTCGCGAGGACGAGGTCGTACAGCGCGCGCTGCGGGCCGGTGAACTTGCCGTTTGCCGGAAATGTACGCGTGATGTCGCTCGCATAGCCGTCGAGCTCACAGCCCGCGTCGATGAGAACCAGTTCCCCGTCCCGCACCGGCGCGGTGTCGGCCCGGTAGTGCAGGACGCAAGCGTTCGCGCCCGCCGCCACGATCGAGCTGTACGCCGGGTATTGCGATCCGCCCAAGCGGAATTCGTGCAGCAACTCCGCGTCCAGGTGGTATTCGCGGACGTCCTTGCCTTCACGCAGCATTCGCGCCGATAACTGCATCGCACGGACATGCGCCCTGGCGCTGATTTGCGCCGCCCGGCGCATCGTGTCCTGCTCATGCGCGTCCTTGACGAGCCGCATTTCATCCAGCGGGCCACACAGGTCGCGCTGTTCCTCAGGACAGAGCGCGCCGAAGCGCACGCGGGCGCGTACTGCAGAAAGCCATCCGTCGACCCGCGTCTCCAGCCCCTTGTGGGTGGCGAAGGGATACCAGACGACTGATTTGTTCTCCAGCAGCCGCGGCATCCGGGTGTCCAGTTCATCGATGGAGTAAGCCTCGTCGACGCCCAGTGCGGCCGGCGCGGCTTCGGGGCCGAGCCGGTAGCCGTCCCAGATTTCCCGCTCCAGATCCTTCGGTGCGCAGAACAAGGTGGACCGGCCATCACCCGACAGCACCAGCCATGCGTTCGGCTCCGTGAAGCCCGTCAGGTAATAGAAATAGCTGTCGTGCCGAAACAGAAAGTCACTGTCTCGGTTGCGCTGCCGCTCCGGCGCGGTGGGGATGATGGCGATGCTTTCGGCACCTATATAAGCAGAAAGATGTACACGTCGGGGGGCTTGATGAATTGCGGTCATAAGGTCACTATCTGATACGTTTGTAAGCAGTCCCTGGGGTAGGGAAAACACGAAGAAAGCAATTGCAAGAAGAATTGCCGTGTAGGACTACTCCCACTAAAAACCACCACTTCTTATTTCGGAGGTGTTTTTTTGTTCAATGTTTTAAATAAGAGCGCGATTCTGCTCGCGATAGGCGCTGGCGTGCTCACAGGTTGTGGTGGAGGAGGAAGCGGCGGCGGGGGCGGTATTGCCGCGACTGCCGTCAATGCGGCAGTGACACCCGACGCGGCCAATGCGTCGGCCCCCACAGTCTCGCCTGGCGGCACGGCACTCGGCGCCAGCGCGGCTTCGACCACGTTCTGTTCGACCGAAAGTAAAGACATCGTGGACGCATCTTCCAACATCGTGGCTGCGCAGTACACGGCGATGGCCAAGCAACTGAGCAAGGATGCCGGCATCGCGTACCGCTACGGTCCCGACGCGGCGTCTTGCGGAACCGCCAACACCGGTCCCGCCCTGGCCAAGCGCACGGACACCAAGCTTACCGACCCCGCGCAGAACGTCCCGTTCTACTGGTCGGTGGGCGGGCCTGTTTCCGGCGATCCGGGGCTTTTTTCCACCAACCAGGCCAACATGCTCTTTGCGGCCGACGATCCGAGCGAACGCGTCGGCGTGGCCCTGTTCCAGGCTTCGGCGTACGTCTACAACGTCTTCGCCCAACTGCCGCAACTCCCATGGCAGATCTATCAGAAAGGCCAAGGCATCGACACCCCGAACGTCATGAACTACAAGGCGGCGGGCATCACGAGCGGCGATCCGGTGGCAATGGGCCGCTGCTATGGCCGCACGGGCTTCTGCGCGGAAGCCGTGGTCGCCTTCCAGAACGGCGTCATCGGCAGTGTCGGCACCAACACGGCGAGCAACAACGCGACGACCACGCTGGGGCCTAACAAGGTGCCGACGGGTGTCGCGGTGACCAATAACAACGAGTTCGCCCTGATCACGGTGTGGGACACCGTGGCGCTGAAGGGCCAGGTTGCCGTGGTGGCGCTGGCGGGCCTTTGCGATGGCTGCGATGCCATGAATGGAGCGGCGCACACCGTCAACGGCGTCTCATACGCGGCTTGGCATGACTGGTGGGGCGAATGGACGAGTCCCTACCCTGGCTTGCCCAACATGGGCAACACCGCTTTCATGAAGGTGCTGGGCTATGTCGATCTTCCTGGCATGGCGGCGCCTACCGAGATCTCGGTGACCACCGGCATGGACCAGTTCGACACAGTGCTTCCCAACGGCGCCGGCTTCATGGGATCGGCCAATTCGCCCCTGACCAGCAATTGGCAGAAGTTCGCCAAAGGCGGCAGCGACTACCGCAGGTATGCAAAGGGCGGTGTGGCGGTGGTGGTTTCCAAGTCGGAGCAGAAGGCTGCCTTCATCGACCTGAAGCCGCTCTTCAGCTACATCAACGGCGTGTATTTCAGCTCGAACGTCGGGTCCACCAGCAACCTGGGGCAAGGCGCCAACCAGTGGCCCTTCATCTCGGATGCGGCGACCCAGATGCCCAAGGTGGTGAAGACCGTGTCGCTGGGCGGCCGCCCGACGGCCGTGAAGACGACGGTCCTAAGCAGCAATCCGCGCGCATGGATCGCGACTCAGGACGGCACGTTGCACATCTACAGCCTGGACGGCTATGCACCGGGCGGCGCGGACAGCTCGCCGGCAGCCAGCGCCATCGCTGAAGTGGGCACCGTCAGCGGCATCGGCCGCAACCCGACTTCGCTGGCCACCTCCAAGGGCGAGCCGAGCAACTGGAGCGGAGAGCCCCTGAACCAGCAGGTGATTGTGGGATCGCGCGGCGACAACAAGATCTCCTGGGTGCGTTTTGCTGCCGACGGGAACAGCGGTGGCATCGTGCGGACCATCCAGCACAACGAGCTGACGGACCTGATCGCCGTGGAAGATGCCGACAACTTCGCCAACGCGAACAACGTGGTGAGCGTGACCGACTACGCTGGCAAGGCAGTGCGCAACTACCGCTACGGACCGGTGATCTTCTCGGACGGCGGTGCGTGTCCCAAGCCCAATGGCTGCTCGGTCAATTCGACCAATGGCAGCGTCGCTGAATACGGCGGTGCCATGACGGTGCCTGGCAAGCCATTCCAGGTGTCGACCGTCAACGTCCCCTGACGCGGATTCGAGACTTCATGCAGCAAACGGCCCGCCTCATGCGGGCCGTTTTTTTGTGTTCAGTTCAGTAAGCCGTTCGGGCGTGCCGACATCGGCCCAGCGCCCGCTGTAGCGCTCGGCACTGACATGCCCGTCCTTCATGGCATGGCGCAAGAGCGGCGCCAGCGCAGCCTTGATTCCCTCAGGATTGCCCCTTGGGATGTCGCAATAAGGCGGGGCGAACAACTCGGCGCGGTACAACGCAATCGTGGAGAAGGTGTCCTTCTGTGCCGATACGCTCAGGGCGCTCCCGTCCGGCGCGATGCCGAAATCGCCGTTCGGGTTGTGCGCAGGATTGGGCACCAGCCATAGATGCGCCAGCCGGCCGCTGGCCGCAAAACAATCCACCGCCGCTTGCGTGAACTCGAAGTCCGGAGCGAACACATCTCCGGCAACGACCCAGAAAATTTCTCCGAGCAAAGGCAAGGCGCGCACGATGCCTCCCGCGGTTTCGAGCGGGCCGCCGAAATCGTGCCCTTCATGCGAATAGGCAATGGTGGACGTTTCGAATCGCTGGCCAAAACGCACCTGTATCTGATCGCCAAGCCATGCCGTGTTGATCACGAGTCGGCCGAATCCTCCCTTTGCGAGCGCTTCCATGGGCCATTGCATGAGAGGCTTGCCTGCGACCTCCAGCAGAGGCTTCGGCGTGGTGTCGGTCAAGGGCCGCATGCGCTCTCCGCGTCCTGCGGCAAGAATCATCGCGCTGACTGCTGGAGTCGCTGAAGTGGCTGGAGTCGTCATGCGGCCTCCGCCCGGATCGCTCCGCGCTGCAGCGCATGCCGCTCGACGTGCAGTGGCAGGAAGAGTGCCTCCAGCGAACCCATCAGCGCATGCGCCTTGGCCGAATGATCAGCGCCGAAGTTGCAGACGTAGACGTCGAGCGTGACGCTGCCTTCCTCGGGCCATGTGTGCACGCACAGGTGCGACTCCGCGAGCAGCACTGTGGCAGTCACTCCGCCCTCGCCCTTCGGTGTCGCCGGAAACGCATGAAAAAGCCGCCCGACCACCTGCAGCCCCGCGGATTCGGCCGCTTCGGCACAGGCGGTGCCGAGCGCATCGGCGTCGACAAGCCAGCGCGTCTCGCAGCGGCATCGATGGAGATCGGCAGTGAGGTGCAGTCCATGCATGGGCGGCACTCTAGCAGCCGTCCGCGCTTCGTTCGAAGTGCACCGACCTCGGCCGCTAAAATGCCGGGTTCCCCCTAACTTGCTCCCAGGAAGCCACAGATGGCCAACCAAGCCTTGATGGCCAACGCGATTCGCGCGCTGGCAATGGATGCCGTACAACTCGCAAACTCGGGGCATCCGGGCGCACCAATGGGCATGGCCGACATGGCTGTCGCGCTATGGGGCGAGCATCTCAAGCACAACCCCACCAATCCACACTGGTTCGATCGCGACCGCTTCGTGCTGTCGAACGGCCATGCGTCGATGCTCATCTACGCGGTGCTGCACCTCACGGGTTACGACCTGCCGATCGACGAGCTGAAGCACTTCCGCCAGTTGCACAGCAAGACCGCCGGCCACCCTGAAACGGGCATCACCCCCGGCGTCGAGACCACCACCGGGCCGCTGGGCCAGGGCATTACGAATGCCGTGGGTTTTGCGCTTGCCGAAAAGCTGCTTGCGTCGGAATTCAACCGCAAGGACCACACCATCGTCGATCATCACACCTACGCTTTCCTTGGCGACGGGTGCCTGATGGAAGGCATCAGCCACGAAGCCGCTGCCCTCGCCAGTGCATGGAAGCTTGGCAAGCTGATTGCGCTCTACGACGACAACGGCATTTCGATCGACGGTCCGGTCAAGCCCTGGTTCGTCGACAACACCGAAGAGCGTTTCAAAGCCTACGGCTGGCGAGTGATCGGGCCGATCGATGGGCACGACATCAAGGATGTGTCGAAGGCGATCGAAAAGGCGAAGAAGCACGACGATCGGCCCACATTGATCATCTGCGAGACGCAGATCGGCAAGGGAAGCCCCAATCGCGCCAACACGGCCAAGGCGCACGGAGAGCCGCTCGGTGCGGACGAGATCGCACTGACGCGCAGCGCGCTCCAGTGGAGCCACGCGCCCTTCGACCTGCCAGCGGCCGTCTATGAGGAATGGGATGCCAAGGCAGCCGGCGCCAAGGCCGAGGCCGAATGGAATGAAAGATTCGCGGCCTATGCGCAGTCCTTTCCCGATCTCGCGGACGAGTTCACGCGCCGTATGAAGGGAGAGCTGCCGAAGAACTTCCATCAGACCGCCTTCGATACGGTGGTGGCCGCCCACACCAAGGCCGAGACGGTCGCGTCGCGAAAAGCATCGCAACTCGCTCTCGAAGCCTTCACCGCCGCATTGCCCGAGTTGCTCGGCGGCAGCGCCGATCTCACCGGCTCGAACCTCACCAACACCAAGAGCACGCCCAGCCTGCGCTTCGATGCCAATGGCGCCGTGATCCGCAGCGAAGGCAACGAGCAGTTCCCTGACGGTCTGCCGGGCCGCCATATCAATTACGGCGTCCGCGAGTTCGGCATGGCCGCCATCATGAACGGCTTGGCGCTGCATGGGGGCTACATCCCTTACGGCGGCACCTTCCTGACTTTCAGTGATTACAGCCGCAATGCCATTCGCATGGCCGCGCTGATGAAGCAGCGCGTGATTCATGTCTTCACGCACGACTCCATCGGTCTCGGCGAAGACGGCCCGACACACCAGTCGATCGAACACGCTGCCTCGCTTCGCCTGATCCCGAACCTCGATGTCTGGCGCCCCGGCGACACGGCCGAGACTGCCGTCGCCTGGGCCGTGGCGCTGCAAAGCGCAAATCGTCCGACCGCACTGCTGCTGTCGCGCCAGAACCTGCCCTACTCGCCCAAGTCGGATCTGAGCGACATCAGCAAGGGTGCGTATGTGCTGTCTGAGCCGGCGGCAGTCGGGCTCAAGAACAAGAACGTGAAGGCCGTGATCATCGCGACGGGCTCCGAAGTGCAATTGGCCCTCAAGGCGCAAGAGCTGCTGGCCGCAAGGAAAATCGCGGTTCGCGTGGTTTCGATGCCTTCGACCACCACCTTCGATCGCCAGGACGTCGCCTACAAGACCAGCGTGCTGCCGAGCGGCACCCCGCGCATCGCCGTCGAAATGGGCGCCACCGGTGGGTGGTGGAAGTACGGCGTCGCGGCGGTGGTCGGCATCGACACTTACGGCGAATCGGCGCCTGCGGGCGTGCTGTTCAAGCATTTCGGGTTCACGGCAGAGAACGTGGCTGCCACGGTCGAAGCGGCGCTCAAGCGCTGAAATCGATCGCCCTTTCGGTTTTCATCATCCAGGAGCAAATGACATGGCTATCAAACTCGGCATCAATGGCTTCGGTCGCATCGGTCGCAACGTGCTTCGCGCGGCGGTGCAGAACTTCAAGAACGACATCGAGATCGTCGCGATCAACGATCTGCTCGAGCCGGACTACCTGGCATACATGCTGCAGTACGACTCCGTGCATGGCCGCTTCCAGGGTGAAATCAACGTCGAGGGCAACACGCTCATCGTCAATGGCAAGAAGATTCGCCTGACGCAGGAGCGCGACCCGGCACAACTGAAGTGGAACGACGTCGGCGCCGACATCGTGCTCGAGTCCACCGGCCTCTTCCTCACCAAGGAGACGGCGCAGAAGCACATCGACGCCGGCGCGAAGAAGGTTCTTCTCTCGGCGCCGAGCAAGGACGACACACCCATGTTCGTCTACGGCGTGAACGACAAGAAATACGCGGGCGAGGCCATCATCAGCAACGCCAGCTGCACGACAAACTGCCTGGCGCCGCTTGCCAAGGTCGTGAACGACAAGTGGGGCATCAAGCGCGGCCTGATGACCACCGTGCACGCAGCCACCGCCACTCAGAAGACCGTCGACGGCCCGAGCAACAAGGATTGGCGCGGCGGCCGGGGCATTCTCGAGAACATCATTCCGTCGAGCACCGGTGCAGCCAAGGCCGTCGGCGTCGTAATCCCCGAGCTCAACAAGAAGCTCACGGGCATGAGCTTCCGCGTGCCGACTTCCGACGTGTCGGTGGTCGACCTCACTGTTGAGCTGGTCAACGCGGCGACCTACGAGGAAATCTGCGCTGAAATGAAAGCCCAGAGCGAAGGCGCGCTCAAGGGCGTCCTCGGCTACACGGAAGACAAGGTGGTCGCCACCGATTTCCGCGGCGACCCGCGCACCTCGATCTTCGACGCCGACGCTGGCATCGCCCTGGACGGCACCTTCGTCAAGCTCGTGAGCTGGTACGACAACGAGTGGGGCTACTCGAACAAGTGCCTGGAGATGGTTCGCGTGATGGCGAAGTAAGGCGGTTTCGAGCACTCACCGACAACGCGCCCGAGGGCGCGTTTTTTCATGGTGCCTTAAGAAAGCGCTTGGAGAGCTGGCGAGTCGTTGAGACGACGAATCGATGCAGCCGGACGGCCAACGTTTTCGCACCCGCGGATAAATCGGGCTCAAGGGACTCGATGGCTGCTTCCGTTGCGTCAGGCAGCTTGTTGGCGAGTTCTTCGGCAATGGCGAACAGGAACCCCGAGCGCATATTGAATGCTTCGGCGAGCGCCATGATGTTCGCTCGCGACATCGTACCGGGCGTCGTCTCGCCGCCGATGGAGAAAGCGAAGTGCGGTGACAGTCCGGGATAGATGCGGGTGCACATCAAGTCGTAGAACGGCGTGAGCCTCATGCCAGCGCCAGGCACCCGATAGAGCGACAAGTTCTTGGCGTGGCTGTCGTTGTTGCCGACATAGAGGTTGAAGAACAGCCAGGCGACGAAGTTCTTCAAGTCCGACGCAGGTTGCGTGCTGTACCGGCGAATCAGTTCTGCGCAACGTGCTGCACCGGGGCCGCCTTCAATCTCGTATTTTTTCTCCGACACTGTGCCGGCCAATTGGCACAAGTCGTACTGCAACAAGCGACCCAGGGTGCCGTCCGCCCGGTCGAGGCGGTCGAAGCGCTTGACAACGCAAGCCTGGGTGGTCGGCTCATAGAAGACTTGCGCTGTCGGCAGCCCGCACAACGCCGAGGTGCGCATCATCACAGCTTCGTTGGCCGCCGAATGCCAGATCTTGGCAATGCGGCGGATGTCCGGCTTGAGAATGTGCGTGGACGGAGAAGTGCCCTGAGGAAGTCGCGGCAATCCATCGTCGAACAATGCGATGGAAGCCTTGTCTTGGGCGCCGGCCAGCGACACTCGGGCATGGTTGCCTTTGATGTCGATAGCGGCAGCTGACTTGCGCCCCAGCATCAGCGCGAGGGCCTGCCAGCTCGTTGCCTCATAGGAAGGGGGTTCGGGTCGCTCCCCACCCGGGAGAATGACGAACCCGCCGGCGGTGTCGCCCGCGACTTCGTGCAGCAGCGAGAACAACGTGGAAGCCTTCTTCTGCTCTGAGAGATAGGCGCGCAGTTCGCCTTCGGGCAGCAGGTTTTCCAAGAACGCCTGCACGGCCGCCGAGGATTGATGCCCTGGAGAAAGGTCTATGGCGGCGACTTGCAGCCGCTCAGCGCGGGCGAGCCATTCAGGCGTGTACTCGAATTCGATGGGGGAACTGTCGTGGACTACGGCGACGTGCTCTTCGCCGAAGAAGACGTCCAGGCTGTGCGGCCGGGCCATCAAATGCCACCGGAGGTTCGGGGCCGCACCACGACTTCCAGTCCCAGCAGGTCAAGCACATCCAGCGCTTTTTGCAGTTGGACCGTTGGCTTGCCGCCCTCCAGATCCACGATGAAACGGTTGCCTGTATTGCCCAATCCAGCGATGTCCAACTGCTTGAGGTTGAGAGAACGGCGGCGCTGGCGAATCAGTTCGCCGAGATCGGCAGTAGAACGGATGACGCCATCCGTGTCTTGTGAATTACCGATCGGTAACGATGACTTTGCTCCAGGCATTGTTGCTCCCACGAATTACCTGTCGGTAATTCTGCCGCGACGCCGCACTCAAAGTCAATAAAAATTACCGATCGGTAACTGACCTATCGATGCGCTATACCGGCTCAAGCACATGGATCAAGCGGCTCTCCGTCCAGTCTTTCACCTTCGCTCCATAGGCGGCCATGTGTGGCGCTGCCGCGTGCGCCTGCAGGTCCGCGAGCGTTTCCCACTTCTCGATCACCACGAAGGTGTCCGGTCCGAATGAAGCGCGCGAGGTCGGCACGCCGGCGGCGTCCGCGGTCGCGGTGTATTCGATGCAGCCTTTTTCCGCGAGAACCGCGGCCCGATTGGCGCGGTAGGCCTCGAGGATCTGCGCGCGTTGGCCGGGTTTGGCGGTGATGACGGCGACGACGTGAATCATGGGCGAATGCTCCTTGGTTGCCTGGATGATGGACCGTCGAATTTACGAGGAACAGGCGCCTTCCGCCTGTCGCATCGGAGGCCGGCCGACATGAGCCGGCGTTCAAATCTCCAGGAGCGTGTCGGGTTGGGTCCTGTACCAGCCGCGGTCGGGCATCTCGTGCCAATGATGAAGGCTCACCCCCCGCGTTGCGAAGCTGAGGGCGCCGCGCCGGCTCAACGCCTCCGTCAGTATCCGGCTGAGGCGCTGCCGCGCTTCGATGCTGATGGAGACGAAAGCCGACTTGGTGTGTTTGCGCTGCGCCGCAGGCGTGCTCTGCCCGACGATCCGATCGAGCACCTGGGTCGACACATGGTTCAGGTTCCCCGCATTGGGTGCCTGCAGCAGGCAGAGCTGCGACGGAAGATCGACACCCAGCCGCTCGGCAAAGGTCGCTCCCGCGTCGAGCGCCTGAACGCCCGCCCTTCCCGTGAGCAGAACCCCCTGCCCACCGAACTCGCCATAGAGCACCGCGCTTGATTCGTTCTCTGCCGTGGTCGTGGCATGAGCGCGCAGACGTTCGCGCGCGTAGCGTCGGGTCCAGCGGTCCAGCAGGTGAACAAACTCGAGAAGCCGAGCGATCCGCTGCGAAGCGCCCTCGCCGGGGCCATCAAATTTCCCATCGAACTTCGCATTAAAGGCCGGCAGCAATGCATCGACATACCAGTCGTGGCCGGGAGACAGGACGACGAAGGGGCCGACATTGGCGCCGGCAAAAGGTTCGAACACAGGGACACCCCGCGATTTGGCCAGGCTCTCGAGGGCACGCGCCGGTCCCATGGCGCTCCGCAGCCGCCTCGAATAGGCCCAGGGCCGCTGCATCCACAACTCGCCGACTGTCAGTTTGCCGAGAACCACCGGCAAGCCGTCCATGTGATCGCTCGCCGGATGCGAACTCACCAGGTAGTCCACATGAGACGTCATGTACAGGTTCTGGATGTGAGCCACCATCTGCGCGCCTGAGAGCGCCGTGCCGGCGTCGTAGACAAGCACCTTGTAATTGCCCGGTTGGCCCCAGCGGACGCTGATGGCTGCGCCGCCTGACTTCACAGGCAGGAAATCGACCTCATACCCCATCCAACACTCCCTGACCTTGACCATTTGTTCGCATCGCAAGGCGACGCACTGGTTTTGTGCCGAAAGTCTAGCGAGCCGCGGTCATCGAACCTTGTAGGATTTGCATCATGTCGATTGATGCAGTTCGTGTTTCGTTGGGGGAGTTGACTGCCATCAAGGCGGGCTATCCCTTTCGCGGCTCCATCGAGGAGATTCCTGGAGGCCCGGTCCGCGCCGTCCAGATGAAGGACGTGCATCCTGCCGCCGGGGTCCGATGGCAGACGGTGGTGCGGACGCGGCTCACGGGACGCGGCGATGCCGACTGGCTGCTCCCAGGCGATCTGCTCTTTGTGGCGCGGGGCAGCCGCTTCTATGCCGCCTGTCTTGATGAACCGCCTGAGCATGCAGTTTGCGGGCCTCATCTTTTTCATCTGCGCCTCAAGCCTGGGAGCCCCGCGATCGCGGCCTTTCTCGCCTGGCAGATCAACCAGCCGCCTTTTCAGCGAGCGCTGCAGCGCGCGGCCGAGGGTTCGAGCCAACTGAGCGTGCGCCGGCCGATGCTCGAAGCCATGCGCGTCAGCATTCCTTCTCTGCCCGATCAGCAGCGCATCGTCGAACTGGTGCGGCTGGCCCACCGTGAGCGACACCTGCAGGCCCTGCTCATCCGCAATCACGAGCGCCTCTTCGAATCGATCGCCGAGGAACTGGCAGCGACCCCATGACAAAAACCACAGGGAGAACATGAAACAACCCACCATCGAGCAGGATGCGATCAATGGCGCCGTGTGGACCGCTTGCGAAACCCTTCGAGGGATCGTGGACCCGGGCATCTACAAGGACTACGTCCTGACCTTGCTGTTTCTCAAGTACGTGTCGGACGTCTGGCAGGAGCACTACGACGGGTATCTCAAGGAATACGCCGATGCCGAACCGGGGCTCATCGACGAATTGCTCAAGACCGAACGCTTCGTGCTTCCGCCGAACGCCAGCTTCTACGCGCTGCACGCGGCGCGCTATCAGCCCGGCAATGGGGAGCGCATCGATCGTGCGCTGCATGCGATCGAAGACGCCAACCTATCGAAGCTGCGCGACATCTTTCAGGACATCAGCTTCAACGCGGGCAAGCTGGGGGACGAGCAGCAGAAGAACGACATGCTGCGGCAGCTCCTCGAAGCTTTCGCCAGGCCCGAACTCGACCTGAGCCCCAGCAGGGTCGGGACGCTCGGCGTGGTCGGCAACGCGTACGAATTCATCATCAAGCGATTTGCCTCGACCAGCGGTAAGAAGGCCGGCGAGTTCTACACACCGCCGGAAGTTTCGGAGCTCCTCGCGCGCTTGATGGACCCGCGGGACGGCGATGAAGTCTGCGACCCCGCATGTGGATCCGGTTCGCTGCTGCTTCGGTGCGGCCGGCTCATCCGAGAACGCAGCGGCATGCGGCGCTATGCGCTCTATGGGCAGGAGGCCATAGGCAGCACCTGGGCGCTCGCCAAGATGAACATGTTCCTTCATGGCGAGGACAACCATCGCATCGAATGGGGCGACACGCTCCGCAATCCCAAGCTGGTGGTGGGCGACACGCGGCTGCGACGCTTCGATGTCGTCGTCGCCAACCCACCGTTCAGTCTCGACAAGTGGGGCCATGAGAGCGCCGAGAACGATCGCTTCGGCCGCTACCGCCGCGGGCTGCCTCCGCGTGGCAAAGGCGACTTCGCCTTCATCCTGCACATGGTCGAGACCCTGAATCCGCGCACCGGGCGCATGGCGGTGGTCATGCCGCATGGCGTTCTTTTTCGCGGAGGCGCCGAGCGCGCGATCCGTCGAAAGCTGATCGAGGAGAACCTGCTCGACGCGGTCATCGGCATTCCTGAAAAGCTCTTCTATGGCACCGGCATCCCTGCCGCAGTGCTGGTGCTGCGCAAGGACAAGGCCGACGACAAAGTCCTTTTCATCGACGCCAGCCGCGAGTTCCAGCCTGGCAAGAACCAGAACCTGCTGCGCGCGGCCGACATTGAACGGATCCTCGCGACCTATGCCGGGCGTGAGTCTGCTGACAAGTACGCCATCCTCGTCGCTCCCGACGCCATTGCCGAACAGGACTACAACCTCAACGTCGGCCGCTATGTCGACAGCACGCAGGCTCCACTCCACGTTGACCTCGACGCATTGCGGCGCGAGCGGATCGAACTGAAGAAGGAGTGCGCAGGCATTGAAGAGGAGATGGCCGGGTACCTGAAGGAGCTCGGGTATGACTGATGACGCCCGCCTGAGTGCGTTGCGCATGCTGTGCAATCTCGACTGGCGCTACCTGAATCCGGCGGCGTGCCTCGAACTGCGAGGCGGCGCGCGCGAAGTTCTGGTCAAGCGCTGGGTTGTCGAGTTTCTCCAGACGCGCCGGTTTGAATACAAGGGCGCTCACCACTCGCTCTCCGCTGGCGCCATCGATCAGATCCTGCGCGAACTCGCCACGCTCGGGTTGGGAGACGGACTGCTCGCCGCCAACCAGCGGCTCTATTCGAGGCTTGCCTACGGCGTCACGGTCACCGAGTTCATGCCCGACGGCAAGAAGCATCAACCGACCATCGCGATCATCGACTGGGACGACCCCGCCGCCAATCGCTTCGACGTGACAGAGGACCTGAGCGTGCTTTCGCAGGGCAGCGGCAACCACCGCGCGCCCGACGTCGTCGCCTACGTGAACGGCATTCCGCTTGTTGTGATCGAGTGCGGGCGCCCCACGGTGCGTGAAGCCATCGAGCGGCACCTGCGCAATCAGCGCGACGAGGAAGTGCCGCATCTCTTTGCATACGCGCAACTGCAGATCGCCATCGGCCCGACCGATGCCTGCTATGGCACCACTCGCACACCTGCGAAATTCTGGTCGAGATGGAACAAGGAAGAAGAGTTCGACGAAGCGCACGTGCGCTCGCTGAAGAATGCGACGCCGCCGTCCGAGACGCTCGGGCAGCTCTTGCAAGGAAAGTCTTCCGTGCTGAGGACCGGGCTCGAATCGCTATGGGCTTCGCCGCTGTCGCCTGATGCGGCCGACCGCCTGCTGGTCAGCCTGCTCACGCCTTCGAGACTGCTCGAAGTGCTGCGCGGATTCATATTGTTCGACCGCAAGCTGGGCAAGATCGTGGCGCGCCCGCCGCAATTCTTCGCTGCGGGTGCGCTGCTGAAGCGCCTCGCGTCCTTGCGAGCCGATGGTTCGCGCAAGGGCGGCGTGGTCTGGCACACCGCAGGGTCGGGCAAGAGCCTCACCATGGTGTTCTTGGCCAAGGCATTGCTCTTGAACGAAAACTTGAAGGACTGTCGCATCTTCGTCGTCACTGATCGGGTCGATCTGGAGCATCAGCTGGCGCGGAATTTCGTGGCGAGCGATGCCTTCGGTCCATCCTTCGGCGCGCACAAGGAAGGCGAGCGCAGCAAGGCCGTCACGGGCCGGGATCTCGCAAGGCGCATTGGCAGCGGCACCGAGCGGATCACCTTCGCGCTGATTCAGAAGTTCAACATTGCGTCGCGCTTGCCCGAATGCCGAAACGAGTCGGCAAACATCATCGTGCTGGTCGACGAAGGCCATCGCAGTCATGGGGGCGAAACGCACGAACGCATGCGCAGGGCTCTGCCCCGTGCGGCCTTCGTGGCCTTCACCGGCACACCGCTGCTGAAGGACGAGAAGACGACGAAGAAGTTCGGGCCGATCATTCACGCCTACACGATGCGCCGCGCGGTCGAAGATGGCGTCGTCACGCCGCTGCTCTACGAAGAGCGTGTGCCCGAACTCAAAATCGACGCGAAGGCGGTGGACCGCTGGTTCGACAAGATCAGTGCCACCTGCGGCGCGAATCAGCGAATCGATGCGAGCAAGCCATGCGCGGCGCGTGGAGTCATCCACGGCGCGGCCGGGCGCATCGAGCTGATTGCGTGGGACATCGCGACCCATTTCAGCGAAAACTTCAAGAAGTTGGCGCCCGGGCTGAAAGGCCAGGTCGCCACCGCCAGTAAGCGCGATGCAGTTCGCTACAAGAAGGCGCTCGACGCGACCGGGCTCGTCACCAGCGCCATCGTCATCTCGCCGCCCGACGCGCGCGAGGGCGACTTCGATCCCGACGATGATGGGTTGGCAGAGGTGCAGCATTGGTGGCGCCACAACGTGCTCGCAAGTGCGCACAAGCCGGCGGAACACGAGCGACAGGTGCTGCGTGGCTTCGGCACCGACGCCGAACCCGATCTACTCATCGTCGTCGATCGGCTGCTCACAGGGTTCGACGAGCCGCGCAATGCCGTGCTCTACATCGACAAGCCGCTCCAGAGTCATGGCCTCATCCAGGCAGTGGCCCGCGTGAATCGGTTGCACGACGCCAAGCGACACGGTCTGTTGGTCGACTATCGCGGCGTCCTCAAGCAGCTGGATACGGCGATCAGCGGCTACCAGGACCTCGAGGAGCGCACGCAGAGTGGGTTCGACGCCACGGACCTCGTCGGGCTATACACGCCGGTGCATGCCGAATTCAAGCGACTGCCGTCGTTGCACGCGTCGATGTGGTCGTTCTTCGATGAGGTCGCCGATCGCGACGATCCCGAGCAACTGCGGCAGGCGCTGAGCGCGGGAGTTCGCGATGACTTCTCCGCGGCCTTCAATGCCTTCGGACAATGCTTGAGGACGGCGCTGTCCTCGCGCAGCTTCTTCGAAGACCCGCAGTTTTCGGAAGAGCAGGTTGCCCGCTACAAGCAGGACTTGCGCTTGTTGCGAAATGCGCGGCAGACCGCTCAACGCGATGCCATGGAGAGCGTCGTGGACAGCGAATACGACAAGCAGATCCAAAGGCTTGTCGACGCATGCGTCGAAGGCAGCACGGTGCGCGAACCTGATGCCGTCTATGCAGTGAGGCAGTCTTCCCACGGCGATGCGGCTGATGCTTGGCCTGAGCAAAGGGCGCGCCGTGAAGCCGCGTTGATCAGGACGCGCCTTCAGAACACCATTGCGCACGAACTCGTCGAAGATCCGTACGCGCAAAAGGTGTTGTCCGGCTTGCTCAAGAGCGCAATCGAAGATGCAGAAGCGCTCTTCGACAGCCCGCGAAAGCAATACGCCCTGTTTCGCGAGTTCGAGCGAAGCGTCGACCTTCGCGCAGTCCCTGGCATGCCCGACGTGTTGTCAGCCAACCCGCGGGCCAGGGCATTCTTCGGCGCCATCCTGATGGCCTTGGGCGATGAAGCCGCCGCGGGACTCGATGCATCGGCGCGCCGCGGCTATATCGACCACGCGCTCGCCGTCAGCCGCCTCGTGGATGACGCGATGGCTGAACACTCACTCGATCCGCAAGGCTTCGAGTCCGCCGTCCGCAGGGATTTGCTGATGCGCTTCCATGCGTCGCTGGGCGTCAACAGGGCCAACGCCGTGATCTCCCATGTGCTTCAGATCACCCGCGCTGGCAGAAGCCGGAGCGCCTGACGATTGCGGGTCCGCTCAACCTTCTTGCATCACCACCACCATCCAGGAAACGCCGAACTGGTCCGCCACCATGCCGAAGGCCGGGGAGAAAAAGGTCTTGCCAAGTGGCATCTGCACTTGGCCGCCATCCCCCAGTGCGGTGAACAAGCGATTGGCTTGCGCCTCGTCGTCCACGATCAGCGACAGCGAGACCCCTTGAAACACTGGCTTGCCGGTGCTATTGCCGTCTGACGCCATGAGCGTTGTCTTGCCGATCGTGAAGCTTGAGTGCATCACCTTCTCCGCCGAACCGGGCGGGCACATCTCTGCAGCATTGGGTTCCGGCATCTCCTTGAAGCGCATCAGCGAGGTGATCTGCGCGCCAACCGCCTTGCGATAGAACTCGAGCGCTTCTTCGCAGCGGCCATCAAACATCAGATAGGGCTGAACTTGCATGAGGTTCTCCTGTGGGTGAATGCACGGATGGGCGATTGGAGGCGGGGTGCGGATGCACCCGCAGCGACGTGACTTGCTTTGTGTACAACGTCCACAAGACAATAGCAAACACAATGAACGCTGTCCACATGAAACGCTCGATGACCCCATCTGCTGCCCTGGCTCCTGCCGCACGCAGTACCTATCGGCACGGAGATCTTCGGCGTGCGCTTCTCGACGCGGGCATCGAACTCGCGCGAGCCGGCGGCCCGGAAGCGGTGGTATTGCGCGAGGCGACGCGCCGCGCAGGCGTGGCCCCCAATGCGGCGTATCGGCACTTCACAAATCGGCAGGCCCTGCTGCAAGCGGTGCGGGCCGCGGCCCTGTCCGCGGTGGCGCGCGCGATGGAGGCTGAATTTGCGACCCTCCCGCCTGCGCCGGATGCTGCGGAATTCGCCCGCGCGAGCCTCCGCGCGGTCGGCACCGGCTATCTGCGCTTCGCGCAGGCGGAGACCGGCTTGTTCCGAATGGCCTTTGCAACGCCTGTCGATGTGAATGACCAGCCCGCCGAAGCCAAAAGCGGCCAAAGCGGCTTGAATCCATTCGAACTCCTTGGCGCCGCGCTGGACCGCTTGGTCGCCGCCGGCGCCATGGCGCCCGAAAGCCGCCCGGGCGCGGAATTCCTGGCTTGGTCGGCCGTGCACGGATTCGCGCTGCTCGTCATCGATGGACCTCTGAGAGGCATGCCGCCGGCGCAAATCGAGGCGCTGGGCCGGCGGGTTGTGGATATGGTTGAAAAGGGGCTGTAGCGTCGCGCCAACTGACGACCTGTTCACTTCTCCAGTGAGAGTCGCCAAGCGCGCGGAGCGAACTCACTGAGCAGTCTTGGTGAAGCCGGGTGAAAAATTTGCCCTTAGCCGGCACAAAGAAAACCCGAGCAGCAACCAGGCAATTGCCGCTCCAACGACAAAGGGCGCAGATCGGCTCTGAGCATTTATAGGCCACGCCCCGAGGGCTGGCCCACTCACCACAACCAGCATCTGCAAGCTGCGCGCGGATGTGCTAATCCGCCCGAGCATTGGCAAGGGACATGTATTCTGCAAATTAACTCCATTGCCGATCAGGAACAACTCGTAGCCGAGGCCGTTGAGGAGCCAGATCAATACAAAGACAGATATCGTTGCCGAGTCCATGTAAAAGGTCGACACGACAGCAGCGCCAGTTACTGCAATAGTAAACGCCGCGATACCGCTTTGCATCAGCGCCACTGGGGCCGCCCTCGAAAAGACAAAGCGAACCAATATCGCACCGATCACAGCGCCCGCACCTGTGGCAGACACTACGATCGAAAAGGCGCGAGCATCAAAGCCGGAACCGGAAAGAAAACGAGCCAGGTGAGGATCGTAAACTGCCAGTGCCAACGACATGCCAACCCCCAGCGCGATGGTGACAATCAAATTGCGAGGAAGAAAGAAAAACTGACGAAACCCCATTGCATTTCCTTTTGGGCCCCGCTCTTTGGATTCCGGCGAGCTCCAGTCAAGACTCGCGCTGCTCAACAGCTTCGGTAATAGTATTGCGCCGACTATCGTCATGCATGCAGAGAAAATAAAAATCATCTGTGATGCAAAAATCATCGTAAGCACGCCCGCAACGAGCGGCGTAATGATCTTGGCGCCCTGATCGAACACGCTAAGGCCGCTGTAATATTTGACGCGATCGGCGCTTCCTAGAATGCGGTTGGTGACGATAGCCGCTGCCGGCCAGTAGCAAACATTCGCGAAGCCCTTGAGGAAAACCAGAACGGCAAAAGATCCATAATTGGGCGCAAAGGCGATCGCACCCGTCAATATTGATCGCGTCAGGATGCCGACATAGATAACCCTTCGAGCGTCGGCGCGATCTAAAAAGGAGCCCATGATCGGCCCTAAAACCAAAGTCGGGATTCCGAAAAGAGCCGCAAGAAGCGCCATCTCGCCCGGGCTGGATTTCCACAGAAAAGCAGGGACAGAAAAAATAAGGAAAACGTCCATCCATTGGGCGAGGCCTGCAAGAGCCTGTACGGTCAAAAGGCGGCGGGTGCGAGGATTTGACGGGTGCGCCTCCCTTTTCACGAGGGGTCACGCGCGAGGGTTTTCAAAGCCTCGGCGTGCGGAAAGCTCGAAGGTTCTTCAGGATGCATCGAATTAGCTTGATATGGAGAGAAAGCGCCTGATTCTTCTTAAGCGAATGCGCATTCAAAGACCATCTTCAGGCCTGCTCGAGCGCGGAGTGTAGGGGGCGCTTTTCGCCAGCCGCGCACTTCAACGGTCGGCTCATCGGGTCTGACGCACTCCGAGTTGTAACGGCGCAAGCGTTGTACTTCGAATGTCGCAACGCTACTGTGCAAACCTCCCGGGAGCGCGCGCAGATGGCACTGCTGATCCTGATGACACCCAAGGGCGAGACCACGCAGGTCCCCGTTGCCGAGCCCGTTCTGGCCATCGGTCGGGCCGAGCGCAACCATGTCGTGCTCGCATCCATGCGCGTGAGCCGGTTTCATGCGGCGCTGAGGACGGAGGGGCCGCTGATCACCATTCGCGATCTGGGCAGCAAGAACGGCACTTTCGTGAATGGCAGGCGTATCCATGTGCAACTTCTGGCAAACGGCGACAACATCGATATCGCCGGTTACTGGATGCGCTTCCTCGCGGTCGATCAAGAGTCGGTTGCCGACGAGGCCATGCGGCTGATGAGTGAACGGGGACCGTTGATGTGATTCGCCCCCAGGCTTGCGCACTTCGTGTCGCCGCCTTCCCCCTGCCGGGGGCAACACCGGCGGGCCGGCTTAGCCGGTTCCGCGGTGTTTCTGGAACTGGCGCGCCCGTTTTGGGGCGGCTTTATCGGGTGTGGTGGGTGGGGGCCAGCTCGTAGACGCGGGTGGGGAGTCCTTCCATGCGGGCTTTGAGTTGCAGGGCAAGGAACTGGGAATAGTGGCGCGACTGGTGGAGGTTGCCGCCGTGGATCCAGAGTTGCGGGACTTGGGTGGGCTTCCACATGTTGCGGAGTTCGCCTTCCCACGGGCCGGGGTCCTTGGCAGTGTCGGAGCCGAGGCCCCAGACTTTGCCGACCTTGTCGGCGATCTCGGGCGAGATCAGGTCGGCGAGCCAGCTATTCATGGAACCGTAGCCAGTTGCGTAAACGATGAGGTCCGCCGGCAGTTCGGTGCCGTCGCTGAGCGTGACGGAGCGCGGATTGATGCGCTCGATGGTGACGCCGCTTCTGAGCTTGATGCTGCCGTTGGCGACGAGCTCGGATGCGCCGACGTCGATGTAGTAGCCGGAACCGCGCCGCAGGTACTTCATGAAAAGGCCGGAGCCGTCGGGGCCGAAGTCCAGCATGAAGCCGGCCTTTTCAAGGCGCGCGTACAGGTCCGCATCCCGCTTCTTCATCTCTTCGTAGATCGGCACCTGCATCGGCGCCAGGATCTTGTAGGGGATGGACGCGAAGATCAGATCGGCCTTGTCGGTAGTGACACCAGCCTTCAGGGCGGCCTCTGAATACAGGGCGCCGAGCCCCAGTTCCATCAGCGAATCGGATGGCGCGATATGCGTCGAACTGCGCTGGATCATCGTGACGTCGGCGCCGTTTTCCCACAGCGCGGCGCAGATGTCGTGCGCCGAGTTGTTCGACCCGAGCACCACGCACCTCTTGCCGCGCCAGGCTTCAGGGCCCGGATGAGCGCTGGAGTGGTGCTGTTCGCCCTCGAAGGTTTCCGCGCCGGGGATCTTCGGCACGTTGGGATAGCCCGATACGCCGAGCGCGAACACCAGTTGCTTGGGTCGCAACGTGATTTCCTTGCCGTCGCGCTCGACCGTCACTTCCCACTCGTTCTTCTCTTCGTCGAAGCGCGCCTTCCTTGCCGTCGTGGAGCTCCAGTAGTTGAGCTCCATCACCTTGGTGTACATCTCGAGCCAGTCGCCGATCTTGTCCTTCGGCGAGAAGACCGGCCAGTGCTCCGGAAATGGCAGATACGGCAGGTGGTCATACCAGACCGGGTCGTGCAGGCACAGGCTCTTGTAGCGCTTGCGCCAGGAATCGCCGGGCCGCGCGTTCTTCTCGACGATGATGGTCGGCACACCCATGCGCCGCAGGCGCGCGCCGAGCGCGATGCCGCCCTGGCCGCCGCCGATGATCACGACATATGGCTGCTCCGAATAGCCGAGGGTCTTCGATTCTTCGTCGCGCCGCTCCTGCCAGTTTTTGCGCTGCGGATTCGCCCCATGCTCGGCACCCTTGATGCGGCGCTCGCCCTTGGGCTCCTCGAAGCCCTTGAGCTCGGTCATGGTCGTCAGCAGCGTCCAGGCCTTGCCATTGCGCAATCGCAGATGGCCGCGCCCGCGCGCCACAGCGGTCTCGAAGGTGAACCACGCGTCGACCACACCGTCGGCCTCTGTCGCGTCGCCTTCGACGGCGAAGCCCACGGGCTTCGTGTCGGCCAGTCGCGCCTTCAGCATCTGGCGGATGGCCTCGGCGCCTTCTTGCGTGCGAATGTTCCAGGTGAAAGCGACGAGATCGCGCCAGTACGAATCAGGCTCGAACAGCGCCACCGCGGCGTCGATGTCCTGTTTTTCGAGCGCGGAGCTGAAATCGGCCAGCCAGGCGCCGGCGATCTGTGTCGGGTGAGTGGACAGATCCGTCATCGCTTTGTCTCCTTCGATCCGGCCCCCGCGTGCAGGCCGGCGGCAACCGTACCCCCATCGGCGCCTGTCGTCAAACGCCGATCACTCGCCTTGGACTTGCGCCGGTTCGGTGATCGTGCCAGTCTGGAGGCGGTGCCTTGATATCCGCCTCGCAGACCTGATCTGACTCCGTTCGGTGATCCACGACTTCCACCCCGCCGTCGCCAACTGGTTTCGCGCGACATTCCCCGCCCCGACGGACGCCCAGTCCGCTGCATGGCCGGCGATCGCCGCAGGCCGCCACACGCTGATCGCGGCACCCACAGGCTCGGGGAAGACGCTGACGGCTTTTCTCGCGGCACTCGATGCGCTTGTGCGGCAGGGTCTCGATGCCGGGGGGCTGGTCGACGAAACGGTCGTGCTCTATGTTTCGCCGCTCAAGGCACTATCCAACGACATCGGCCTCAACCTGAAAGCGCCACTCGCCGGCATCCGCCGCGAGCTCTCCAACCTCGGGTTGCCGGACGTCGAGATTCGCACCGCGGTCCGTACGGGCGACACGCCTGCTAAGGAGCGTCAGGAGAGCCTCCGCAAGCCCCCGCACATCCTGGTCAGCACGCCCGAGTCGCTGTACGTGCTGCTGGGATCGGCATCGGGCCGCAAGATGCTGTCGACCGTTCGCACGGTGATCGTCGATGAGATCCATGCGGTGGTCTCCAGCAAGCGCGGCAGCCACCTGGCGCTGTCGCTCGAACGGCTGCAGGCGATCTGCGAACGCCCGCTGACGCGCATCGGCGTCTCGGCGACGCAGAAGCCGATCGACGAGATTGCGCGCTTTCTCGTCGGTGCGGGCGCGGTGAAGGACGGCGTGGCAGATTGCGAGATCGTCGACATCGGCTATGCCAAGCAGCGCGATCTGGCGCTGGAACTCCCGCCTACTCCGCTTGCAGCGGTGATGTCGAACGAGCAATGGGAGCAGGTCTATGCGCGGGTCGCGGCGCTGGTCCATGCGCATCGCACGACGCTGGTCTTCGTCAACACGCGCCGCATGGCCGAACGCGCAGCGCGGCACCTCGGGGAGATTCTGGGCAAGGAAGTGGTGGCCGCGCACCATGGCAGCCTGTCGAAGGAAACGCGCCTGGACGCCGAACAGCGCCTGAAGCGCGGCGACCTGAAGGTGCTGGTCGCCACGGCCTCGCTAGAGCTCGGCCTGGACATCGGCGATGTCGATCTCGTCTGCCAACTGGGTTCGCCGCGATCCATCGCCACCTTCCTTCAGCGCGCAGGGCGCTCAGGCCATGCGGTGGGCGGTGTGCCGAAGGCGCGGCTCTTTCCGCAATCGTGCGATGAACTGGTCGAATGCGCGGCGCTGCTGGACTGCGTGCGCCGCGGCGAACTGGACGCGCTGCACGTGCTGCCGGCGCCCCTCGATGTCCTGGCACAGCAAATCGTCGCCGAGACCGCGAGCCGCGAATGGGACGAAGACGAGCTCCTCGCGCTCGTCCGTCGCGCGTGGCCCTATGCACAGTTGACGCGTGAGGCCTATGCGTCGGTGGTCCGCATGCTGGCCGAAGGCTTCACCACACGGCAGGGGCATCGCGCGAGCTATGTGCATCGCGATGCCGTTCATCATCGCCTGCGGGAGCGCAAGGGTGCACGCCTGACTGCGCTGACGTCCGGCGGAACCATTCCGGAGACGGGCGACTACACGGTGATGCTGGAACCGCAGGCGCACAAGATCGGCACGGTCAATGAGGACTTCGCGGTCGAGAGCCTGGCGGGCGACGTCTTCCAGCTTGGCAACGCGAGCTATCGAATCCTGCGCGTCGAACCCGGCCGGATCCGGGTCGAGGATGCACATGGTGCCGCGCCGAATATCCCGTTCTGGCTGGGCGAAGCGCCGGGGCGGACGGATGAGCTCTCATTCGGTGTGTCGCGGCTGCGCGGCGAAATCGCCGAGGTGCTCGCGGCGCGCGGCGTCGATGCGGCCCAGGAGTGGCTCGTTCGCACGACAGGCATCGATGCCGCCTCTGCGCGACAGATCGTCGACTACCTTGCGCGCGCTGAACGGGCGCTGGGCGCATTGCCGACGCAGGAGCGCATCGTGATGGAGCGCTTCTTCGACGAATCCGGTGGCATGCAGCTGGTGATTCACTCGCCTCACGGAAGCCGAATCAACCGCGCCTGGGGGCTTGCGCTGCGCAAGCGCTTCTGCCGCAAGTTCAATTTCGAATTGCAGGCCGCAGCGACCGAGGATGGCATCGTGCTGTCGCTGGCGACCAGCCACAGCTTTCCGCTGGATGAGGTTGCGCGTTATCTGCATTCGGCATCGGCACTCGACGTCCTGGTGCAGGCGCTGCTGGATGCGCCGCTCTTTGGCGCGCGCTGGCGGTGGAATGCCACCACGGCGCTAGCGCTGCCGCGCTTCGTCGGCGGGCGCAAGGTGGCGCCGCAGTTGCAACGCATGAAGTCGGAGGATCTTCTTGCCTCCGTGTTTCCGGACCAAGTGGCCTGCGCCGAAAACCTCGCCGGTGCGCGAGAGATCCCGGACCATCCGCTGGTCGCGCAGACCCTGCAGGACTGCCTCTATGACGCGATGGATGCCGAGGGCTGGCTCCGGTTGCTTCGTCGTATGGAATCGGGCGAAGTCGATGTGGTGGCGCGCGATCTTCCCGCGCCCTCGCCGCTTGCCGCTGAGGCGCTGAATGCGCGGCCCTACGCATTCCTCGATGACGCCCCCATCGAGGAACGCCGCACGCAGGCTGTGCAGAGTCGCCGCTATGTCGATCCCGAAAGCGCGGACGATATGGGTCAGCTCGATCACGACGCCATCGACAGTGTTCGTGAAGAAGCCTGGCCCACTGTGAGTGGCATCGACGAGATGCATGAGGCGTTGAGCGGCCTGGGCATTGCGACAGACGCGGAAGCATCGGCGAACGCCGAGTGGCCGACTTGGCTGCAAGCACTCGCGCAAGTCGGACGCGCCACGCGGTTGGTGCCTGCAGGCGCGCAATCCGGCGCGGGTCTGTGGGTCGTGGCGGAGCGTCTTGCGCAGGTCGGGGTGCTGTACCCCAATGCCGCGCTGCACCCGGCGATCGAGTCGCCCGCCGAGTACGCGCACGCGCACGGCAGTTCCGAAGAGGCGTTGCGCGAGTTGCTGCGTTCGCGCCTGACGGCGCTCGGACCGATGCATGCTGACGATCTGGCAGCGCAGTTGCAATTGCCGCGCGGCGCCATCGATGCAGCCCTGTCTGCCTTGGAGGCCGAAGGCTACGTGCTCCAAGGCCGGTTCACGCCCGGGGCCGAATCGATCGAGTGGTGCGAGCGGCATCTGCTCGCGCGCATCCATCGCTACACCTTGAAGCGTTTGCGGCGCGAGATCGAACCTGTCGAACCGCGGGACTTCGCGCGCTTCCTCTTTGAATGGCAGCACGTCGGTCCCGCCAGCCGCGTCAGCGGGCCCGACGCATTGGCGGGCATCCTGACGCAGCTCGAAGGCTACGAGGCGCCGGCGGCCAGTTGGGAGGCCGAGCTGCTGCCGGCGCGGGTCAAGGACTACGCGGCTGCATGGCTCGACGACCTGTGCACTTCCGGGCGCACGCTGTGGACGCGACTGCGTCCGCCCGCCGCGGATGGCCGGCCCGGTGGCGGCGGCGCGTCGCTGCGGGCAACCCCCGTGCTGTTGCTGCCGCGCAAGACGGCTTCTCTTTGGGCGGGCCTTGCACCGGCGCCAGTCGACGATGCGGCGCTGGGCTCGCGCGCGCAGCGGGTGGCGGCGTTCCTTGCCGAGCACGGCGCGTCCTTCTTCGATGAAATCGTCCAAGGCACGCATCTGCTGGGCACGGAACTCGAAGACGCATTGAGCGAACTGGTCGTACGCGGTCGCGCGCATTGCGACAGCTTTGCGGGGTTGCGCGCGTTGCTCATACCGCCATCCAAGCGCTCGTCGACGCATGCGCGTCATCGCCGCCGCACGTCGCTGTTCGGCATCGAGGACGCAGGTCGATGGTCGCTGGTGCGGCAACGCGCGGCGGACTCTGGTGGCGCGGCCGCCTCCACATCGCCGGACGCCATCGAGCAGGTCGCGCGCATCCTGTTGCGCCGCTACGGGGTGGTGTGCTGGCGCGTGCTGGAGCGCGAAGCGTCTTGGCTTCCGCCGTGGCGTGATCTCGTGCGCTGCTATCGCCGCCTCGAAGCGCGCGGAGAGATTCGTGGAGGCCGCTTCATCGCCGGCGTTGCCGGAGAACAATTCGCGCTGCCTGAGGCCATCGGCCTGATGCGGCAAGTGCGGCGCCAGCCGCTGGACGGGGCACTGGTTTGCCTCGCCGCGATCGATCCTGCCAATCTGCTCGGCACGGTCCTGCCAGGGCCGAAGGTGCCGCGCGTCTCCGGTGCGCGCGTGGCTTTCCGGGACGGAGTTCCCTTGGGCACCAGTGTGGCTGGCCAGGTCGAGCTGCTGATTACGTTGCCATCGTCGGAAGCTCAAGCCGTGACGCGCGCGCTGACGTCCGATCTTTCCGTGCGGTTCCTTGAGATGACAGCGCCGGCTGCTTGACTATGATCCCATCAGCCCAGCGATCGGAGTCTTTTCATGAGCATCCCCACCACCCGCCTTGGCCGCACCGGCCTGACCGTGTCGCGCCTCGCGCTCGGCACCATGACCTTCGGCCTGCAGACCGATGAAGCCGTGTCGCACCGAATCCTCGACCATGCGACGGAAGGCGGCATCAACTTTCTTGACACGGCCGATGTGTACCCGCTCGGCGGCACCGTCGAGACCACCGGGCGCACCGAAGAAATCATCGGCCGCTGGCTGCACGCAAAGGGCGCCGGCGGACGCAGCCAGTTCATCATCGCGACCAAAGCCTGCGGCAAGGTCGGGCCGAACAGTTGGGACCAAGGCGCATCGCGCAAGCACCTGCTCGATGCCATCGATGCATCGCTCAAGCGCCTGCAAACGGATCATGTTGACCTTTACCAATTGCACTCGGACGACCGCGAGACGCCGATCGACGAAAGCCTGGAGGCGCTGGACGTGATCGTGCGCTCGGGCCGAGCACGCTACATCGGGGTTTCCAACTTCCTGGCATACCGGCTTGCCCGAGCCATCGGACGCAGCGAACTGCACAAGCTCACGAAGCTGGTGTCGGTGCAACCGCGCTACAGCTTGCTGTTCCGCGAAATCGAGCGCGAACTGCTCCCGCTGGCGGGCGAGGAAGGCTTGGGCGTGATCCCGTACAACCCATTGGCCGGCGGCCTGCTGACGGGCAAGTACAAGCCCGGCGCCATGCCAGAAGACAACACGCGCTTCACGCTCGGCACCGCCGGCTCGATGTACCAGGATCGCTACTGGAACGAGCGCAGCTTTGCCACGGTTGCGCAATTGCACAAGCTGGCCGATGAAGCCGGCGTGCCGCTCGCGACCCTGGCCGTGTCATGGGTGATGGCCAATCCGCTGATCACTGCGCCGCTGCTGGGTGCCAGCCGGCCGGAACAACTGGATGCGACGCTCGCCGCCGCGGACTACAAGCTGGGTGCGGACCTGAAGAAGCGCCTGGACGAGCTGACAGCGGAGTACCGCAAGGGCGACGCTCCCCGTTGAGCCCCATCCGCGGCTAACGGTATTCAGGCCGTCTTGGCGGGGGCTACCTTGACCGCTTCCTGCCGGCGGGCATAGCGTTGTGCCAGCACAGCGCAGACCATCAGCTGCATCTGGTGGAAAAGCATCAGCGGAAGCACGATGGCGCCGACTGCATGTGAGGCGAAGAGCACCTTCGCCATCGGAATGCCGCTCGCAAGGCTCTTCTTGGAGCCGCAGAACACGATCGTGATTTCGTCGGCCTTGTCGAAGCCGAGGCTGCGGGCCGCCCAAGTGGTGATGCAGAGCGCCAGGGCCAACAACACGGCGCAGACGACCAGCAGTCCCGCCAGTGCGGTCATCGGCACTTGCTTCCACAGGCCCTCGATCACGGCCGCACTGAACGCGGTGTAGACGACCAGAAGGATGGAGCCGCGGTCGACCAGCGTGAGCACCGATGCACGATGCTTGATCCATGCCCCGATCCATGGCCGCAGCAGGTGCCCGGCGACGAAAGGCACCATCAGTTGCAGCAGGATGCGCCCGATGGCGTCTAGCGAAGCGCCGGAGCCGTTGTGCGGCACGACGATCAGGTTGACCAGGATCGGTGTCACGAAGACCCCGAGCAGCGTCGATGCCGATGCGCTGCAAACGGCGGCCGGGATGTTGCCGCGCGCCATCGAGGTAAAGGCGATTGCCGACTGCACGGTGGCGGGCAATACGCAAAGAAAGAGCACGCCCGTATAGAGCTCCGGGGTGACCAGCGGCGTCAGTACCGGCTTGAGAGCCAATCCCAGCAGCGGGAACATGACGAAGGTGGCTGCGAACACCAGCACGTGCAGGCGCCAGTGCGTGATGCCTCCGAGGATCGCTTCGCGCGAGAGCTTGGCGCCGTGCAAAAAGAACAGCAGCCCGATCGCGACGGTAGTGAGCCGTTCGAAGAAATGCGCCGCCCCCCCGCTGGCGGGCCAAAGGCTGGCGAGCGTGACGACGGCGACCAGCGCCAGGGTGAAGTTGTCGGGGAGGTAGCGTGAACGTGCCATGGGGCGAGATTGGACGCTTTCCACATTCAAAAGTGAAATGGATTTATTTGATAGATATATGATTGCACCGCATGAATGTCACGCTTCGACAGCTTCGCGTTTTCCAGGCGGTTGCCGAGGGGCGCAACTTCAGCCGTGCGGGCGATCAGGTCGGGCTCACGCAACCGGCGGTCAGCCGCTCCATCGTTGAGCTCGAGGCGCAGCTCGGCCTGAAGCTGCTCGATCGCACCACGCGCGAGGTCGTGCTGACCGAAGCCGGCCAGTCCTTGGCGCTGCGGCTCGATCGGGTGCTCGATGAGCTCGACCAGACACTGGCGGAAGTGCATGGCATGGCCGGTGCCAGACGCGGAAAGGTCAGGGTCGCGAGCAGTCCGACGTTGTCCGCGAACCTGATGCCGGCTTGCATCGCCGAGTGCGCGCGGCGCGATCCCGACATTGAACTCGTTTTGCTCGACCGAATTCAGCAGGACGTGCTCGACAGCGTGCGCGCCGGCGAGGTCGACTTCGGCGTAGTGGTCGAGCCGACGGCGGCGGACGACCTGCATTGCGAGGCGATTCTCGAAGACCCCTTCTGCCTCGTCATGCCCCCGACCCACCGCCTTTCGGCGAAGACGTCGGTGCGCTGGTCGATGCTCGAAGGCGAGCCGCTTGTGTTGCTCGACCATGCCTCAGGCAGCCGGCGCCTGATCGATCAGGCCCTCGCCTCGCATGGCGTGCGCTGCGATGTCCGGCAGCAGGTGGGTCATCCCACCACGGCTTTCCGGATGGTCGAGCAGGGAATCGGCATCAGCGTGATGCCGGCGCTCGCGATGCCGCCCATGGGGTTGCGGACGCTGGCCGTGCGGCCGCTGCTGCCCAAGGTGAAGCGCGCGATCATGCTCGTGCACCGCCGGAATCGAGCGCCAGCCCCGCTGGCTCAGCGCGTGTGGGCGTTGATCCGTGAGATGGCCTTGCAGCGAGGGAATTGAGGGCGCTGAAGGCGCTCAGCTCTCCGCGCGGTCCAGCGGCCGTTCTTCCCGGCCGCCGGGGTGCCGCGCAAAGCGCGAAGGGTCGCGCCCATGCACCGGCGCGTCGTCAGGCCACGGCCAACCGCCGAACTGCGTGCGGCGATAGTCCGACATCGCCTGCGCGATTTCGGCCTGCGTGTTCATGACGAACGGGCCGTACTGCGCGACAGGCTCGCCGATAGGCCTGCCCTGCAGCACCAGGAATTCGCTCGGCGCGTCGCCGTTGAGCAGATCCACGGCAGCATCAGCGCGCAGTTCGATGGCCGCATGGCTGTCGACGTTCTGACCGGCGATCGACACCGAGCGGCCCTTGAAAAAGTAGAGACTGCGGCGCGTGCCTTCACCCGCCGCTGCCGGCAGTGTCCAGCGCGCGCCGGGCTCCATGCGGATCGTCCAGATGGCGAGATCAGCCTCCGGCTTCGATGCCCACGAGTCCGGCGGAGGCGCGAGCGGGCCGCCCTCGCCGGGTTGCCCGGCGACGGGACCGATCCGCCCCGCGATGCTGGCGATCTCAGTCTTCAGGCCATCGGCGTCAGTTGCCGTGAAGCTGGGAATCTCCTCGGACCAGAACATCGTGAAGTGCGGCTCGGCCATCTTGCTGGCAGCGGGCAGGTTGAGCCAGATCTGGAACAGCTCCAACGGGTTGGGTGCGGTCGTGTCTAGCAGGGGGAACATCTCCGAATGCACGATGCCCTTGCCTGCGGTAAGCCATTGCACGTCGCCGCCGCCGAAGCGGGCCGTTGCGCCGAGCGAATCCGAATGATCGATCAGGCCCTTGCGCACGATCGTCACGGTTTCGAAGCCGCGGTGTGGATGTCCCGGGAAGCCGGGAACCGTCGTGCCGTGATACATGCTCCAGCCGTCCTTGCGGCTGAAGTCCTGCCCCAGGTTGCGGCCGGCCAACACAGTGTCGGGGCCCATCTGCGCATTCGCGCGCGGATAGGCATCGTCGTGATAGACGCAGAAGAGGAACGGGTCGATCGTCTCCCACGGAAACCCGAGGGCTTTGATCTGGACGATGGGGCTGGCAGTGGTCATGGCGCTCGATTCCTTTGAGTTCCCCGGTCGATGCGACTCGGGCGATCAGCGGAATATGAGGCCATTGGGCCGCTGCAGAAGGCCGGCGCGCGCAACGCAGTCGAGCGACGAGCGCAACAGTGGCCCGGTCGGCCCTGTCAGTGAACCATCATCATGTTGATGGAATGCGCCGCGGCAAGCAGTGCCACGGCAACCGCCGCGGAGGCGGCATGCTGCAGGATGAGTGCTGCGGACAACGGCTTTGCGCTCTTGAGGGTCTTCAGACGTTTGCTTCTTCGGGAGGGGAATGGCATGGCGCCGAATGTGCCTCAGCAAGCCTGAATGCCCGCTGACGTCAGTGATGGTGCCCGTGCTCGCCATGCGCATGACGATGCGTGATCTCTTCTTCGGTCGCTGCGCGAACATCGGTCACCGTCAGGCTGAACTTGAGCGACTTGCCTGCGAGCGGGTGATTGCCATCGAGGATCACCTGCGGCCCCTTGATCTTCATCACGCTGAAGACCTGGGGCTCGCCCTTGTCGTTGCGCCCTTCGAGTTGGCCCCCCACCTTCACGCCGGGCGGGAACTCGCTTTTGGGAATGGTTCGCACCAATGATTCATCACGCGCTCCAAAAGCATCGTCGGGCTGCAGGTTGAGCGTGGCCTGGAAGCCGGGCTCTTTGCCTTCCAGCGCAGCTTCGATCTTCGGGAAGGTGTTGTCGTAGCCACCGTGCAAATAGACCATGGGCTCGCGACCTTCGTCCACGAGTTTCTGGGTGGCGGCATCGGAGACTTTGTAGCGAAGGGTGACGACGGTGTTGGCTGTGACTTTCATTGGACGGTCTTGCGGAGTGTGCGGAGTGTGTACGGATGCCCGCAGTCTACGATTTCGTCCCCGTACCTCCGCAGCCGCACTACAACGCGCCGATGCTGCCCGTGATCGGCAGGACGATTCCCGTGATGTAGCTTGCGCACGACGGCGCAGCGAGGAACACATAGGCCGGCGACAGCTCTTCAGGCTGGGCCGGGCGCTTCATGTCGGTGTTCTTGCCGAAATCCTTGACCTGGTCGGCCGAGCTGTCCGCGGGATTCAGCGGCGTCCACACCGGGCCGGGCGCCACTGCGTTGACGCGAATGCCCTTGTCCAGCAGGTTGCTCGCCAACGACTTCGTGAATGCGTGGATGGCGCCCTTGGTCGTCGAGTAGTCGATCAAGTGCGCGCTTCCCTCGAAGCCGGTCACGGATCCGGTGTTGATGATCGAACCCCCTTTGGGCAGGTGCGGAACCGCCGCGCGTGCCATCTGGAAATAGCCGAACACGTTCGTGCGCAGGGTGAGGTCCAGGCGCTCGTCCGTGATGTCTTCGATCGAGGATGCGTGGAGCTGGAACGCCGCATTGTTGACGAGGATGTCGAGCTTGCCGAAGGCCTCCAGCGTTTGCTTGACCGCCAGCTCGCAGAACTGTGGATCGCGGACGTCGCCAGGAATCAACACGCAGTGGCGGCCTTCGGCTTCGACGCAGCGGCGCGTCTCGTCGGCGTCGACCTGCTCGTCCTTCAGGTAGACGATGGCCACGTCAGCGCCCTCCCGCGCATAGAGCAACGCCACCGCGCGGCCAATGCCCGAGTCGCCGCCGGTGACCAGTGCGACCATTCCGTTGAGCTTGCCGCTGCCGAGATAGCCGCTCGCCTTGAATCGCGGCTGAAGGTCCATCTCTGCCTCCAGGCCGGGCTTGTCGAGGTGTTGGGCGGGCATGGGGTTCTCGGGCTCTGGCACATGGCCGGCTTGCACCGGCCCTTTGCCTTCCGAGGCGGATTCGGTCGCACGGTCCTTGGCGTCCTGCTCGCGCTGCACTTTGCGGTGCTGGACGGCGACGTCGCCGTTCTCCGCGTCCGAATTCGAGGGGTCCTGGTTCGAGGTCATGGATGAGTGCTCCTGCAAAGAATGGCCTCAACGTAGGGACGCCTGGAGGCCCGCCTTGTCATCCAAGACCGCGTCCCCTGCGCAGAAGTCGACGACGTCCCACAGCACGCCAGGGCGGGCACCTATTCGCGCCGGGAAGACCTCACGCCAATGTCGGCGGCTGCGACTCTCGGAATCCTCGATCCTCATGAGCACCCCATCCAATCTTGCGACCGCCGACCTGGCGCCGACCGGCAAGCGCTGGTGGTCCAAGCTCGGCCCCGGGCTGATCACGGGCGCAGCGGACGACGATCCCAGCGGCATCGCCACCTTCTCGCAGGCTGGCGCGCAGTTCGGCTACGGCCTCGGCTGGACCTTGCTGATCACGTTTCCGCTGATGATGGGGATCCAGCTTGCAAGCGCGCGCATCGGGCGCGTCACTGGCAAGAACCTGACCGAGACATTCGCGCGCTTCTGTCCGCGCTGGATGGTCGCCTCGCTGGTGTTGCTGCTGCTGACCGCCAATGTGATCAATCTGGGCGCCGACCTGAGCGCCATGGGCACCTCGGCCGCAATGGTCCTGCACGGGCCGGCGGCCTGGTACGCGGGGGGCTTTGCGGTCCTGTCGCTGCTGCTTCAGGTCTTCATGACCTACGACCGCTATGTGCGTGTGCTCAAGTGGCTCACGTTGTCGCTCTTCGCGTATGTGGGCGTCGTGTTCGTGGTCGACGTGGACTGGGGTGCTGCGATGAGAGGCGTTTTCGCACCCTCCTTCCACTGGGGCCGCGAGTACGTGACGACCGTCGTCGCCATTCTCGGGACCAGCATCAGCCCTTACCTCTTCTTCTGGCAAGCCTCGCAGGAAGTGCAGGACATCAAGCGCGTCCCGGCAGATCAGCCGCTGCGCGTTGCCCCGGAGCAGGCGCGGCGTCAATTGCGGCGCCTGCGTATCGACACCGCCGTGGGCATGGGCTTCTCGAACCTCATTGCATTCTTCGTGATCACGGCGGCGGCCGCGACTTTGCATGCGACCGGCCAGACGCAGATCGAATCCACTGCGCAGGCCGCCGCTGCGCTGCGCCCGGTGGCCGGCGATGCCGCGTTCTTGCTGTTCGCCGTCGGCATCATCGGAACCGGAATGCTGGCGCTGCCCGTGCTCGCAGGCTCGGCGGCAGAAGCCGTGGCGAGCTATTTCCACGTGCGCAAAGGCCTGGACCTGACGCTGGCGCAAGGCCGCAGCTTCTACGGCATCCTCGCCGCGGCCATGGCCGTCGGCGTTGCGTTCAGCCTATCCGGCGTCAACCCGATCTCCGCGCTCTACTGGGCCGCGGTAATCAACGCCGTCATCTCCGTGCCTGTGATGGCGGCCGTGATGATCGCGGCTTCGAGTCCCAAGGTGATGAGCGAGATGGTGCTGCCGCGAAAATGGAAGGTGCTCGGGTGGCTCGCCACGGGGGCGATGGCGGCGGCTTCGGTGGCGCTGGCCGTGGTTTCGATCTGGTGACCGGCGCGACCGCCCTTTCGCTCCAGGCTATCGGCCGAAGGCGATGAGACTCCAGACAATCAGCGCGAGCTGGCCGACATTGATCAGGATGGCCGTGATGTGAGTCCGGCGAAAGCCCGGGATGGCATCCATGTAGTTCGACTCGATCTCCGCGCCGAGTGAGTCCATCCTGGGAATGACCTTCTTGCGCAAGACCATGGCAAGCAATGCCAGCGCTGCTGCACCCAAGGCAACGCCGAAGCGGCCCGCGAGCGCATAGCTGACGGCCGTTGCGGCGGCACTCACGAAGGCCGCCACGTAGTAGATATTGAAGAACCCGCGCACGAAACGGGCATCGAGCGGACTGTCGTGCTTCAGGATCAGGAGCGGGATGGAGCCCATGATGAAGTAGGCCGTGGTCACGAGCAGTGCCACGGTGAAGCCCAGGGCGGCAAACATGGCGGCGGACATCTTTGTTTCCTTGGGCTGGTGGAATTCGCTTGGCCTTTCCGAGTTTGTCTTATCTCCGGCGCCGCTAACATGTGTATGTTCATCCAGTGCTTCGTCCGCCCCATTCATCAGCCTCATGGCCGCCGTATTCGATTCACCGCCAGCGTTCACAGTGTCCGTGAAAACGCTCTGCGCGTTCGCGGCGAAGGCTGGCGATCTCGATCTGCGCTTCGTGCCGGCGCCGAGCGCGCAGGAGGGACAGGCCGGCCATCGCTTGGTGCAGGGGCGTCGCGGCCCCAGCTATGAAAGCGAGATTGCGCTCGCATCGCACCACGATCGGCTGCAGGTGCGCGGACGCGCCGATGGCTACGACCCTCATCGCGCACGGGTCGAAGAGATCAAGACTTTCCGCGGAGACTTCGCAGCCGTCAAGGCCAACCATCGCGCGCTGCACTGGGCACAGGCCCGAACCTACGCCTGGATGCTTTGCGAGCGCGATGCGCTGGAGCGAATGGAAGTTGCGCTCGTCTATCTCGACCTCGGCACGGAAGAGGAAGTCGTGCTCGAAGAGACGTGCACGCGCGAAGCCCTGCGCGATCACTTCGAGATGCTCTGCGGCAGTTTCATCACGTGGGCCCAGCAGGAGGCGGATCATCGGGCGCAACTCGACAAGGCGCTGGGCGCGCTGAACTTTCCGCACGGCGAATTTCGTGCCGGACAACGCGATCTGGCACAGGCCGTCTATCGCGCTGCCGCCGGCGGGCGCTGTCTTCTCGCGCAGGCGCCCACGGGCATCGGCAAGACCGTCGCCACCCTCTTCCCATTGCTCAAGGCACGGCCTGCGCAGAAGCTGGACAAGATCTACTTCCTCACCGCAAAGACCTCCGGCCGCTCCGTCGCGCTGAATGCCCTGCGTACGCTGGAGGGCAATCGAGCCGCGCTGCGCGTGCTCGAACTCACAGCGCGCGAGAAGGCCTGCGAGTACCCGGGGCGGGCCTGCAATGGCGAAGCCTGCCCACTGGCGCGCGGCTTCTACGACCGGCTCCCAGCGGCGCGCAGCGAGGCAGCACGCGCCGCGTGGCTCGACCGGCCGACGCTGCGACGCATTGCCCTGGCGCACGAGGTTTGCCCTTATTTCCTGGCGCAGGAACTGGCGCGCTGGAGCGACGTGATCGTCGGCGACTACAACTATTACTTCGACGGTAACGCCTTCCTCTTCGGGCTGATGAAGGAGGAAGACTGGCGCGTCGCTCTGCTGGTCGACGAGGCGCACAACCTGCTGGACCGCGGGCGCGGCATGTATTCCGCGCAGCTTGAAGCAGCGGCAATGGATGCCGTGCGTGGCAAGGCACCGCCATTGATCAAGAAGGCGCTCGGGCAGCTGCACCGCGAATGGCAGTTGCTGCAAAGAGACCAGATCGCAGCCTATGAGCCACGCGACGAGATACCGGAACGATTCACGCGTGCGCTGCAGGATGCGGTCGGCACGATGGCCGAGCATTTCACGGCACGGCCGGATGATGCGCACGGGCCGCTGCAGGAGTGCTTCTTCGACCTCCTCCGCTTCGCTCGCTTGGCCGATTCCTTCGGCAAGCATTCGGTGTTCGAATGCACCGTCGCCGACGACGGTACGCGAAGCCTTGCCATCCGCAACCTCGTGCCGGCGCCTTTCCTGGCGAGTCGCTTCGCGGACTGCGATTCGGCGGTGTGCTTCTCGGGCACCCTGGCGCCGTTCGCCTTCTACCGCGACACGCTCGGCCTTCCCGACGACACGGCGACACTGGACGTGGGTTCGCCTTTTCGCAGCGAACAACTGAAGGTGCGCGTGGCGATGGACGTATCGACACGATTCCGGGATCGCGACCGTTCACTGGCGGCGCTCACCGACGTCATCGCCGGCCAGTTTGCCGAGCAACCGGGCAACTATCTCGCCTTCTTCAGCAGCTTCGACTATCTGGCGGCCGCATCGGCGGCTTTTGGAGAGCGCCACCCCGGAATTTCTGCGTGGGCGCAGTCGCGCGGCATGCGAGAAGCCGACCGCGATGCCTTCTTGGCCCGCTTCGCGGCGGGCGGGCGAGGCGTCGGTTTCGCGGTGCTTGGAGGTGCGTTCGCCGAGGGCATCGACCTGCCGGGCGATCGGCTCGTGGGTGCCTTTGTCGCAAGCCTCGGCCTGCCGCAGCACAACGAACCGAATGAAGTCATGCGCGAGCGGCTGGACACCCTCTTCGGCGATGGCTACGAATACACCTATGTCTACCCCGGCCTGCAAAAGGTCGTGCAGGCGGCGGGCCGGGTCATCCGAACCGAGACCGACGCCGGCGTGCTCTACCTGCTCGACGACCGTTTCGCGCGCCCGGAGATCCGGCAACTGCTGCCGGCATGGTGGCATGTGCAGCCGATGTTCGCTGCCAGGTGTTGAAGCGCGATCGCCTCAGGGCCTCAGAAGCTCTGTCCTCGCACGCTGGCACTGCGCCCTGTCTTTCTCAGCCTGGCAGAAAGCTGCGCCTGGGCTTCGAGCTCGCGCTGCCACAGCTCATAACCCGCATCGCTGGGATGAAGGCCATCCGGCGCGACCAGCCGGGCGGGATGCCGCGCGAAGGGATCGTCCTCCCGCTCCTGGTAGAGCGAAACGTACTGCGCGCCATTGGCTTGCGCGACCTCCGAGACGATGGCATGGAGCTGGCGCGAGCGGAAGCGCATCCACCAGCTCCAGGGCGGAAGAAGAAATCGGGTGTTGCCGACGTTGCCGGGCGGCATGAAGATGACGAGGTCCGAGCGGATGCGAGCTCGCTGGGCGATCTGGCGGACGCTGTCGCGCAGCGCGCCGCCGCTGGTCCCATGAAAGAGGTCGTTGCTGCCGCCGAGCACCAGCACCGCGTCGAAGCGCTCGTCTCCTTCGAGCTGTCGGGCAAAGTCCTCGAAGCGCGCGCCGTGCGCTCCTTTGTTGACGATCGTGAGTGTCGGGTTGGCGCGAGACAGCAGGCCGGCGAGGCTGTATTCAGGGGCGCTCGCGCTGGAGCCCTTGGCAGCGCTGTCGCCGACGATCAACAGGCGGGCACCCTCTGGACGTGCCACGCGCTCGAAGGGATGGCCCCTGCGCGCCTTGCGGCCGGCCTGGCGGATGCGAAGTGCGGCATAGCCGCCCGTGGCCGCGATGAAGCCGGCCAGCACGGACAGGCCCGCCGCGGCTGCAATGTTCTGGCGTTTCACACGGTCTCCTTCTGGGCTTTGTTGGATTGGATCTGAAGCCTAAAGGTAGCCTGATCCGCGAAATGTAGGAAGCGTCCCAACGGCCATGCTGAAGACTTCCAATGGCGCAGCGATCATCAATGAAAGTGACGGCTGACGCACATCGCCCGCGAATTCCTACCCGCGTGCCGCATGCGTCGCGGGAGATATGTGACGTCCCAACGCACTAGGAGCACAGCATGCCAAGGGGTGATAAATCGTCCTACACCGGCAAGCAGAAACGCCAGGCCGAGCACATTGAAAGCGGCTACGAGCATCGCGGCGTGGCCAAGCAGGAAGCGGAGCGCCGCGCCTGGGCGACAGTCAATGCCGAAACCGGCGGCGGCAAGAAGAGCGGCTCGGGCCGCGGCAAGGCGGAGAACCACGCGCCTGCGCACAAGGGCGGCCACAAAGGTGGAGCGGCGTCGGCCTCGCGCTCGGCTGCTGAACGCTCGGCGTCAGCCAAGAAGGCAGCTGCGACCCGCAAGCGCAACGCCGAGCATCGCGGCTGATTGTGCTGCCCGCCTTCGACGGGCGCCCGCTCAGGCGGGATCTGACCGCTTCGACATTTCCGTCAGTTGAAGCTCGATTCTGAAGAGGCGCTCGTTGAGGATCGCGGTCTGCAGCCGTATCGCCTCGATGATTGCCCGCGTCTGCGGGTCGGCAGCGTTGTTCGAAAGCTCTTGCAGCTCGTGCAGTTTGTTGCGCAGCTCGTTGCTCATGTCGGGACTCCGTGGGGCGTTGGCTCCATCGTAGGCAAAGCCGCGCTTCGCGTCATCAGCCGTGCGGCGTCGGCGGCAAAGTCTTGAGGTACAGATGCAACGCTTGCACGTCCATCTCGCTCATCTCGCGCAGTGAGCCGAAGGGCATCACCTTGACCGCCGTGCCATCGGGGCGATTGCCCGTCTTGAAGAGACGCGCAAAAGTCTCTACGTCAGCGTAGCGGGCCATGGCCGAACCTTCGCCGGGCGTCAGGTTGGCTGCTGCGGGCCAGTCGGGCGGGCCGCCCGGGATCTTGCCGCCGTTGAGCTTGGCGCCATGGCAGCCGAGGCACATGTTCGCCACGTAGGCGCCGTGGACGACTGTCACCCCGTCAGGCACCGGCTGCTCGGACGGCCGTGAATGATCGATCTTCGCCGCTGCGTCCTTGACCACGCCGAAGCCGTAGAAGGCACGAACCGGCAAAGGCAGTTCGACCACCGCACCACTGCCCGTGGCGGGCTCGGTGTGCCGGAGGTAGGCGACGAGTGAGGCGAGATCGTCGTCGGTCAGCCGGTTGTAGTCTTCGCTCGGCATCACCATCAGCGCCCTCCCCACCGGATTGACGCCATGCCGGATGGAGCGCTCCCAATCTTCCGGCTTGTAGCCTGCCACGACGCTCCCGGGGCCGGGGCTGATGTTCGGGCCGGCGATTCGCATGCCTTTGCCATCGTCGAGGAACACAGCGCCATTTGCCTTGGCACCGTGGCAGTCGACGCATCCTCGGGATGCGAATAGATAGCGCCCCCGTTCGATAGCGGCTGCATCGTCGCGGAACGCGACGCCCTGCACGACGACGTCGACCTTGCGCTGCATCTTGTAGCGCGCCAGCTGATCGCCGGCGAAGAGCGCCGCTGCAATGAGCGCGACCATGATCGCCAGTGCCAGAGCGATCCGCTTCAGCCACCGTTTGCCGGTCCGGCCCGTCGGGGCCGTCATGCCAGGTCCTTCGGCAGCCGTGGCGGATTCGCGACCTTGCGGGCGCCCGCTCCGGCGCCCAACTTTTTGTGAGACATGGCAAACTCCCGTTCGTTGATGTATGGTTTAAATTTGGATTGCGTGTTCAAAAATGGATGATCGCGTAAATTTCGGCGGAGCGTCAATATCGCTTTTGCCAGATGCACTGGCCGAAAGTGTGTGGCGCGCGCAGCCCGGGCTGCTCAAGCGCGAGCGCACCCGCGTGCAGCTCGTGCAGGCTGCAATCAAGGTTTTCGGCGCGCGCGGCTATGTCGAGGCCACCATTCAGGAGATCGCGGCGGTCGCCGGTATGGCGACCGGCACCGTCTACAACCACTTCAAGACCAAGGATGAGGTGGCCAGCGCAGTGGCGCTGCTTCTCGCGGACACGCTTTGCCGCCGGATCACGGACAGTCAGCAAAGCATTCAGGAAGGCGCCCAGCGCATGGCCATTGGCGTTCGGCGCTACATCTGGCTGGCGGAAGAGAGCCCGCAATGGGCACTGATGATGCTGGAGATCGCGGCCGCGGCGCCGCAGCTTCTCGCCGAGGTGCGTGACTACGCGCTGGCCGACCTGCGCCTCGGCGTCAGGCAGAAGGCTTTCCGCGTGCCCAGCGAGACAGCCGCGATGGACATGATCAACGGCAGCGTCCAGCAGGCGATGCGCACGGTCATCTATGGCGCCGCGCCCGCGAATCACGGACGTGATGTGGCGAACTGTGTGTTGCGGGGATTGGGCATGGAGCTGGCCGAAGCAAAGGAGGTCGCGAGCCGGCCCTTGCCGCCCTTCCCGCCAATGGCCGACAAACCCTCGGTGAAGGCAAAGAGCGCGGCCGGGTCGAAGCGCCGGGCCGCCTGACGGCGCTCAGCTCAGGGCTCGGACGCGTCCCATGCCGGAGAGTGCGGGGAGTGCCACCCAAGCAATTCGGCCAAGCGCCGCACGATCCAAAGAGCTTCGGCCGGTGACACACCCGCGTCGGGCGAACTCAGGCCCGCATGAATCCGCAGCAGGATCTCTTCTTCGGACGGCACTTCGACGTGGTGCAAGATTTGCGCGTGCTGCACCAGATGATTGGCAAGGTCCTCGCACACCTCATAGCGCGAACGAACGATGGCAATCGGTTCGCTGAGCCGCTGCCGATGATCGGTGTAGACGGCGAAGAACGAAGGCGGGATGTCGATCTGGTAGTCGTCAGACATGTCGGAAGGGGTGCGGGAAATCCAATGAAAAACGCGCCCGTAGGCGCGTTTCAGGAGATTGCTGCGCCAGACGGTGCGACTGGCGCAACGGGCCCCCGACCGATCAGCCGCCCTTCTTGGCGCGCTTGCCGGGGTTCTTCTTGCTGCGAGTGGCGGTGCCGCGCTCCAGGCTTACCTTCTGACCGCCACCCATCTTGGGAAGGCTGTAGCCGGGCATCGGAACGGGCTTGGGGGTGGCAATGCGGTCTGCCTCGGTGCGGATTTTGTTGGGCATGGAAAGCTCTGGTGAAAAAAATCGAAGGACGTAATTAAGCCACATCGTCGAGCAGCCGCACTTTGACGGTCTTGCCCTTGACGCGGCCAGTGGAAAGCTTGTGCACGGCTTCGCGGGCAATGCGCCGGTCGACCGCCACGTAAGTGGAGAACTCGTTGACGTTGATCTTGCCGACCTGTTCGCGCGTGAAGCCGGCTTCGCCGGTCAGGGCGCCCAGGACGTCGCCGGCGCGTATTTTTTCCTTGCGCCCACCGATGATCTGCAGCGTGGCCATCGGGGCCCGCAGGGGATCAGCGTCGCCGGACGGGCCGGCAGTGAGCTCGGAAAGGGGATGCCATTCGGATTCGCGGCCTTGCAGCTGCTCGATCTTTCCGACGCTGCCCATCTCGTCCATGCTGGCGAGGCTGAGCGCCAGACCTTCCGCGTCGCCGCGGCCCGTGCGGCCGATGCGGTGGATGTGGATCTCGGGATCGGGGGTCACGTCGACATTGATCACTGCTTCGAGTTGTGCAATGTCGAGACCGCGCGCCGCGACGTCGGTGGCGACCAGAACGGAACAGCTGCGGTTGGCAAACTGCACCAGCACCTGGTCTCGCTCGCGCTGCTCCAGCTCGCCGAACAATGCCAAGGCGCTGAAGCCCTGGCTTTGCAGCACCTGAACCAGATCGCGGCACTGCTGCTTGGTGTTGCAGAAGGCGAGCGTGCTGGAAGGACGAAAGTGGTTGAGCAACAAGCTCACGGCATGCAGCCGCTCGCTATCCTTGACCTGGTACCAGCGCTGGCGGATCTTGGCGCCGTCGTGCTGGGCCTCGACCGTGATCTGCTGCGGCGTCTTCATGAACTGCGCGCTGAGCTTGGCGATACCTTCGGGGTAGGTCGCCGAGAACAGCAGGGTTTGTCGTTCCTTCGGGCAGAGCCGTGCGACCTTGGCGATATCGTCGAAGAAGCCCATGTCGAGCATGCGGTCCGCTTCGTCGAGCACCAGCGTGTTGAGTGCTTCGAGGTCCAGGCTGCCGCGGTCGAGGTGGTCCATGATGCGGCCGGGCGTGCCGACCACGATGTGCGCACCGTGCTCGAGGCTGGCGAGTTGCCCGCGCAGCGCGACGCCGCCGCACAGGGTGATCACCTTGATGTTTTCGGCGGCCCTGGCGAGGCGGCGGATTTCCGTCGTCACCTGGTCTGCCAGTTCGCGCGTCGGGCACAGAACCATCGCCTGGACCGCGAAACGCCTCGGATTGAGATTGGCCAACAGCGCCAGTGCAAAGGCAGCCGTTTTACCGCTACCGGTCTTGGCTTGCGCAATCAGGTCCTTGCCCAGGAGCGCCACCGGCAGGCTGGCCGCCTGGATCGGCGTCATCTGCACGTACCCGAGCTGCGTCAGGTTTGCCAGCGTTTCTGGCGAAAGGGCCAGCGTGGCGAAATCAGTGGCCGGACCGGTCACGGAGAGGATCAGCGACGCTGCGAGTTGTTGCCGGAATTGACCGGCGGCGGACCACGGCGCTCGAGATGGCGGAACGTGATGCGGCCCTTGGTCAGGTCATAGGGCGACAGCTCCAGCGACACCTTGTCGCCGGCCAGGATGCGGATGTGATGCTTGCGCATCTTGCCGCCGCTGTAAGCGATCAGCTGGTGGCCGTTGTCGAGGGTCACGCGGTAGCGCGAGTCAGGCAGCACTTCCGTGACTGCGCCGTTCATTTCGATCAGTTCTTCCTTGGGCATGAATTACCTTTGATTGAATATGTTTGTCGTAATTGGACAGGAAAATGGTCGGCCGGTTCAAGCGGCGCAATGCACAGGTGGGGCGCTGCGTTCGCGCACCCAGCCCAAGCCTTCGTCGACGGCGTAGCGCACCGCTGCGGCGCGGCTGGCAAAACGTGGGGTGAAGCGCATGACCCGGTCATGCATGCCGCTGCCGCGGCCTGAGCGGATCGATACAGACGCCGCAAAGCGGCCGTCGTCCAGATCCTTGATGAGCGGCGAGACTAGGTACTTGCCCACCGCGATGCTGTGTTGAATGATGTCCATCGAAAGCCTTGCGCAACACGACTTCGCGCTACGCTGAAAAATATTTGAAAAAACGAGCGCAGGCCGGGCCGGATGGCGCCCACCGGGGCGGACAGCGCGCTATTCGCTTCAACAAGTACGAAGGCAGTGGTGGCAATCATGGGCGCCCGGTCTGGCGCACCAACACACTGTAAGAGCCGGCTTGCTTTTAAAAGGGCCTGGGGATTCCAGGCCAGCCGGCGAGTTTGACGAAATGCTTCGTCGTGGTATCGAAACGAACCCGGCATTCTATCCGACTGGCACAACAGTTGCTATTTCAATCTTGTGACACGACTTGCGTGTGACGCGCTTGCGACGCACGATGGCAAGTACAACGTCCGAGGAGCGCGGCCATGCAAGTTCAGCGATCAGGCACTCGATCTTCGCTCGTTCGATGGTATGGCTGCATGCTCGCGGTCAGTTTGATCTTCTTCTGCCCGGCAGCGATCGCGGCAACATCAGTCCCCGACAAGGCCGCGACGAACGCGCAGATTCGTGCGCTCAAGCGCGCTGGCGACGCGGTTGTCCTGGTCAACGTCACCGCAACGGAAGGTGCCACTTCGGCCGACAGCCTTGGCCAGCGGCGCTCGGGGTCCGGCGTCGTCATCGGATCCGACGGACTGATCCTCACGATCGGCTATTTGTTGCTCGAAGCTGAAACGATCGAAGTCGTCACGCAGGACGATCACGTCCTGCCGGCGCGACAAGTGGCGTATGACCTCGCGACCGGATTCGGCCTGATCCGGCCGCTGGTGCCACTGCGCGGCATCGAGCCTGTGCCGCTTGCCGGCATCGGAGCGCTCAAGCTGGGGCAGCCGCTCCTGGTCGCCACCGGGGGCAGCAGCGGCACAGAGGTGGGATTCACGCGTCTGACCGGTACACGTCCGTTCTCGGGCTACTGGGAGTACTACATCGACGCCGCGATATTCACCAGTCCACCGGTGCCAAACCACAGCGGAGCGTCGCTCTTCAACAGCAACGGAGAGCTGCTCGGTATCGGAAGTCTGTTCGTCCTGGAAGCCGGCGGGCCGGACGAGGCCTTGCCGGGAAATATGTTCGTCCCGGTGGAGCTGCTGCGGCCTGTGTTGTCGGAGATGAAAGCGACCGGCACCACGCGCGCGAGCACCAGGCCATGGTTGGGCGTGTCCTCGTCGGAGCGCGGGGGGCATGTGCAAATCGTGCGTGTGGATCGCTCCGGCCCCGCGCTCGAGGCAGGCGTGCAGCCCGGCGACGTGGTGCTGGAAATCGACGGCGTTCAGGTCAGTACGCTGGAAGCCTTCTACAAGCAGCTCTGGAAGCGGCCGGGCGCCGAAGGCGATGTCGAGCTCACCGTGCAACAAGGATCGGAAGTACGGAAGATCACGGTGCATGCGGTGGATCGCATGCGGACCCTCCGCAAACCTCAAGGCATATAGCCGGCGCTTTCGTCGGCTCAGTTGATTCCCAGGATTTTCTTGTTGGCGGCCTTGTCGATACCGCCTGCTGCGAAGTCATCGAACGCACGATCGGCCACCCGGATGATGTGCTGAGCGATGAATTCCGCGCCTTCCCGGGCACCGTCTTCGGGATGCTTCAGACAGCATTCCCATTCCAGCACCGCCCATCCCGGAAAGTCGTAGGCAGCCATCTTGGAGAAGATCGAGCCGAAATCCACCTGCCCGTCACCCAGTGAGCGAAAGCGCCCGGCCCTGTTGATCCACGACTGGAAGCCGCCGTAGACACCCTGCTTGCCCGTCGGATTGAACTCCGCATCCTTCACGTGAAAGATCTTGATCCGGTCGTGGTAGTGGTCAATGTACGCGAGGTAGTCCAGTTGTTGGAGGACGAAATGGCTCGGGTCATAGAGCAGGCAGGCGCGGGGATGGTTGTTCACGCGCTCGAGGAACATCTCGTAGGTCACGCCGTCGTGCAGGTCTTCGCCGGGATGGATCTCGTAGCAGACGTCGACCCCCACATCGTCGAAGCGGTCGAGGATCGGTTTCCAGCGCCGGGCGAGTTCGTCGAAGGCTTCCTCGATCAGGCCGGCCGGGCGAGGCGGCCATGAATAAAGATAAGGCCATGCGAGTGCCCCCGAGAAGCTCGCGTGAGCCGTCAAGCCTAGGTTGGCCGATGCCTGGGCGGCATAGTGGAGTTGCTCGACCGCCCATTTCTGGCGCTTGACCGGATCGTTGCGGACCTCCGGCGCGGCGAAACCATCGAACCCGGCGTCGTAGGCCGGATGCACCGCGATCAACTGTCCCTGAAGATGGGTTGAAAGCTCCGTGACCTCGAGCCCGTGGCTTGCCAGCGTGCCCTTCACCTCATCGCAGTAAGTCTTGCTTTCCGCCGCTTTCTTGAGATCGAAGATGCGGGCGTCCCAACTGGGGATCTGGACGCCCTTGTAGCCAAGATTCGCGGCCCAGCCTGCAATAGCTTCGAGCGAATTGAAAGGCGCAGTGTCCCCGGCGAACTGAGCCAGAAAAATCGCCGGCCCCTTGATGGTCTTCATCGGTGGTCTCCTAGGTTCGATCGGTGTAAATGATGCACTCGTTTTGCGTCCACGCAACGCAAGGCACCGTCCGACACGCGCGATAGGGCTTGGCGTGTGCGCTTGGCGGTGGAAGGTTTCACAATGGTTTCTCTGTCCACCTGGGGGCGACGCGGCATACGCGGCGGCCCGAAAGAGCGATGTCACAAACGGTTTCCGGGCGCCTCAAGATCGGCCTGTCCGCCTGCTTCTCCCACGCCGACCCCGAGCGCTCCTTGTTCACGAACAAGACGCTGCAATATGTGGAGCAGTCGATTGCGCACTGGCTGATGTCCGCCGGCGCGATGGTGGTGATGGTTCCATGCCCGACCGGCGAAACGGCGCGGGGTGACACCAAGCTCTCGCACTACGCCGAATGGCTCGATGGCGTCGTCATGCATGGCGGCTCCGACGTCTGGCCCGGAAGCTACGGTGAAGTGCCGCTCAAGGACGCATGGAACGGTGACCGTATCCGGGACCTCTACGATCTGGCGCTGGTGGAGGCTTTCGAGCAAGCTGGCAAGCCGATCTTCGGCGTCTGCCGGGGGCTGCAACTGATCAATGTGGCCTTCGGAGGCACGCTCTACCAGGACATCGAGGCGCAGCACCCCAACGCGCAGCGGCATCGTGATCCGGTGGCCTACGACCAGAATTTTCACGAAATCCGCCTCACGCCCGGATCACGCCTGTCGATGCTTTATCCGGGAATGGAAACCACGCGCGTCAACAGCATCCATCACCAGGGCGTGAAGGACCTCGCCCCTGGATTCGAAGTCGATGCATGGAGCATTCCGGACCACGTGGCCGAAGCGATCCGGCGCCGACCGGACCGCGGACGCAGCTACATTGCGGCCACGCAATGGCATCCCGAGTTCCACAAGTACGGCGCGACCGACACGCTCAACGACACCGCCATCCTGGAGGATTTCCTGTGGGCTTGCGCCACGGCCAAGGTCAGCCCCAAGGGGCCGCTGCGCACTGCCCCCGGCCGCATCCGCAACCGCGCGGCGCGCCTGCTGCGCCAGGCACTGCTGATGCGCTAGCGGCTTTGGTTCTTGTAGCTGCTGACGCCCGCGTCGACGGTACCGAATACCGTCACGCCGCTGCTGGAACTGCCGGCACTGGTGCCGCCGCCCGTCCCTGCGCAGGCAGTGAGCAGGCATACGACGCTGGTTGCAAGCAGCGCGGCAAAAATTCGCTTCATGCGGATCTCCGTTTTCAACTCAGATGCTTGCCGACGATGCCGGCCAGTTCGAACATCGTGACCTGATCCTTGCCGAACACGGGCTTGAGCTTTGCGTCGGCGTTGATCGCGCGCTTGTTCGTCGAATCCTGCAGGCCGTTGGCCTTGATGTAGTCCCATAGCTTCTTGATGACTTCGGTCCGGGCCACGGGTTCCCCACCGATCACCGCGGCCAAAGCGTCGCTCGGCTTGAGTCCCGCGCCGGGCTTGCGCGGCGCCTTGGGGGCGGCGGCTTTCTTGGCTGCAACCTTCTTTGCCGCGGCCTTCGCAGGCGCGGCAGTCTTCTTGGCGGCGGGCGCTGCCTTGGTGAAAGTCTTGCGCGGCGGGAACTTGCTGGTGCGCGGCTCGAACTCGAAAGTCACCTTGCCCTCTTCCTTGTTCCAGGCCAGGAAAGCCTTGAACGCGCGGCGCGTGCGCATCGACACGAACTTGTCGAGCAGGTCGGTCTTGCCGGTGGCGAGCAGCTTCTCAACCTGCGCTCGTTCCACGGGCTGCTGAAGAATGATCTTGCCGGTCTTGAAATCGCACGTCGGCGTGGGTTGTTCGTTGGTCGGCACCGACTTTTCGCAAACGTAGTTGCTGCCGTGTTCAAACACGCGTGCGCCGCATTTCGGGCAGGCGCCCAGTGACTCCTGGCCGCTGAAATCGACGATCTCGCCCGTCTCGGCGTTCTTGTCGTCACCGAAATCGAACTCGAGCTTCCAGTTCTTCGCTTCCTCGTCGAACTTGAGGATGATCTCCGACGTGAAAGGCCAACCCGCCTTCGAGCGGAAGCCTTCCAGCGGGCCGATGTGCTTTTCGCGCAGCAACTGCTCGGCTTCCTGGACCTCGAAGGTTCGTCCGGCAGGCGACTTGCCGAACGAGAAGCCGCAAGGTTCCTGGCCAGGCTTGCCGGTGCATGTGTAGCGGCGGTAGTTTTCTTTCACCACGCCGCCGCAGTTGGGGCAGGGTGTCGAAAGCGTGGCGTAGTCCCCCGGCACGGTGTCCCGGTCGTATTCCTTGGCCTTCTTGACGATGTGCTCCGTCATCTCGGCGATTTCGCGCATGAAGGCTTCCCGGCTGAGCTTGCCGTGCTCCATCTGCGCAAGCTTGTATTCCCACTCGCCGGTGAGCTCTGCCTTGGAGAGTTCCTCGACGCCGAGGCCGCGCAGCAGCGTCATGAGCTGGAACGCCTTGGCGGTCGGAATCAGCTCGCGGCCTTCGCGGTACATGTACTTTTCGGCCAGCAAGCCTTCGATGATGGCCGCGCGAGTCGCTGGCGTGCCAAGGCCTTTTTCCTGCATCGCCTCGCGCAGTTCGTCGTCGTCGATGGTCTTGCCTGCGCCTTCCATGGCGCCGAGCAGCGTGGCTTCCGAATAGCGCGCGGGCGGCCGCGTCTTCAGGCCTTTGGGTTCAGCGGATTGGACCTTGACCATTTCGCCAGGCTTGACCGGCACCAGGCGCTTGCCGTCCTTGTCGTCTTCCTTCTCGTCGTCCTGGGCTTCCTTGCCATAGATCGCGAGCCAACCCGGCTTGACGAGCACCTTGCCGTCCGTGCGAAACGGATACTTCTTGCCCGCATGCTCGACAGTGCTGATGCGTGTCGTCACCTGGTATTCGGCACTCGGGAAGAAGACCGAAAGAAACCGTCGAACGACGAAGTCATAGAGCTTCTGCTCGGCATCCGAGAGGCCGCTAGGCGCTTGCAAGGTCGGGATGATCGCGAAGTGATCGCTGACCTTGGCGTTGTCGAAGATGCGCTTGGAAGGCTTGACGTAGCTGCCGTCGATCGCCTGCTGTGCAAAGGGCGCCAAGTGCCGAATGCCGCTGTTGGCGAGCATGCCCATGGTTTGCTTCACGACAGGCAGGTAGTCCTCGGGCAGCGCGCGCGAATCGGTACGCGGATAGGTCAGCGCCTTGTGACGCTCGTAGAGGCTTTGCGCCAGCGCCAGCGTCGTCTTGGCGCTGAAGCCGAAGCGGCCGTTGGCCTCGCGCTGCAGCGATGTCAGGTCGAACAGCAGCGGCGACGCCTGGGTGGTCGGCTTGCTTTCCTCGGTGACGCTCGCGACCTTGCCGCGTGCGGCTTCGGCAATTTCACGGGCATCGCGCTCGTTCCACACACGGTCGGCACGTTGTTCAGGGTCGGCCACGCCATCAGGGCCGGGCGGCGGTTTCCTCCAGGCAGGATCGAACCACTTGCCGGGGTATTCGCCGGCTTCGGCCAGGAAGCTGCCATGCACTTCCCAATAGTCGCGGCTGACGAACTTGCGGATCTTTTCTTCGCGCTCGACCACCACCGAAAGCGTTGGGGTCTGCACGCGGCCCACGGTGGTGAGAAAGAAACCACCATCGCGCGAATTGAACGCCGTCATGGCACGGGTGCCGTTGATGCCGACCAGCCAATCAGCCTCGGACCGTGAACGCGCGGCGTCGGCCAGGCCCCGCATCTGCTGCTCGGTGCGCAGCTGGTCGAAGCCCTCCCGAATGGCTTGCGGCGTCATCGACTGCAGCCAGAGCCGCTTCACGGGTTTGCCGAGCGTTGCTTTGCCGCCGGCATATTGTTCGATCAGCCGGAAGATCAACTCACCCTCGCGGCCCGCGTCGCAAGCGTTCACAAGCTGGGTCACGTCCTTGCGCTTGGCCTGCTTGACCACCGCATTGAGGCGGGTCTTGGTCTTGTCGACCGGCTTCAGGTCGAACCGTGGCGGAATCACCGGCAGGTTCGCGAAGCTCCATTTGCCGCGCTTGACGTCGAACTCCTCGGGCGCCTGGATTTCGACCAGGTGGCCCACCGCACTCGTCACGACATACTTTTCGTTTTCGAAGTGCTCCTCGTGCTTGTCGAATTTGCCGGCCACGGGCGTGAGCGCGCGCACGATGTCCTGGGCCACCGACGGCTTCTCTGCAATCACCAAAGTCTTCATTGACAAGTCATCCTTACAATCTGGCGCTTCTCGCGTGCGCACGCGCACGCGCATGCGTACATATTCAAACTATCAGACTTCGCCGATGCCTTCCAAGTCCCCTGTTTCCAGCGGCCGTCGCATTCAGACTCGGCGCTCGGCCGTCCATGGCAACGGCGTCTTCGCCGTGCAGGATATCGCGGAGGGCGAGACGCTCATCGAATACAAGGGCGAAGTCATCACGTGGAAGGAAGCGCTGCGCCGCCATCCGCATGACCCGGCCCAGCCCCATCACACGTTCTACTTTCATATCGATGACGGCCATGTGATAGATGGCGGCGTCAAGGGCAATGCGGCGCGCTGGATCAATCACTCCTGCGACCCAAGCTGCGAGGCCGACGAACAGGACGGCCGTGTCTTCATCAAGGCGCTGCGCAATATCGCCGCCGGCGAAGAACTGAGCTACGACTACGGCCTTGTCATCGACGAACCCTATACAGAAAAGCTGAAGGCGGACTTCCCGTGCTGGTGCGGCTCGGAGAATTGCCGAGGCACTCTGCTGGCGCCGAAAGGCGGTGGCAAGGGCAAGAAGAAGGACAAGGGCGCCAAGAAGAACGCGAAGAACGCCAAGAACGCGAAGAACGTCAAGGACGCCAAGACAAAAAGCGCCGCGAAGAAGAAGGACAAACCCGAGAAGCCAGGGAAGGGCAAGGCGCGCAAGGATCCGAAGAAGCAAAAGGCCAAGTCCAACAAGGGCTGAACATGGCTGCACGCTGGTTCGAAGACGAGATCGCGCACGCACTGGCAGAGTCGCTGCCGGGCCTGAAGGTGGAAGTCGTTGCCGAGATCGACTCCACCAGCAGCGAATTGATGCGCCGAGCGCGCGATGGACGCCGGTCTCCCATGCTTCTGGTGGCCGAACGGCAGACTGCCGGCCGGGGGCGTTTGGGCCGCAACTGGCAAAGCGCGCAAAGCACGGGCGAGCCTGCATCACTGACCTTCTCGCTCGGGCTGCCCTTGGCACCGCGAGACTGGTCGGGCCTGTCGCTTGCCGTTGGCGTGAGCGTTGCCGAAAGCCTGGACCCTTCAAATGCGGCGGGGCTCGCGCTGAAATGGCCCAACGACCTATGGGTCGGCGACCGCAAGCTCGGCGGCATCCTCATCGAAACCGCGTTGCTCACTCCCGACGCGGCCGAGCGCTATCTGGTGATCGGCATCGGGATCAACATCGGTCCGCGCGAGGCGGCCGGATTCAGCACCGCACCAGCCTGGCTCCAGGAGTGGCAGCCGCTTGCCAAAGCCGGAGAGGTGCTTCGCGAGATCGTGGTGCCGCTGGTGCACAGCGTCCGCGAATTCGACGAACGAGGCTTCGTGCCTTTTGCGTCGCGGTTCGCAGCGCGCGACATTCTTCGTGGCCGCGATGTGTGCCTGAGCGACGGCACCGAGGGCCAGTGCGAAGGCGTCGGCTGGGGCGGTGAGCTGTTGGTGCGGACAGCCGACGGCATGAAGACCATCACCAGCGCTGAAGTCAGCGTGCGGCCTGCTCGTCCGTCCCGATGAAAGTGCGCCTCTTGGTGGTGGCGTTGCTATTGGCCAACTTGGGCTACTACGCGTGGTCGCACGGTGGGCTTGCTGTCTTCGGTGCCAAGCCGGCGCGCTTCGATGAGCGCGAACCTCAGCGTCTGCAGCAGCAAGTGCGACCGCAATTGCTCGAAATTCGCAAGAACGCCGCGAGCACAGCCCTTTAGCTGCTCAAGCGAACGGCGTGCCGTTCACTTTCGTTTCCGTCGAAACGCAGGCTGACGAGCGTGCCTGGTGGATGCTGTCCCGGATGCGCGTCTTCCAGTCGCACCGTCGCAAAGTGCTGGCGTGCAATCTCCCGCACGATGGGCAGACCAAGTCCTGAGCCGTCCGCCTCGTTGCCGAGCACACGGTAGAAGGGCTCGAACACCAGCTCGCGCTCGCTCTCCGCAATGCCCGGGCCGTTGTCCTCGACTTGCACGACGACGATCCGGCCGAAAGGATCCGCCAGCACTCGCGCAGTGATCACCCCTGGGCGCTCGGGCGCCGAGGGCGTGTAGTTGATGGCGTTGTCGAGCAGGTTTCGGATCAGTTCCTTGAGCAGGGTCGGATTGCCGTCGATCCCCACCCCCGGTGCGCCCGGCTCGGCGCCCTCATAGCCGAGGTCGATGCGCTTGTCGATCGCCCGGGGTACGGCCTCGCGCACGACCTCGATGGTGAGCCGTGCGAGGTCGCAGGGCTGGCGGCCGATGTTGGCGCCGCTGCTTTCCGCGCGCGCGAGCGACAGGAGCTGATTGACCGTGTGCGTCGCACGCACGCTGGCACGGCCGATTTGCTTGAGCGACTGCTTCAGTTCGTCCGCATTGGCGCCTTCGCGCTGTGCAAGATCGGCCTGCATGCGAAGTCCTGCGAGGGGGGTCTTCAGCTGGTGAGCTGCATCGGCAAGAAAGCGCTTTTGCGTGCCGATCGAATCGTTGAGCTTGCTCAGGAGATCGTTCACCGACAGGACCAACGGCACGACTTCGAGCGGCACCGAGGATTCGTCCAACGGACTCAGGTCTCCAGGCCGGCGCTCGCGAATGCGCGCCTCGACCACCGACAGCGGTTTGATGCCGCGCACGAGCGCCAACCAGATCAGAAGCACCGCCAGCGGAAGGATCGCGAACTGCGGCAACAGTACGCCCTTGATGATTTCTGTGGCGAGCACCGACTGCTTCTCGCGCGTCTCGGCCATCTGAAGCAACGCCACCGGTGTGTCGGGGCTGCTGCCGGCTATCCAGAGCGAGGCCACCCGAACCTGTCGCCCATGGATGTCGCTGCTGCTCAGGTACACCGCGCCGGGTGTTGGCGGATCGTCGCTGGACGGAAAGGGCACGTCCGGATCGCCGCTCAGCAGCGTGCCGTGCGCATCGAGCAACTGGTAATAGACGCGGTCGACGTCATCACCACCCAGGATCTCGCGTGCCGGCTGCGGCAGCACGAACTTGACGCGCCCTTGATCGACCTCGACCATGCGCGCCAGCGTCTGGATATTGGATTCGAGTGCGCGGTCGAAGGGCGCGTTGGCAATGCCCTGCGCAACCAGCCAGGTGACCCCGATGCTGACCGGCACCAGCAGCAGGAGCGGCGTGAGCATCCAGTCGAGGATCTCGCCGAAGAGAGAGCGCTGCGCGCGCTGGAAGAGCTTCACGCTCGCCCCCAGGCTTGCCCACTTCGTGTGGCCGCCCACCCCCTACCGGGGGCAACACCAGCGGCCCGGCGGAGCCGGTTCCGCGGTGTTTCACCAATGGGCCTGGCTGCGCAGGCCATTGACGTCAGGGCGCCATGGGGCATCAGGAGGGGATTTTTTCGAGGCAGTAGCCGAGGCCGCGGACGGTGGCGATACGCACCGGGCCCTTCTCGATTTTCTTGCGCAAGCGGTGGATATAGACCTCGATCGCGTTGAGGCTGACTTCCTCGCCCCATTCGCACAGGCGTTCGACCAGTTGATCCTTGCTCACCAGCCGCCCGGCGCGCTGGAGCAGCACTTCGAGAAGGCCCAGTTCGCGCGCCGACAGTTCGATCATCTTGCCGTCGATGGTCGCAACGCGGCCGGCCTGGTCGTAGACCAGCGGACCGTGCTTGATGGCGTTGCTCGTGCCGCCCATGCCGCGGCGCGTGAGCGCGCGCACGCGTGCTTCCAGTTCCTGCAGCGAAAAGGGCTTGGCCATGTAGTCGTCCGCGCCGTAGTCGAGGCCCTTGACTCTTTCCTCGACGCTGTCGGCTGCGGTCAGCACCAGTACCGGCAGTTGCGAGCCGCGTGCGCGAAGTCGCTTGAGAATCTCCAGGCCATGCATATTGGGCAGGCCGAGATCGAGAATGAGTAGATCGAACTCGCTGTTCGTCATCAATGCGGCGTCGGCCTGCGAGCCGGTCGCCACATGATCGACCGCCGAGCCGGAAGTTCGCAGGCTTCGCAGCAGCGCATCGGCCAGCACCTGGTCATCTTCCGCAATCAGTATTCGCATCCCAGCCTCCAGACATCGCAGCTTGCACCGGCCGCCGCCCTGTCGGGAATTCTAGGACGCGGCATAGGCTTCGAGTCCGATGGTTACCACCGTGGCGACGTCATCGCCGACGCTCGCCCGGAACTCTGTTTCGGCCTGTGCGACCGCGTTTCGAAATGCCTGGAGCCATGCCAGCCCATCCGAGGTGAACATCACGCGGCGCGCGCGTGCGTCGAGTGGATCCGCGCTGCGGGTCACGAGGCCCCACGCCTCGCATTGGTCGACCAGCGTGCCCATGGCCTGCTTGGTCATTCCTGCTCGCTCGGCGAGCTCCGTGAGGCGCGAGCCTTCGCGCGCCAGATGCCGCGTGATGTGGATATGGGCCGCGCTCACCTGCGCCCGTGCCGCGAGATTGGAAAGCGCCAGCGGCACGTCCGCGTCGTGGGCCATCAATGCGAGAACGCGTTCATCGAAGCGGCGCATGGCGTGGCCCAGAAGCCGGCCCAGGTGGGTTTGCCGCCAGGCATCGTGGTCGATGGGAAAAGCCATGTCATTCATGCCGGACGATAGTAAACCAAACTGACCAAAAAACACGAGATCGACCGCGAATCAACCTCTACACTACTGTTCAAGCATCCAGCCTGTGATTAAAAGCAGAGTGGATGAATCCAACACAACCCGTTGATATTCAAGGAGTTTTTACATGGACGCAATCGTCAAGGGCACAAGTATTTCGGCCCCCAACAGCGAAAAAGCCAAGGCTCTGCAGGCCGCGCTGGCCCAAATCGAAAAGCAGTTCGGCAAGGGCACGATCATGCGTCTGGGCGAGGGCGAAGCGCTCGAAGACATCCAGGTGGTCTCCACCGGCTCGCTGGGTCTGGACATCGCGCTTGGCGTCGGCGGCCTGCCGCGCGGCCGGGTGATCGAGATCTACGGTCCGGAATCCTCGGGCAAGACCACGCTCACGCTCCAGGTCATCGCCGAAATGCAGCGCCAGGCCGGCACCTGCGCCTTTGTCGATGCCGAGCACGCACTTGACGTGCAATACGCCCAGAAGCTCGGCGTGAACCTGTCCGACCTGCTCATCAGCCAGCCCGACACCGGCGAGCAAGCTCTCGAAATCGTCGATTCACTGGTGCGCTCCGGCGCGGTCGACCTGATCGTGGTCGACTCGGTCGCCGCGCTCACGCCCAAGGCCGAAATCGAAGGTGAAATGGGCGACTCCCTGCCTGGCCTGCAGGCTCGCCTCATGAGCCAGGCGCTGCGCAAGCTCACGGCCACCATCAAGAAGACCAACTGCATGGTCATCTTCATCAACCAGATCCGCATGAAGATCGGCGTGATGTTCGGATCGCCCGAAACCACCACCGGCGGCAACGCCCTGAAGTTCTACGCCTCCGTGCGCCTCGATATCCGCCGCATCGGAACCATCAAGAAGGGCGACGAGGCGATCGGCAACGAAACCAAGGTCAAGGTGGTCAAGAACAAGGTCTCGCCGCCCTTCAAGACCGCGGAGTTCGACATCCTGTTCGGCGAAGGCATCAGCCGCGAAGGCGAGATCATCGACATGGGCGTGACCGCCAAGATCGTCGACAAGTCAGGCGCCTGGTACGCCTACAACGGCGAAAAGATCGGGCAAGGCCGCGACAACGCGCGTGAGTTCCTGCGCGAAAACCGCGAGCTGTCGCGCGAGATCGAGAACAAGGTGCGCGAATCGCTCGGCATTCCGCTGCTTCTGGCCGAGACACCCGACGCGTCGGCGGAAAAGGCTGAGAAGCCCGAAAAAGCAGAGAAGGCCGAGAAAGCCGAGAAAGCCGAGAAGGCAGGGAAGTAGGGCGGCTCCTCCGCAGCAGCGCTCGCCCGACGCGGCGGGCGCGGTTATGAACCGCAGCGATCATTCATGCCATGGCCTTTGCCGCACCATCCCTCAAGGGCCGCGCGCTTCGCCTGTTGAGCCAACGTGAGCATTCACGCGCGGAGCTCGAACGCAAGCTCGCCAAGTACGAAGAGCAGCCGGGCGAGCTGTCACGCGCGCTCGACGAGCTGACCGCCAAGGATTTCATCAGCGAGGCGAGGGTGGTGCAGTCGGTTCTGCATCAGCGTGCCGCAAGGCATGGCGCTGCCCGAGTGCGCCAGGAATTGCTTCACAAGGGCATCGCACCCGAAGCCATCGCGGAGGCTGTCGCGGGCCTGCAGGGCAGCGAGCTGGACCGCGCCCGCGAAGTCTGGCGACGCCGCTTCGATGCGCTCCCGCAGGACGCAACGCAACGCGCGAAGCAGACGCGATTCTTGCTGGCGCGCGGATTCTCCGGCGCCGTGGTCTCCAGGGTGTTGCGCTACGACCCGGACGAGTGAGCCGCCGCGCCGGGAGGCTGCAAAGCCAGGATCGGTTCAGATCCCCAGCATCAGCTTCAGGTTCTGGACCGCCGCACCGCTAGCGCCCTTGCCCAGGTTGTCGAGCCGGGCGATGACGACGGCGTGCCGATGGTCTTCATTCGGGAACACGCGGATCTCGAGCTGATTGGTGTCATTGAGGGCCAGCGGATCGAGCTTGCCATCCGAGGTCGGCGGCAACACCTTCACGAACTGCTCCGGCGTGTTGCTCTTGGCGTAGTGCGAGGCGAGAGCCTCGTGCAGGTCGCTCGCCTTCGGCCGACCGGGCAGGTCATCGAGGTGCAGCGGCAACTGGACCAGCATGCCTTGCTTGAAGTTGCCCACTGCGGGAATGAACACGGGTCGGCGGGTCAGGCCGGTGTATTTCATGATCTCGGGGATGTGCTTGTGCTTGAGTCCGAGCGCATAGGTTTCGAAAGCCGGCGCGGCGCCTGCTTCATACGCTTCGATCATGGTCCGACCGCCGCCGGAATAGCCGCTGACCGAGGGCAGGGCGATCGGGAACCCGGGTGGAAGCAGTCCGGCATCGACCAGCGGGCGAACGATTGCGATGGCGCCCGTCGCGTAGCAGCCCGGATTGGCGACGCGCTCGGCCTTGGCGACGGCGTCCTTCTGGCCGGCCACCAGCTCTGGAAATCCGAACACCCAGCCTTCCGCCGTACGGTGCGCGGTAGAGGCGTCGATGATCTTGGGACGGCGGCCTGCGAGTTGATCGATCAAGGCCACTGATTCACGTGCGGCGTCGTCGTGCAGGCAGAGCACCACGAGATCGACGCCTGCCATCAGCTCACGCTTTGCGGCGACGTCTTTTCGGAGCTCAGGGGCGATGCTCACGAGTTCGATGTGCGGCATCGACTGGAGCCGCTCGCGGATCTGCAGGCCGGTCGTGCCGGCTTCGCCATCAATGAAGACCTTGGGCATGGGAGGGCCTCGAAAAAGCTCTGACGTCTCTGGAGCAACTACGTATTGACCACAGCGCAAGGGGCGGCCCTTGGTGCGGCGCACCATGATACAGTCCTCTGCTGTTCGCCGCCCCCGCCGCCAGGCGCCGTGGCCCGCGGACAACAGCCACAATTTCTCCCGATCTCCAAACCCCGTTCCGAGAGACACCCTCATGAAGATTCACGAGTACCAAGGCAAGGAAATTCTTGCCAAGTTCGGCGTGCCTGTGCCCCGTGGCATTCCGGCGTACACAGTGCAGGAGGCGGTCGAAGCCGCTCAGAAGCTCGGCGGCCCCGTCTGGGTCGTCAAAGCCCAAATCCACGCGGGCGGCCGCGGCAAGGGCGGCGGCGTCAAGGTCGCCAAATCGATCGAAGACGTCAAGAAGCTGGCCGGCGACATCCTCGGCATGCAGCTCAAGACACACCAGACCGGTCCTGAAGGCCAGAAGGTGCGCCGCCTCTACATCGAAGACGGCGCGGACATCCAGAAGGAATACTACGTCTCGGTCGTGACCGATCGCGCGACGCAAAAGGTCGCGATCATCGCTTCCAGCGAGGGCGGCATGGACATCGAGGAAGTGGCCCACTCCACGCCCGAGAAGATCGTCACCGAATTCGTCGACCCGCTCACCGGCCTCGGCGACGCGCAAGCCAAGAAGATCTCGGATGCCATCGGCATGCCGGCAGACTCTACGGCCCAAGCCGTGGACGTCCTCAAGAAGCTCTACACCTGCTACATGGAAACGGACGCCTCGCTGGTCGAGATCAACCCGCTCAACCGTGACAGCAAGGGCAACGTCGTCGCGCTCGACGCCAAGTTCAACTTCGACAGCAACGCGCTGTTCCGCCATCCCGAAATCGTGGCGCTGCGCGACCTCGACGAGGAAGACGCAGCCGAAGTCGAAGCCAGCAAGTTCGATCTCGCCTACATCAGCCTCGACGGCAACATCGGCTGCCTCGTGAACGGCGCCGGCCTTGCCATGGCAACCATGGACACCATCAAGCTCTTCGGTGGCGAACCGGCCAACTTCCTGGACGTCGGCGGCGGCGCCACACCCGAGAAGGTGACCGAAGCCTTCAAGATCATGCTGAAGAACAAGAACGTCGAGGCCATCCTCGTCAACATCTTCGGCGGCATCATGAAGTGCGACACCATCGCAACCGGCGTCATCGCAGCCTGCAAGGCCGTGAACCTGCAGGTGCCGCTGGTGGTGCGCATGAAGGGCACCAACGAAGTCGAAGGCAAGAAGCTGCTGACCGATTCCGGCCTGCCGATCATCAGCGCCGACACCATGGCGGAAGCGGCCCAGAAGGTCGTGGCAGCAGTCAAGAAAGCCTAAGGAAACGTCATGTCGATCTACATCAACAAAGACACCAAAGTCATCACGCAAGGTATCACCGGCAAGACCGGTCAGTTCCACACTGAAAAGTGCCAGGAATACGCGAACGGCAAGAACTGCTTCGTGGCCGGCGTGAATCCGAAGAAGGCCGGCGAGTCGATCTTCAACATCCCGATCTTCGGCTCCGTCAAGGAAGCAGCCACGCAAACCGGCGCGACCGTGTCCGTGATCTACGTGCCGCCGGCTGGCGCTGCCGCCGCGATCTGGGAAGCCGTCGAGGCCGACCTGGACATGGCGATCTGCATCACCGAAGGCATTCCCGTTCGCGACATGCTCGAAGTGCGCAACAAGATGAGGGCCAAGGAAGCCGCCGGCGGCAAGAAGACGCTGCTGCTCGGCCCGAACTGCCCCGGCCTGATCACGCCCGACGAAATCAAGATCGGCATCATGCCCGGCCACATTCATCGGAAGGGCCGTATCGGGGTGGTCAGCCGCTCGGGCACGCTCACCTATGAAGCCGTGGCGCAATTGACCGAAATCGGTCTTGGCCAGTCGAGCGCTGTCGGCATCGGTGGCGACCCGATCAACGGGCTCAAGCACATCGACGTGATGAAGGCCTTCAACGACGATCCCGACACCGACGCCGTCATCATGATCGGCGAAATCGGCGGCCCCGACGAAGCCGACGCGGCACGCTGGTGCAAGGACAACATGAAGAAGCCGATCGTCGGCTTCATTGCCGGCGTGACTGCCCCTCCCGGCAAGCGCATGGGTCATGCAGGCGCGCTGATTTCCGGCGGCGCTGATACAGCGGACGCCAAGCTGGCCATCATGGAAGAATGCGGATTCACCGTGACGCGCAACTTCTCTGAGCTCGCCAAGCGCCTGAAGGCACTTATCTGATAATCGCGCCTAGCGGTGTGAACCACACAAGAAAAAGCGCCCGCAATTCAGGTTGCGGGCGCTTTTTCAATCAATAACACGTGGCTTGAGACATGGAACTTTTGCAAACCGCGGACTTCTGGATCGGTCTTGTCAAGATCGTCTGGATCAACATCATTCTCTCGGGCGACAACGCCGTCGTCATCGCGATGGCGGCGCGTTCGCTTCCACCCCAGCAGCAGCGCACGGCCGTGCTGTTCGGTTCCGGGGCCGCAGTGGTTCTGCGCATTATTCTCACGGTCGTCGCGGCCAAGTTGCTGGCGCTGCCTTATCTGCAGATCGTCGGCGGCGCGTTGCTGTTGTGGATCGGCACCCAGTTGCTCGGCGAAGAGGAAGACGATGGCGGCGAGGACAAGGAATACGGCAGCATGTTTGCGGCGGTAAGAACCATTTTGCTGGCCGACCTCGTCATGAGCCTGGACAACGTCATTGCCGTCGCGGCAGCGGCCCAGGGCAGCATGGTGTTGCTGATCCTCGGACTGGCAATCAGTATTCCGCTGGTGATTTTTGGCAGTACGCTCATGATCAAGCTCATGGAACGTTTTCCCATCATCGTCATGCTCGGCGCAGCGCTGATCGGCTGGGTCGGCGGCGAGACGATCGTCAGCGACACCATCCTCGCCGACGTCCAGGCAAACAACCCGTGGCTGCATTACGCCGCCGCGATCACCGGTGCCATCTTCGTGGTTCTGGTTGGCCGGTGGCTTCAACGCCGCGGACACGCTGAAAAGCTGATCGCCTGATCACCCACTCACGACCATGGCGAACTTGGGCGCACCAGCAACTCCGGACATCGGCACTTTGACCTGGGATTTCGCCGCCCTCACCGACGCCGGGCGGATACGCGCCAACAACGAGGACACCATCGCCTTCGATGCCTCGCTGGGTCTGGTTCTCCTGGCCGACGGAATGGGCGGCTACAACGGCGGTGAAGTCGCCAGCGGCATGGCGATCGCGCTGCTGCAAGCCAGCTTCGGCCGATGGCTGGCGCACGCTGGCCCCCAGGCAAACCCAAAGGCGGTTCGCCGAGCCTTGCAGGCCGGCACCGACGAGGCGAATGCGGCCATTCTCGAAGCCGGCATCGCGAACCTCCAATTGCAAGGCATGGGGACGACCCTGGTGCTGGCCGCTTTCGGGCAGCAGCGAGCCATCGTCGGCCACATCGGCGATTCCCGCTGCTATCGGCTCCGCGGAGAAAAGTTCGAATTGCTGACGCGCGACCACTCCCTTTTGCAGGAGCAACTCGACGCGGGGGCGATCACGCCAGAGCAGGCCATCCAGTCGCCGCACCGCAATCTCGTGACGAGGGCCCTGGGTATCGAGCGCCACGTCGAACTCGAAATGCACGAGCACAGCGTTCGGGCGGGCGACCTCTTTTTGTTCTGCTCCGACGGCTTGAGCGAGATGGTGTCGGACGCGCAGCTTTTCACACTTTTGTTACAGAATATAGAACTGCCCGAAAAGGCAACACTTTTGGTTGCAACTGCGAACGAGAATGGGGGGCGGGATAACATTTCCGTTGTCCTGGCCCGAGCGAGCGGAAGCGGACCGTCCGAGGAACCTGGATAGCCAAGATCAAGGGACCGTCGCCGCAGGGACCTACTGTGAATAGAAAAATGAGATCCAGGAGTCGGCCATGCCGAAATTGATCGTGTCGATCGACGGCGTCGTCATCAAGGAAGTGACGCTTGCCAAGGACCGGACCACGCTGGGCCGCCGGCCCTATAACGACATCGTGGTCGACAATCTCGCCATCAGCGGCGAACATGCCGTGCTGCACTTGATTGGCGGCGATGTCTATCTGGAAGATCTCAACAGCACCAACGGTACCTACGTCAACGGCCGTGCCATCAAGAAGCAGGCGCTCGAGCAGAACGACATCATCGAAGTTGGCAAGTACAAAGTTCGCTACCTCGCGACGGGCGGCTCCGAGAGCGCCGCTGCTGTCCGTGCCACGGTCCCGCCCGTTCCGTCCGGCCCCATCCCCCTCTCGTCTGCGCCGACCGTCCAGTCTCCCCTTGGCGGCGGCACTGCTGGTGTTGCGGTCATCCGCGTCCTTTCCGGCAGTGGCGCCGGTCGCGAACTCTCCCTCCAGAAAGTCGTCACGACCATCGGCAAGCCCGGCGTCGCCGTGGCGGCCGTCACCCGGCGCTTGCACGGCTATGTCGTGGCGCCCATTGATGGCGGAACCGTGCTCAATGGCGAGCCGCTCGGCAGCGAAGCGGTTGCCTTGCAAGACGGCGACGTGCTCGAGCTGGGCGGCACTCGAATGCAGTTCGTCGTCGCCTGACCTTTTTCCGCGGGACACAGCAACCCGCGGGCGCCGCCAGCAATGATTGCGCTGCGCCAGCGCTGGGCGCGGATCGCCGTCACCCTCTTGCCCGTCGCGCTCGCCATAGCGCATGTGGTGGGAGGCTGGCGTCTCCCCTTTGTCGAGGCGCTCGACTACTTCATCTATGACACGCGCCTGCGCGCAACGATGCCGCGCACGCTCGATCCGCGGGTCGTCATCGTCGATGTGGACGATCGCAGCCTGCAGCAACTCGGCCAATGGCCCTGGAGCCGTGACCTGCTGGCGCAACTCACCACCGAGATCATGGATCGGCAGCAAGCCAAGGTGCTGGGCTTCGACGTGCTCTTTGTCGAACCCGACGGCACCTCGGGCGTGGACCCGCTCCGACGTCTGGCGCAGGGGCCTTTGTCTGCCCGCCCCGAAGTCGTCGAGGAAATCAAGCGCTTCGCGTCCGAACTCGACCACGACGCCGCCTTCGCGAACACGCTGGCCGGGCGGCCCGTTTCGCTCGGCTTCTACTTCACGCAGACGCGAGAGCCGCGCACCAGAGGACAGCTGCCCGCACCCGTCTTGCCAGCCGATGCCTTCCCCGAAGGACGCATCTACACGACTCAGTGGAACGGCTTCGTCGGCAGCATCCCCCAGCTTGCGCGCGTGGCGCCCGCAGCCGGCTTTCTCAACGTGGTGTTCGATGCGGATCAGGATGGCATCGTCCGATCGGTGCCGTTGATCGCCCGCTATACGGGCGAAGTCGCGCAACCAGGCTATTACGAATCCATGGCCCTGAGCGTTTACAGGATGGCGGTCGGCTCGGAGGCCATTCGACCCATCTTCGCGCCGACCGGCCACCAAACCGGGCCACCCCCTCTGGAAGCTCTTGCCGTCGCAACCGCATCGGGCACCCAACGCGTTCCGGTGAACGCGACCGCCAGCATGCTCGTCCCGTTTCGCGGACCGGGCGGCGCATCCGGCGGCTCCTTCCGCCATGTCTCTGCCGCCGATGCCATCCACGGTGCGCTTGAACCCGATGAACTGAAAGGCAAGATCGTTCTCGTCGGCTCGACAGCGCCAGGCCTTGAAGATCTGCGATCCACCCCGGGGGGCGCCGCCTTTCCCGGCGTCGAAGTGCACGCCAACATCATCTCCGGGCTGCTCGACGGACGCATGCGCAGCGTTCCGGACTACGCCCCCGGCTATGAATTGGTCGTCGTGCTCATTGCCGGTCTCGCGCTCGCTTTCGGGCTTTCGCTCAGCAGCGCGCCTCGTGCCGTGCTGATTGCCTTGCTTGTCGGCGGCGCGGCGGTGGGCATCAATACATGGCTGTTCCTGTATGCCAGTCTCGTGCTGCCCTTGGGAGCCACCGTCATCATGATCGTGGCGGCGTTCTTGCTGAACATGAGCTGGGGTTACCTGGTCGAATCGCGCGCCAGTCGCAGGCTGGCCAGCTTGTTCGGCACCTACGTGCCACCCGAGCTGGTCGCCGAAATGCGGGCAGACCCCGCGCGCTACAGCATGCGCGCGGAAAGCAAGGAAATGACCGTCATGTTCTGCGACATGCGCGGCTTCACCCAAATGGCCGAACAGATGGCGCCTGTCGAGCTGCAGGATTTCTTGAACACCATCTTCAGCCGCCTGACTGCCGTCATCAGCGCGCATCGCGGAACAGTCGATAAATACATGGGCGATTGCGTCATGGCGTTCTGGGGCGCGCCTGTCGATACGCCCGACCACGCGGAGCTTGCCGTCCGCGCGGCGATGGACATGAGCGCGGCCGTGGGCGAGCTGAACGAAGTGCATCGCAAGACAGGCCGCCCACAGATCAGCATCGGGATTGGTCTCAACTCCGGCGTCATGAGCGTCGGGGACATGGGTTCGGCTGTCCGCCGCAGCTATACGGTCGTCGGAGACGCCGTGAATCTCGCGTCGCGAATCGAAGGCCTGGGCGTGCACTACGGGGTCGAAATTGTCGCCAGCGAGGCGACCCAATCGCTTGCGCCGTCATTCGTGTGGCAAGAGCTCGATCGCGTTCGCGTGCAGGGAAAGATGAAGATCGTCCGGATCTTCACCCCCGTCGGCTTGCGAGGCAGCGTGGCGGAATCCCGCGACGGCGAACTCGAGCGCTGGGATCGCGTTCTTACTGCCTACCGCGCGCAAGAATGGCGGCAAGGTCAAGTTATGCTGGCAACCCTGCACGCCACGGATGCGAAAAAAGTCCTTTACCAGCTCTATGCGCAGCGATTAGCCTCGCTTTCGTTGCAGCCAAAGGACCCAGCCTGGGACGGTGCGACCCGGTTCGAATCGAAATAGCGGCCAAACGGCTGAAAGGGCAAAGGTCTCGCCAAATGCAGGTGCGTGTGTTGGGGTGCTCCGGCGCCATTGCCAAGGACTGCCGCACGACCTCTTTTCTGGTCGATAGCGACCTGCTGGTCGACGCCGGCACGGGCGTCGGCGACCTGACGCTCGACGAGATGGCCGCCATCGACGACGTGGTGCTGACGCACTCGCACCTCGATCACGTCGCCGCACTCCCGTTGATGCTTGACTCCGTTGCAAACAACCGGGCGCGGCCACTGCGGGTGCATGCGCTGCGGGCAACGATCGAAGCCTTGCGGGCGCATGTTTTCAACAACGTCATCTGGCCGGACTTTGCGAGCATCCCCAGTCGTGAGGCGCCGTTCGTGAGCTTTCACGACCTGGTGATCGGGCAGCAGTTGCAGCTTGGGACGGGGGCGCTCAAGCACATCGAAGTGCTGCCTGCGGTGCATACCGTTCCGGCTTGCGGCTACGCCGTGAGATGCGCGCGCGGCGGGCCGAACTGGGTTTTCAGCGGGGATACCGAGCGCAATGCGCCGTTTTGGGATCGGGTGAATCAGCTCGATGTCGCGATGCTGGTGATCGAGACTGCGTTCAGCAATAGAGAGCAGGCGCTGGCCCAGCGGAGCTTGCATCTTTCGCCGTCGACGCTGGCGAGCGAACTGGCGCAGATCGCTGAAGGCAAGAACTATCCGATCTATATCACCCACACCAAGCCAGCCGAGACGGGCGAGATCATGAGCCAGATCGATTTACTGACCCATGCGTCCCAGGGACATGGGAAGCAGGGGTGGGACATTCGGTGGTTGCAGGCGGCTGGTGTTCTGACGGTCTGACGACTCTTGCCAGTGGAGTGACAAAAATTGTCGCAGTGTTTGTTGGCAACAACGAAGATTGTCACTCCTTGTAACGCGAACGTGAACAAATTGGCATCGGGATCGACGTGAACAGGGGTGCGGCAGCATGGCATGGATGCTGCGGTTAAATGAGCGCACCGAGGGCTCGCCTCGGGCCCTCAAAACCAACCTGGAGTAACTGAATGAACCGTCGTTCCATCGCACGCAATGTGCAAAAGGGTTTCACCCTTATTGAATTGATGATCGTTGTGGCGATCATTGGTATCTTGGCTGCTGTGGCTCTGCCGGCTTATCAGGACTACACCGTCCGTGCCAAGATGTCTGAGGTGATCATTGCGCTTGATACTTGCAAGAACGCAGTCACTGAAGCGGCCCAAACTGGCTTGGCGACTGCGCCCACTACCAACAGCTTCGGTTGCGAGAGCACGACGGCCACTTCTCAATACGTCGCCTCGATTACGACCGACGCCGCTGGCGTCATCACGGCAACAGTCCAGGGCATCAGGCCCGCCGATCCAGACGGTCTTCTTGTGACATTGACGCCGTCTTCGACGGTGGGCACTCCCCCGACTGCCATGGTTGCTGCCGACTTCACGGCGGGAACCGCGAAGCCCGTCATGCAGTGGAAATGCACCGGCACAGTCAACCAGAAGTACCTGCCTGCCACCTGCCGCACCTAAGCGTCGATCTGTCCCTAAACGAGCCGCCTTCGGGCGGCTTTTTTGCGTCCGGCGCCCCCATGGCAAGCGTGCGCGCACTGACCTTGGTCCGGCAACTTCGACGAACCGCCGGCGGTGGCCCGCAGCGGCGCGTCGAAGCTAAGGCTGCCTTCCATGCAAAGCATACGGAGCAGTTCCTCGTCAAGGCGCTGCGCAAGGGCGGCAGTTTGACGGTGTCCATGATCGCGGAGGTCGACGAGGAAATAGTCGGCCCACGTGGCCACATCGCCGGTAAGCATTTCGGACGGCGCTCCTGATTGGTGTGGTCTCGGCCCCATTTCAGTGTCGCCGGTCTATCAACGTCAGGGGGTTGGCTCACGCCTCATGCGCGAAGCGCAGCTTCCGGGTGCGCCGTTCTCGGCGAGCCTGGCTTCTACGGTCGCTGGGGCTTTCGGCCCGCCATGGCGTACTTCTGCGGGTGAAAGTTCCGACTTAAGCAAGTCGGGAGAGCGCGACCCATCAGGTGACCTGAAAAGCGACCAGCGACCAGAGAACGAGAAGTCAGCAGAAGTCGAGATAGCAATAAAGGCTGAGAAATAGAAGCGCCGGCGAGGGGCCGAACGTGCGCACCGTGGTTGCATTCCTCCACGCAACAGTCACCATCGACGCAGCGGTTATCGGCCGCCCATGACGCCAAAAGTGCGCATGGCGCGCTTCATCCGCCACGAAATGCCGAGTGCTCGGCCGTCGTTTTATAGCCTTGGTGTATTTCAGCAATGAGACTAGTTGCTTGCCCCATCGCAAAGCGTCGAGCAAAGTCCCCACCATCAATGCTGCAGCATCGCGTTGGAGACCCGCAAGCAAGTCCGTCTGGAATTACCGTGTCGGGAGAACTGTCGCCGCGATCTTCCGCGGCCCCTCGAAATTTGCTAACAGTTCCGGAAACGATGCTCACCAGCACCCGGCTGCGCCAAGCGTTCCGCTGCTGCCCTGGGCACCTAGTTGATCAACGGTGTAGGTACCGCATTTGGTGTCGGCCGTCTGTGCACCCGCAGGCGTGGCGGTGGCGGTGAATGCAGTGGCCGTAGCGGTTGGGACGTTGAGCTGATAGAAGACCGAGCTACCTGACGAAACATCAATCGGAAATACGCCTCCGTATCCCAGGTCGGCCGCGATTTTTGTGTAGGTGTTGTGGGTAGTCATATAGCGCTCCTGCCGGGCCGCGAGGTCCAACAACGCTGCCTTCGCGTCAGTGCGCCGCGATTTGCGAATCTGTTCCAGATATGACGGGTACGCGATGGCTGCCAGGATCGCCACGATAGCCACCGCGATCATGAGTTCGATCAACGTGAAGCCAGCGCTGCGACGCTGACAACCCTTTGAGCATTTGAGGTTCTTCATGATCAGCGCAGTTTGATCCATGTGAGTCGGTTGCCCTTGCCGTTAGCTCCCGGATTGATCTTGGTGGTGACGCCCTGTCCGCCGCTGGTCTGCTGGACCAGATACGGCCATTTGTCGGCCGTCACGATGGACGGCGTGCCGGTCGCGCTCAGCCCAATGCCGCTCACGATGCCGCCGTTGTAAGTGACAAAATTGCCGTTCTGGTCACCGAAGAACGAGCTCTTGGGTGCGCCACCGCTGTCCAGCGACACAGCCATGGTGTAGCCCGACGCGGGCTGTGTGTCACAGCTCAAGGCTTGCGACACTGCGGGAATGGTGGTGTTGATCAGCAACATGCCATAGGCAATTGTCGGGTTGTAGATCACCTGCTCGTTGCCAGTGGCAGGCAAGGGCAGTGTCCAGCCGAAGTGCGTGTTGGCGCTGGCGCCGCCTGTGCAGGCGCTTGACCCTTTCCAGCACACCTTGTTGGTACTGAGCGTGCGGTAGCCCGAAATCGTGCTGCTTCCGGTGGGAGCGGGTGCCGTGGCCGTGATGCTTTGCGTCCTTAACGTGCTGACGGTGACTGTCTGCGTCCCCGTGAGGGCGGCATATTGGGAGGAAGCCCCCGCAACTGTGTTCCAGGCGCTCATGTCCCAATCCCATACGCCGTAGAGCGCCTGGGTGCCGGATGCGTACGTGAGCGCGCTGGTCTGCGTCTGCGGAAACTGTTGGCCAGTGCCAAAACTGATGACGACGCCGGGCTGACCGGCAGGGCCAACGCCAAGCACTGAGGCAACTGTCACACGGGTGGTTATCGGTTGGCCTGTTGCGGTGGTGAAGATGGGCTTTGCGGAAGCAGCCCACTTGGTCGGATCAGAACTGGTCAGGTCAAAGCGCCACACATTGCCGAGTGAGTCGCCGCCGTAGACGTAGTCGGTCACGTGGTCGCCATCCAGGTCGGCAGAGGCGACGTAGGCGATGCCGTTGCGCGCGGTGATGTTGCCTGAAGTGTCTTTGGCCGGGCCTTTTCCGGTGTCGATGAAGCGGAACGTGCGGGTGCCGTCCGTCGGATCGACCAGCATGACGAACAGCCCTGCCGTGCCTGTGCTGCTGTTGAGCCCATTGCCGAAGAGCACGGCCCATTGCCCGTTGTGCATGCGGCGGATGATCGGCGTGCCATAGGTGCTGCCCAGGCTGTTTCCGCATGTCGCGTTGCCCGTGCATGTGATGGCGCCGGCCCCGGTGCCCGACCTCCATTCGCCGAGCACCAGCGACGCTGCCTTGCCCTCGGCGAATTGGGTGGGATCCGTAATGTCCAGGGCGTAGATTGCGCTGTTTGCAACCGAGGTCGTATCGGCAATCGGACCGCTTGCATTGGCGCCAGCACCGACGCCGCTGACCAGCCACGTGTGCCAGGCACCACCGTAATAGAGGTCGCCCGTGCCTGGCGTGGCGTCGGTAAAGAGGTTGTGCGCGTATTGGGTCGAACTGAAATCCAGCAACGGCGTGGTCGAATGGATGGTGTTCAGGACCGTCGAGGGGATATACGCAAGCAATTCCTTGCCGTCGTTCGTGGTGTTGACGAAGTCTCCCTTGGCGTCATAGGTGCCGCTGCGAAAGCCATGCAGGAAACCATCGTTGGCGCCGATGTAGACCACATTCTGCCGGGCGCCCTGGGCAGTCGTAGCTGTCGACCCGGCGAAGTCGGCGTAGCTGCCTGCCGCTTCATTGACGGTGGCGGACGGGTACAGCGCATCCTTCCACGGCCCCTGGTAAGGCAGCGAAGGCGGGCCGACCCAGGTCGGGCTCGAATTGATGATGTCGCCCAGCACGCCGGTTCGGGTGCGCAGCTTGCCGGAGTTGGCAATTTCAGTGCTGCGGTCGCCTCGCAGGTAGCGCAAGCGGGCATCGGTGGATGATGCGTCGCCAGCTGTCAATGCGCTCGCCTGTGCAGTCGTCAGATTGCTCCATTGAAACGGAATGCCGGCCGCGCCGTTCCAACTCAACATGGTTCGACTGCCAGATGCCTGCGCAGTGTTGGTGCCTTTGGTGGCCTGGCACGAGCCGCCTGTCAGAACGCAATTGGCGTCCCAGTTAGCCACTGGGTTGATTGAAACCAGCCCCGTGGTGGTGTCGGTCACGAGATCTTGCGCGGTCAGTTGGCCCCACCAGTTGCTGGGATGGTAGTAGGCCAGGTACACCTGCGTGCCGGCTTCCACCCGTGCAGCCTGCTGTACGTTCGTGCCGGCGGAGCTGCTGGAGAGGTTGAGCGGCGAAGCCTTGAAGCAGGTGATCTCGTGCACGTTGCTACCGCCGCCTGTGCCGGCGGAAAAGCCGAACAGGACGTTGTCCGGAACATTGCCGTTGGACGCAGAGATGGACTGGTTGGAGATCACCGGGACGGCCGATCCGCCGTTGTAGCTGTAGGACATGTTGAGCAGGCCATCCTGCGTGATGCTCAGCGCGTAGGTGATGGGGACGGCGCTGCTGCGAACCGGCGTCGATGGCGTCGACGTGGACGTGGCCTGCTGATTGAAAATGGTCACCGCGTTTGTCCCGGTTTTGGGCAACACGCTGGAAGCCATGAGCGGGTAGTCCGTCACTGGGGTGGTGTAGAACTGCGCGGCCGGCACGGTCGTGCCGTTGACAGTTTGCGACGCGCCCGTGTTGTTATAGGGAAAGCCCGTCGCGCAGGTGGTTTGCACTGCTGTTTGCCGAGTGGCGGCGCTCATCGAAGTCGGGAAGAGCGAGGGATAGGTTGCGTTCAACCATGTCCAGTTGACTTTGCCGGCGCCCCGGACACTGATGGTGCCTGGCAACGCCCCTGGGCCCGTGGCGGTGTTGTCGTTCTTGCTCCAGGAGTACGTCGTCGCAACCGTCGTCGTAAGGGGGCTATTGGCGGCATAGGTGGTGTAGGTGCCTGCCGCGTAGTAGATCTTGCTTGAGCCCGAGCCGCTGCTGTTGACCTTGCCGGTGATGTTTATCGCCGCAGGCACGCTGGTGCTGCCGCTCACAGTGCTGGTGGAAGTGGGATTCGGAGGTGTATTGGTAACCGTGGTCGTGCTCGGACTACTGGTGCTTATCGTGATCGTCGTGGGACTGCCGACGATGCCGCTCGGCGCGGTGCCGTTCCAAGTAGGAGCACCTTGGCTGGTGAGGATTGGGGTTTTGCCGCTACTGTCCGTGCGTATGTTTCCTGTGTAGACGGTAGGGGTCGCTGTTGTCGTAACCGTCGTCGTTGTCGTCGCGGTAGTGACGGCACCATTGGTGAAGTTGCCGTATTCGTCGATGCCGACGCCCAGGTAGCCGCCCAGGAGACCATCGTAGGTGCCATTGGTGTTGGAGCAGCTATAGCCCAGACTGCCCCCGAAACCACCAGCGGTGACTGGAGGGCTCGAGGCATCCGACATAAAAAACGTGATCCCGTCCGCACCAGAAGGCTGTCCGGAGGCGTTCTTGTACGCATTGCCGCCGTAGGTCTTGGTGGTAAAAGTGACCTGCACACCCTGGTTGGCTGGGAACCCTTCCGTCGTGATCACGGCGCCTGTCTGATTGGTGCCGTTCGACCCGTTAGTGAGGTTGTCGCCGTTGGTGAGTCGCAAGGCACCGTTGCCCACTGGATCGGGAAAGGTGCCGTTGTAGCCGCCGATGAGTGTCTTGCCGGCGTAGTAACCCCCGCTTGCCTGCAATGCAGTGCAGCCTGGGATGGTGTTTGTCGCGCTCTTTGCGGCCGTCCCGGCCGTCAGGCAGGCGCCATTCAAACTGTTCCACTTGTTATAGACAGAGGCCGCCCCAGTGAGCGTGTCATTGATGACGACTTGGGCTTGTGCCGACCAATAGGTGCCGGCCAGCATGCAGAACAGCCCGGCCAAAAGTGTGCGCGAAGGATTCATAGTCGCTTTCCTCAGGGTTGGTCGAGAGCTTTGTTTCCGCCGGTGATCTGGTAGGTGCTTTGCACCACAGCGGCAGTGGTAGCTCGGCCGCCGTAGCCGTATGCCGAAACTTGGTACAGCAGTGATCTGCCGTCGGGCGCCAGGCCGAGGTAGCTGATGTACATGCCGGGTTTGGCGCTGTACTTGATGTCGCCGCCACCGGTCACACCTCCACCTCCTGCCGCCGACATGTTTGGAGGCAGGTACTCGGCGCGCGCCGTCCATGGCAGCGTGGCGGGCGTTGCGAGGGCGTTGGAGCAAACCTGCATCTGGGAAAGCGTGTTGGCATTTGTGACCGCGGTGCAGGCACTTCCTGTGCCTCCATTTCCTTGGCCCAGCCACCATTCGCCATACTGCAGGGCGCTTTGAGCTGTCTCTAGTGCGCGCTGCTTTTCCAGCGTGTTGCCCGCAATCTTTTCCTGCAGGTCGAAGCTATGAAACATGCTGATCGACAACACCGTCAGCACGATCAAGAACAGCAGGCTGATGATCATCACGAAGCCATGCTGTCGCGGCTTGACGGCAAAACTTGAAATGGGCTGGCGACGCGTGCTCATGGTTTGTTCATCAGGTTGATGACCTGCGTCCAGCCAATCGTCGTCGACGAAAGGAAGGGATTGATCAGATTGACGGTGACGCGCGCGGTCCGCGCCTGTGGCCACCACGCCTTCGTCGTTATGGTGGCTGCGTCCAGGTACTGCAAAGCCTGTCCGTCACCCAGCGTGTCGACGCCGTAGAGCACCTGCAACGATTTGATGCCGCCCACCAGGGGCGTGTTCGTCGTGCCTCCATCGTTCGAACACAACAGTTCATTGTTCGCGCTGACAGTGAACGTGTTCATGACCAGCTTCTTGACTGCGGGCGTTGCAGCCGGATTGACGTTGCCTAAGCAGTCCATGATCCCGTCGCCGCTCGTCGTCATATAGCGAGAGGTGATCGTGTCGCTGCTGCCACTCGCACCGGTCAATCCAACCACCCCCTGTCCTGCGGCGAATGCACCATAGGCGCTACCCGTCGCCGCGGGCAAGTTCGTTGCGGCGGTGTTCGCCAGAGGGTCGGGAAAGTAGCCCGCCGATTGAATCGTCGTGGTCAGGATCGTCAGAGCGAGGCGCTCGTTGTCCTGCAACTGCGCAAGCTGGTCCTGCGAGGTGAAGGCCTGCTTCATGTTGAGGAACAGAGAAGTCAGACCCAGCAGGATGAATAAGCCGATGGTGACTGCGACGAGAAGTTCGACAAGTCCGAGGCCGGACTGCCGCCCCCGACCATGCTGCAGGGTGGGCGCTTGGCGGTTCATGGCTCGACGTAGAGGCTGAATTGCTGGGTGGCGGTCTGGGTGGCGCCGCCAGCGGTCGTGGTGCTACGGTTGATCGCGATGTACTTCTCGGCCCAATTCACGTTGATGACGCAGCTGATGGGCTGACCGACGACGGTCGTGCATGTGATAGTCGCCGTGTACGAAGGAAAGCGGTCATTCATATTTGCCACCCAGGTTTGCACGTCGTAGGCGGCCATTTGCGCCGGCGTGCAGGTCGCTGTCGCAGTGGGGCTGCAATCCACCGTAGCGTTCAGGATGTTCGAGGCATCCGTGATCGTGGTACCTATGGCGCTCGCAGTGCCTGGGGCAGCCCCCTCAGCCCAGAAGGCTCGATTTCCATGCATGGCGGCTGCAAGGCTGGAAGCCTGAAGTGCGATGAGTGAGCGGGCCCTTGCAATCTGAGTGTTGGCTAGCGCTGCGGCTTGCATTCTTGAGAGGCCGAGCAAACCGAACGCGATGATGACGAGTGAGACCAGCACCTCGATCATCGAGAAGCCCAGAGCTTGGCGTTTGGTGGGAGCCATCATGAACATCCTCCGGTTCCACCCGCCATGACGCTGTGGTGCCCGATTCTGTTGATCGACACGCATCGCGTGGCGTTGGCATTGAGTGGCGCGGTATGCAGTGCCATCAAGATGGCCGTACCTGTGCCGACTGGCAGATTGGCAAAACCGTCCCGGCTGTAGGTGACCGATGTCATGGACGGCGTTGCGGCGAAGGTGTCGTTGCCGCTCCAGGCGGGCCGCTTGCGAAGCACCGTGTCACCCGTGTCGACCGCGCCGGAGCCGTTGAGATCGGCGAACACGATCCAGCCGCTGTGCCAAGTGTTGGCGCCGAGACAGCTGACGCCATTGGAGGATGCACAGATGCTGACCGGCAGGCCTTGCTTGATCGCTTCAGAGCGCGCGAACTGCAGATCGCCTGCGAATGAATTGATCTCGGCGCTCACGCGGTTGCGCTGGATCAGGCCGACGAATGAAGGCGTGGCGAGTGCTGTCAGTATGGCGACGAGCGCGATCACGACCATCAATTCGATGACTGTGAATCCTCGGGCAGAGCTCGCGCTGCGATCAGATCGCCGGTAATTCATTGACGTGGTTTCGCCCAAGGAGGGTTGGGCTTCTGGTTACGATTTTCGGCAATCGTCACAGATTGTGACTTTCGACGAGTGCCATTCGTCGTGCATGCTTCGCCGTCTGTCGGACCTTGCATCCGGTCGGCGAGGGCTCGACCCTTCTATGTGTCCGCCACCCAACTCCCCGACTTCCCCCCATGCTTCTCCAACACATGCACCCCGCTGATCGTCATCCCCCGATCCACCGCCTTGCACATGTCATAGACAGTCAACAGCGCCACCTGCACAGCCGTCAGCGCCTCCATCTCGACACCGGTCGGCCCGACGGTCTCCACGGTTGCGGTGCAACTCACGTGCGGCAGTTCCCCCTCGACAAGCGCAAACGCCACCGCCACGCGCGTGAGCGCCAGGGGATGGCAGAGCGGAATCAAATCGCTGGTCTTCTTGGCTGCCTGGATGCCGGCGATTCGAGCGACGCCCAGCACGTCGCCCTTCTTGGCGGTTCCGGATTCGACCAGGGCCAGCGTGGACGCCAGCATCTCGATACGTCCCGTAGCAACGGCCACTCGATGGGTCGCGGGCTTGGCTGCAACATCGACCATGTGCGCCTGGCCTTGGGCATCAAAATGGGTGAGAGAGCTCATATGAACGTTCCGCGGAGTGCCGCATCATACGAGCCGAGCCGTTGAAGAGGAATGCCGCGCTTGACTACGATTTCTGAATCCTCCTCCAGACCTGCAGTACGCGTCCGCCGCCCGCTGCGTGCCCTTTGCGTCGCCCTGGTGATCGCCTCCCAGCTGGTCTTGCCGGCCCCCGTCCGCGCCCAGCAACTGCCCGGCATGGGCGACGGCGCCGAAATGACGGCCACTGCCGAGCGCCATCTGGGCGATCAGATCGCGCGCGAGTTGTACCGCGACCCGGACTACATCGACGATCCGGTGCTGATCGAATATGTGACCGACATCTGGCAGCGCCTGCTCGCGGCGGCGCGCACCCGTGGCGAGCTCACGCCCGAACTCGACGAACGCTTTGCGTGGACGATTCTCCTGGGCCGCGACCGCGAGGTGAATGCATTTGCATTGCCCGGTGGTTACCTCGGCGTGAACCTGGGGCTGATCGCGATCGTCGGCAGCCGCGACGAGCTGGCCACGGTGCTCGGGCACGAAATGTCGCACGTCACGCAGCGCCATATCGCGCGCATGATGTCCAAGCAGAACAAGCAGTTTCCGTTGATGCTCGCGGGCATGATCCTGGGCGTGCTCGCCGCAAGCAAGAGCCGCAATCCCGATGCCGGCCAGGCAGTGATGATGGGCAGCCAGGCGGCTTTTGCGCAGAGCCAGCTGAGTTTTTCGCGCGACATGGAGCGCGAGGCCGATCGCATCGGATTCGGCGTGATGACGCAGGCCGGCTATGCCCCGCAGGGCGCGGCGTCGATGTTCGAAAAGCTGCAGTACGCGTCGCGACTCAACGACAACGGCTCGTACCCCTATCTGCGCAGCCACCCGCTGACGGGCGAACGCATCGCGGACATGCAGGCGCGCTTCCAGCTTCAGCCCGGCAAGTCGGGCGCCCTGCCGCTGGCGATGGATCACGCAATGATCTCCGCCCGTGCGAGGGTGCTGACGCGGCCAGGCGTGGATGTGCTGCGTCTCTGGGTCGATGCGCCGTCAACCGGCGAGTTCGCGCGCAGCTCGCCAGCGCAACAGGCGGCAATGCTTTACGCAGCGGCGTTGTCGGCGAGCGAATTGCGCGACTTCAAGGCAGCCCGCTCGTTGGCGCAGCGGCTCGTCACTCGAACTGCGGACGACGCACCGTCGGCGCGACTGGCCCGTTTGCTTTCGGCCGAGATCGAGTTGGTCGCGGGCTCCGCACCGGCGGCGCAGGCGCTGCTCAATCCCAAGGCCAAGGATCGTCCTGAAATGCTGCTCGCTGCGCAGGCCGCCATTGCCGTGCACAACCCGGCGCCGATGGTTCAGCCATTGCGGGACTGGGTCGCCACGCATCCTCGCGATGCGACGGCTTGGCGCACGTTGGCCAATTTGTATGGCGCCCAGAACGATCCGGTTCGCGCTGTGCGCGCGGACGCTGAGTCCAACATCGCGGTGCTGGACTATCCGGCCGCGCGGGATCGGCTCAGGGCGGCGCAGGACATGATCCGCAACAACGCGCGCGGAGCTGGGGGTGAGCCGATCGACAACTACGAGGCATCGATCATCGATACCCGAGCGCGCGCGGTGGAGGCTCTCGCGAGAGAACAGGCCGCAGAGCCGCCCCTGAAATAGACGAACAGGCGCGCCTCAAGTCCGGGCGAAGAGCCCACCCAGCGCCGATTCGATGATCAATCCGAGCAGCGAATAGAGCAACGATCCGATGAGGGCGGCCAGGAAGCTGTTGACGTGGAAGCCCGAAAGCAACCCTGAAGCCGCCCAGAAGAGCAGCGCGTTGATCACGAACAGGAAGAGCCCGAGCGTGACGATGGTCACGGGCAGCGTGAGCACCACCAGAACCGGCCGCACGAACATGTTCAGAAGGCCGATCACCGCTGCGGCAAGTAGTGCCGAGCCATAGCTGGTGACCTGGACGCCGCTGTAGATATACGTGACCGCCAGCAGCGCCAGTGCGCTGAGCAGCCATTTGATGACAAGGCGCATTGGCTGGGCGCGTATTCAGTCGGTGAACTCGGCGGCGAGCATCATCAGCGCACCCATGCTCAGCAGGGCACTGGGAAGCGCCCAGCTCGAGCGCCCGGGAGGCGCCACGTCCGCTGCCACGGGCTCCAGGTCGAGCCCGGCCTTTGGACGGCGCGCATCGACGACTTGCGCCACGCCATGCTCCAGTCTCAGTCGCTTGGTCAGGTCGGCGAGCGGCCCCTCGGCGAGAACCCTTGTGACGCGATCGCCTTCCTCGCTTTGCAGGGCAGGCACTAATTGCTCCTGCACCTTGGCGAACCATTTGCTCCGCCAGTTTTCGCGCGCACTGTGGCTGACCCATTTGCTGATGCGACGGGTCATGCGCGGCGCGCAAGCCACCAGCACCCAATGCCGCGGAGCCCGACCGTTCGCTTCCGCTGCCATCTTCGCGAGAAATTCGCGGGCGTAGGCGGCGTCATCAACGTACAGAATGATCTTTTCCATGGGAGCTCCTTCTTGCGATGGTTGTAGTGGCAGAGACATCGAGCGCTACGTCAAACGGTGACCGTGTCGGCAGGTTTCGGGCGGCGCGCGGCCACCCACTTGCCGATGGCCAGTACCAGCAGCGCGCCGGCGACACCGGCCGCATAGCGGACCACGTCGCTTTGGGGCAGCTTGGGCACCCATGTCCACGCGGCGGCGTTCGCCACGGCCGGATCGGAGACAGCCATGGTGCCGGCGATCCAGCCCAGAAGCATCCCTCCGAGCGTGATGATGATCGGGAAGCGGTCCATCAGCTTGATGACCAGCTGACTGCCCCAGACGATGATCGGAATGCTCACGAGCAGCCCGAAAACCACGAGCGACATCTGATGGCCTTCGCCGGCACCTTCGGCCGCACCGGCGATCGCGATGACGTTGTCCACGCTCATGACCAGGTCGGCAACGATGACGGTCTTGACCGCGGCCCAGAGCTTGTCGCTGGCAGCGATGTTTCCGTGGGGGTCGTCGTGCTCGGGTGCGAGAAGCTTGATGCCGATCCAGACCAGCAGGATTGCGCCCGCGAGCTTCAGGAAAGGTATGGCGAGTAGCGTGAGCGCGAAAAAGATCAGGATCACGCGCAGCACGATGGCGCCAGCGGTGCCCCAGAGAATGCCCTTGGTGCGCTGCGCCGGCGGCAGCTTGCGGCATGCCAGCGCAATCACCACCGCGTTGTCGCCGCCGAGCAGGATGTCGATCATGATGATCTGACCGACGGCAACCCAAAACTCGGGCGTCAGAAACTGTTCCATAAAGTCCTCTGTTCGTTTCGATTCATCCCGTAGGGGCCGGATGAAGCGGGCGGGTGAGGACCAACGCCCTCGAGGAACACGCAATCGCTTCGATCAAACCAGCACGGGTTCAAATCGAAGGTCTTGCTCGACAGCGCGTGACTGCCCGAAAGGCCGGAAGTGTGATGCTTCGTATTGACGACCTGACGATGCCCGCTGAAAAGCGAGCGGGAGCTACTCCCCTTCGTGGCGGAATTAGAGCATTGCGCCTGATGTGTGGCAACCGGGCAGGGCTTCGGCCTTGAGCGAAAGCCGCTGGCGGGCCGCATCGGGTAAGAAGTTGTCGCTATGAATATGAGAGCTGATCAATTCCTTCGGGCACGGCGGGATTTGTCGGGACTATGATCGCCGCTCGCTTTTTTTCGTCCCTATGGCCGCCATTCACATCACCGACATCGAGGCCGCCATCAACTTCTGGCGCGGCCGAAAGCCCTCGCCCGACGGCGTGACGCTTGCGCCCGAACTGCGGGCGCTGGCCGAGGTGTACGCGCTCATGGTGTTCCACCACGAAGACGAGGTTGATGAAGTCGGCTTTCCGTCGAAGGCATGGGACGCATGGCTGACCTGGTACCAGACCACGCCCGATACGCCGTGCATCGCCATCTGCTCCACCAGCCAAGGTGATGACGAATGCAAGGGTTGCGGGCGAAGTTTCGACGAGGTCCAGCACTGGCCGGCCATGACGCCGGGCGAGAAGCGCTCGACCTGGCGTCGGATCACCATGCAGGATTCGGCTTGGCGCTTCAATAAATACGCGGAGCGCGCCCGCGAGGTCTCCGATACTGCAGCGAGCACCGAGTAGCCTCGCCTCAATCTATGCGCCGCCTCGTCCAAGCCCCCAATCTGGCCATCGCGACGCTTTGGTTGCATGCATTGCGCGAAGACGGCGTGCAGGCGTCGGTGCAGCGTGAATATCTGGGTGCCGCAGCGGGCCAACTGCCTCCGGACCAGTGCCTGCCCGAAATCTGGATCGAGGACGACGCGCAGTTCGCGCTCGCCGAGCGCCTCTTGCATGAACTGCGCCATCGGCCCCAACGCCGCTGGCAATGCGTGTGCGGCGAACTGGTCGAAGGCGGCTTCGAACAGTGCTGGCAATGTGGCGAAATGATGCCGAGCTAGGCTCGCACCGGGGCAAAGCAGCGATCCCTACTTGAGCTTCACGGGTTCGATATCGATGTTGTGCGTGCCGTCGCCCAGCATCAACGCGCCTTCCTGAATCGTCGCCTGCAGCTGCATCGACCGCTGCGCCAGAGCGGCAAGCGCCTGCGAAGCTGCGGTGGGTATCCGGAACACGCTCAGGTTCTGCGGCCGCGTCAGCTTGTTCTCGATGCCGCGCCACCAGATCTCGGCCGCGTGGTTGAAGCAATAGACGATGACCTCGTCCGCCTTGCCGCACGCCTTGATGATGGGCTTTTCTTCCGGCTGGCCGACCTCGATCCACATCTTTACTTCGCCGGTGAAGTCGCGCAGCCAGACGTCCGGCTCGTCCGGGTTCGAGAGGCCGGCGCCGAAGGCGAGCGTTCCGTCGCCATTGCAGACGTCCTGCAACTTGTGGGCGTTGAGCGCCAGCGCCACCAGCCGGATCATCATCCGCTCGTCGGTTTCGCTCGGATGACGCGCCAGCGTCAGCGTGTGATCGGCGTAGTAGCCATGATCGATGTCCGCGACAGCGAGACTGGCCTTGAAGATCGTTGACTTGAGTGCCATCAGATTCGCCGCTCCGTCAGGGGGCAGCGAGGACACGAAGTGCTGAGAGTGGGGGCCATGATGCCCCGCCGGGCCGCCCCAAGGGGAATCAGCCCCCTCGGGGGGCAGCGAGGACACGAAGTGCCGAGAGTGGGGGCCATCATGCCCGCCGGGCCAATTCGGCAGCCTTGCCGATGTAGCTGGCCGGCGTCATGGCCAGCAGCCGATCTTTTTCGGCGTCAGGGATCGCAAGCGAGCGGATCAGCCCATGCAGCGCCTCGGCCGTGACCGTCTTGCCGCGAGTCACTTCCTTCAACTGCTCGTACGCACCCTGCACGCCGAAGCGCCGCATCACCGTCTGGATGGGTTCTGCGAGCACTTCCCATGAAGCGTCCAGATCCGCTGCCAACGCTTCTTCGTTGAGTTCGAGCTTGCCCAAGCCGGCCGCCAAGCTCGCATAAGCGAGCGTGGCATAGCCGAGCGCGACGCCGATGTTGCGCAGCACGGTGCTGTCGGTCAGGTCGCGCTGCCAGCGGCTGATGGGCAGCTTTTCGCTCAGGTGGCGAAGAACCGCATTCGCAAGGCCGAGATTTCCTTCAGCATTCTCGAAGTCGATCGGGTTGACCTTGTGCGGCATCGTCGAGGAGCCGATTTCACCTTTCTTCAGCCGCTGCTTGAAGTACCCCAGGCTCACGTAACCCCAGATGTCGCGCGAGAAGTCGATGAGGATCGTGTTGGCCCGAGCGATCGCGTCGAAGAGTTCGGCCATGTAGTCATGTGGCTCGATCTGGATGCTGTATGGCTGAAAAGTCAGACCCAGACCCAGCGGCGCGGGCGTCTCGACCACTTTTCGGCTGAAGGCCTCCCAGTCGAAATCTGGCCACGCCGCCAGATGCGCGTTGTAGTTGCCGACCGCTCCGTTCATCTTGCCGAGCAACTGCACGCCCGCGATCTGCTCGCGCGCCTTCGACAGGCGCACGGCGACGTTGGCGATTTCCTTGCCCACGGTGGTCGGGCTGGCGGTCTGTCCGTGCGTGCGCGAAAGCATCGCTACGTCAGCGAACTTCGTCGCCATCTCGCGCAAGGTCGAGATCAGGCCGTCGATGGCGGGCAGCATCACCTTCTCGCGGGCCGCCTGGATCTGCAGCGCATGGCTCGTGTTGTTGATGTCTTCGCTGGTGCAGGCGAAGTGCACGAACTCCGAAGCGGCAAGCAGCTCGGGCCGCGCCTCGAACTTCGACTTGATCCAGTACTCGACGGCCTTCACGTCATGGTTGGTGGTCTTCTCGATCTGCTTGATCGCTATCGCGTCGGCCTCCGAGAAGTTGGAGACCAGCCCGAGCAAATACTTGCGGGCGCCTCCGGTGAGTGGCTTGAATTCAGCGAAGCCGCAGTCCGAAAGGGCGATGAACCACGCCACTTCGACCTGCACCCGCCGGTGCATGTAGCCCTGTTCGCTCATCAGCGGGCGCAGTGCCGCGAGCTTTGGCGCGTAGCGGCCATCAAGGGGGGAAAGCGCGGAAACGGTGGAGAAACTCATCGGCGAATTTTAGGTCTCGCCCGGCTCGAAGCAATTGCGGCTCCGGCTCGCCGCCGCACGCCAAGAACGGGTCGGGAGGGCAACGTCGATTCCGCAGTGGTCCCGTTCCCATAGAATCAAAGCGCTACAACGATGACCCTGATGGGGGGAAAGCCCGAATGAAACTGATCGGATCCGCTGCCAGTCCTTACGTGCGCAAAGTGCGAGTGGTCATGGCCGAGAAGCGGCTCGACTACCAGTTCGTGATCGAAGACGTCTGGTCTGCCGATACCACCATTTCCAGTGCCAATCCACTCGGCAAGGTGCCCTGCCTGATCATGGACGGCAGCGAAGCCATGTTCGATTCGCGCGTGATCGTCGAGTATCTCGACACGCTCTCGCCGGTCGGCAAGCTGATTCCACAGCAAAGCCGCGAGCGAGCGGAAGTCAAGACCTGGGAAGCGCTGGCTGATGGCGTCATGGACGCGGGCGTGCTGTGGCGGCTCGAAGCAACGTGGGCACATCGTGCCGACGGCGAACGCAGCCAGGCCTGGATGGACCGCCAGCGCGCGAAGGTCCTCAACGGGATCGCGGCCATGGCCAAGGGGCTCGCCGACAAGCCATTCTGCAGCGGGATCCACCTGAGTCTTTCGGACATCGCTGTGGGCTGTGCCCTCGGCTGGATCGCCTATCGCTTTCCCGATATTGACTGGCGCGGCGATCACCCGAATCTTGCCAAGCTCTACGACAAGTTGATGTTGCGGCCCAGCTTCGCCGACACCTGCCCTTGAGCCGGCCCAGACAAAAAAATGCCCCGCAATGCGGGGCATTTTTTTGGTGGAGATAAAAACGTTGCGAGGCGCCCCGAGACGAAGGAGGGAGGGAGGGAGGAGGAGAAGAATCGCCTCGGGATTTCAACCAAGCGACACGCACCTGGAAGACCTCGCAACATGAAACCGATCGGGTGATCCACACCCGAAACCGTTATGAGCGTGGCCCCGGCGACCGGTTCCCGCGCGAGAGGTAAGCGTTTGTGACGGTAAATCGATCAGTGGGTCGATCGATCGGGACCGAGTTGCTTTTCGACATCGCGGATAAAGGATCGATCCTCAGGCGTCGTGAGGCTTGAGTAAGACTCGACCACCGTTCCGTCTCGCGCGATCAGGTATTTGTAGAAATTCCATTTCGGCGTTGTTCCCGAAGCGCGCGCCAACTCCTTGAACAATGGGTTGGCGTCTGTTCCGCGGACAGAGCTTTTCGCAAACATCGGAAATTTGACACCAAAGGTGCTTTCGCAGAAGTCGGCGATTTCCTTGTTCGAACCTGCCTCTTGCGCGAAATCGTTGGACGGGAAACCAAGCACGACCAAGCCCCGAGCGCGGTATTTGCTGTGCAGGGATTCGAGACCTTTGTACTGGGGTGTAAATCCACAGAAGCTCGCGGTATTTACGACCAGCAGCACCTTGCCCGTGTACTGGCACAGATTCTGGGGTTTCTCATCTTGAAGCCGCGCAAAGGTGTGCTGCAGGATGGCTGGGCAGGCGGATGCCGCGGTCGAGGCGGCTTTGGCGTCGTCAGCCTTGGCGCTGCGGGGGAGAAAGCTGGCCACGGCGGCAATGGCCAAAAGAATCGTCAACGGCAGCCGGACGTGAATTCGCATGGCGGATTTCCTCAGTTTTGCGCATGGGAAGCGTACGCGTATTTGTATGTTCTTGCGCGTGTCATGGACGCGCCAAGACCGCCGTCTAAAATCCAGCGGCTTCAGAAAGACACCAATGCTGTACCCGGAACTCTTCAGACAACTCGAATCCGTCCGCTGGGACATGGACAAGGATATTCCGTGGCAGTCATTCGACGGGACCCTGCTGTCCGAAGAGCAGGCCCAGACCATCAAGATGAATGCCATCACGGAATGGGCCGCATTGCCGGCCACCGAGATGTTCCTGCGCGACAACCGGCATGACAGCGACTTCTCGGCCTTCATGTCGATCTGGTTCTTCGAAGAGCAAAAGCATTCACTGGTGCTGATGGAATATCTCAAGCGCTTCAGCCCCCAGCACGCGCCGACCGAACAGGAACTGCACGATGTGCGCTTCGATTTCGATCCCGCGCCGCCGCTCGAAACCCTCATGCTGCATTTCTGCGGCGAAATCCGCCTCAACCACTGGTATCGCCGCGCGGCGGAGTGGCACACCGAGCCCGTCATCAAGCACATCTACACCACGCTCAGCCAGGACGAGGCGCGCCATGGCGGCGCCTATCTCCGCTACATGAAGCGTGCGCTCGAAAAGTTCGGCGACGAGGCGCGTTCGGCATTCACCAAGGTGGGCGTGCTCATGGCTAGCGCCCGCCGGACCGCGCAGGCGCTGCACCCGACCAACCTGCACGTCAACAAGGCGCTTTTCCCCAACGACACGATCCAGAGCCGTGTGCCGGACCCCGACTGGCTCGAGCACTGGCTCGACAAGCAGATCAAGTTCGACACGGTCTGGGAAAACAAGGTCGGCGACCGCATCCTTCACAACTTGAGCTTGCTGATGAACAGGAGCTTCAAGACCGTGCAGGAACTGAATCGCTATCGCAAAGAGCTGGCGGCTTCGCTCGGGCCGAAGCCCGAGTACCAGGGAGCCTAGCCAAGCTCGCCCCCAGGCTGCGCGCACTTCGTGTCGCTTCGCCAACCCCCTGCCGGGGGCGGCCGGCCGCTTCGGGCGGCCGGGCGCGGCGGCCCTCCTCTGAAGACGCATCGCCGTCAGTGGCGCTCTACGATCACGGGGGTTAGTTGGAGGCCGTTGCGGACTTGCTCTGCGGTGTCGCGGGCTGATTCGCGTGAGGCGTAGGGGCCGGCTTGCAGGCGGTGGGTGCCGCGTTCGCTGAAGACGTTGAGGGATGGCGCGAGGCTGGGCAGATCGCGTGCGACCTGTTGCTGAAAGCGCGTGGCACCATCTCGCTGGCTGAATGCGCCGAGTTGTACCCAGAAGCCTTGCACACCTTGCACTCTTTGCGTTGGCGCCGAAGCTGCGCCTTCGGACGGCAGCATGGGCGAAGCGATCGGGGGCGATGCGGCAGCGGTTGAAAGCGGAGCCATCGGTGCCAGAGGCGAGACTTCCATTGCCTCGAAGCGCGGCGTGGCCGCGACTGGCGCCGTCAATGCTGCTGGCACGGCGACGCTGTCCGCCGCCGGGGCAAGTTCGGCAGGTGTGGGCGGCGGCGTACGGCTTGCCAACTGCGTGGCATCGGCATTGCCGCGACGCCAAGCACCTGTGCGGATGTCGTCGTTGGTGATGCGTTCGATCTCGACAGGCGCAACGCCGCGCAGCAAGTCCAGCTTGAGCGCGGCGGTATAGCTCAGATCGATGACGCGGTCGTCGTGAAAAGGCCCACGGTCGTTGACTCGCACGATCACTTCGCGACCGTTTGCCGGATTGCGAACGCGCACATAGCTCGGCAACGGCAGTGTCTTGTGGGCCGCGGTCATCGCGTACATGTCGTAGGGCTCGCCGCTGGCGGTCGATTGGCTGTGGAATTTGCGGCCATACCAGGACGCCAAGCCGCTCTCGCGGAATGGGCGGTCATCGACGATGGGAACATACGAGCGGCCCAGCACGACATAGGGCTTGCTGGTTCCACCGCTGCTGCGGATGGGTTCGACGCGGGGTTCCGCATCGGGGACCTGGCTCAGGTTCGGGGGCGGGCTGGCATCGGCGCCGTCGCGCCCGAAGCCGCCACTCTTGGGGCCGCTCGCGCAACCGGCGAGCAACAGAAGGACCAGCGAAATGACGCGCGTTGCTCCCTGAGAGCGGATGGGCGGCCACACGAGGTGGGCACGCCTGGGGGCGAGCGTCGTCCTATCCAAAGACCGCCTTCCAAAGTGCCAACATGGCCTCACGCTCGTGGACGAGAGAGCTCATCGGCACCTGCGTCGGTTCTTCGTTGAGCCGCGCCCGGTGCTGCACACGACGCAGTTCACGGTATGCCGCCGCGGCGTTCTGGCCGATGCCTTGGGGCAGCAAACCGGCGTTTTCCGCGCGCACGAGCAGGGCGATGTTGCCGACGTTGGGGACCAGTTCAGGGTGGGCTTTGGCTGCGGAGAGGATGAGAAATTGCACCGCGAATTCGGCGTCGACCATGCCGCCCGCACTGTGCTTAACGTCGAAGTGATCGGGCTTCACCGGCCGCGCTGCTCGCACCTTCTCGCGCATGGCAACGATCTCGGCCTTGAGGGCATCGTGATCGCGCGGCGCGGTGATCACGGCTTCACGGACGCGGTCGAACCGCTCCCCCAGCGACGCATCGCCGAGTACGAAGCGCGCACGCGTCATGGCCTGGTGTTCCCAGGTCCAGGCCGTGTTGCTGCCGCGGCCAAGCTGATACTTCTCGTAGGCCTCGAAGCTGGTGGTGAGCAAACCCGAATTGCCGTTCGGCCGCAGCGCCGTGTCAATCTCGAACAGATCGCCTTCGCGCGTCTTCACCGTCAGCCAGTTGATGAGCTTGCGAACATAAGCCGCATACACCTCGCCCGCGCGCTCGTCGTCGTCGTCATAGACAAAGACGATGTCCAGGTCGCTCCCGTAGCCGAGTTCCTTGCCGCCGAGTTTTCCGTATCCGATGATCGCGAACTGTGGCTGTTCGCGGTGCGGATTGCGCACGTGCGGCCAGCACCAGCGCGCCGTGGCGCGCAGCACCGCGTCGGCCAGGGCGCTGAGATCATCGGCCACCTGCTCGACGGTGATGCGCCCGTCGACGTCACGAGCGAGCGTGCGAAACAGCTCCGCGTGGTGGGCGTGGCGCAAGAGATTGAGCAAGCGCTCCTCGTCGGCTTCGCCGGTTCGGGTGAGCGACTGGTGCCGCGCTTCGAGTTCGCGCTCGAACTCCGTCGCGACAAAGCGGCCCGAGAGCATCTCGTCGCTCGCGAGCTCGTCGATCACACCCGGGTGCTGCATCAAATAGCGCGCCGGCCACTTGGCGGAGCCGAGCAGTCGCAGCAAGCGCTCCTGCACGGCGGGCCGCTCGACAAGCAAGGCGATGTAGTTCTCGCGCCGCAGGAGTGGTTCGATCCAGTCCGCCCAGCGCAGCGCCGCGTCGATGTGATGGCCGATCTTGCCGGGCGCCTCGCTGTCGGGTTCGCGCAGCCATTGCCCCGTGCGGTGCACGAGCTGGCGCAGGCGGGCACGCGTTTCGTCGCGCAAGGCCCGGATGCGGGGGTTCTCGCGCCATGCTTCGATGCGTTCGGCGAAAGGTGCGGGAAGGCCGTCGATCAGGTCGGCCAGGTCCGTCGGCGCCGCGCTCGCGCCGCCGTTGCATCGCTTGCAGGGCGCCTTGCCGCCGAGCAGCTTGTCGAATTCCTGGGCGACGAACTCACGGTGTGTATCGAGTTGGGCGAGGAAGCTGCAGCAATCGGCAAAGCCGAGCGTCTGTGCGATCCATCGGACGTCGTCGTCGCTGACCGGCAGCACGTGTGTTTGCTGGTCATCCAGGTACTGGATTCGATGCTCGACGCGCCGCAGGAACACGTATGCCGCGGCCAACTCGTCGGCGGCTTCCTGCGGCATCAGGTTGGCGCGCGCCAGTCGCTGCAGCGCATCGAGCGTCGGGCGGGTGCGAAGCTCCGGGAATTGCCCGCCGCGCACCACCTGAAGCAACTGGACCGTGAATTCGATCTCGCGGATGCCGCCACGCGACAGCTTCACGTCGTTCGCGCGCTCCGGCCTTCCAGCGCTGCGGCGCGATGCCTGTTCGCGAATCTGCCGGTGCAGCGTACGCAACGAGTCGAACACGCTGTAGTCGAGATAGCGGCGGAAGACAAAGGGCAGAACCACGCCCCGAAGCGCTTGGGCCGAGCCGCTGGTCACCACCGATCGCGGCGCGACCACGCGGCTCTTGAGCCAGGCAAAACGCTCCCACTCGCGCCCTTGCACCTGGAAATACTCTTCGAGCGCGTCGAGCGAAACCACGCTCGGGCCTGAATTGCCGTTCGGTCGCAGCGCCAGGTCGACGCGGAACACGAACCCGTGCTCAGTGGTGTCGCCCACCAGTGCATAAATGCGCTTCACCGCCCGCGCGAAGTATTCCTGGTTGGACAGCTTGCCCCGGCCGTCGATGTCGCCGAGCGTGTCGCCATCCTGGTCGTACAGGTAGATGAGGTCGATGTCGCTCGACACGTTGAGTTCGCGCGCACCGAGCTTGCCCATTCCGACGATCCAGATCTGCGCGCGCTGGCCGTCGGCTCCGATGGGCGCGCCATGGGCCGCGTCGAGTTCAGTGCAGGCCTCATGGCAGGCGACGTCGAGTGCAAATTCAGCGAGTTCGGTGACCGCGGTCGTCACGACGGCGAGCGGCGCCTGCTGGTCGCAATCGAGGGTAATCAGCCGTTCCATCACGAGCTGGCGCACGATGCGCAGCGCGTCGGCGGCATTGTCCCCGCGGCGGCGAAGGGATTCATATGCCTGGGCCATGTGCGCGAGAACCGGCGCACCGGGCGGCAGCAGCGACAGTTCGCCGGCATAGCGGCGCCTCAGGCGTTGAACGAAGCGCGAGTAGCCCGCCAACGGCGTTGTGGGCGCGGATGCCTGTGGCGCGCCATGCGGCGCGGAGCCGGGGCCGTTGGAACCGGGTTGGGAGCTGGCAGTCATAATTCTCGACACAGCGCGATCCTCAATGAACGACACGACGTCTTCCCCTTCACGTCTGCTCAAGATCACCGCTGTAACGGCGCGCTGGTTGCTGGCATTGCTTTTCGGTGCATGGCTCCTGCTCGTGCTGTCCGTCGTTGTCCTACACGTCTGGATTGTGCCGCGAATCGGCGACTACCGTGGTGCCCTCGAAGCCCAAGCCAGCCGGGCCATCGGTGTACCTGTACGCATCGGTTCGGTTGCTGCTGAGTCCGGCGGATTGTTCCCCACGATCGAGTTGCGCGACGTCGTGCTCCAGGATTCGAACGAGCAGGAGGCGCTGCGCCTGATGCGCGTGGTGGCGAGCGTTTCGCCGCGATCGCTCTGGAATCTCAGTTTCGAGCAGCTCTACATCGAAGAGCCGCAGGTCGACGTGCGGCGCGACGCCGCCGGCAAGCTCCACATCGCGGGCATCGACATGTCGGCCGAGACCAGCGGCGAGCGCGACGGCGCCGACTGGTTCTTTGCGCAGCGCGAGCTCGTCGTGCGGGGCGGCACGGTCGTCTGGATCGACGAAGGCCGCAGGATGGAGCCGCTGCGGCTGACCGATGTTCAGTTCGTTGCGCGCAACGGCGGGCGGCGTCACGCCATGCGCCTGGACGCGACACCGCCGGCAGGTTGGGGCGAGCGGTTCACCCTCGTCGGCGATTTCCGCCAACCCCTTTTGTCGGTGCACAGGGGCAACTGGAAGACCTGGGACGGCAAGATCTTCGCGAATCTCCCGTATGTCGATGTCACGCGCCTCGGCGGCTACGTGGACCTGGACGCTCGTATTCGCGAAGGCAGTGGAGGAATGCGGCTCTGGGCGGACATCACGGACGGCAAGCTCACGGGGGCCGTCGCCGATCTGGCGCTGCAAAGGGTCGACGTCTCGCTGGCCAAGGGCCTTCAGCCGCTGGTTCTTCGTGACGTGACGGGGCGTCTCGCGGGCCGTCTCGACAATGAAACCTTCGAATTCTCGACCACCAATCTGCAGTTCGATACGGCCGGTGGAAAGCGTTGGCCTGGCGGCAACATCTGGCTGCAGCACACACCCGCCAAAGACCGCGCGGCGGAGCGCGGCGCCTTCCGTGCCGATCGGCTGGACCTCGCCGCGCTGGCGCTCATCGCGGACCGCTTGCCGTTCGGCGAAGCCACGCGCAAGCTCGTCGGTGAATTCGGTTTGAGCGGCCTGGTCGAGCGCGTCGATGCGAACTGGCAGGGTCAGGCGTCCAAGCCCGACAAATACCAGGTGCGCGGCCGCCTGAGCGCCTTCGGCATCGCGTCACAGCCCGGCGCGCCGGTCGAGGCGGTGGCAACAGCCACGGCCGAACCGCCGCCGGTGCCGGTGGGCACGCCCGGCGTGCGCGGCGCCACGGTGGAGTTCGACGCCAACCAGACGGGCGGCAGCGCCACGGCGTCCATTGCAAAAGGCGCGCTCGATTTCCCCGGTGTTTTCGAGGAACCAGTGATCCCCATCGACCGGATGTCGATGCAGGCGCAGTGGAAGGTCGACGGAGAGGCCGTCCAGTTACAGGTTTCGAACCTGCGCTTTGCCAATGTCGACGCCGAAGGCGAGGCGCAGGCCAGTTGGCGAACCAGCGATCCGGCGGTGTCCGGGGGCGGCGCGCGCTATCCAGGCATTCTCGATTTGCAAGGAAAGCTCACGCGAGCCGATGGAACGCGGGTCTATCGCTACCTGCCGCTGCATATACCCAAGGGCACCCGCGACTACGTGCGAGACGCAGTGACAAAGGGAACGGCCAGTTCTGTCGATTTCAAGGTGCGGGGCGATCTGTACGACATGCCGTTCATGGACCCGAAGCAAGGCGACTTCCGCATCGCCGCGCGGGTGGCCGACGTCACCTATGCCTACGTTCCCTCCATGCCGAACGCGTCCAAGTCGTGGCCCCCGCTGACGGGGCTTTCCGGCGAGCTCGTCTTCGAACGGGCCGGCATGCTGGTGCGCAACGCACGCGGGCGTATCGTCGGCGCGCCCGGCGTGGAACTGACGAAGGCCGAGGCGCAGATCGCCGACATGTCGCACCATGCCGCGCTGCTGAAGGTCGATGCGCAGGCCAAGGGCGCCCTTGCCGAAGTGCTGCGCGTCGGCGCACCGCTGGCAGGCGACGCCGAGAAGACGCTGGCCGACATGCGCGCAACCGGCAACGCCGACTACAGGCTGCGCCTCGAGCTGCCGCTTTCAGCCATGGACAAGTCGAAGGTGCAGGCAGGTATCGTGCTCGCCGACAACGACCTGCAACTCGCTCCTTCCGCGCCTGCGTTGACGCAGGTGCGCGGCACGGTCAACATCACCGAGACCGGCTTTTCGCTGGCGGCGATTCAGGCGCGCGCGTTGGGTGGCGCAGTGCGCATCGAGGGCAGCGGGCGCTTCGGCAATGCGGTCCAGGACCTGAACCTTCGGGTGCAAGGCAATGCCACCGCAGAGGGGCTGCGCGCCGCGCGCGAAGTCGACTGGCTGACGCGCCTTGCCAGGAGCGCAAGCGGCGGTACAGCCTATGCGGCCACCTTCTCCGTGCGTGACGGCGTTCCAGAATTTCTGCTCACCAGCAGTCTTCAAGGATTGGGGCTGCAAATGCCGCCGCCGCTGACCAAGGCGGTCGAAGAGTCGATGCCGTTGCGCATCGAAAAGAAGGTCGTCCTGCGCGGCTCTCGTTCGACGGGCGGCGCCACGCAGCCCATCAACGACCAGATCTCGATCGATCTCGGACGCGCGGTATCGGCGGCCTACGTGCGCGACCTTTCCGGCAGCGAACCGAAGGTGCTGCGAGGCGGAATCGGCGTCGGCCTCTCGGCGGGGGAATCGGCGGCGCCGCCCGATCGCGGCATCTTCGCGAACTTGCGCTTCGATCGCCTCGACATCGCTGCCTGGCAGGCACTCTTTGCAGACGCAACCGGCAGGGCGCCGGAAGCCGCCGGCGCCAATGAAAGCGCGGACGACGCGCTCTCCTATCTGCCCACTCTCATCGCCCTGCGGGCGCGGGAACTCGCCGTCGGTGGCAGGACGTTGCACGACGTTGTGCTTGGCGGAACGCGCGAGGGGTCGCTCTGGCGCGCCAATATCGACGCGGCGGAGCTCAGCGGCTATGCCGAATACCGGCATACGCAGTCTGGTCGCCTGTATGCGCGGCTGGCACGGCTGAAGATCGCACGCAGCGAGGCCACGGCCGTCGAAACGCTGCTCGACGAGCAACCCAGTACGCTGCCTGCCCTCGACATCGTGGTGGACGACTTCGAGCTCTTCGGACACCGGCTCGGGCGTGCGGAGATCGACGCGGTCAATCGTGGCGGCGCCGCGCGTGAATGGCGGCTCAATCGGCTGGCGCTGTCCAATCCGGATGCCACTTTTACCGCGCAGGGCACGTGGGGTGCGCTTCCGGGTGGTGGTGCCTCAGGCGGGCGCGAGCAGCGCCGCACCAGCATGGACTTCAAGCTCGAGATTGCGGATGCCGGCAACCTTCTCACGCGGTTTGGCATGAAGGACGTCGTGCGGCGCGGCCGGGGCCGGCTGGAAGGCGCGGTGCAGTGGACCGGCTCGCCGTTCGCAATCGACTACCCAAGCCTTGGCGGGCAACTGCAGATCAACGTCGAAACGGGACAGTTCCTCAAGGCCGAGCCCGGCATTGCCAAGCTGCTGGGCGTGCTCAGCCTGCAGGCCTTGCCGCGACGGCTGACACTCGACTTCCGCGATGTCTTCAGCGAAGGCTTCGCATTCGACTTTCTGCGCGGCGACGTCAAGTTCGACCAGGGCGTCGCGTCGACGAACAACCTGCAGATGAAGGGCGTGAACGCCGCCGTACTGATGGACGGTTCCGCCGACCTGGCGCGGGAAACGCAGAGCATTCGCGTGGTGGTCGTGCCGGAGATCAATGCCGGGACCGCGGCGCTGGTGGCCACGGCGATCAATCCCGCAATCGGCTTGGGCACCTTCCTCGCGCAGATGGTGCTGAGCAGGCCGCTGATCGCGGCTGCCACGCAGGAGTTCAAGATCGACGCCACCTGGACCGACCCAAAAATCACCAAGGTGCCCCGCCGTCTGCTGCCGGAAGCCCAGAGCGCGCCGGTGGGGCCCGCTCCGCGCTAGACGCAAAACCGAAGGAGACAGTCGCCATGAAAGTCGCTGCAATCCAGATGGTGTCGGCCATCACCCGCGAAGCCAACCTGGCGAGCGCCCGCGCGCTGCTGGCCGAAGCTGCGGAAGGGGGCGCGGAACTCGCCGTCCTGCCGGAATATTTCTGCATGATGGGCGCGCGGGATACGGACAAGCTGGGGCTGCGCGAGGCGACGGGCTCGGGTCCGGTACAGAGCTTTCTCTCGGACGCCGCGCGCGAATTCGGCTTGTGGATCGTCGGCGGCACTCTGCCGCTCGAGACGGGCGATGACACCCACGTCTACAACAGCTCGCTGGTCTATGCACCGGACGGCGCCTGCGTCGCGCGCTACGACAAGATCCATCTCTTTTTCTTCGACAACGGCCGCGAGCGCTACGACGAACGGCGCGTGATCGCGCCCGGCAGTCAGCCTGTGACATTCGATCTGCCCTCGCGGGACGGTCATCTCTGGCGCGTCGGAATGAGCGTGTGCTACGACCTTCGCTTTCCCGAGCTTTATCGGGCGCTGGCCCGCGAGGGTGCCGAACTCCTGCTGGTACCCAGCGCGTTCACTCACACCACGGGGGCTGCGCATTGGGAGGTGCTGCTGCGCGCCCGCGCGATCGAGAACCTCGCTTGGGTGGTTGCGCCCGCACAAGGCGGCAAGCACGAGAACGGACGCCAAACCTGGGGCCAGTCGATGGTGGTCGACCCCTGGGGATCCGTGGTTGCGCAGCAGGCCGCTGAAGAGGCGGTGGTGCTGTTCGACGTCGATGCGCAGCAGGTCGAACGCGCGCGCACGCAACTGCCGGCGCTGTCTCATTGCGTGCTCTGAAGACGGTGTCCTCGCCCACGCTGCCCGTCGCCCGCGTCCTTCGCCCCGCATTCGCGCGGCTGCGCTTCCTGCGCTCGGTATGGAGGCGCTGGTTCCTGTGGGTGCTGCTGGCCATCCTCGTGCTTGCGTTGCTCGTCACTGTCGTGTGGCTGGCCGGGCGGCATGAGGTCGAGCAGGCACAGACGGTGCTGGACCGTGACACGGCCGATGCCGTGGCGGACTTGCGTGGAGGCCTGCAGCGCAACGTGCAGACCTTGCGCGCTTCGCTCGCTGGCGGCGTGAATCGCGAGCAGTGGGATCTTCGCGCCGGCAGTCTCCTGCGCGAGCACCGCGAATGGCTGCGGCTCGAATGGCGAGATGCCGGCTTGCAGACGCAGGCGGCGGTCGACACACCCTACCGCCGGCGCATCTTCGACGAGTCCGATCGCGGCGGGCAGGAGCCTTCGGATGTGGCGCTCGCCTGCGCCACTGCGCGCAAGCTCGGCGGCGCCGCCTATTCGCCAAGCCACTATGTTCCGGTCACTCAGGGCAACGGCCTGGAAGTCATGGAAATGTGCCTGCCAGTCGAGGGCGGCGGCTATCTCATCGCCTCCTATTCGCTGCGGGACATGTTGACTGAACTGGTCGCCCCCACGCTGAGTCGTGGACAGGAGGTCGCTTTCACCGAGGCGGATGGCACGCGGCTGGTGGCGATTGGTGTTCAGCGTCGCGTCGGCACCCGTGTCTTCACGTCGCAGCAGCTCATCGATCTTCCCGGCGCGCCGCTGATGCTGCGGGTCGACGGCTGGCGTGCCGTGCCGGATCTCTTCCCGAACATGCTGACGGCGCTCGTCACGGCGATCTCGATCGCGCTCGTGTCCGTGCTGGTGTTGCTGGCGCGCGATACGCGTCGACGCCAGCGCGCCGAGCACGACCTCGCCGATGCGCTCGCGTTTCGCAAGGCCATGGAGGACTCGGTCATCACCGGCCTGCGGGCGCGCGATCTTCAGGGCCGCATCACCTATGTGAACCCCGCCTTCTGCGAAATGGTGGGCTTCAGCGTGGAGGAACTCACCGCCAGCGGCGGCAACGAGGCGCCCTATTGGCCGACCGAACTCGCCCACGAATACCAAAGCCGCCAGGCGGTGCGGATGGCCGGTGGCGTGCCACCACGCGAAGGCTTCGAATCGGTGTTCATGCGCAAGGACGGTAGCCGCTTTCCGGTGCTGATCTTCGAGGCGCCGCTGATCAACGCGCACGGCTCGCAAACGGGATGGATGAGCGCCTTCATCGACATCAGCGAGCAGCGCCGCATCGAGGAGCTTTCGCGCGCGAGCCAGGAGCGGCTTCAGGCCAGCGCGCGCCTCGCGACGGTGGGTGAGATGGCGTCGCTCCTGAGTCATGAGTTGACGCAGCCGCTGGCGGCCATTGCCAGCTACGCGAGCGGCTCGCTCAATCTGCTGCAGGCGCCCGACGAGAGTTCGCTGCAGAGCCATCGCGACGATGTCGCCATGGCCGTGCGCCGTATCGCCGAACAGGCCGACCGTGCCGGGCGGGTGATTCGCAGCGTCCACGATTTCGTTCGGCGGCGCGATCGTACCCGCGAGACTGTCGCGCCGCATGCCCTGATCGATGCGGTGCTTCCGCTCGTGCGCCTGCAGGCACGCAAGCTGGGCGTGCAGATCGACGTCTTCGTGGAAGACTCACTGCCTTCCGTGTACTGCGACCGCACGCTGGTCGAGCAGGTGCTGCTGAATCTGGCGCGCAATGGCATGCAAGCCATGGACATGCCCGGCTTGAGCAATCGCGTGCTGCGCCTGAGGGTCGCTCGCGCGCGGAACACAGGGCGCAACCGCGAAGCCGCCTCGGGTGCGGACGCACGCCGCTGGCTCGAATTCTCAGTGGCCGACGTCGGCTCAGGCATCAGCGACGAGGTGGCCGCTCGCCTGTTCACGCCTTTCTTCACGACGCGATCCGATGGCATGGGCCTCGGCCTCAGCCTGTGCCGCACGGTCGTCGAGCAGCACGGCGGGGTGCTGATGTTCGAGCCGCAGCGGCCTCGCGGCACCCTATTTCGCTTCACACTGCCGGCGGCCTGAGAGTCCGTCGGCCCATATTTATGCAACCCCTGATCGATGCCCTGATTTTTATCGTCGACGACGATGCGAGCGTCCGCGATGCCCTGGCATGGCTGCTTCGTTCTCGACGACTTTCGAGCGAGAGCTTCGCGAGCGCCGAAGCTTTCGAGGCCAGGCTGGCCTCCGAACCGCTGAGCGACCGGCCGCATTGCCTCTTGCTCGACGTGCGCATGCCCGGCACCAGCGGATTGGTGCTGTTCGACCGGCTGGCCGAGCGCGGCCTGGTGGATGCGATGCCGGTGATCTTCCTGACCGGCCATGCCGACGTGCCCACGGCAGTCGATGCCGTCAAGCGCGGCGCCTTCGATTTTTGCGAGAAGCCTTTTTCGGACAACGCACTGGTCGACCGCATCGAGCAGGCGCTCGGCGCGTCACTGCGCGCGGTCGAGGCGGAGCGCGCACGTCAGGTATTGAAGCGGCGCATCGGCGAATTGACCGACCGCGAGCGCGACGTCATGCGTTGCGTCGTCGAAGGCTTGCCCAACAAGCTGATCGCCGATCAACTGTCGATCAGCGTCCGCACCGTCGAAGTCCACCGCGCCCGCGTCTTCGAGAAGATGGAAGTCAAGTCAGCCGTCGAACTCGCCAATCTCCTTCGCGGAATGTGAACGTTGCTCGCCCCCAGGCTGCGCGCACTTCGTGTCGCTTCGCCTACCCCCTACCGGGGGCAACACCGGCGGCCCGGCGAAGCCGGTTCCGCGGTGTTTCACTAAGGAGCCGGGGCCTCCGCGCGGGGGCTATCCTTGCGCTCGTTCGCCTACGTAGATTTCGACGCGGCGGTTCTGGGCGCGTCCTGCGGGGGTGTTGTTGTCCGCGACGGGTTCGCGTGAGCCGCGGCCGTCGATCTTGAACGCGCTTTGCGACACGCCGCGTGCGATCAGGTAGTCGCGCGTTGCGGCGGCGCGCTGGATCGACAACGGATCGTTGATCGCGTCAGTGCCGGTGCTGTCGGTGTGGCCGATGATCCGGACTTCGGCGTTCGGGTTGTTGCGAAGGCCGGAGGCAAATTGGTCGAGGATCGGCGAGAAGTTGGGCTTGATGACCGAGCGGCCCACGTCGAACGACACGTCGCTCGGGATTGCGAGCTTCAGTTCATTGTTCGGGGTCTGGGTCACGGCGACGCCGGTGCCTTTGGTCGCGGCTTCCATCTGACGCTTCTGGTTCTCCATGCGCTGCGACCACAGGTAGCCGCCCGCTGCGCCCGCCAATGCGCCGATGGCCGCACCAGCGCCTGCGTTGCGGCCGGTCGCCGAGCCAATCGCTGCACCAGCGACCGCGCCAACGCCTGCACCGATGCCCGTGTTCTTCTGCGTCGTGCTCATGTCCGCGCATCCGGAGAGCACGTAGGCGGCGGCGCAGCTTGCGAGTACGAGTTTTTTCATTGGACCCTTTCGATGGTGAGAATTGACCGGGCGATTATCCAGAGCGAGGGGTCGGCTCCAGGGGCGTCGGCAGTTTCAGCATGTAACGCATGCGGCGCATTTCAGTCGCGTCGTGCGTTGTCGCCGGGCGCGGGTTTCTCGTCGGTGTCCGCATCGTCGTGCAACTCGCCGCGTTTGCGTCCCGAGAACATGGTCCACCAGATGATGAGGATGAACACGATTCCGGCGCCCAGGGCTTCAAGCAAAATCAGACCCATGAAAAAAGGACTCCAGTGGCTGGTTGGGCTCGCGATCGTAGCAACGCTCGCCGGCTGTTCCACCAGCATCAGGCAGCCCGAAGTGCCGATTGCAACGCCGAGCGTGGGCACGCCGCCTCGCGACCTGGGTCCGCTCACCGGTTCGCTCGCGCATCCGAAGAGCCGTTGGGTGCCCGTCGCGTGGTCCGAGCTGCCGGGCTTCAACGATGACGCCTTGCATGAAGGCTGGGTGGCGATGATTTCGAACTGCGCGCGCCCCAACGCCGCATTTGCGCCGCTGTGTCGGGAGGTCCGGCAGTTGTCGCTCGCCGAGACCGGCGAGCAGCGCGAATGGATGATGCAGCGGCTGCAGCCCTACCGGGTCGAATCGCCGACCGGCCCGACCGATGGCAAGCTCACCAGCTACTACGAACCGGTGTACGACGCCACCCGCCGTCCCGATGCCACGCACACGGTGCCCATCTATCAGGCGCCAGCCGGACTAGTTCCGAAGCGGCCCTGGTACACGCGTCAGGAGATCGACACGCTGCCGCAGGCGCAGGCCGCGCTGAGGGGTCGTGAGATCGCGTGGCTCGCGGATCCAATCGACGCGCTCATGCTCCACATCCAGGGTTCGGGGCGATTGCGCATGACTGAAGCCGATGGGACACAGCATGTGATCCGTGTCGCCTTTTCGGCCACCAACGAGCAGCCGTACCGGAGCGTGCAGCAATGGCTCATCAGCCAAGGCGTGCCCAAGGTCAGCTTGTGGCCTGACGACGTCAAGCTGTGGGTGGCTCAGAACCCGCAGCGTCTGTCGCAGTTGCTGTGGAGCAATCCGCGCTACGTGTTCTTCCGCGAGGAATCCATGTCTGAAGTCGACGCTTCTTCGGGTCCGGTGGGGGCGCAGGGTGTGCCGCTTACTGCCGGGCGCTCGATCGCTGTGGACCGAGACAGCATTCCGTACGGCACGCCGGTCTGGCTTGCGTCGCCGGGGCCTGCCATGCCTTTGGCGAAGCTGGTGGTGGCGCAGGACACAGGCAGCGCGATCGTGGGGGCGGTGCGGGCGGACTACTTCGCCGGCACTGGCGCGGATGCGGGGCGAATCGCAGCGAGGATGAATCAGCCGCTGCGGCTTTGGGCGCTCTGGCCTAAATAGGGCTCGCCCCCAGTCTTCGCGCACTTCGTGTCGCTTCGCCTTCCCCCTGACCGGGGGCAACACCGGCGGCCCGGCGGAGCCGGTTCCGCGGTGTTCCTGGTGCTCGCCCCCAGGCTTTGCGCACTTCGTGTCGCTGCGCCTTGCCCCTGACCGGGGGCAACACCGGCGGCCCGGCGGAGCCGGTTCCGCGGTGTTCTTGTTGCTCGCCCCCAGTCTTCGCGCACTTCGTGTCGCTTCGCCTTCCCCCTGACCGGGGGCAACACCGGCGGCCCGGCGGAGCCGGTTCCGCAGTGTTTCTGGAAGGCGTTGCGGAGGCGGGTGGGTGTGGTTAGAGGCCGATGATGCCGCCGTCGTCCTTGGTGATCATTACGGTGGCGGAGCGGGGGCGGGCTGTGGGGCCGCCGGGGCCGTAGGCTGCGACGCCGGCGCCGTTGCCGGGCCAGTGGCTTTCGTATTTGCTGGGGTCGGCGATGCTGGCGGCGGAGGTGTTTTCGCCGGGGTGCTGGATGTTGATGAATAGCGCCTTGCCGTCGGGGGATTCGGCCAGGCCGGTGACTTCGGCGCCCAAGGGGGCGGTGAGGAAGCGCTTGAAGATGGTGTCGTTCATCTTCTTGCCGGCGTAGGTGGTCACGGTGACTGGGGCGGTGGCGGCTGCGCCGGGTTTGCCGTTGGGCTGGTTGACGACTTCGATCTTGGTGCCGTCGCCGTATTCGCCAGGGATCGCCGCGAGCAGCATGCAGTTGCTGACGTCGGTGTAGGCGTTGTCGTCAGTCTCGATCCACAGGATGCCGCTCGCGCGCGAGAACCAGCAGCCGTCGGGCTTGGAGAGGTCATTGAAGTCCGAGAGACCCGACAGGTTCACGTTCTTCTGATAGTTGACGTCATCGAGTGCGGCATCGGCCTTGGCTTGGCTGCCGAACAGGAAGATGTCCCAGTTGAAGGTAGCGGAGGACGCGTCGTTGCCGCTCTCGCGGATGCGCATGACCTGACCGTTGACATTGCCCTTGGACGTGGAGGCCGTGGCGTTCTGCGTCGAGACTCCCTTGTTGTCGAGCCAATAGCGCGGAAAGGCGGGGTCGACATCCGGGTTCGGCACGTTGTTGCTGCTCGTGGTGCCGACTGCGCCCCGATCGGGGTTCTCTGTCATCGTGATGTAGATCTCGCCGTTCTTGGGGTTCACGGCTGTCCATTCGGGTCGGTCGCATTTGGTGGCGCCAGCCGCATCGGCGGCGAGGCGCGCGTTGACCAGCACATCGGCGAGGTCGGCGAAGGCATATGCCGCATTGCCTGATAGGGCGGAATTGCTCAGGTCGAGCTTGAGCCATGTGCCGGTGCCGTCAGCGTTGAACTTGGCTGCATAGAGCGTGCCGTCATCGAGGTACTTGCTGCCGGTGGCGAGGCGGTCGGCCGGGTTGGCATCGGCCGCGCTCCACAACGCTTTCGAGACGTACTTGTAGACGTACTCGCTGCGCGAATCGTCACCCATGTAGAAGGCCAGCGGCTTGCCGACGACGGGGTTGCTGGGCCATGCGCCTTCATGCGCGAAGCGACCGAGGGCGGTGTGCTTGACCGGTTTTGAAGTCGGATCGTACGGATCGATCTCGACCACCCAGCCAAAGGTATTGGCCGTGTTGCGGAAGTCATCGCTGCCGTCCGCGGAGGCGCCGATGCTGCTTGCATCCCATCGCGCGTATTCGGTGCTCGTGCCGTCCGCCGGCACGACGGTGGCCCAGCGCTGACCGCCGCCTGCGCCCTGCGCAAGGCCAATTCGCTTGAAAGCAACGAGTTCCTTGGCGGTGCGCTTCGCATCGTCGGCTGCGCCGCGCCTGAAGAAGCCGGCGAAGTTTTCTTCACAGGTCAGGTAGGTGCCCCACGGGGTGTAGCCGGACGCGCAGTTGCCGATCATGCCGCGCGTGTCGGTACCGGCGGGCGAGTAGGCCGTCTTCAGCAGGGCCGAGCCGCGCGCCGGACCGCCGAACGCCATCGGCGTGCGCGGCGTGATGCGGCGGTTGAAAGGCGAGCCCTTGACCACTGCGAACTTGCCGTTCGACCGGGCGATCTCGACGACGGACGCGCCGTGCGCTTCCACTTCCTTGAGCGCCTCTGCTTCGGGGCGCGGACCGGCGCTGGAGCCGGCATTGGTCTGCCCGCTCGGGTGCATGAAGACCACGGTGCCGTTGATGGCCTCGTGATTGATCGCCATCAGCGCGCGTTCGTTGGCGCCGGGAGACGGCTTGCCGTCAGCGCCCAGGCCGAAGTAGTGCATGCCGTCGTGTTGGTCGCCGCTGCGGCGGCCAAAGGTGTCGTCGGTGCCGTTGTTCTTGTAGTCGCCGACGGCGGGGTCGATCGAATCGCCCGTCGCGTAGATCACCGTGGCGGTGTAGCCGGCCGGTACGGTGATGCGGTCCGCAAGGTCTTTGCCGACAGCCGAGAAGCCGAGCTTCGGCTCTGCGGGGCCCGGTGCGGGCGCGGGTGTCGGCGCCGGTGCCGGCGAGGGCGTCGTGGCAGGCGCGGGCGCGAAGATGCCGCCGTTGCTGCCTCCGCCACAGGCGCTCAGCGCCAAAGGGCCCAGCGTGGCCGCTGTCAGCGCGCCGACGCCGCCGCGCAGCAAGTGACGGCGATGCATGCGCGCGGCGATGACGTCGTGAAGACTGGCGTTGGAACTTGCGTTGTTGTCGAGGTCGTCCGGATCGATGGAGTCGATGGCGTTGACGGATGCAGGGGGTGCGGAAGGATGCTTCATCTTGTGGTCTGGCTGACGAGAGCCTGACCATAGCCACGCAATATGAAACTTCTGTGTCGCTGCGGCCCAGCGCGAACATCCTCTCAGGGAAGCGGCAACGCCGTCTTGTAGCGGACCTGCTTGAGCGCAAAGCTCGAGCGGATTTTCTCGATGCCGCTGATGGGCGTGAGTTGTTCGAGGATGAATTTCTCAAGGGCGGCGATGTCGGCGACGGCAACGCGGATCAGGTAGTCGCTGTCGCCGGTCATCAGGTAGCACTCCATGACCTCCTCGTGCTCCGCGATGCGCTGCTCGAACTCCGCCAGCGATTGCTTGCTTTGCGTCTTCAAACTGATGGAAATGAACACGTTCAGGCCGAGGCCGAGCGCGCTAGCGTCGACGAGCGCCACATAGTGCCGGATCACGCCGGCGTTCTCGAGCGCCTTGACGCGCGCCAGGCAGGGAGACGGCGAAAGATGCACCCGGCGCGCGAGTTCGACGTTCGAAAGCGCGCCGTCGCGCTGCAATTCATCGAGGATGCGAAGGTCAAGAGCGTCGAGTTGCATGAAGTGCTTCGGTTGAAAGATGTTGCGGCAGTTTATGCGGTGCTCTTGCCGATATGGATGTAGAAACAGCATCCAATGTCAGCGAACGCAGCCTAAAGTGCGGCCTATGAACGCCCCGATCTCTCCCGACCCATTGCGCGCCGTGCCCGATGCAGCCCTGCGCGACGCGGACCCTGCCGAAACAGCCGAATGGCGCGAAGCCTTCATCTCGCTGGCCGAGACGCAGGGCCCTGAACGCGCGCGCTGGATGCTCGACGAACTGGCGCGCATGGCGCGGGCCCAGCGCATCGCCTGGCAGCCGGAGTTGTCGACGCCATACGTCAACACCATCGCGGTCGACTCGCAGCCGTCCTTTCCCGGCGATCTCGCGATCGAAGAGCGGCTTGCCTCGCTGATGCGCTGGAATGCGCTCGCCATGGTCGTGCGCGCCAATCAGGCCTACGGCGAACTCGGCGGACACATCGCGAGCTACGCCAGTGCAGCGGATCTGTTCGAGACGGGCTTCAATCATTTTTTCCATGCCCGCACGGCGGCGCATCGCGGTGATCTCGTGTTCTTCCAGCCGCACAGTGCGCCCGGTGTCTATGCGCGTGCGTACCTCGAGGGCCGCCTGGGCGAAGAAGACCTGATGCATTACCGCCAGGAGCTGACGGCGCCGGCGTTCGTCGACGGGAAGGGCGCTCGCGGACTGAGTAGCTATCCGCATCCGTACCTGATGCCGGACTTCTGGCAGTTCCCGACCGGCTCGATGGGCATCGGCCCCATCAGCTCGATCTATCACGCGCGCTTCATGCGCTATCTCACGAATCGCAATCTGCTCGATTGCGGAGGCCGCAAGGTGTGGGGCGTGTTCGGGGACGGAGAGATGGACGAGCCCGAGTCCATGAGCGCGCTGACACTCGCCGCGCGCGAGAAGCTCGACAACCTCGTCTGGGTCGTCAACTGCAATCTGCAGCGCCTCGACGGGCCGGTGCGCGGCAACGGCCGAATCATCGATGAGCTCGAAAAGCTCTTCGCCGGTGCAGGCTGGAATGTGATCAAGCTCGTGTGGGGCAGTGATTGGGACGGCCTCTTCGCGCGCGACGTGAACGGCGCATTGGTGCGCGCGTTTGCCAACACGGTCGACGGGCAGATGCAGACTTTCGCGGCCAAGGATGGCCGATACAACCGCGACACCTTCTTCGGGCAGGACGACGAACTCGCGCGCCTCGCGCAAGGCATGACCGACGAGCAGATCGATCGCCTGAAGCGCGGCGGCCATGATCTCGTGAAGATCCATGCTGCTTACGCCGCGGCCGCTGCACACCAGGGGCAGCCCACGGTGATCCTTGCGCACACCAAGAAGGGTTACGGCATGGGTACGGCGGGTCAGGGCAAGATGACCACGCACTCACAGAAGAAGTTGGACGACACCGACCTAATCGAGTTTCGCAACCGCTTCAACCTGCCCCTCACGGACGAACAGGCGACCACCGCCGCGTTCTATAAGCCGGCCGATGACAGCGCCGAGATGCACTACCTGCTCGGCCGTCGCGCCGCGCTCGGCGGCAGCATGCCGCGCCGCGAGACCGTTTGCGACGTCGTGCCCAAGCCCGACATCGCCGCGTACGCGCAATTCGCCGTCGCCGCCGCGGGCAAGGAGATGAGCACCACGATGGCCTTCGTGCGCCTGCTGGGAAACCTCATGAAGGACAAGGCGCTCGGCCCGCGCGTGGTGCCCATCGTCGCTGACGAGGCGCGCACCTTCGGCATGGCGAATCTCTTCAAGCAGGTGGGCATCTATTCGAGCGTGGGCCAGCGCTATGCGCCGGAAGACATCGGCTCCGTGCTTTCATACCGCGAAGCCACCGACGGACAGATTCTGGAAGAAGGCATCAGCGAAGCCGGCGCCATCGCAAGCTGGACGGCGGCGGCCACGAGCTACAGCGTGCATGGCCTGGCGATGCTGCCTTTTTATATCTATTACTCGATGTTCGGCTTCCAGCGCGTGGGCGACCAGATCTGGGCCGCGGCTGACCAGCGTGCGCGCGGTTTTCTGCTGGGCGCCACGTCGGGGCGCACCACATTGGGCGGCGAAGGGTTGCAGCACCAGGATGGATCGAGCCACCTGATCGCGGCAACCATTCCGAACTGCAAGGCGTACGACCCGGCCTTTGCCGGCGAGATGGCGGTCATCGTGGATGCGGGCATCCGCGAGATGATGGTCGAGCAGAAGGACGCGTTCTATTACGTCACGCTGATGAACGAGAACTACGCGCAGCCCGATCTGCCGCCGGGTGTCGAAGCCGACGTGCTGCGTGGTTGCTATCGATTCAAGACATGGACCGGCGGGCAGCCGGCATCGAAAAAAGGCAACCGCGCACTGACCTTGCTCGGCTCCGGCGCGATCCTGACGGAAGTCATCAGGGCCGCTGAACAGTTGGCGGCCGAAGGCATCGCCGTGGATGTGTTCAGTGTCACGAGCTGGAGCGAGCTTGCGCGCGACGGTCGCATCCGGGAAGAGCGCGCGCTGTCTGGCGACCCGGATACTGGCGCGCCCTTCATCGCGCAACTCCTCGCCGGCGGAAGCGGCCCGATCATTGCGGCGACCGACTACGTCCGTGCTGTGCCCGAAAGCATTCGCGCCTTTCTCCCTCAAGGTCGGCGCTTCCTCACGCTCGGCACCGACGGCTTTGGCCGCAGCGACACGCGGGCAGCCTTGCGCCGCTTCTTCGGTGTCGATGCGCAAAGCATCGTGCGCGCCGCGCGGCATTCGCTCGCACCGCGCTGACGAGCCAAGCGGGGTTATTCCCGTTGTGAAGCGCGGCCATGGATTCCTAAGATCGCGTTTCGCGCCGCGCTCCCTTGAGCGCCGGCCATCGTTCGAACGCCTCGGGAATCTCCATGAAAAAAGCAGGACTCATTGGCCTCGGCGCCATGGGCGCGGGCATCGCGGCCACACTGCGGGCCAAGGGCTATGAAATGCACGTGTGCGACGTCCGGCCTGGCGCGGCGTTGCGCTTTGCGGAGGAAGGCGGCGTCGCCTGGGGAACGCCCGCTCAAGTCGCTGCCACATGCGAGGTTGTGGTGTCGGTCGTGGTCAACGCCGTCCAGACCGAAGCCGTGCTCTTTGGCGACCACGGAGCGGCTGCGGCGATGAAACCGGGCAGCGTGTTCGTGATGTGCTCGACAGTCGACCCGAACTGGTCGGTGGCGCTCGAAGCACGCCTTCAAGCGATGGGCATCCACTACATCGACGCGCCGATTTCCGGCGGCGCCGCCAAGGCGGCCAGCGGACAGATGACGGTGATGAGTTCGGCGCGACCGGAAGCCTATGCGCGGGCCGATGCGGTGCTCGACGCGATGGCCGGCAAGGTCTATCGCCTGGGTGACCGTGCCGGCGCGGGCAGCAAGGTCAAGATCATCAATCAGCTGCTGGCCGGCGTACACATCGCCGCGGCGGCCGAGGCGATGGCACTCGGGCTGCGCGAAGGCGTGGCGCCCGATGCGCTCTACGACGTCATCACGCACAGCGCGGGCAACAGCTGGATGTTCGAGAACCGCATGGCCCACGTGCTGGCTGGCGACTACACGCCGCTATCGGCCGTCGACATCTTCGTGAAGGATCTGGGACTGGTGCTCGATACGGCGCGCGCGAGCAAGTTTCCGTTGCCACTGGCATCCACGGCGCACCAGATGTTCATGCAGGCCTCTACTGCAGGTTATGCGAAGGAAGACGACAGTGCGGTGATCAAGATCTTTCCCGGCATCGAACTTCCAGCCAACCCGAAGACGCCGACCAAGCCATGAGCATTCTCCTGGGCTGCATCGCCGACGATTTCACGGGCGCGACCGATCTCGCGAACAACCTCGTACGCGCGGGCATGCGCGCCGTGCAGACGATCGGCGTGCCGGCATCGCCATTGGCTGCGGAAGTCGATGCGGTGGTGGTGGCGCTCAAGTCGCGCACGATCCCGCCGGCCGATGCGGTCGCGCAATCGCTGGAAGCGCTGCGCTGGCTTCAGACGCAGGGTGCAGGGCAGATCTACTTCAAGTACTGCTCCACATTCGACAGCACGCCAGAGGGCAACATTGGCCCCGTGACCGAGGCGCTGATGGATGCATTGGGCTGCGACTTCACGATCGCGACGCCGGCCTTTCCGGACAACAAGCGCACCGTGTTCAAGGGCTACCTTTTTGCGGGCGACGTGCTGCTCAATGAAAGCGGTATGCAGAACCATCCGCTGACGCCCATGACCGACCCCAACCTGGTGCGCGTCCTGCAGGCCCAGACAAAGCGCAAGGTCGGCCTGATCGACCATGCGGTGGTCGCCGGCGGGCCGGAGTCCATTCGCGAGCGCATGGCTCAGTTGCGCGCGGAAGGTGTGGGCATCGCCATTGTCGATGCGGTCTCCAACGCCGATCTCCTGCGACTCGGCCCTGCCCTGGCCGACATGCCGCTGGTGACGGCCGGCTCGGGCGTAGCGATCGGGTTGCCCGCGAACTTCGGCATCGCGCCGTCATCCACCGCGGGAGCGTTGCCGCCGTCGAGTGGGTTGCGGGCCGTGGTGTCGGGCAGCTGCTCGCTCGCAACCAATCGGCAGGTGGCGGATTTCATCGGGTCGGGGCGTCCGGCCCTGGCGATCGATCCGCTGCAGATTGCGGCGGGTGCCGATGTGTCTGCGCAAGCGCTCGAGTGGGCGGCTCCGCTGTTGCAGGACGGACCGGTTCTGATCTATTCGACTGCCGACCCGGCGGCCGTCAAATCGGTGCAGGGCCGGCTCGGCGTCGAAGAGGCGGGCGCCATGGTCGAGCGCGTTATCGCGGCCATCGCGCGCGGGCTGGTGGAGCGCGGCGTGCGGCAGCTCGTCGTCGCGGGCGGCGAGACTTCGGGAGCCTGCATCCAGACCCTCGGGATTGCGCAATTGCAGATCGGCGCGCAGATCGATCCCGGGGTGCCGTGGTGCCATGCCCAGAGCGACGCGGCAGGCGGGGTCGGCCTGCACGTCGCCCTCAAGTCCGGCAACTTCGGGACCGACGATTTCTTCAGCAAAGCCTTTACATTGCTTGGATGAATGAAGCCCAGATCCGCGAGGAAATCTGCCGCGTCGGCCGCAGCCTGTTCGAGAGAGGCTATGTGCATGGCACCGCCGGCAACATCAGCGTGCGGCTCGATGACGGCTTCCTGATCACGCCTACCGAGGCCAGCCTCGGCCATCTTGATCCCTCGCGGCTCGCGAGGCTGGACGGCAACTTGCGGCAGACGCACGGCGATCTCGCGAGCAAGACCATCGCTCTGCATACGCGCATCTACGGAGCAGCGCGCCGCTTTGACCCGGGCACGCGCTGCGTCATTCACACGCACAGCACGCACTGCGTGGCGCTTACGCTCAACGCACCGGGCGCCGAGCTTCTGCCGGCGCTCACGCCCTATTTCGTGATGAAGGTAGGACACGTGCCGGTGATTCCGTATCACCGGCCGGGCGCGCCGGAGGCCGCGGTGCTCGTTGCGCAAACCATTGAGCACTACGGAACGCGGCGCATGCCCATTCGCGCCGTGGTGCTCGAACGGCTCGGGCCCAACGTATGGCACGACTCCCCTGCCGCGGCGATGGCTGCGCTCGAGGAGTTGGAAGAAACGGCAAGGCTCTGGTTCGTCTGCCGCCAATCGCCGCAGCGCGCGCCCGCGCCGCTGGACGAAACACAGATCAATGACCTGCGCCGGAACTTCGGTGCCCGTTGGTGACGACACTATGCTCACCCCCAGCCTCGCCCACTTCGTGTGGCTCGGGCACCCCCTCCCGGGGGGCGACACCTGCGGGCCGACAAAGCCGGTTCCGCGGTGTCTCCCGACGGGGCCGCACGTGACCATTGGAGCCTTTGATGCCTCGATTTGCCGCCAATCTTTCGATGCTCTATCCGGAGCTCGATTTTCTCGATCGCTTCGAAGCCGCTGCCAAGGATGGATTCCGCGCTGTCGAATATCTGTTTCCCTATGCCTACAAGCCGCATGAACTCGCGGCCCGGCTGTCGGCGAACGGGCTCGAACAGGTGCTGTTCAACGGGCCGCCAGGCGATTGGGATCGCGGCGATCGCGGCGTGGCCTGCCTGCCCGGGCGCGAGGCCGAGTTCCGCGAGGGCATCCTGAAGGCAATCGATTACGCGGATGCGCTCAACTGCCCGCGCATCCATGTGATGGCGGGTCTCGTGCCCGACGGTGTGGAGCGCGAGACAGTGCAGCCCGTCTATCTGGACAACCTGCGCTGGGCGGCGGTCCAAGCGGCCAAGGCAGGACGTGACGTGCTCATCGAGCCCATCAACACTCGCGACATCCCGCGCTTCTTCCTGAATCGCCAGGACCATGCGCATGAGATCGTCGACCTGGTCGGCGCGCTCAACGTGCAGGTGCAGATGGATCTCTATCACTGTCAGATTGTCGAAGGCGATGTGGCGATGAAGATCCGCAAGTACTTGCCGGGCGGCCGCGTCGGGCACTTCCAGATCGCCGGCGTGCCCGCGCGGCACGAGCCCGACATGGGCGAGCTGAACTACGGCTATCTCTTCGACGTGATCGACGAAGTCTCGGCGCAATGCGGCTGGAACGGCTGGGTGGGCTGCGAATATCGTCCGCAGCGCGGCGCAGTGGCGGACAGCACTTCCGCAGGCCTCTCGTGGTTGCGTTCCCTGCAAGGCACGTCCCGCGAATGAAGCTCCAGGCGGTACGCATTCCTCCGCGCCTGCGGGCTTTCGAGGCCGGTGAAGACCAGGTGTTCGACGTCGTGCTGGCGGGCGGGCGCGTGACATCGATTGCGCCGACGCAACAAGCCGCGCGCGGCACGCTGCTCAGCGGTCTGGTCGACGCGCACGCGCACATCGACAAGAACTACACCGTGCGAGAGGTGGGCGCGGCCGAGGGCAACCTCTTCGCGGCCATCGGCCGCATGGTCGCGCACCGTGCAAGCTGGACCGCTGAAGGGTTGCGCGCCCGCATGCAGCGGGCGTTGGATGAAGCATGGCGCGGCGGAACGCGCGCGCTGCGCACGCATCTCGACTGGAGCGATGCGGAGGCGCCGACCTCGCTCGCGGTGTTCGAGCGCTTGCGCGACGAGTGGCGCGGCCGCATCGAGCTCCAGTTTGTCTCGCTCACGCCGCTCGACGTGTTCGCCGACGCAAAGACGGGCGACAGCATCGCGCGAAAGGTGAAGCGCGCGGGTGGCGTGCTCGGCGCATTCGTCTATCGCAACGACGGCATCGTGCACAAGCTGGGACGCGTGTTCGATCTTGCGCAGGAGCACGGTCTCGCGCTGGACTTCCATGTCGACGAAGGACTCGATCCCGAGGCGACCGGCCTGCGCACCATCGCGCAGATCGCGATCGCTCATGGCATGCAAGGACGGGTGATGTGCGGCCATGCATGTTCGCTGTCGGTGCAGGACGAGGCGTTTGCCAACCACACGTTGGCCCTCTGTGCGCAGGCGGGCATTCATCTGGTCGCCCTGCCCACCACCAATCTCTATTTGCAAGGCGCCTGGGACCGCACACCCTTGCAGCGCGGCATCACGCGTGTCCGCGAGGCCGCGAGCCGCGGAATTCGCGCCAGTCTTGCCACCGACAACGTGCAGGACGCCTTCTACCCCTATGGCAGCTATGACTTGGTCGAGACCTTCGGCCTCGGCGTGCAGATGGCACATCTCTCGCCCGCGACCGACTGGCTCGACGCAATCACCGTCAGCCCCGCCAAGGCACTCCGGCTTGATTGGGATGGCCGCATCGCGCCGGGCTGCCCGGCAGACCTGGTGTTGCTGGCCGCATCGGACGAATATGAACTTCTGGACCCGCGCGGACGTCGACGCACCGTCATCCGCGCCGGCCGCACTTTGGAGAGCATCGCATGAGCATGGGCAAGCCGATGGCGAACTACGCCGCCGCCAAACGGGTCGGTGACTTCGTCTTGATGAGTGGCGTCGTCGCCGTCGACCCCACGACGCGCCGCGCGGTCGCAAGCTATGAAGACATCCCAGAGGCGGCCCGCACGGCGCTGCGCACGCTGGGCTACGCCACCGGACAAATGTCCGTGGACGTCTTCGAGGCGCCGATCGTCGCGCAAAGCTGGTTCGTGCTCGAACGCATTCGCCAGATCGCGGCGGAACATGGCGGCACGATGGATGACGTCGTCAAGCTGGTGCAGTACTTCACCCATCTGCCGAACTACGCGCCGTACAACCGCGTGCGTGGACTGTTCTACCCCGGAGAGCCGCCGGTCAGCACGGTGGTTGAAGTGTCGCGATTCCTGCCGGGGAGCGAGGTCTTGGTGGAGGTGGAGGCGACGATGTATTTGCCGGCGCATTGAGGGTTGGCACCGCAGGCACGGCAACCGTAAGATTTGCGTTCTTGCCCGGAGAAGCATCGTGCCCATCCATCTGAATCATACGATTGTCAAGGCGCGCGATCCGCGTGCGTCGGCGGAATTGCTGGCTGAATTGCTCGGACGCGACGCGCCGGTCCGCTTCGGACCCTTCATCGGCGTGGAAGTGGACAACGGCGTCACGCTGGATTTCATGCAGGTCGAGGGTGAGGTCGACTGGCAGCACTACGCGTTTCTCGTGAGCGAGGGTGAGTTCGACGAGATATTCGGCCGCATTCGCGCGCGCGGCATCCGCTATTGGGCAGATCCCGGCCACCATCGAGCCGGCCAAATCAATCACGGCGACGGCGGTCGAGGCTTCTACTGGGACGATCCGGACGGCCATAGTCTCGAGATCCTCACCCGTCCGTATGGCAGCAGCAGCGCCAGCAGCGGCTGACCAGACCGCGGCTGCTTCGGATTCGTGGTCCTGCGACGTCCTCGTGATCGGCGCCGGACCGGCTGGCAGCGCCTGCGCCCAGGTGCTCGCAAATGCGGGCTTCGATGTCGTGCTCGCCGACCAGCATGAGTTTCCGCGGGACAAGGTCTGCGGTGACGGCCTGATCCCCGACGCGCATCGCGCCCTCGCGCGGCTTGGTGTTCTCGACGAAGTGCTGGCGCATGCCAGAAGCGCGCAGCATGTCGCGTGCTTCGGGCCTCGGGGAGGCAGGGTGGACGTACCGGCGCGGCTGGCCGTTTTGCCGCGCCGCCAACTGGACGAAATACTTCGCCAGGCGGCGGTCGGGGCCGGTGCGCGCTGGCTACCGTCCGCTCAGTTCGAGGAGCCCTTTCTCGACCCCGAAGCACAAGTTGCTGGCGCGATCTTTTCGATGTCCGGAGGTCTCTCGCGGACAGTGCGTGCGCGCTGGACTGTGCTGGCCACTGGCGCCGGTTCCGGGCCATTGGCGGCGGCCGGCATCTGCGAACGGCGCGCGCCGAGCGGGATTGCGCTTCGGGGCTATATCAAGAACGACGCCATGCTCAACCGTGTGACCGAGTTGCAAGTCGTATGGCATCGCGCGCTTCGGCGAGGCTACGGGTGGATTTTTCCGTGCGCCGGCGGCGTGTTCAATGTGGGTGTCGGCGTGATCGGAAAGACTGACGTCAACCTGCGCCACCTGTTCGACGCCTTCGTGCGGGTCCATCCGCCAGCACGCGATTTGTTGGAAAGCGGGCTGTCGCTCGGACCTCTCAAGGGCGCGCCGCTGCGCTGCTCACTCGATGGCGCGCGCTGGTCTCGGCCCGGGATGCTCGTGGTGGGCGAAGCGGCGGGCAGCACCTATCTCTTTACGGGGGAGGGCATTGGCAAGGCGATGGAGACCGGCATGCTCGCTGCCGATGAGATCGAGGCGCATCGCGACGAACGACTGGGCGATGACGAAGCGCGCAGGCGCTATGAAGCCGCGCTGGGCGCACTGAAGCCGCGCTTCGCCGCTTACGAGCAGGCCAATCGCATCAACAACCATCCGTGGCTGGCCGATCTCTTGATCTGGCGAGCGCGTCATAGCGAAGGAATCAAGACCCACCTGAGTGGTGTGCTGCAGGAAACCCATGACCCAGCCAGCCTCGTGAGCACCATGGGCATCCTGCAACTTCTGCTGCCCCGCTGACGCAGTGACACCGGCGACGACAGGGCGCTCTCACCGCGCGCTCTTGGGGCTCAAATGGCCGAGAGGCAAGGCGTGGCTTGCCTTGACCTCGCCGAGCGAGAAGCTGGTGTGCAGATCCTTGACGTTCGGCAGGTTGATCAGATGCCGCAAGGCGAAGCGCGAGAAGCTGTCCAGGTCCTGCGAAACCACCTGCAGCTCGAAGGTGCCTGTGCCGCTGATGTAGTGGCACGCGATGACTTCCGGCAGCTTGCGAATCGCATCCTCCAGCTTGCGGGTGAGGTCGCCAGTCGTGCGCTCGGTGTCGACGCGCACGAAGGCGAGCACCCCGAGGCCGATCTTGTGCCGGTCGATCTCCGCGTGATACCCCTTGATGAAGCCGGCCTCTTCGAGCGAACGGACCCGGCGCCAGCACGGCGCAGCCGACAGCCCCACGCGCTGCGCAAGCTCGGCGTTGGTGAGTCGTCCATCGGTCTGCAGTTCTTGCAGGATCGCGAGGTCAAACTTGTCAAGACTTTCCATTCTGGCGCATTTTAAGCAAGATCCTTTCAAGATCGGGCCTTGAGCGGGCAAAGAACGCAAACACCTGTCGTCACAGCAGGCATACACTTTGCGTGATGATGGCCGAGAGGCACCCGACCCGGATGCTTCGCAAGCCACGCCCACAAGGCACAGCCAACTGGTCACTTGGAGACAACCGATGAATGCCCCGCTGCCCGAGCACATCCGCAAAGCCCTGGAAACGGTCACGCTCGACGACAAATATTCACTCGACTATGGCCGCGCGTTCATGAGCGGCGTGCAAGCGCTGGTCAAGCTGCCGATGCTCCAGCGATTGCGCGACCAGCAGCAGGGCAAGAACACGGCCGGCTTCATCAGCGGCTATCGCGGCTCGCCGCTCGGCGGCTACGACCAGGCGCTATGGAAGGCCAGCAAGTTCCTCAAGGAACAGAACATCGTCTTCCAGCCAGGCGTCAACGAAGAACTGGCGGCCACCGCGCTGTGGGGTACACAGCAACTCGGCTTCTCGCCCGCGGGCACGAATAAGTTCGATGGCGTCTTCGGGATCTGGTACGGCAAGGGCCCCGGCGTGGACCGTTGCTCCGACGTCTTCAAGCACGCCAACATGGCCGGCACCACGCCCTGGGGCGGCGTCATCGCCGTGGCTGGCGACGATCACATCTCCAAGAGCTCGACTGCGGCGCACCAGAGCGATCACATCTTCAAGGCGTGCGGCACGCCGGTGTTCTTTCCCGCGAACGTTCAGGACATTCTCGACCTCGGCATTCATGCATTTGCCATGAGCCGCTTCGCCGGCATCTGGTCGGGCATGAAGACGATCCAGGAAATCGTCGAATCCAGCGCCACGGCAATGATCGACCCCGAGCGCGTCGAGATCGTGACGCCCACCGACTTCCAAATGCCGCCCGGTGGTTTGCACATCCGGTGGCCCGACCATGCGCTGGAGCAGGAAGCGCGGCTGATGCACTACAAGTGGTACGCCGCGCTGGCGTACATCCGCGCGAATCGGCTCAATCACAACGTGATCGAAGGTCCTCACGATCGCTTCGGCATCATGGCCAGCGGCAAGGCGTTCAACGACACGCGCCAGGCCTTGATCGACCTCGGCCTGGACGATGCGGCCTGCCGGCAGCTTGGAATCCGGCTGCACAAGGTGGCCGTGGTGTGGCCGCTCGAAGCGCAGCTCACGCGCGCATTTGCGACGGGTCTGCAGGAAATCCTGGTGGTCGAGGAAAAGCGCCAGGTCATCGAATACCAGCTCAAGGAAGAGCTCTACAACTGGCGGGCCGACGTGCGGCCCAACGTGGTCGGCAAGTTCGACGAAGGCGAAGTGCACCATGCGGAGGGCTACTCCGGCGGCGAATGGTCGATGCCCAATCCGACTGCGCACACGCTGTTGCGCTCGAACGCGGACCTGAACCCGGCGATGATCGCCAAGGCCATTGCCCAGCGTCTGAAGAAGACCGGCATCCTCGCCGCCGCGGGTGCGGACATGGGTGCGCGCATCGACGCGCAGCTGGCCATCCTCGAAGCCAAGGAACGCGCCATGGCCGCGCCGCAGACGATCGCCATGGCCGACGCGACGCGCCAGCCGTGGTTCTGCTCGGGCTGTCCGCACAACACCAGCACCGTGGTCCCGGAAGGCTCCCGTGCCATGGCCGGCATCGGTTGCCATTTCATGGCCACGTGGATGGACCGCTCGACCATCGGCTTCACACAGATGGGCGGCGAGGGCGTGCCTTGGGTGGGCCAGCAGCCCTTCACGACGGACCAGCACATCTTCGCCAACCTGGGCGACGGCACGTACTTCCACAGCGGGCTCCTGGCCATTCGCCAGAGCATCGCGGCCGGCGTGAACATCACCTACAAGATCCTCTACAACGACGCGGTCGCCATGACCGGCGGGCAGCAGGTCGGCGAGCGGCCCGAGGGGCACTCGGTGCTGCAGATCGCGGAGAGCCTGCATGCCGAGGGCGCCGTGAAGGTCGTCGTGGTCACGGACGAGCCGGAGAAGTACGAGGGCGTGACAGTGCCCGGCGAGAACGTCAAGGTGCGCCATCGCGACGAGCTGGATGCGATTCAGCGCGAGTTCCGCGAGATCAAGGGCACGACGGCGATCATCTATGACCAGACCTGCGCGACCGAGAAGCGTCGCCGCCGCAAGCGGGGCACTGCTGTCGATCCGGCCAAGCGCGTCGTCATCAACGAACTCGTCTGCGAGGGTTGCGGCGACTGCAGCGTGCAGAGCAATTGCCTGTCGGTCGAGCCGCTCGAAACCGAATTCGGCCGCAAGCGCGCGATCAACCAGAGCACCTGCAACAAGGACATGAGCTGCCTCAAGGGCTTTTGCCCGAGCTTCGTCACCGTCGAAGGCAGCCAGCTCAAGAAGAAGTCGAAGAGCAAGGGAGCGGCGCCGATCGAACTTGGTGCGCTGGCGGAGCCTTCGGTTCCCGCGCTCGGCGGCGGACAGGTGTGGGGCATCGTGGTCGCCGGCGTGGGCGGCACTGGCGTGATCACCATCGGGCAGTTGCTCGGGATGGCGGCCCACATCGAGGGCAAGGGCATCGTCACGCAGGATGCTGCCGGACTCGCCCAGAAGGGCGGCGCCACCTGGAGCCACGTGCTGATCGGCAATACACAGGACGACATCCGCACGACACGCGTCGGCACGGCGGCTGCCGACCTGATCCTGGCCTGCGATCCATTGGTGAGCGTGAACGCCGAGACGATGGCGCGCATGCGCGAAGGGCGCACGCACGTGGCGCTCAATAGCCACAGCAGTCCGACGGCCGCTTTCGTGCGCAACGCCAACTGGCAGAACCCGCAGGACACCTGCGCCGCGGAGATCGCGCGCGCCGTCGGCGCCGATGCCGTGGGCGCATTCGATGCCGACGCCGCGGCCACTTCGCTGATGGGCGACAGCATCTACGTGAACCCGATGATCCTGGGCTACGCGTGGCAGAAGGGCTGGGTTCCGCTCGAGCACGCGTCGCTGATGCGCGCGATCGAACTCAACGCCGTGGCTGTCGACAACAACAAGGCTGCCTTCGAATGGGGCCGCCAGGCCGCACAGCGGCCTGCCGAACTGCAAAAGCGTGTCCAGCCAGGCCACGTCATCGAGTTCAAGAAGCGCGATTCGGTCGACACGCTCGTCGCGCGGCGAGTGGAATTCTTGACGGACTACCAAAACGCCGCTTACGCCGAACAGTACAAGGCCTACGTTGCCAAGGTGCAGAAGGCAGAAGCCGCGTTGGGCAAGACCAGCCTGAGTGAAGCTGTCGCGCGCTATCTGTTCAAGCTGATGGCCTACAAGGACGAATACGAAGTCGCCCGCCTGCACACCGACCGCAGTTTCCTCGAGCGCATCGAGGGCATGTTCGAGGGTGAGATGGGCAAGGATTACAAGCTCAACTACCACCTCGCGCCGCCCATCATCGCCAAGAAAAACGCCAAGGGCGAACTGCAAAAGCAGAAGTTCGGCCCTGCCATGCTGCCCGGCTTCAGAGTCCTCGCGAAGCTGAAGGGCTTGCGCGGAACGGCGCTGGACATCTTCGGCCGCACCGAGGAACGCAAGACCGAGCGCGCCCTGATTGGCGAATACCGCGCGAGCATCGACGAAGTGCTCGCCGGGCTGGACGCGGCCAATCACGCAGCCGCGGTCGAGCTTGCCAGTTTGCCGGAGCAAATCCGCGGCTACGGGCACGTCAAGGATCGCAACCTGGCTGCCGCGCGCGTCCGCTGGGCCGACCTGATGGCCAAGTGGCGCAATCCGCAGGCTGCGAAGGTCGCTGCTTAGCGTCTCGCGCTGGGGAGGGCGAAGCCAGCCCTCTGATTGAAAGACCCGGAATCGGCTTTGCCGGGCTGCCGGTGTGGGCGCGGGCAACCCCTACAATCCCCGGTGCTGTGCGCGGCCAGGCCCCGCGCTGCGCGGCCTGTTTGACTGGGCCGCGGACCCGCGGGCCCTCCTGTATTCATGTACGGGAGGCCGGCGCTCTTATTTCTTCCCTCTGCTGGAGACTCCCTTGTTCATTTCCTCTGCTTTCGCCCAGACCGCACCTGCCGCCGGAGGCAGCGACATGATGTCCTCGCTCGGCAGCATGTTGCCGCTGGTCCTGATGTTCGTGGTGCTGTATTTCGTCATGATCCGTCCGCAGATGAAGCGCCAGAAAGAAGCGCGCGCCATGATCGAGGCGCTGGCCAAGGGCGACGAAGTCGCAACGTCCGGCGGCATCCTCGGCAAGATCACCCAGATCGGCGAGCAATACCTGACCATCGAAGTTGCCAAGGGCGTCGAAGTGCAGATCCAGCGCAGCGCCGTCGTGCAGGTCCTTCCCAAGGGCGCAATAAAGTAATGGCTCCCCCCCAGGCTGCGCGCACTTCGTGTCGCTTCGCCTACCCCCTACCGGGGGCAACACCGGCGGCCCGGCGGAGCCGGTTCCGCGGTGTTTCACCAACGGGCCTGGCTTCGCCGGCCTATTCCAATGAGCAGTGACTTTTTTTCCCATCGGCTGCGCTCAGCGCGCCCCACATTCGTGGGCTGCCGTGGAACCGGCTTCGCCGGGCCACTGGCAGCGCCCCCGGTAGGGGGTAGGCGCAGCGACACGAAGTGCGCGAAGCCTGGGGGCGAGTAATAGAGATGAACCGATATCCGGTCTGGAAGTACGCGGTCATCGTGATCGTGTTGCTCGTGGGGCTGATCTATGCCCTGCCCAATTTCTTCGGCGAGGCACCTGCGGTGCAGGTGTCGGCGGCCAAGTCGACCAGCAAGGTCGACGCCAGCACCCAGGCCCGAGTCGCGGAGGCGCTCAAGGTGGCCGGACTGGCGCCGGACTTGTTGACGCTTGATGCCACTTCGGTGCGGGCGCGGTTCACCAACACCGACGATCAACTCAAGGCACGCGATGTGCTCCAGCATGCACTGGTGCCCGATCCAAGCGATCCGCCCTATGTGGTTGCGCTCAACCTGCTGTCGCGTTCGCCGTCCTGGCTGACGGCGCTGCACGCCTTTCCGATGTACCTGGGCCTCGACCTTCGCGGCGGGGTCGACTTCCTGCTGCAAGTCGACATGAAGGGCGCCATGGACAAGCGGGCGGAGTCGTTCGCGAGCGACATCCGCACGGGGCTGCGCGACAAGAATGTGCGCGGCACTTCGGTCACGCGCGTCGACCAGACCGTCGAAATGCGATTCCGCGACGCCGCAGGCCTGCAAGCGGCCAAGGCCTTGTTGCAGGACCAATTCCCCGACCTCACGGCGGTCGAGAGCCAGGACGGCACCGACTTCAAGCTGACCGCGACCATCAAGCCTGAAGCCGCACGGCGACTGCAGGACGCGGCGCTCAAGCAGAACATCACCACGCTGCACAACCGGATCAATGAACTCGGCGTAGCCGAACCGGTGATCCAGCAGCAGGGGCTGGACCGCATCGTGGTGCAGTTGCCCGGTGTCCAGGACACGGCCAAGGCCAAGGACATCCTGGGCCGCACCGCCACGCTCGAGATGCGACTTGTCGACGAAAGCGCGGAAGGCCGCGCGGCTGAAATGGGCACAGGGCCGGTGCCCTTCGGCTCCGAAAAATTCCTCGATCGCCAGGGCCGGCCCGTGATCGTCAAGAAGCAAGTGCTGGTGACGGGAGAGAACCTCACCGACGCGCAACCCGGCTTCGATTCGCAAACCCAGCAGCCGAAGGTCGACCTGACGATGGACGCCAAGGGCGGCCGCATCATGCGCGACGTCAGCCGCGAGAACTATCGCAAGCGCATGGCGATGCTGATCTTCGAAAAGGGCAGGGGCGAAGTGCTCACGGCGCCTTCGATCAACGGCGAACTCGGCAATCGGTTCCAGATCTCGGGATCGATGAGCGTCGTCGAAGCCAACGATCTCGCGCTGCTGCTGCGCGCCGGTTCGCTGGCCGCGCCGATGGAAATCATCCAGGAGCGCACCATTGGCCCGAGCCTGGGCGCCGACAACATCAAGAAGGGTTTCGACAGCGTCATGTATGGCTTCATCGCCATCATGGTGTTCATGTGCATCTACTACGCGCTCTTCGGCGTGTTCTCGTCGATTGCACTTGCGGTCAACCTGTTGCTGCTGGTGGCGGTCCTCTCGATGCTCCAGGCAACGCTGACTTTGCCCGGCATCGCGGCCATGGCGCTCGCCATCGGCGTTGCAATCGACTCCAACGTGTTGATCAATGAACGCATCCGCGAGGAATTGCGCAGCGGAGCCTCGCCGCAGGCGGCCATCCATGCTGGCTATGACCGCGCATGGGGCACGATTCTCGATTCGAACGTGACCACGCTCATTGCCGGCATTGCGCTGCTGGCTTTCGGATCAGGTCCGATCCGCGGCTTCGCCGTGGTGCACTGCATCGGAATCGTCACATCGATGTTCTCGGCCGTGTTCTTCTCACGCGGACTCGTCAACTTCTGGTACGGCAGCAAGAAGAAGCTCAAGACCCTGTCGATCGGCACCGTCTGGAAGCCGGCCAACCAGGTCGCTGCGGACGCGAAATAAGGGGCACCAAAAATGGAGTTCTTCCGAATCCACAAGACGATCCCGTTCATGCGCCACGCGCTGGTGCTGAACGCGATCTCTCTCATCACGTTCCTGCTGGCGGTGTTCTTCCTGTTGCATCGCGGGCTCCACCTGTCGGTCGAATTCACGGGCGGCACGGTGATGGAAGTCGCCTACCAGCAGTCCGTCGACGTCGGCAAGGTGCGCGAAACGATTTCGACGCTCGGCTATCACGACGTGCAGGTGCAGAACTTCGGCACTTCGCGGGACGTACAGATTCGATTGCCAGTGCAAAAGGGCCAGACCTCGGCCCAGCAGAGCACGCAGGTCATGGACGCCCTCAAGGCCGCCGACGCTTCGGCGACGCTGCGCGGCACCGAGTTCGTCGGCCCGCAAGTTGGCGAAGAGCTCACCACCAACGGCCTCAAGGCGCTTGGGATGGTGGTGGTCGGCATCATGATTTATCTGGCGTTCCGCTTCGAATGGAAGTTCGCCCTCGCGACCGTACTGGCGAACCTGCACGACGTGGTGATCATCCTGGGGTTCTTCGCCTTCTTCCAATGGGAGTTCTCATTGGCGGTGCTCGCGGCCGTGCTGGCTGTGCTGGGCTATTCGGTGAACGAGTCAGTAGTCATCTTCGACCGGGTCCGCGAGAACTTTCGCCGCTATCGCAAGATGAACACGCGCGAAGTCATCGACAACGCCATCACGTCCACGATCAGCCGCACCATCATCACCCACGGGTCCACGCAGCTCGTGGTGCTATCGATGTTCTTTTTCGGCGGTCCCACGCTGCACTACTTTGCGCTGGCCCTGACGATCGGCATTCTTTTCGGCATTTATTCGTCGGCCTTCGTGGCGGCCGCCATCGCCATGTGGCTGGGCGTGAAGCGCGAGGACCTCGTGAAAGGTCCGATCAAGCGGGAAGGGGATCCGGACGATCCGAATGCCGGCGCAACAGTTTGAGCGTTCAAGTTTTGGCCCGGCACGTGTGTTGCGTTGGGGTTGCCGAGCATTGCCGGCTCTTGTGCGCTTACGTTTCCCGATGCAAGCTCGCGCGATAGCTCAATTGAATCCATAGCATCCTGTTCATCCATGCCCACGCGGTCCCACGCATCCTCCCTCCAACTTTCCCGCGAGACGCGCGAGCGTTTCGTCGCCGCCACCGAGGGAGTGATTGGGCCGGTGGCCCATGCAGTTCAGGAGCGGCTGGTCGCGCTGGCCGCACAGGTCGGCAATGCACGTGAAATGCAGGAGAACCGGGACGGCTTCCTGGCGTTCCAGGCACACGGTGCGGGTTGGGTGACGGAATCACGCGCTGCATGGCGAAAGGCGCTGGCAAGCGGTGCTTCGGGCGTCTCGATCTCCAATTCGCTGTCGCGCCTCGAGTTGATCGGCGATGAAGTCGTCGAAACCGGCATCCTTTCATCGCGGCTTGCGCAGTCCATCCAGGACAAAGCCAGCTTCGAACTGAACGACCTGCGCTTGCGCATCCAGCATCTCGAAGGGACTCACGAGCTCGATCCCAAGGACGTCCTGAAGCCCGAGACCCTGGCGAAGGTGCTGGTCGGCCAATGGCTGGCGGCCGGCTTGAGTCGCGAGCTCTGGAACAGGGTGCAGGAGCAGGTGCAGGCGCACATGGTCGACGCCGTCGTCAAGGCTTACAAGGAGGCCAACGCCTTCCTGGTGGCAAGTGACGTGATGCCGGAGATCGACCTCAAGAGCTTCGTCCGGCGGACGGGCTCGGTCACCTCGGGTGCCGCTGCGCTCGGGGGCAGTTTTTCGGGTTCGCATGCCGGCAGCGCATCAATGGGGATCGCCCAGCAAGCGCAGCCCGGTCGCGGCGGCTTTGGCGTCCCACCCGGCAGCTTCGCTCCGGCGGCCATTGGTGTAGGCATGGGCCGTGGAGCAAGCGCGCAGGGTGCTGCCGGAGGCGACACGATGCTTGTGACGGGCGGCTCGCCGCTGCTGCTGGCACGTCAGCGCGCCCAGGGCGTGTTGCTTAATCTGAAGCGGTTCGTGACGGCGCGTATCGGTGGCGACATCACCCAGCAGAGGACGCCCGGCAGTGGCGGCGAATTGATGGGCGGCGGTGCCGGTGGTCTTGGCGGCGGGGCAGGTGGCGGCATGGGCGGACCCGCCTTCGCGGCCGCTATCGCCGATGCGGAGGCAGCCTATCAAGTCGCGGCATCGCAGTATGTCGTGGGCGATCACGCTGCTGCCGTTCACAACGCATCGAGCGAACTGAGAAGGCGCAGCACCGAGCTGAAGAAGAAGGCTCCGACGACCGCAGACAAGGCAACCGTGGAGATCGTCGCGCTGATGTTCCAGGCGATTCTGGCCGAGGAGCGCATCCCGTTTTCGGCGCGCGTCTGGTTTGCGAGGCTCCAGATGCCGGTCCTGCGAGTGGCCATTGCCGAGCCTGAGTTCTTCGGCACGCTGCAGCATCCGGCGCGGATGCTGATCGACCGCATGGGCTCGTGCGTGATGGGCTTCGATGCCGCCGCCATTTCCGGCAGTGCACTGGAGGGCGAGATCCGCCGTGTCGTGCAGGTGATCGAGCAATATCCTGAAACCGGCCAGCGCGTGTTCAAGCTGGTGTTCGACGAATTCGTCGCCTTCCTCAACAAGTACCTCACCCAAAGCGACACCACCCAGAAGGTGATGAGCGTGGCGCAGCAGGTCGAGCAGAAGGAGACGATGGCGATCCAGTACACCATCGAGTTGCGCAAGATGCTCAACGACATGCCGGTGCGCGAGGAGATCCGCGAGTTCCTGTTCAAGGTCTGGGCCGAGGTGCTGGCCATTGCCGCGCTGCGCTATGGGCCGCAAGACGAGCAGACGGTCACGCTCAAGCGTTCCGCATCCGATCTCGTGTGGGCAGCGAGCGCGAAGCCGAACCGCAACGACCGCACGCGCGTCATCCAGGATCTCCCGAAGCTCCTTCAGCGCCTGCGCCAGGGCATGACGCTGCTGGGCATCGTCGGCGAACCCCAGGAAGCGCACATCAAGACCATCGGTGCGACCCTGTCCGATGCCTTCATGTCGAAGACCGAGGCGATCCCGCAGGCAAAGATCGAAGCCATGGCCAAGCGCCTGGCCAACCTCGAGGATTTCGTGTCCGACGAAGGCGCGACCGACCTTCCGCTCGACGCCGCAAGCATCGAGCTCCTGCTCGGCGTCGATGCCGCTTCCATCGAGATAGTGCCCGACACCGGCACCAAGGTCAGCGAAGACATGCTTGCCTGGGCCCACGAACTTCAGGTCGGCAACTGGTTCATGCTCGACCACAACGACCGAGTGAGCCAAGTCCAATTCGTCTGGCGCAGCGACCGCAAGCAACTGCACCTCTTCGCCTCCAGCGACGGCCGCAGCTTCCTCATCCAGGTCGGAAGGCTAGCCTCCTACCTCCAAGCCGGCCTCCTCGTCCCCGCCGAAGAAGAAACCCTCACCGTACGCGCCACCCGCGAAGCCCTCGCCAAGCTAGACGCCAACCCCGAACGCCTGCTGAACTAACGCCGGCTCAAGCTCCGGCAGCGGAAAGGCGAAACGACACGAACGCGCGAGCCCTGGGGGACGAGCAACAGGAATACCGCGGAACCGGCTTAGCCGGGCCGCTGGTATTGCCCCCGGTCAGGGGGTGGAGAGCGACACGAAGTGCGCGAGCCTGGGGGCGAGCAACAGCTAATGCGCGACGCGCGCCCTGCTGTCATCGCAGAGCTCGTCGAGCACTAGCGCATCGGGCTCGACCCCGGTGCTCCAATGCACCATCAACACGATGATCTTGAGTTCATCGATCGAAAGCGGTTCGCTGGGTGTCGCCATCGCGCGTTCGATCACGATTTCTCGCATGCCCGCCGGCAGGACCCCGGAAGATTCCAGAAAGCTGATGAAGCCGAGGCATTCAGCGCCGATGTGGTCCTGCTCGATGATCGAATAGACGCGGATCGAATCCGGAGATGGAGCCATCACGTCATCGCTGCGGGTTCGAACCGTGACAGTGGCGGTGGTCTTGTCTGCGTGCCTGCTGAGCTGGATGCCCTGCGTCGCCAGGCTGAGGCCGTCGAGCCATTGCAACGCGTCGCGGATCTCTTCGGCGTCGAAACCTTGCGCACTGAGCTTTCGACCCAACTGCTCGGGCTCGGGGCACGCGTCGCCGCGCCAGTAGTTTTCGTAGACAAACACGAGCACTTCGAACATGGGTTCAATATAGCCCAGGCACGCGCTCAAAAGTTGCGCGGACACGACGATATCCAAGCCGCTCGGCCGCGCGGCCGCGAGATCGGTCAGCCAGCCGCAATGCGCTGGAACAATCCTCCAGGCAAGCGCGCGATGCGGCCGTCCAGTTCGAGTTCGAGCAGACGGGCCTGAAGCTCTGCCGCGCTGTAGCCGGTGCGCGCACAGAGCGCATCGAGACTCACCGGATCGAAGCCCATCTCGCCCAGCAAACCAGGCTCGTTCGCGCCTTCAGATTCCGATGGAGACGATGGCTGAGCCAACGCCGACGCCGCCGTGGATGCGTCGAAGTGCAGTTCCTCGAGCACGTCGGCGACGGATTCGACGAGCTTTGCGCCTTGGCGGATCAACGCATGGCAACCGTGCGATTGGGGCGAGTGGATCGAGCCGGGTATCGCGAATACCTCCCTGCCCTGCTCCGCCGCGAGCCGCGCGGTGATCAGCGAACCCGACCGAAGCGCCGCCTCCACGACCAGCGTCCCGCGAGACAGCCCCGCGATGATTCGATTGCGCTTGGGGAAGTTCTGATTGAGCGGCGGAGTGCCGAGCGAATATTCGCTCACGATCAGGCCTCGCGCCGCGATGCGGTGGGCGAGTTCGCGATGCCGGGCGGGGTAGACGCGGTCCAGTCCCGTGCCCACCACCGCGACCGTTGCCAGTCGATCGGGTCCGCCGCCCGCCTCCAGTGCGCCGGCGTGCGCTGCGCCGTCGACGCCGAGAGCGAGGCCGGACACGACGGGGATGCCTGCTTCTCCGAATGCTCGCGCAAAGGCGCGCGCAGTCTCCGCACCCTGCGCGGTCGGGTTGCGGCTGCCCACCATCGCAATGCTGTGGCCCAACTGCGTCAGGTCGAACGCAGGCGCGCCCAGCATATAGAGCATCAGCGGGGGATCGGCTGTTTCGAGCAGCGGCTTCGGATAGCCCGCGTCGGCAAGCGTCACGATCCGCCGCACGGCGCCTTGCTCTTCAGAGCCTTGAAGCCAGTCCCAAGTCTGGTCGAGTGCGCTGGGGAATGTGGGCGCCTGCTGAAGCAGCGCATCGGCCTGGGCCGGCGTGACGACTTGCTGCAGTGCTTCGCGGGACTGCGCGAAAACGCCTGAAGGCAAGCCGAACGCCGCGAGCAACTTGCGACCGGCAACGTTGCCGATGCCGGGTGTCAGTGCAAGACGCAGCCAGCCTGCGAGTTCCTCACGTTCCACGCGATGTCGAGCGCGGCGTCACGGGTTGACCAGCAGGTCGCCGGGCTTCGGCGCATCGCTGATTTCGAGCACCAGCGCATAGGAGGCTTTTTCGAACGGCCGGAACACCATCAGCAAGCCAATGCGCTCATTGGGCAGCTTGACCACTTGCTTGCCTGAATAGTCGGGGTTCGACGCACGGTCGACGACGGTGTCGCCGTTCTTGAGGATGGCAAGCACATGGCCCGCTTCGATGCCGTCGCGCGTTCCCTTGTTGATCACGACCACCTGGTTCTGAGCCACGTATTGCACCGCGTTGCCGTAAACGGAAACGATGCGTCCGTTGATCAGTTGTTCAGGCGCACGAGGCGCGTAGCTCAGCAACTGTCGCTGGGGTTCTGGCAAGAGACGATCGCCGGCGCGCATTTCCTCGCGTGCCGCAGTGATGTCGATGGTGGCCGGGACGATGTTCGTCACTTCCTTGCCGTCGACCAACTGGCTTTCGACCGACTGGCTGCGCATGAGCTGTGCCCTGCCCAAATAAGCTGCTTCGTAGCCGAGCAGTTCGCCGGTGGCGGGGTCGGTCAGCGGCGTGGCGTTGCGGAAGACTCTGAAGGTCTGGATCGGGCCAGCAGTCTCGATCAGTGCCGAATTGATGTCGCCCAGCGCATAGGCACGATCGCCACGGGCCAGGAGCACGCGGCTGTCATTGCCCGCGACGACGTGCGGTGCACTGTTGAGCGTGTTCTGGTCGATGATGATCGGCTCGCTGAGATACGGCTCGATCAGGCTCGGATTGAGTGTCGGCAGCGCCATGCCCGAGAGCGACTCGTAGCGCGTGCGCGGCGACAGCTTGACCGTGCCGTCGGCGGCGCCGCCACGACGGGTGGTCAGGCGAGCGCGGCCGTTGGTCTTGTCCAGATAGAGCACTTGGCCCGGATAGATGCGGTGTGGGTTCGAGATCTCGCTGATGTTCATGCCCCAGAGCTCGGGCCAGCGCCAGGGGCTGCGCAGATAGAGACGCGAAATCGCCCAGAGCGTGTCGCCCGGCTTGACGGTGTATTCGTCCGGCGCGTTGGGAGCCAGTTCGCTCACTGGGATGCCGGCTTGTGCCGTTTGTTGGGCTGTGGCGCGCTGTTGCGGCGTGATCGGATAGTTTTGCGCGGAAGCCGTGGTGGCTCCCATGCCCAAGGCAGCGAGGGCTGTCAGCGTGGCGAAAAGGCTGGGACGCAGGTGTTCTTTGATTCGGAATTTATTCATGTTTAATGGTGTGCACACACTGCGCCACGCAGAACGTACGAATCCTCACAATTTGCTACGAATTTTGCGCTGAAGCCCTAGATTGGGCAATGTATATCCCCCGCCTCACATTCACGCGTCGCGGAAATGGCGAAAATAGCGACAACTTTTCCTCGCTTTCATGGCAAAACGAACCATTTTGAGTTACCCCGATGCGCGACTGCATACGGTGGCGAAACCAGTGCAAGGCGTCGACGCACGCATCAAGGCCCTCGTTGCCGACATGCTCGAGACCATGTACGACGCCAACGGCATCGGTCTCGCGGCCACCCAGATCGACGTGCATGAGCGCCTCGTCGTGATCGATGTTTCGGAAGAGCGAGACAAGCCGCTCGTGCTGATCAATCCGGAAATCGTCTGGGCGAGTGACGACAAAGTCCTCAACGAAGAGGGTTGCCTGTCCGTACCCGGCATCTACGACGGCGTCGAGCGCTCGACGGCCGTCCGCGTGACCGCACTGGATGCCCAGGGCGAGCTGCAGAAAATCGAGGCCGAGGGTTTGCTGGCGGTATGCATTCAGCATGAACTCGATCACCTCTTGGGTAAGGTTTTCGTCGAATACCTGTCGCCCCTGAAGCGCAACCGCATCAAGAGCAAGCTGCTCAAGCAACAACGCGAGGACCAGAAGGTCGAGCAGCGCGAAGGACGGCGTTGATGAGGAATCGCCGCTGGATCTTGCCGCTGGCACTAGTCGTGGCCCTGGCCGGCTGCGCAAGCGATCCGACACGGACCCCGCTGGGCGCATCGCGGGCGCAGGTTCTGCAGCAAGTGGGAACACCCACTGCGACCTATCCTTTGCCAGGCGGCGGAGAACGGCTTCAGTACTCGCGGGCGCCGATGGGTTTCGAAGTCTCCAACATCGACATCGATGCCAGCGGGCAAGTGGTTTCCGTGCGGCAGGAGCTGTTCGAAGGTTTGTTCGGCAGCACGATCAAGCCTGGCGAATGGCGCGTGCCTGACGTGCTGCGCACCTACGGACGTCCCTTCGACATCACGCGCGTGACCTCGTTCGACGGAGACGTCTGGAGCTGGCGCTACAAGCACCTGAACCAGCGGCGTTTTCTGTACATCTACGTCTCTCCAGATGGTGTGGTCGACCACTACAACACCGGCGACGACCTGACCCAAGAGCTGATCAACCGGTGAGCGCCACATGAAGGTTGCGTTCGCGGGGACACCCGAGTTTGCGCGCGTCGCGCTGGAAGCGATCGCGGCTGAGCCTAGGTTCGAGATCGTCCTGACACTGACCCAGCCTGACCGCCCGGCCGGCCGCGGCATGAAGCTGCATGCATCGCCGGTCAAGCAGTTCGCAATCAGCCGCGGCTGGCGGGTGGCACAGCCACGCAGCTTGCGGCGGGACGGCAAGTACCCGGACGATGCCGCTGCCGCGCGCGACGCCATCGCCGAAGCGAAGCCTGACGTGATGGTCGTTGCCGCCTACGGGCTCATCCTGCCGCAATGGGTGCTCGATGCGCCGCGGCTCGGCTGCCTCAACATTCATGCGAGCCTCTTGCCGCGCTGGCGCGGCGCGGCACCGATCCACCGCGCGATCGAGGCGGGAGATGAAGAGACTGGCGTCACCATCATGCAGATGGACGCGGGCCTCGACACCGGCGACATGCTGTTGCGCGAGTCGATCGCGATCGGCAACGACACGACCTCGCGGCTGCACGACCGACTCGCAGCGATGGGCGGTCGCCTGATCGTGCAAGCATTGAAGCAAGCCGAAGCGGGAACGCTCCGCGCCGAGCGGCAACCCGCCGAAGGCGTGACCTACGCGCACAAGGTCGAGAAGAGCGAGGCGCAGGTTGAGTGGTCACTCGATGCGGCCACCATCGTGCGCCGTATCCGGGCCTTCGATCCCTTCCCGGGTGCGACCAGCACGCTGGACGGCGAAAGCGTCAAGCTCTGGGCCGCCCGGAGCAGGGCCGAAGCCCCCGGTGAAGCGCCGGGGACGGTCCTCGCTGTCACGCCAGACGGCATCGCCGTCGCCGCCAGGGATTCCGTGGTCGTGATTTCCGAACTGCAGCGCGCCGGCGGCAAGCGCCTGCCGGTCGCCGATTTCCTGCGTGGCTTCGATGTGAAGCCCGGCCAGGTTTTCGGCTGATGTTTCTCTCGACGTCCATTCGGAGCCGGCCGGAGTTTCGCGAAGGCTTGCGCGACATGTTGCCCGTCGCTCTCGGCATCGGCGCCTGGGGCCTCATGACCGGCGTGTCGATGCTCCAGTCGGGCATGAGCCTCTTCGAGTCGATCGCTATGACGGTGCTCGTCTATGCGGGCAGCTCGCAACTGGCCGCCATTCCGCTCCTGATCGCGGGCGCTCCGGCGTGGGTGATCCTGGCCACGAGCTTCTGCGTCAATCTGCGCTTCGTGGTCTTCAGCCTTCACCTGCGGCCCTATCTCATGCACATGCCGCGCTGGCGTCGCATGACCCATGGCTATCTCACGGCCGACATGAGCTATGCGCTTTTCACCCGGAAGTACCCGCGCCCGCCGGAATCGGCCGCCGAGCAGCGCGGGCAGGAGGCCTATCTCACAGGCAACTATTGCGTGACTTGGGTGGCGTGGATGGTGCTGAGCCTCGTCGGCATCTTGCTCGCGAACATGATCCCGCAAAGCTGGGGGCTGGGCTTCGCCGGCGTGCTGAGCCTGGTGGCGATCGTTTGCTCGATGGCGAGCACGCGTCTGCGCGTGCTGGCCGTGCTGATTGCGGGGGTCACCGCCGTGGCGGCATATGCATTGCCGCTCAAGCTCAACATCGTCGCCGGCATCGGGGTCGCGGTGCTGCTGTGTTTCTGGCTCGAGAAGCAGTTTGGACTCGATCCGGACGCGGAGGATGACAAGTGAACGTGGGGACAGGCCAGACCGATTGGTGGACGCTTGCGGTGATCCTCGGCATGGCCGGCGTCACGGTCTTGACGCGCTGCTTCTTCTTCATCCTCGATCGGCCCTGGGGTCTGCCGGAGTGGGCCCACCGCGCTTTGCACTACGCCCCCGCCGCCGCGCTTGCCGCAGTGATCATTCCCGAAATCGTGATGACGCAAGGCCACCTGACCTCTACGTTGCACGACGCGAGGCTCTATGGCGCCGTGGCCGGCACTGCCTACTTCTTTTGGCGGCGCGGCGTGCTGGGGACGATGCTCGCCGGGATGGCGGTCTATCTGCCGCTGCACCTCGGCTTGGGCTGGTAACCGGCCACAGGATTCGTGCGGATGAGCGACCTCATTCAGCGTACACGAGTGCGGCGCGGATGGCGGCTGCAATGCTTGCTGGCGTAGGTTCAGTCAGCAGCGCGGCGCGGTAGGCGTCCGGACGCACGAGGCACAGGCTGCCCGGCGTTGCATTCCCAAGGTGCCGCGCCAGCATCTCATCCGGCTGCAGCGTCGGAAGCCCGCTGTTGCCGCCGATTGCCACGAGCCGCACAGGCAATGAAGTGACGGCGTCGGCCGCTGCGTCCGCTTCCGCGCGCGTGGGCGCGAACCAGAGGCCGAGGCAATGCGAGCCCTCGTCCAGCAACTCCATCAACGTGGTCGACGTACCATCATGGCGGCGCAGCGGCAGGTTCTGCACGGTCCTTCCACCCTCCGGCAGATGAGGCGCCACCGGATATTCGTTGGCTACTGACATTCGGCCCGTGTTGACGAGTGTGCGAGCGAATGCATGGCGCGACGCCAGTGCCATCACCGCGCGGCGCAGCATGTGCTCGGCCGGCGACCGCGGTGCGAGAAAGCGCGCCGAGCGGCTCGTGACGCGCAGGTTCTCCGCAGCGGCGTGCCTTCGCTCGGCATCGTAGGTGTCGAGCAGGGCGTCGCCAGCCAAGCCGTTGGCGACCAGTGCCAGCTTCCAGCCGAGGTTGGCCGCATCCTGGATGCCGCTGTTGCCGCCGCGGGCGCCGAAGGGGCTCACCACGTGCGCCGAATCGCCGATGAAGAAAATGCGGCCGTGTCTGAAGTTGTCGAGCAAATGGTCACGGTAGCCATACGGCCCGATCCATACGAACTCGAATTCCACGTCAGTCCCGAGCTGGTTGTGCAGCCGCGCACCGGCCACTTCGGGCTTGCTGATGTGCGCCGCGTCGCAGTCTTCCGGCATCTGGTAGTCGATGCGCCAGACGCCGTCGCCCATCAGGTGCTGCCACACCGCGCGACCTTCGTTGAAGGGGGCATCGACCCAGGTCCACCGCTCGGTCGGCAGCGGCTTCTTGAAGCGCACATCGCTGATGCACCAGCGGTCGGTGCTGCGCGACGGGTGCGCATCGATGCCGAGCTGAGTGCGAATCGCGCTATTGGCGCCGGTGGCGTCGATGAGGTGCTCGGCTTCGATCGTGTAGTGGCCAGACGGTGTTTCGACGTCCACGCAAACGCAGTCGGCGAGCGGGGTCACTTGCGCTACGCGATTTTTCCAGCGCAGGTCGGTCAGACCGAGGTCGACGATGCGATCGACAAGAAACCACTCGATGTAGAACTGCTGCAGGTTGATGAAGGGCGGCTGCACCGAGACACTGTCGGTCTTCAGATTGAAGTTGTAGACCTCTTGCTCACCCGAGAAGGTGCGGCCGAAAGACCATGTGATGCCCTTCCCGGCAACCCGCTCGTAGATGCCCAGCCGTGCGAAGATTTCCAGCGACTTCTGCGCATAGCAGATGCCGCGCGACGAAGCGCCGCGCACGCCGACCGTATCGTCCTCATCGAGCAGCACGGTGCGCACGCCGCGCCGGGCAAGGTCGCAGGCCAGCGTCAATCCCGCGAGGCCTCCGCCGGCGATCACGATGGGGTGGCGTACGACTGCGCCACCGTCCAGTTCAGGCGGCGGAACGAAGGGCCATCGCGGCAGTTCGTATCCGGTGTTCAAAGCGCGTGAGCCCATTCGGCAATCGCATCCGCAGCCTGCTGCACGAGTCCCGGCTGGCCTGCAAGATAGTGGGTGCCCCCAACGATGTCGACGTTGCGAATGCGCCGGTCCCCTGCGGCCATCCACGCGTCGCGCGTGCTCGGGAAGGTCGACTGGTCACCGGTATAGGTGAGCAGCAACTGAGGCACCGTCGTGCGCGCGAGGTTCGATGGCCCGTCGGCTTGTGAGCGCGATGACCATTGCGACAGGAATGCGGTCAACGACGTCACGCGGCCCATCGCGTTGGCCGAATAGTTCACCTGTCGCGCATTGCCCCAGACGCTGCCTGGCGCCCGATCGTTAGGGTCGATCGACAAGTCGACGCAGCGCGGATCGGCGTGCGTGCGGTAGACGATGAATGCCTGGTCGCGCGGCGCGCCGGGCGTGCCGCGCAATTGCTGTAGGCGCTCCAGCACCCAATGCTCGATACGGTCGAGCCGCTGCTTCTGGGCTGCGCTGAATCGCGCCAGGAACTCGGCGCTGTAGGGCAGCGCGTGGCGAGCGTCGTACATATCGAGCTCGGGATTCACCGACAGCGGGTCGTGCTCGTCGGTGACGGAAGGGTCGATCCAGTCGCGCATCAGCTTGGAACGGCCCTGGTGCGCTGCGCAAAGCGCGATGCCGTCCACTGGCGGCAAATCGTCGGGATGGAGATGCGTCGGGTCACCGTCCGGAAAATGATGTGCGGTGAGGTTCTCCGCTTGTGCCTGGTAGAAGCTGGACAACGCGGCGCCACCCGAATTGCCGATCAGCACGACCTTGTCGTAGCCCGCGGCCCGGAGGAACTGCACGCCCGCACCCAGGTCCTGGATGGCGCGTTCCATGCGCAGCATGGTGTCGTTGCCCATATAGCGAGAGTTCAGGCCCATGCAGCAGATGCCGCGCTCTGCGAGCGGCTCGATCAGGTAGTGCCCCATGAAGTTGCTCGTGGGATGCATGACGATGGCCGCGACCGTTTTTGCGCCGCTCGGCGCGCGATACGCGCCGTAGATGCGCGGGCGCAGCATCTGCAAACCCGATTGACTCTCCAGCGCTGCCCCTGGCTTGACGTCGATGACCGCGAGCTGCAACTCAGCCATGCTGGGCTGCCTTCCGCAGGTCTGCCTTGCGCTGCGTCCAGGCATCGAGTTCGGCGCGGGCGCGCCGGGCGTGCTCGTCCATTTCTGCCTTCGGCACTGTGGGCGTGGTGAGTTCGAGACGGATGCCGTTGGGGTCGAAGAAATAGATCGACTTGATGATGTGGTGGTCGGTCGGCCCCAGTACTTCGACGCCTGCGGCTTGGAGCCGCGACTTGGCGGCCAGCAGTTCTTCCAGAGAGTCGACACGCAAGGCGAGATGGTTGACCCAGGCCGGCGTATTGGGCGAAGGCAGTGCCGCGACATCGTCACCGAGATCGAAGAAGGCGATCGATGAACCATCGCGCATCTGAAAGAAGATGTGGACGTAGGGGCAATTCTCGCCAGTGCTCGGGACGTGATCGCTCTTGATCACGTGCGTCAGCGGGAGACCCAGCAGGTCCTCGTAGAAGCGGCGGGTTTCCTCGCTGTCCCGGCAGCGCCACGCGAAGTGGTGAAGTCCCTGGACGGGCACAGGAGGCGAGGAAAGAGGCGGGTTCTCGGCGGGCATGGATGTCTCCAACAGGGCTCTCAAGACGTAGAGGGTGTGATCGGCGATGGTTTTTCTTCCCATTCAATCAAAATAATTCGATAGATGGAAATCAGCGGAATTTGACGCTGCGCCACGTGCAAGCCTGACATTCGCCGGAGGGACCCGATCCCTACAATGTCCGTTGCTGCCCGTCGAGGCATTTCCAACCTCCACCCGCATTTATCCGCCTACATCCGCCTATGAACGTTCTTCGATTCACTGACCTCTGTGCGCAAGGCAAGGTTGCCGGCCAGCGCGTGTTCATCCGAGCCGACCTCAACGTGCCGCAAGACGACACCGGCCGCATCACCGAAGACACACGCATTCGCGCATCGGTGCCCTGCATCCAGCAGGCGCTCGACGCGGGTGCAGCCGTGATGGTGACCTCCCACCTCGGCCGGCCCACCGAGGGCCAGTTCAGGCCTGAAGACTCGCTGGCACCAGTCGCAAAACGCCTGGGCGAACTGCTCGGGCGCGAAGTGCCGCTGATCTCCAATTGGGTCGATGGTGTCCAGGTGGCGCCCGGCCAGGTCGTGCTGCTGGAAAACTGCCGCTTGAACAAGGGCGAGAAAAAGAACGACGAGGCGCTTTCTCGAAAGCTGGCAGCGCTGACGGACATCTACGTCAACGATGCCTTTGGCACCGCGCATCGCGCCGAGGCGACGACCTACGGCATCGCGCAATTCGCAAAGATCGCTTGTGCCGGTCCGTTGCTCGCAGCCGAGATCGACGCCATCACGAAGGCGCTGGCCCAACCGAAGCGGCCGCTGGTTGCCATCGTCGCCGGTTCGAAGGTCAGCACCAAGCTCACCATTCTCAAGAGCCTGGCCGACAAGGTCGATCAACTGATCGTCGGGGGCGGCATCGCCAACACCTTCATGCTGGCCTCCGGCCTCAGGATCGGCAAGTCGCTGGCAGAACCCGATCTGCTGAACGAGGCCAAGGCCGTGATCGAGGCCATGCGGGCTCGCGGCGCCGCAGTTCCGATCCCCGTCGACGTCGTCACGGCCAAAAGCTTTGCTGCCGATGCGGCGGCGACGGTAAAGGATGCGAGCGACGTGGCCGAAGACGACCTGATCCTCGACATCGGACCGAAGACGGCGGATCTTCTGGCGGCGCAACTGCGTGAGGCCGGCACCATCGTCTGGAACGGCCCCGTGGGCGTGTTCGAGTTCGACGCTTTTGCCAACGGCACGAAGACGATCGCCCATGCCATCGCTGAAAGCGGCGCCTTCTCGATTGCGGGCGGCGGCGACACGCTGGCGGCCATCGCCAAATACGGCATCGAAAACAAGGTCGGGTACATCTCGACCGGCGGGGGCGCTTTCCTGGAAGTGCTGGAGGGCAAGACGCTCCCGGCCTTCGAGATTCTTTCCAAGCGCGCTGGATGAGCTCGCCCCCAGGCTGCGCGCACTTCGTGTCGCTTCGCCTTCCCCCTGACCGGGGGCAACACCAGCGGCCTGGCTAAGCCAGTTCCGCGGTGTTTCTGGCTTGTGGCGGGGGAGCGCTGGCGGGGGGTTGATAAAGTGTATACAGTGCGGAATACAACACGGAGACATTGAATGAGCACGCCACGCCTTCCCCGTCACGCCACCAAGATCGTCGCCACACTCGGGCCGGCGTCGAGTTCGCCCGACCTGCTGGTGCAGATGATCACTCACAAGGTCAGCGTGGTCCGGCTGAACTTCAGCCATGGAAGCGCGCAGGATCACATCAACCGTGCCGCAATGGTGCGCGAAGCGGCCCGCCGCACCGGGCGCGAAGTGGCGATCATGGCGGACCTCCAGGGGCCGAAGATCCGTGTCGGCAAGTTCGCCGAAGGAAAGATCTGGCTGGAGCCGGGCGCGAAGTTCGTGCTCGACGCATCGCGGACGGAGCCGGGAGACATCGATTCGGTCGGGCTGGACTACAAGGATCTTCCGCGCGACGTGAAACCCGGTGACCGCCTTCTGTTGAACGACGGGCTCATCGTGCTGACGGTCGACGCGGTCAAGGGCGATGCCGTCTACACCACCGTCCACCTCGGCGGCGAGCTCTCGAACAACAAGGGCATCAACAAGCAGGGCGGCGGCCTCACGGCGCCGGCGCTGACGGCCAAGGACATGGAAGACATCAAGACGGCGATGAGCTTCCAGGCCGACTACGTGGCCGTGAGCTTTCCGAAGAACGCGACCGACATGGAGATGGCACGCCAGCTCTGCAACGTCGCCGCGGCCGAGTACGGCCACAAGCCCGGGATGATCGCGAAGATCGAACGTGCCGAGGCGATCCCGAAGTTGGAAGAAATCCTGCGAGCGAGCGACGGGATCATGGTTGCGCGAGGCGACTTGGCCGTGGAGGTCGGCAACGCGGCCGTGCCGGCGCTGCAGAAGAAGATGATCCGCATGGCGCGCGAGATGGACAAGGTCGTGATCACCGCCACGCAGATGATGGAATCGATGATCACCAACCCGGTGCCGACCCGCGCGGAGGTCAGCGACGTGGCCAATGCGGTGCTCGACGGCACGGACGCGGTGATGCTTTCGGCGGAAACTGCCTCGGGCCGCTATCCGCTGGAGACGGTTCAGGAAATGAGCCGGATCTGCGAAGCCGCCGAGGCCGCGGAAGATCCGCACCTGGACGCCGATTTCAGCGGCCAGGCCTACAGCCGCATCGACCAATCGATCGCCATGGGTGCACTTTTTACCGCGCATCACCTGGGCGCCAAGGCGATCGTCGCGCTGACCGAATCAGGCTCTACGCCGCTGTGGATGAGCCGGCACCGGGCGCACATTCCGATGTATGCACTGACGACCCGTCTTTCCACGCAGCGCAAGATGGCGCTCTATCGCAATGTGCGGCCGCTGCTGATGGATTCGGAAAGCGATCGCGACACGGCGCTCGAGCAAGCCGAGGCGCACCTGAAGAAGCGCGGCATCGTGCAGACGGGCGATGTCTATGCAATCACCTGCGGCGAGCCGATGGGGGCTCCGGGCGGCACGAACATGCTGAAGATCTGTAGGGTGAGCTAGGCTCGCCCCCAGGCTACGCGCACTTCGTGTCGCTTCGCCTACCCCCTACCGGGGGCAACACCAGCGGCCCGGCGAAGCCGGTTCCGCGGTGTTTCTGGAATTGGGCGGTGCGTCGAAGGTCGATGAGCCGCGGTTGTCGGGGGCGATTAGTAGAATCGTTGCAGTTTTTTTGATTCAACCTTAGATCCTGCGAGGTATTTCCATGGCACTCGTTTCGATGCGCGAACTGCTCGACCACGCCGCCGCCAACGGCTACGGTATTCCGGCTTTCAACGTCAACAATCTGGAACAGGTGCAGGCCGTGATGGAGGCCGCCAAGGAGGTCGGTGCTCCAGTCATCCTGCAAGCGAGCGCGGGAGCTCGCAAGTACGCCGGCGAAGCGTTCATCAAGCATCTCATTCAAGCCGCGATTGAGGCGTATCCGACGATTCCGCTGGTGATGCACCAGGACCACGGGCAGAGCCCCGACGTGTGCCGCGGCGCCATCGATCTCGGCTTCAGCTCGGTGATGATGGACGGCTCGCTCGAAGCGGACGGCAAGACCATCGCAAGCTACGACTACAACGTCGACGTCACCAAGAAGGTGGCCGACATGGCACATCGGGTCGGCGTCACGGTCGAGGGCGAGCTCGGCTGCTTGGGTTCGCTCGAAACGATGAAGGGCGACAAGGAAGACGGCCACGGCACTGACGCCACGATGACGCGCGAGCAACTGCTCACCGACCCGGAGCAGGCCGCCGACTTCGTCAAGAAGACGCAAATCGACGCGCTCGCGATTGCGATCGGCACCAGCCACGGGGCCTACAAGTTCACCCGCAAGCCCACTGGCGATATCCTGGCGATCGACCGCATCAAGGAAATCCATCGCCGCATTCCCAACACCCATCTGGTGATGCACGGTTCATCCAGCGTGCCGCAGGACCTGCTGGCGATCATCCGGCAGTACGGCGGCAACATGAAGGAAACCTACGGCGTGCCCGTCGAGGAAATCCAGGAAGCCATCAAGCATGGCGTGCGCAAGATCAACATCGACACCGATATTCGCCTCGCGATGACCGGCGCGGTGCGCAAGTTCCTGGCCGAGAATCCCGAGAAATTCGACGCCCGCGAATGGCTGAAGCCAGCGCGCGAGGCCGCCAAGCAGATTTGCAAGCAGCGCTATCTGGAGTTCGGCTGCGAAGGCCAGGGCCTCAAGATCAAGGGCGACAACCTGCAAGTCGTCGCGGCCAAATATGCCAAGGGCGATCTGGCACAAGAGGTCGTCTAAGTCTTTTTGCTACGGGCGGCCGGGCACGGCGGCGTTCCGCATCAGTTTTCGCCGGCCACCGTTCGCGGTGGCTTTTTTCTGCGCGCACAATCTCCGTCGTCTCCGCACATCGATACAGCTACCCCGCTACCCAGCCATGACCACCGTCCACACCTCCTCCATCAAGAGCCTCCCGCTGCTCGCGCGCGGCAAGGTACGCGACAACTATGCCGTTGGCAACGACCGCATCCTGATGGTCGCGAGCGATCGCCTTTCGGCCTTCGACGTGATCATGGGCGAGCCCATCCCCGGCAAGGGCGTGATCCTCACCCAGATGGCGCTCTGGTGGTTCGACCGGCTCGGCCACCTGTGCCCGAACCACCTGACCGGCGAAGCGCCCGAGAGCGTCGTGACGCCGGACGAGGTGCCGCAGGTCAAGGACCGCTCGATGCTGGTCAAGCGGCTCAAGCCGATCCCTGTCGAGGCGGTCGTGCGCGGCTATCTCGCGGGCAGCGGCTGGAAGGAATACCAGGAGAACCGGGCGGTCTGCGGCGTACCGCTGCCTGAAGGGCTGTCCAACGCGAGCAAGCTGCCCCGGCCAATCTTCACGCCGGCTGCCAAGGCGGCGGCTGGCGCGCATGACGAAAACATCAGCTACGACAAGGTGGTCGAAGTGGTCGGCCCGCGGCTTGCGCAGCAGATTCGCGAGACCAGCATCGCCATCTACGAGGCGGCGGCCGAGATCGCGCTGGCCAAGGGGATGATCATTGCCGACACCAAGTTCGAATTCGGCCTGGATGATGCGGGCACGCTGGTACTGATGGACGAAGTGCTCACGCCCGACAGTTCCCGGTATTGGCCGATCGAGGGCTACGAAGCCGCGCTGGCTGCTGGAACAAATCCGCCGAGCTACGACAAGCAGTTCGTGCGCGATTGGCTGGAGTCCGCGCGCATCAACGGCAAGCCATGGGACAAGACACCCCCGGCGCCGCGCCTGCCGGCCGAAGTCGTCGAAAAGACCGCGGCAAAGTATCGCGAAGCACTGCAAAGGCTCACGGGCTGATCAATCGGCCGCCGCCAATGTGAATAAGTCACAAGGCTGGCGGCAATAGTCACGCCCTGAAAACGGCCCTGTCTTCCAAACTCTTCGCATCCCCCCGATAGATGAGGAGTGCGAGATGGAAACGGCAGTGGACTTTCAGATTCGATACCTTAGGGACGAGGCTCCGGTTTCCGCGCCGCCGCCTGACGCGCTTCATCCCGGCGTGATGGCGCGCGTGCTCGACGAGATCGACCATGGTCTGCTGCTGCTGGATCTGACCGGGCGCATCCTGCACGCGAACTTCCCTGCCCGGCGTGAGCTGGCCGGAGCGCGTGCCGTGCGAAGCGTCGACGGCATGCTGTGCGCGGGGCAGCCGGAGTCGCAGTTGAAGATTCGCCACGCCCTCAAGGATGCGGAGCGCGACTGCCGCAGCATCGTCGAGCTCGACCACGCGGGTGAGTCGCTGTCCCTGGCCTTCATACCGCTCGCGGCGCTGCATGGCGAGGACAGGATCGACACGGTACTGGTCATGTGCAGCCGGCGATCGGGCTGCGAAAGTCTGACGATGCAGATGTTCGCGCGATCCAAGCATCTGACGCGTGCGGAACAGAATGTGCTGGCGCGTCTGTGCGCCGGGCACGATGCCGAGGAAATCGCCTGCCTCGAAGGCATCCGGATGTCGACCGTGCGCACGCACATCAAGAACGTGCGGCAGAAAACCGGCAGCAACAGCATCCGCGAGGTCGTCCACAGGGTGTCTCGCATGCCGCAGATCGTCTCTGCGCTCAGGCTGACCGGGGAAGACTGATCCAGGCCCGCTCGCGAGCTGCCTTCAGCGCGCTTGCGCCGTACCTAGAACGGCCACGGTGCGGCCGCTGGAGTCCAGAAGAGACATGCGTGACGATCCTTGGAGGCGATAGCTGGCGGTCGATTGAAGCGCGGCAAAAAATTGCGACTCGCTGGCGCTGCGCGCAGGATCGGCGCAGGCCATTCGCGTGGAGGCAAGCTGGCTCAGCCTGAGCGAGTTTCCGCTGCGTTCGAAGGTGCCGGACACGCGGTTGCAGCCGCCGGAGCCGCTCACTCGGCCGTTGCGGCGATCGAACTGGAGTTGCGGATCGCGCTGAGGGTCGCCAGTGGATGCGACGGGTTCACCGCCGAGTTGCTCAAGGCGCCAGACCGGACCTTCGATCGGCTCATCCAGGCTGATGCCGCTGCCGCAGCCGACTAGCAAACCAGCGACGAGCATTGCGGGGGCGACAAAGAGAGCGGCGTTCGAGCGGGCGGCGAGACGAAAACGCATGGCCAGTCTTTCCTTCTGCGACATATTGAAACACCGCGCCATCGTATTCGAGTCAGGGCTCAGCTCAAGACCACGCTGCTGAGCCGGCGGCGATAGCTCGCCACCGTCGGGTCGTCCGGCGGAATCTGCCCGTCGGCGACCTTCGCTTTCGGTGGCTCGATGATGTCGAGGATCGCGATGTAGGTCTTGCGCGCAAGATCGCTGTTCCAGGTCTTATCGCGCATCAGGATGTCGAGCAGCTCGTCCATGGCTTCGGTCCACCGCTGCGCCGCCATGAGGAGCCTGGCCCGGTCGAAGCGAGCGTCGAAGTCACGCTTGTTGGTGGCGATGCGCGCATCGAGCCCGGCCAGGTCGGGTGCTGTGCCGGTCGCAGGCTGCGCGAAATCGATGGCGTCCATGCACCGCTGGAGTGAATCGAGGCGGCGCACCAGTGACGTCTTGGCAATCACCGGCGCAAACGCCACCTTGGCGTCGTCGATACGACCCTCCTGCAGCAGCAGTTTGACGTAGTCGAATCGAAGGTCATCATTGGCCGGATCGGTCGCGACCGCATGCTGGAGCTTTTCCAGCGCGCCTTGGGTATCGCCATCGGCGAGCGTCGCCTGGGCCGACTCCTCCTGTTCCTGCGCCTCGACCTCGTCCGCGCCCGGCACGTGCTTGTCGAGGAACTCGCGGATCTGCTCCGCGGGAATCGCGCCGACAAAGCCGTCGACCGGCTGCCCGTCCTTGAACATCACGCAGAACGGAATGCTCCGGACGCCGAACATCTGGCTCAACTGCTGCGAAATCTGGGGCACTTTATCGGCGTCGAGCTTGGCGAGGGCGAACCGCCCCGCGTATTCGACTTCGAGCTTTTCGAGCACCGGCCCCAGCTGTTTGCAAGGTCCGCACCATTCGGCCCAGATGTCCAGCAGCACCGGGGTGGTCATCGAGCCGTCGATCAGCTCGGTCTGGAAGTTTTCGAGGGTGATGTCGATCATCGCGGGAAGTTGAGGGTGAAACGTAAAATTCGAACCATGAAGCAAGCAATTCAGGTCGGCGTGGTGATGGGATCGAACTCCGATTGGGAGACGATGCGCAATGCCGTCGAGATTCTCCAGCAATTCGGCGTCTCCCACGAAGCGCGGGTGGTCTCGGCCCACCGGATGCCCGACGAATTGTTCGCCTACGCCGAAAGCGCCGCTCCGCGCGGGCTCGCCGCGATCATCGCCGGTGCAGGGGGCGCCGCCCACCTGCCGGGCATGCTCGCAGCGAAGACCACCGTCCCGGTGCTCGGCGTGCCCGTCGCCAGCCGGCACCTTCAGGGTGTGGATTCGCTCTACAGCATTGTCCAGATGCCCAAGGGCGTACCCGTGGCAACCTTTGCCATCGGCAATGCCGGCGCGGCGAACGCGGCGTTGTTTGCCATCGCGATGCTTGCGGTCGCCGACCCGGCGTTGCGAGCCCAACTCGACGCCTTCAGGGAAAATCAGACGCAGGCCGCGCAGTCCATGACGCTGCCGCCGATCGAGTCCCAGGCCGTCTCGCCTTTCTCGCCGCAAGGCGGGGGCGCCCTGTGATCCCGATACTTCCCGGCGCCACCCTGGGTGTCGTCGGGGGCGGCCAATTGGGCCGGATGTTCGTCCATGCGGCCCAGCAGTTGGGCTATTTCACGGCGGTGCTCGATCCGGACCCCGATAGTCCGGCCGGGCGCGTGAGCCATCACCACATCCACACCGACTACACCGATGTCGACGGCCTCGCGAGACTCGCGGGCTTGGCCGATGCGGTCACCACCGAGTTCGAGAACGTGCCCGCACCCTCACTCGAGCACCTCGCGGTGGCGCGGCCGGTCTCTCCGGGCGCGGACGCCGTCGCCATCGCGCAGGACCGCATCCGCGAGAAGGGCCACTTCGTGCGCTGCGGGGTCGACTGCGCCCCCTTTGCCGTCATTGAGACGGCGCAGCACTTGGCCGCGGTCCAGGCGGACCTTCTTCCCGGCATTCTCAAGACGGCACGGCTCGGCTATGACGGTAAGGGCCAACGGCGTGTGGCGACGCGCGCCGAACTGGCATCCGCCTGGGAGGACGCCGGCGGCGTGCCCTGCGTGCTCGAAAAACTCCTCCCGCTCGACTTCGAGTGCTCGGTGATCATCGCCCGTGCCGAAGACGGGCAGATGGTGCACTTCCCGGTGCAGCGCAATCTGCATCGCGACGGCATCCTCGCCGTGACAGAGGTCCATCCGCACAACATGCCTGAATCGACGGCCAAGCGCGCAGTGGCTGCCGCCCGGTCGATCGCGGAGGGCCTCTCGTACGTCGGCGTGCTGTGCGTCGAGTTCTTCGTGCTGGGCAATGGCGCACTGGTGGTCAACGAGATGGCGCCACGTCCGCACAACAGCGGCCACTGGACGCTGGACGCGGCCGACGTCTCGCAATTCGAACTGCAGGTTCGCACGCTGGCGAGCCTGCCGTTGAATCCGCCGAGGCAGCACAGCGCCGCGATCATGCTCAATCTGCTGGGCGATCTGTGGTTCGTCGATGGCGATGTCGAGGCAGAGCCGCGCTGGGCCGACGTGCTCGCGTTGCCCGGCACGCATTTGCACCTCTATGGCAAGACCGAGGCGCGGCGCGGACGCAAGATGGGGCACTTGAACATCACCGGCGAAAGCATCGAAGCGGTTCGCAGCACGGCTGATTTTGCGGCCGCGTTGTTGGGCCTGCCGATTCCGCTTTCCGAGTAACGCCTGATGATCCGCGACGGCAACACGCCTGAAGCCATCGAAGAAGCCGCCAGCGTATTGCAGGCAGGCGGCCTGGTCGCTTTCCCGACCGAAACGGTCTACGGCTTGGGCGCCGATGCGGGCAGCGACGCCGCGGTGGCTGGCATCTTTTCAGCGAAGGGCCGGCCCGCGGACCATCCCTTGATCGTGCATGTCGCGGCCGGCCCCAAGGGCACGGAGGCCTTGTCCCACTTCGCCCAGCCATTGCCGGTCTTTGCCCAGAAGCTGGTGCGCGCCTTCTGGCCGGGTCCGCTGACCCTGATCGTCGAGCGCCGGCCCGGCATTGCGGCCGCTGCTGCAGGCGGGCAGGACACCATCGGCCTGCGTTGCCCCTCGCACCCTGTGGCACAGGCGCTGCTCATGGCGTGCGCGGCGCATGGCGTCCATGGGGTTGCCGGACCGAGCGCTAACCGCTTTGGCCGCGTGAGCCCGACGACCGCTCAGCACGTGCGAGAGGAATTCGGCGATGAGCTTCTCGTGATCGACGGCGGTCCGTGCGAAGTCGGCATCGAATCGACGATCGTGGATTGCAGCCGCGGGGTGCCCGTGCTGCTCCGCCCCGGCGCGATCACGCGCGCGCAGGTCGAAGCGGCTTGCGGCGAGGCGCTGCGCGACAAGGAAGATCTCGCCGCTCCCGATCCGCGTGCCTCGGGCACTCTCGAAGCGCATTACGCGCCGAACGCCAAGGTGCGGCTGATGGATGCAAAAGCCCTGCAGGCGGGGCTCGAAGTGCTCGGTGTCAACGCAGCGCACATTGCCGTGTGGTCGCGCACCCCGCTCAAGAGCCGTTCCCAGCGGATCGTGCAGCGCCGCATGCCTGACGACGCGGCGACGACCGCGCATCAGCTTTTTGCCGTCCTGCGCGCCTTCGACGCCGATGGCGCCAAGCTCATCTGGATCGAGACCCCACCCGACACGCCCGAGTGGGAAGGCGTGCGCGACAGACTGCGGCGCGCCGCCGCAGCCTGACCCAGCCAGGCTCAGGTTAGAGCCCTGCGGCCATCACACCCTGGAAGAAGCCTCGCGCCGTCGCCATGCAGAAGGGCGGCACCAGGGTGCCGTGGTAGGCCTGAGTGACAGCCGACGCCTGGTCGGCCGGCGTGCCGGGCGTGCTGGCGGCCAGGCGCGCCTTGGCTGTCGCGAATCCTGCGCGAGCGGCTGAGAAAGCATCGGTCGCGGTCGAGTCTTCCAGATCCACCACAGTCAGCGCGCTCGCGGACATGCCGCTGGCGCCGAAGTAGCCCGCTGTCGCGCGAGTGCTCACGAAATTCACTGTCGGATCATTGGCGCCACCACACATCAGCACCGGCCGCAGCGGCAGCCAGTTGCGCAGATCGTTCGCTACTGCGGCCTTCCGGAAGCCCACCAATGGCCTGCAGTTCAGCGGCGCAGTGGTGTTGAGTGAAGTAGCTGTGGCAGGCAGCGCATTGCCGGGGCATGGATTGGCCTGGATGTCGTTCGCGACTTGCGTCAGATAGCTTTGGCGGATCAGGTTGCTCGGTCCGTAGAAGATCGACAACGCGGGAGTCACAGGTCCCGGCACCGCATTGGCCGGATAGAGCGCAAGAGGTGGCAGCTTGCCCGTCGCGAAGAGCGTGTTGACCGGGGTGAGGCTGGGCAGAAGCGTGTCGATGCCGTTGGCGTACTGGGCTTCATAAACGTCGGTGGTCGCCGCGTAGACGTTGCCGAACTGCTTCTGCCAACTGGTCGAAAGCAGCGGGGTGAACAGCGTCGAGCCCAGCGCAGGCCAGCCGCTGAAGCTGTAGTCGGTCAGCAGGCTGATGGCCGAAGGTGCCGACAGCGGCGCCGAGGCGGTCACCGTCTTGCCGGTCGCCTGCATCTCGCGATGTGCAGCCATCGCGACGTAGCCGCCTTGCGAATAGCCCGTGATGAAAAGCGAGCCACTCTCGTTCGCACCGATCAACTTGAAGGTCTTGCGGGCAGCAGTCAGGGCATCGACCATGTCCTTGCCTTGCTGGTCGCCGTTGAGGTAGGGGTGGTAAGTGAGCGTGGACTTGTCGTAGCCGGCATAGTTTGGCGCGACGACGATGAAACCCTGGGCGGCGAACATCGCGGCGACCGACAGCCCTTCGCCCGCGGCGGGTTGCGTGGCGTCGGTCCACTGGGCGAGGTTGTAGTTCTTCGCCGCCGTGGTGCCGTGCGCATACAGCACGACGGGTCGCGGGCCCGTGCATGCGGGATCGCCCCCGTTCGGCACCATGATGGCGGCTGTCGCATTGGTCGCTTCGCCCTGGCCGCCGACGGTGCGGTATTCGAGATAGCGAAGCACCAAGCCGCACTTGGGCGCACCCGCCACCTGCAGCAATGCCTGGCCCGAGGCGTTGGCGTTCAGCAGGGATGAGAAGTCGGCGACCGAGAGCTGGGCCGTCTGCTGCGGCGGCACAGTCACGACCGAGCCGCGGCCCGAGTCCACCACCGGCGGCACGTTCACCGCAAACCCGCCGCCACCGCCGCCTCCGCAGCCGGAAAGCGTCAGGACGGCGCCCGCGAGGGCAATGGCTGTAAGGCGAATCATCGGGTGTCTCCTGCTCGGTTCTTGAATTTGCGTCCGGGCGATTCTGGGCAGGGGCCGCAATATGCGCAAGCGCGGGTTTCTGCTGGCGCGTGTGTCAGTTGCTGGTCAGTCCTGCGAAGCCCAGTCCACCAGCGCGTCGAAGGCCGGCCGCGCCGCCACGGCATTGGCATGGTTGGCGATCGCCACCACCACATAGCGCCGCCCGCTCGCGGTGTGCACGAATCCGGCGACTCCCGCCGCATCACGAAGCGTGCCGGTCTTCAAGTGCGCCGCACCGCCTGATCGCAAGGCACGTTTGCGCAGCGTGCCGTCGACGCCCGAAGCCGGCAGCGAGGACACCAGCTCGGGCATCAGCGGTGATCGCCACGCCACCTGGAGCATCTTCGCGAGCTCGGCGGCGGTAATGCGCTCGTCGCGAGAGAGCCCCGAGCCGTTGTCGAACAGAGGCTGCCCCTCGCCCGTGCCGATGCGGTTGTTCCACCACTGTTGCACCGTGGCGCGCGACGCTTCGAGGTTGCCGCGCTTCTTCTGCTGCAGGCCGAGCGTGAGGAAGAGCTGCTGCGCCATCACGTTGTTGCTGTACTTGTTGATGTCCCGGATGACCTCGGCGAGCGGGGGCGACGCGATCTCGAATGCGGGCTTGAGTTCGGCGGGCACGCGGCCTTCGCGCACCACGCCCTTGATGCGGCCGCCCATCTCGACCCACAAGCCGCCCACGGCTCTCGCCGCAAAGCTGCGCGGATCGGCATAGGCGACAGGCCACACCTTTTCGCCGCAAGCGGCCGGGTAGCTGCCGGTAAAGCCGATGCGCGCCGGATCGGCGAATTCAGCTGCGAGCGTCGCGTGCCAGTCGCCGCATTCGCCTGCGGAAAGCGGCACCGTGGCCTGTGTCGCGACGCCAGCGAGCGGCGGCTCGAAGCTCACTTGCGCCATCTGCGTTGCGCGGTTCGGCACGAAGGTCATCACGACCGACTTGAAGTTGATCAGAAGGGCATCCGGCGCAGCGTTGTAGGGACGGAGCCCCTCGCCATCGAAGGCGGAGGGATCGGTGTCCGCGACTTCGAAAGCGCTGCGGTCGAGCACGATGTCCCCCCTGATGGTCTGGATGCCAAGTCCCTGCACGCGGCGCAGCAGCAGCCAGAGCCGTTCGAGTACGAGCTTGGGATCGCCCTGGCCCTTGATGTAGAGGTTGCCTTCGAGCACTCCGTCGCGGACCGGCCCGTCCACGTACACCGGCGTGGTCCATGTGAAAGCCGGTCCCAGCAAGTCGAGCGCCGCGTAGGTAGTGACCAGCTTCATGATCGATGCCGGGTTGACCTGGGCCTGGGTGCGCCATGCGAGCCGGGGCCGACCCACACCTTCTGCATCGACGACAAGCATCGTCACGGCGTCCCGCGGCACCTTCGCGCGGGCGAGCGCGGCGTCCACTTCGATGGGCAGGCTCTGCGCCGCAGCGGTCACGGGCAGCAGCGCCGCCGAAGCGAGAACAGATGCGCAAGTGATGGCGAGGCGAAGGAGGCGATGTCGTGCGGAAGCGGTGTCGAGAGGCATGCGGCGGATTATCCCGGCCCGCCCCAGGGAGGGGCGACGGGGAGCGAAAAAGGGCGACATGAGCCTTCCAAGACGCGATTTCCGACGCCCCTCGATAATCGCCGGATGCCCGCCGCTCCCCGATTTTCTCCGCGCACCATCGGCCTCGGCGCGGCCATCGTCACCGTCCTGGTCTGGACCGCATTCATCGTCATCGCGCGTGCTTCGGCGGCGCGGTCGCTGACGCCTTTCGACATCGCATTCGCGCGCATCAGCGGCGCTGGCCTGGTGCTCCTGCCTTGGGGCGCCTGGCTGGTCATGCGCGCGCGGCAGCGCGATCCGGCGGCAGAGAGCTCGCTTTTCGGGCTGTCGCCGCTTTCGCTGCGGCTGACCATCCTCGCCGGCGTGGTGGGCGGTTTGGGCTACCCGCTGCTGGCCTACAGCGGATTTTTCTTTGCACCCGCCATTCATGCTTCAGTGCTGATGCCGGGCAGCCTTCCGCTGTGGACGGCGCTGCTCGCCGCTGTCGTCCTGCGCGATCGGATCACGCCCGGCCGCGCCGTGGGCTTGGCACTGATCGTGGTGGGCGATCTCTTCGTCGGCGGGGCGAGCCTGCTTCACGCGCTGCAGGGCGGCGCCATCTGGAAGGGCGATCTGCTCTTCATGACGGCCGCCTTCTGCTGGGCGAGCTACAGCGTGCTGGCGCGCAGACACGCCCTCGAGGCGGTGCGGGCGACCATCGCCATCACGGTGTTCGCCTTCATCACCTATGTGCCGGTCTACGCTCTGCTGGCGGCGTCCGGAGTGATCGCGAGCCGGCTCGGCAGCGCGCCCATCGGCGAAGTCCTGTTCCAGATGTTGTTCCAGGGCGTCGGCTCGGTCGTCATCTCGGGCATCACCTTCACGCGGATGATCCAGCACTTCGGTCCGGTGCGTTCCACCATGATCACTGCGCTGGTGCCCGGCCTCTCCGCGCTCGGAGCGGTGGCCTTCCTGGACGAGCCGCTGTATTGGAATCTTGTCGCGGGGCTTCTGTTGGTGACTGCCGGCATCCTTTTCGGGGTTCAGCGCAGCCGGGTGGCGAATCCTCCGCCGAAAGGCGCCGTGCCCGTGGGAGGATGCGCCGATGCATAAGCTGCTCGCCTTCGACACCAGCACCGAATCGCTCTCGATCGCGGTGCGCCATGGCGATGTGTTGCTCGAGCACAGCGGCATCGGCGGCGCACAGTCGTCCTCGACTTTGATCCCGCTGATTCAGCGACTGCTCGCCGATGCCGGGCTGTCTTTGCGCGAACTCGACGCCATCGCGTTCGGTCGAGGGCCCGGTTCCTTCACCGGACTGCGCACCGCTTGCTCGGTCGCGCAGGGCCTGGGCTATGGCGCCGGTGTGCGACTGTTGCCTATCGACACGTTGCACGCCGTCGCCGAAGAGGCGCGCCATTGTTTCGGCGCGACGCGCGTGGTCGTGGTTCTGGACGCGCGCATGGAGCAGGTCTACACGGCCAGCTACGACCTCGGCGTCGAAGTGATTGCCAGCGAGGCTGAATTGCTGGCGCCGGAAACCGTCGTCGTGCCGGAGGGCTGGGTCTTGGCCGGCAATGCCTTCGCTGCCTATGGCGACCGTTTGCCGCATGCTGGACCGAGACACAACGTGCTCCCGACGGCGGCCGCGATGCTGCGCCTCGCACCCGCGCTGCTTGCGCAAGGCCGTACCGTCGCGCCGGCCGAGGCATGGCCTCTCTACGTTCGCGATAAAGTGGCGCAGACTACCGAAGAGCGTGCCGCCATCAAGGCGGCAACCACCACCGTTCAGCCATGAGTGCCGTCCTTCTTGAACCGCGCGAAGCCCGCCTTGAGCCGATCACAAGCGAGCGGGTGTCTGCCATCTGCGCCATCGAGCAGGCGGCCTACACCCATCCCTGGACGGCTGCCAACTTCACCGATTCGATGGCCGCTGGCTACCACTGCCAGTGCCTTGTAGGCCCTGGCGCCGAAGAAGGCTCCACGCCGACGCCAGGCGGCATGCGCGCGTTATGGAGTCGCGTCGCTTCGCGCACCGTCGATGAAACCATCATTGGCTATTTCGTGGCGATGAAGGGTGTCGACGAGGTCCACTTGCTCAACATCACCGTCGCGCCCGCGTTTCAGCGCCAGGGATGGGCGCCTTTGATGCTGGAGGCACTCGCCGGCTGGGCTCGCGGCCTGAGTGCGCAATGGCTCTGGCTCGAAGTACGCGCGAGCAACCTGCGCGCATTGGCCGTCTACGAACGCAACGGTTTTCGCCGTGTCGGGCTGCGCAAGGGCTACTACCCCGCGCATGCCGGCGCCCGCGAAGATGCCGTGGTGATGAGCCTGCGCCTCAACGAATCCAACAGCGCCTGGGGAGGGCTGAAATGACGCCACGCCAACGCGCGATGCTGGACGAGATGGGCATCAAGCTCTTCTGGTGGCCCAGGACGGATGCCAATGGGGCTGGCGTGGCCGGCGGGGCTGGCGAACTTGCCAAGGTCGAGCCGCCGGTCGCCGTCGATGCCGATGCGCCACCGCGGCCGGCTCCCGAGCTCGCGCCGTCGCCTGTCCAAAGGGCCTCGGTGCCGGCCGCCGCGCCGGCGGTGGAAGCTCGAGCGCCGATTGCGGCAAGGCAAGGGGCTGCCGCCGTGCTCTCGGACACACCGCGGCGCCTCTTCGGCAGCGAAGCCGCTTCAGAAGGCGGCTGGCTGATCATCGCCGACATGCCTCCCGAACTCGACGGCCGCCACGGCGAACCGTTCGCTGGCGATGCAGGCCGTCTGCTGCACAACATGCTGCGTGCACTGCAACTGCAAGACGGGGAAGCGCCGGTCCACCTGATGCGGACCCATCGAGGCGTCGTTTCGGGTCAACCCACCAGTCCGCGGCCTCTGGACGAAGCACTGGCGGATTGCGTCCCGGTGTTGGCGCCTCGCCTGGTGCTCGCCCTTGGCCCATTAGCGGCCCAAACCCTCATGCAAAGCGGAGATCCACTCGGCAAGCTGCGCGGGCGTGTGGTCCCCGTCGCGCTGGTTCCGGGCGCGGAAATGGTGCCCGTCGTTGCAACTTATCACCCTGCCTACCTGCTGCGCAACCCGCTGGACAAGGCCCGCGCGTGGGCCGATCTCTGTCTCGCGGCGGAGCAACTGGCGCCGTCGGGCTGAGGTCCGGCGGCGCCTAAAATTCCGCCCCATGACCTTCCTGGACAAGCTGCGCGCTGCCGAGCGCCAAAACGGCTCGCTGCTGTGCGTCGGCCTCGACCCCGAACCGACGAAATTCCCCGCCCATCTGAAGGGCGACGCCAGCAAGATCTACGACTTCTGCGCGCGCATCGTCGATGCCACAGCCGATCTCGTCATTGCCTTCAAGCCGCAGATCGCATATTTCGCAGCCCACCGGGCCGAAGTGCAGCTTGAACGGCTCATGGAGCACATGCGCCGCAATGCGCCCCACGTGCCCACGATCCTCGACGCCAAGCGCGGCGATATCGGCTCGACGGCCGAGCAGTACGCGCGGGAGGCCTTCGAACGCTATGGCGCCGATGCCGTCACGCTGTCGCCCTTCATGGGCTTCGATTCCGTCGAGCCCTATTTGCGGCATCAGGGCAAGGGGGCCTTCCTGCTGTGCCGCACCAGCAATCCCGGCGGTGCCGACCTGCAGGGCCAGCGTCTGGCGGGAATCACGGGCGAGCCGTTCCTGTACGAGCATGTTGCGCGTCTGGCGCAGGGTCCGTGGAACCTGAACGGGCAGCTCGGCTTGGTGGTCGGGGCGACCTATCCGGCGGAAATCGAGCGCGTACGGGTACTTGCGCCGACGGTGCCGTTGCTGATTCCAGGCGTCGGAGCCCAGGGTGGGGATGCGGTCGCGACGGTTCGGGCCGGGTGGCGAGCCGATGCGCCGATCGTCGTCAATTCGTCTCGCGCTATCTGCTACGCCTCGGCTGGCGACGACTTCGCCGAAGCGGCCCGAAGGGAAGCGAACCGGACGCGTGACGGGCTCGAAGCTGCCAAAGCCTGAGCGACATTCCGCGTCACCCTGCAGGCATCGATGACGCGAATCTGACGAAAAAGTCACAATTCTTCACATTCGCGCGGGTTTGATGCGGGACTGATTAGTCCTTAACGACTCACTTTCCGTGCTTTGAGTCGGCCCAGTTACCGGCACGGCATTTGCCTCACGAGATCGGCGCCGGAGCGCCGAGGAGTGAGGAATCCCATGGTGGAAGACATTGCAAGCGGTCGCGCCGTGCCGACCGACGAATCGACGTGCGCGCGCGAAACGCCCGTACACGCACAACCATCGCGCGCCTTCCGACCGGAAGTGCCAGAGCGCCCTGTACCGCTTGTCGCCGCACTCTCTGCGGCTGCGGCACTCGCGGCTTGCGGAGGCGGCGGGGGAGGCGGCGGCGGGGCCGGCGCCTTTTCGGTGCAAGGTGGCAGCGGCAGCGCGACCGTGCAGGCAGGCTCGCTGACAGGCCTGGGCGCCACACCCACCGCGCAAAGCTATGTCTATACGCAAGCCAGGAGCGACGAAGAGGCCGCTCGCTTTCTCCTGCAATCGCAGTTCTCGGCCTCGGATGCGGATATCGCGGCCGTGCGGAACAGGGGTTACCTGCCGTGGCTCGGCGAACAGGTCGACCGGGCGCCGACGCAGACCGGCTGGGACTGGCTGTCGAGCAAGACCTACGGCACCGTCAACGCCGACGACATGATCTGGAACCAGCTCATCACCGCGCCTGATGGTTTTCGCAAGCGAATGGCGCTGGCGTTCACGGAAATTTTCGTCGTGTCGCTATTGGATATTGGTTCCAACTGGACCGATCACATGATGGCGCAGTACTGGGACACGCTCGTGAAGGGCGTGACCGGCAACTTCCGGCAACTGCTCGAAGACGTGACGCTCAACCCGGCGATGGGCTACTACCTCAATACCAAGGGCAACCAGAAGGAAAACGCCCAGGGACGCCAGCCGGACGAGAACTACGCCCGCGAGGTCATGCAGCTGATGACCATCGGCCTCTACCAACTCAACGCCGACGGCACCGTCAAGACCGGTGCCGATGGCGCGCCCCTCGACACCTACACACTCGACGACGTCACGAACCTGGCGCGTGTCTTCACGGGCTATGACGTCGACGTCCGCACGGAGGAGAAAAACGGATCCGCAGGTGCCGTCGTCCGGACGAGCGGCAGCGTCGAGAGCAATGCGTGGACGAAGCGGCCGATGGCGCTGACAGCCTCGAAGCATTCCACGCTCGAAGCCAAGTTCCTCGGCGCCACGGTGCCGGCCGGAACGGATGGCAAGGCCGCGCTCAAGATCGCGCTCGACACGCTGTTCAATCACCCGAACGTCGGCCCATTCATCGGCAAGCAGTTGATCCAGCGGCTCGTCACCAGCAACCCGAGCTCGGCTTACGTCAAGCGCATTGCGGATGTCTTTGCAGACAACGGAAGTGGCGTGCGCGGGGACATGAAGAGCGTGTGTGCCGCGGTGGTGCTCGACAACGAAGCGCGCAGCCCGGCCGGCTTGACCGACCCGAACTTTGGACGCTTGCGCGAGCCCATGCTGCGCTTCGTGCAATGGGCGCGGACCTTCGGCGCCGACTCGGCGACCGGCAACTGGAAGATCGGTGACCTCTCGCGGTCGGACACGCAGCTCGGGCAGAGCCCGTTGCGTTCGCCTTCGGTCTTCAACTACTTCAGACCTGGCTACGTGCCGCCTTCGACCGCGATCGCGAGCGCGAAGATGGTCGCGCCGGAATTCCAGTTGGTCAACGAGACAAGCGTCGGCGGCTACATCAACTACATGCAGGGCGCGCTCCAGAGGACGGCCAAGGACGTCAACGCCACCTATGCGAATGAACTCGCGCTGGTGCTCGATCCGGCCGCGCTGGTGAAGCGACTGAACCTGCTGCTCACGGGCAACCAGCTTTCAGCGGCGACGGTCGCGCTGATCGTCGGGGCCCTCGCCACACCGGCCGTGACGGCATCCAGCGCTGACGGCGTCAAGCTCAATCGCGTGTATGCCGCCGTGCTCCTGGTGCTGGCAGCGCCTTCGTACCTCATCCAGAAATAAGGGACTGCGCGATGTACCTGATCGATCCTGCCGCCCATACCCGGCGCGCGTTTCTTCGCCGCTCCGGCCAGCTTGCCATGGCGGGCACTGCGTTGCCCTTTGCGCTCAATCTCGCGGCAATGGGCGAAGCCGCCGCGCAGGCCGCTTCCTCCGACGACTACAAGGCGCTGGTGTGCGTCTTCCTCTTTGGCGGCAACGACTATGCGAACACCGTCGTCACCTACGACGACCCCAGCTACAACGCCTACAGCACCATTCGTGTGCCGCAGGCCGCCAATGGGATCGCCATTGCGAAGGCCGCTCTCGACCCGACGCTGCTCACGCCGACGACTGCGTTGGCCGACGGACGCCAATACGCGCTGCATCCGTCGATGGGGCAACTGGCCGGCCTCTTCAACAACGAGGGCAAAGTGGCGGTGCAACTCAACGTCGGTCCGCTCGTGGTCCCGCTCACGCGCGCCCAGTACAACAACAGCAACAAGAAGCTCTATCCGCAGCCGCCCAAACTCTTCTCGCACAACGACCAGCAGTCGATCTGGCAGTCCTCTTCACCCGAAGGCTCGACGGTAGGCTGGGGCGGCAATCTCGGTGACCTCGCGCTGTCGCAGAACACGACCTCGTTGTTCACCTGCATGTCCGTCGCGGGCAATGCGGTGTTTCTCTCGGGCGACACCGCCCTGCAATACCAGGTCAGCACGAACGGCGCCGTCGGCATCGGCAGCGTGAAGAGCAACACGGTCTTCGGATCGGCCTCGGTCAAGTCCGCCATGGCGCAACTCGTGCAGGAGGCGCGCACCCACGCGCTGGAGAACGAATACAACCGCGTGACCCGGCGCGCGGTGGAAGCCGAAACGGCTGTGACGGCGGCCATTGCCCCGGCCACCTTCACGAACGACACCTTCGCGGGACTGACCACCGGGCTCGCGAACCAGCTCAAGATGGTCTCGCGTGTCATTCGCGGGCGTGCCGCGCTCGGCGTGAAGCGGCAGGTTTTCTTCGTGTCCATGGGTGGGTTCGATCTGCACGACAACCTGATCGCCAACCAGCCAGGCCTGATGAAGCAGCTCAGCGATGCGCTGGTTGCGTTCTATCGCCAGATGGAAGCGCTGGGCGTCGGGGACAAGGTCACGGCTTTCACGGCGTCGGATTTCGGCCGCACGCTGGCGAGCAATGGCGATGGCTCCGATCACGGCTGGGGTAGCCATCACTTCGTCGTCGGCGGCGCGGTCAAGGGCAAGCAGTTCTATGGCATGCCGCAGGTGGTGAGCATCAACAACGACCCGAAGCTCGCCGGCTACGAAGGGCACGTGGGGCAGGGGCGGCTGATTCCCACGACCTCGGTCGATCAGTACGGTGCAACGTTGGCCAGGTGGTTCGGCGTGCCGGACATCGATCTGCCAGGCATCCTGCCGAACCTGAAGAACTTCGGCGGCAACTTCAACGGCCTCGAGTATCCGAAGAACCTGGGCTTCATGGGCTGAGACGACTGGAGTAATCTCCTGGCCCGATGAAGGCAAGGAGCCACGATTGACTCAGTTACTTCCACTTCTTGGCATCGCCGGCGCTTTGGCGGTCGGCGTGGTGAGCCCGGGGCCCAGCTTCGTGATGGTCGCGCGCACGGCCGTGTCGCTTTCGCGCTCGCAAGGCGTGGCGGCGGCATTCGGAATGGGGCTGGGCGGGGCCTGCTTTGCGCTTGCTGCATTGGCCGGGCTGCAGGCGTTGCTGCTGGCCGTGCCGACGCTCTATGTCGTCCTCAAGGCCGCGGGCGGACTTTATCTTGCTTATCTCGGCGTGCGGATCTGGCTCGGCGCGAGCCAACCTTTGTCGATGGGTTCATCAGTGCGGGGTGCGGGTGGAGCGAAGCGTCAGGCGGGCCGCGCGTTTCTGCTTGGATTGGCGACGCAGCTGAGCAATCCGAAGACGGCGATCGTCTACGCGAGCGTCTTCGCCGCATTTCTTCCGCCGACGCCTTCGCTCGGTTTCGGAGTGGGCATCGTGGCGGTGGTCTTCGCGCTTGAAACGAGCTGGTATGCGCTGGTGGCGCTGGCCCTCTCCGCGAGTGGGCCCCAGAAAACCTATCTCCGGTACAAAGCCTGGGCGGACAGGTTCGCCGGCACGGTGATGGTCTGCCTGGGCCTGCGGCTTCTGGCTACAGCCCAACGCGCCTGAAAGGACATCGATGAGCACCGATCCGTTCCCGATAGAAGGCGGCTGCACCTGCCGCGCAGTCCGCTACCGCATGGCGACTCGGCCGCTCTTCGTGAACTGCTGCCATTGCCGCTGGTGCCAGCGCGAGAGCGGCAGTGCGTTTGCAATCAACGCGCTGATCGAACGCGACCGCTTGCAGTTGCTGCAAGGCGACCTCGAAATGGTCGACACCCCTTCGCTGAGCGGCAAAGGCCAGAAGATCGCGCGCTGTTCGCAATGCCGGGTCGCCCTGTGGAGCCACTATGCAGGCGCGGGCGAGGCGATCGCTTTCGTTCGCGTCGGCACGCTCGATTCGCCCGACGCCCTGCCGCCAGACATCCACATCTACACGGCTTCGAAGCAGCCTTGGGTCGTGCTGCCGGCGGGCGTACCGGCGACTGCGGAGTACTACAGCGGCTCGCAGTACTGGCCGGCGGAGAGCCTGGAACGGGTCAAGGCCTTGAAGCCGAAGCGCCCAGCCGCTGCGACACCTGATCCGCGCACGCCTTGAGGGCGAGCGCGATCTCGCCGTCCCAATCCGTGTCGAAGATGGCGGACGGCCCAATGGCCGTGAGCGCCAGCGAGATGGCTCCGGTGTGATCGAAGACCGGCGCTGACATCGCGCTCACACCGGGCAGGATTTCGCCGTCCGAGCGGCTGACGCCGTGGCTGCGGACTTCGCGCAATTGCGACTCGAAATCCTGCCAGCTCGGCAGAGGTCGCGCTGGCGGCATGCCTCGCCGGGGAGCGTGCGCCGTGGCCGCGCCCTTGCGCTCGCGCCGGCGTTCGTCCTCGAGCAGTTGCTTGACGACCGCTGGATCCAGGTAGGCGCCAAACAGACGGCCCGACGCCGTGTTGGTGAGCGAGAACACCGTGCCGTGCCGCATGTTCACGTGCAGCGGCGCTGGCGATTCCGCGATCCGCACAATGGTGGCGCCCCGGTCGCCCCAGACGGCGATGGCCACAGTCTGCCCGATCTGCTGCGCCAGTTCGGCGATCAGCGGCGTGGCGACGTGAACCGGGTTCGCCTGCTGAAGGCTGATCAACCCCAGTTGCAACGCGAGCGGTCCGAGCAGATAGTGGCCGCTGACGCGATCCTGCTCGATGAGCCCCAGCCGGCCGAAACTGACCATGTAGGGATGCGCCTTGGCGGGAGACATCTCCGCTTCGCGCGCGAGGTCCTTCAGCGCCATGGGTCGTCCGTTGTGGACCAGGGCGCGAAGCAGTTGCCCGCCGACTTCGATGCTCTGGATGCCGCGTTGGCTGCGCTCGTTGTCTGTGCTCATCGCCAGTCCCTTTTGTTCGTTTCTGCGGAAGGCATTAGACATTAACTGATTGGCGATCTAAACTGCGTGCATTCGTTTACGCCGAATCAATTTACGTTAGACAAATTTTTACAAGGAGACCCGTGATGACCGAGGTCAAGAAATTCGCCAGCCAAGCCGATCTGGAAGAAAAGAAGATCACCTTCAGCCAGATCTCCGAGCACGCCTGGGCCTATACGGCCGAGGGCGATCCCAACACCGGGATCATCATCGGCGACGACTGCGTGCTGGTGGCCGATACGCAGGCCACGCCCGCCATGGCGGCCGATGTGGTCCGGCGCATCCGCGAGGTGACCGACAAGCCGATCAAGTACGTCGTGCTGACGCACTATCACGCCGTTCGTGTGCTCGGCGCCGCCGCCTACAAGCCCGAGCACATCATTGCCAGCCAGGACACGCGCGACCTCATCGTGGAGCGCGGCGAGCAAGACAAGGCGAGCGAGATCGGTCGCTTCCCCCGGCTGTTCCAGAACGTCGAAACCGTGCCGCCGGGGATGACTTGGCCGACCATCACGTTCACCGGCAAGATGACCTTGTGGCTGGGCAAGCTCGAAGTGCAGCTCATCCAGCTGGGCCGCGGCCACACGAAGGGCGACACGGTCGTCTGGCTTCCGGAGGAGCGGGCGTTGCTCAGCGGCGACCTGGTCGAGTTCGACGCCACGCCCTACGCCGGCGATGCCTACTTCCAGGACTGGCCGCAGACGCTGGACAACATCGCCGCGTTGAAGCCGAAGGCGCTCGTTCCGGGGCGCGGTGCCGCGCTGACGACCGCCGATCAAGTGGCGAAGGGCCTCGCAGGCACCCGCAGCTTCATCGCCGACGTCTACAGCAGCGTCCAGGAAGGCGTCAAAGCCGGCCGCGACCTCAACGCGGTCTACAGGGACACCTATGCCAAGCTCAAGCCCAAGTACAGCCAGTGGGTCATCTTCGACCATTGCATGCCCTTCGACGTGAGCCGTGCCTACGACGAAGCGTCGGGCCATGTCGATCCGCGCATCTGGACCGCCGAGCGCGACATCGAAATGTGGAAGGCGCTGGAAGGCTGAGCGATGCAGGGCGTCGACTATCAGTCGCTGCACTTCGACTACAGGCGCCACGCGGACCAGGACGCCGCGCCGCCCGCGCGGCATCCGGTCGTGGTGGTCGGCGCCGGCCCCGTGGGGCTCGCATTGGCAATCGATCTTGCGCAACGGCAGGTGCCGGTGGTGCTGCTCGACAACGACCACACGCTGTCCACCGGCTCGCGCGCCATCTGCTTCGCAAAGCGCACGCTCGAAATATTCGATCGGCTGGGTTGCGCCGATCGCATGGTGGCCAAAGGGGTGTCGTGGAAGGTCGGCAGGGTGTTCTTCAAGGACGAGCAGGTCTACAACTTCGACCTGCTGCCCGAAGAGGGACATGAGCGACCGGCATTCATCAACCTGCAGCAGTACTACGTCGAAGGCTATCTGTCGGAGCGCGCCGCCGAGCTGCCGCTGATCGACATCCGCTGGAGCAACAAGGTGGTCGGCGTTGCGCAGCATGCGGGCCACGCGCTGCTCACCATCGAGACGCCCGAGGGCAACTACCAGCTCGGTGCCGACTATGTGGCGGCTTGCGATGGCTCGCGATCCAGCCTGCGGCAACTGCTTGGACAGGAGGCCAAGGGCCGCGTCTTCCGGGACCGCTTCCTGATCGCCGATGTGAACATGGACGCGGGGCTTCCGACCGAGCGGCGCTTCTGGTTCGATCCGCCTTTTCATCCCGGCCAAAGCGTGCTGCTTCACAAGCAGGCCGACAACATGTGGCGTGTCGACTTCCAGCTTGGCTGGGACGCCGATCCGGTGGAAGAGCGCAAGCACGAAAACATCATCCCGCGCGTGCGCGCATTGCTCGACAGCATCGGCCATGAGCGCGTGCAGTTCAGCATCGGATGGGCCAGCGTCTACACCTTCGCCTGCCAACGCATGGAGCGCTTTCGCCATGGCCGCGTGCTGTTCGCTGGCGACTCGGCGCATGGCGTGTCGCCCTTCGGCGCGCGCGGTGCGAACTCGGGCGTGCAGGACGCGGACAACCTCGCGTGGAAGCTGGCTGCCGTCATCAGGCGCGAAGCACCCGACGCGCTGCTCGACAGCTATGCGAGCGAGCGCGAATACGCGGCCGACGAGAACATCCGCCACTCGACACGCGCCACCGACTTCATCACGCCGAAGAGCGAAGTCAGCAGGCTGTTTCGCGACGCCGTGCTCGAACTTTCCAAGCGCCATGCCTTCGCACGGGCGCTGGTCAACAGCGGGCGTCTCTCGGTCCCGAGCACGCTGAGCGAGTCGCCGTTGAACACGCCCGACGAGGATGCTTTCGACGGCCGGATGGCGCCTGGTGCGCCCGCCGCCGATGCGCCGATCGTTCGGCCCGATGGCTCCAGCGGATGGTTGCTGCGCGAGCTGTGTCCCGCTTCATCCGCGGGCGCTGCGTGCTTCACCGCGGTGGTTTTCGGCCAAGGCGAGGAGGCCGAACGCAGTCTGCAAGCAGTGGCAGAGGCCGACGTGCCGCTGCACGTGGTGCGGGTCAGCGCGACGGGCGAAGGCGAAGTCGCGGCCCGCCGCTATGACGCGCGTTCCGGCACTGTTTACCTGCTGCGTCCCGACCAGCACGTGTGCGCGCGCTGGCGCCATCCCACATCCCACGTCGTGCGTTCCGCGCGCGATCGTGCCCTGGCAAAGGCATAGAAGACGATGGAACTCATCACCACCCCAAACCTCGACGCGCCCGACGATTTCTACGAGGCGCTGATCGAAGCACACCAAGGCTTGTCGACCGAAGAAAGCCACGCTCTGAATGCCCGGCTCGTGCTTGTGCTCGCCAATCACATCGGCTCGATGCCGGTGCTTCGCCAAGCCCTTGAGGCCGCTTCGAGCGCCGCTGAGACTCCCAAAGGAGAAAGGACACCATGACCGACGCATCCGCCGGCGAGCGCCGCTATCAAAGCGGCTTCGGCAACGAATACGCGACCGAAGCCGTCGCAGGCGCCTTGCCCCAAGGCCGCAACAGCCCGCAGCGCGCGCCCTTCGACCTGTATCCCGAGCTGATTTCCGGCACGGCCTTCACCGCGCCGCGCCACGAAAACAGGCGCACGTGGATGTACCGGCGCCAGCCCTCCGTGGTGTCCGGACGCTACAAGCCCTACGCGCAGGCGCAATGGAAGACCGGTGCCGATCGTGAGATGCTCCTGCCGCCCGAGCCGCTGCGCTGGGCGCCGATCCCGATGGACAACGCCAACGTCGACTTCGTCGATGGCGTCCATACGATCGCCGCCAACGGCGATGCCGAAGCGCAGACCGGCGTCGCCGCGCACGTGTACATCGCGAACCGCTCCATGGAGCGCCGCGCCTTCGTCAACGCCGACGGTGAAATGCTTTTCGTGCCGCAGCAGGGTCGTCTTGAAATCACCACCGAGATGGGCGTGCTCGACGTCAAGGCCGGCGAGATTGCGCTGGTGCCGCGAGGCGTGGTCTTCAAGGTCGGCCTGCCCGATTCGGAATCTGGCGCAGGACCTTCCCGCGGCTACGTTTGCGAGAACTACGGCGCGCAATTCCGCTTGCCCGAGCTGGGCCCGATCGGTTCGAACGGCCTTGCCAATGCGCGCGACTTCCAGGCGCCCGTCGCCGCCTTCGAGGAAGCGAGCACGGGCTACGAGCTCGTCAAGAAGGCGGGCGGCCGCTTCTGGTCGGCGCCGACAAGGCAATCGCCCTTCAACGTCGTCGCCTGGCACGGCAACCTTTCGCCCGTGAAATACGACACGGCGCATTTCATGACGATCGGCTCGATCAGCTTCGACCATCCGGATCCTTCGATCTTCACAGTGTTGACTTCGCCGAGCGACACGCCCGGGACCGCCAACTGCGACTTCGTGATCTTTCCGCCGCGCTGGCTCGTCATGGAAGACACCTTCCGTCCACCCTGGTACCACCGCAATCTCATGAGTGAATTCATGGGGCTGGTCTATGGGCAGTACGACGCCAAGCCGGGCGGCTTCAAGCCTGGTGGTGCGAGCCTGCACAACTGCATGGTTCCGCACGGCCCCGACGAAGAAGCTTTCGAGAAGGCGAGCCGCAGCGAGCTCAAGCCGCAGAAGCTCGACAACACGCTCGCCTTCATGTTCGAGAGCCGCTATCGCTTCATCCCCACCGAATTCGCGATGAAGAGCCCGGCGCTCGACAACGACTACGCCGACTGCTGGGCCGGCCTCAAGGATCAATTCACCCCATGACCTACGCCATCAACACCACACACGATCCGAAGCTGCGCAGTTGGGTGTCATCGGCCAACGAAGCCGGCTGCGACTTTCCGATCCAGAACCTGCCCTTCGGACGCTTTCGGCCTGATGGCAGCAGCGAGGGATTTCGCATCGGGATCGCCATCGGCGACCAGGTGCTTGATCTCAAGGCCGCCGGACTCATCGATACGGATGACATGAACGTGCTGCTGGGGCAAGGCGCAGCGGAACGCCAGGCGCTGCGCAGCGCCATCTCCGAAGGGCTGCGCGAAGGCAGCCCGAAGCAGGCCGCCTGGAGTAAGGCCCTATCGGCGCAATCGTCCGTCGAGATGACCGTGCCCTGCCGCATTGGCGACTACACCGATTTCTACACGGGCATTCATCACGCAACCACCGTCGGCAAGCTGTTCCGCCCCGACCAGCCTCTGATGCCCAACTACAAGTGGGTGCCGATCGGCTACCACGGCCGGGCCTCGTCCATTGGCGTGAGCGGCCAGCGGTTCAAGCGCCCGCAGGGGCAGACCAAGGCGCCCGATGCCCAGGCGCCGAGCTTCGGCCCATCGAAGCGGCTCGACTACGAGTTGGAGCTCGGGTTCGTCGTTGGCCGCGGCAATGCCTTGGGCGAGCCCATCGCCATCGCTGATGCCGAGCAGCATCTCTTCGGGGTGACGCTGCTCAACGACTGGTCAGCGCGCGATCTGCAGGCTTGGGAATATCAGCCGCTCGGCCCTTTCCTGGCAAAGAATTTTGCGACGACCGTATCGCCGTGGATCGTCAGCATGGAGGCGCTCGCGCCTTTCCGTGCGAAGTTTGCGCGCCCTGAAGGAGATCCGCAGCCGTTGGCCTATCTCGATGCACCTGCCAATCGCGAAAGCGGCGCGCTCGACATCACGCTCGAGGTGTGGCTGCAGACCGCGAGGATGCGCGACGCGGGCGAATCGGCTGTGCGGCTCACGCGTGGCAACACCACGGAAGCTGCCTATTGGACCGCTGCGCAACTCGTCACGCACCACACGGTGAACGGCTGCAATCTGCAGCCTGGTGATCTGCTTGGATCAGGCACGTTGTCGGGGCCGAATCCGGATGAGGCGGGCTCTCTGTTGGAACTCACCCTGGGTGGCAAGCAGCCGATCACCCTGCCCAATGGCGAACGCCGCGCCTTCCTCGAGGATGGCGACACGCTGAGCCTGCGCGGCTATTGCGAGCGCGCAGGCGCGGTGCGCATCGGGCTGGGTGAGGTGAGTGGGACGGTGGTCGCTATAGGCTGATTGCGACAAGATCAAGCGGTCAGCGGCGCCTAAGTACCGGCAGCCGCCCGCGACGCTTCAAGATGCGCCCGCGCCCGCTCGGCCAGCGCCATTTCGCCCGGCGTGCCTGGCGCGAACGCATCGACCGGCAGCGGACGGCCGTGCGAATCGACCGAAACGAAGACGATCAGGCACTCGGTGGTCTTCTGCATCTCGCCGCCCTTCATGTCGCCGCTGCGCACTTCGACCGAGATGTTCATGCTGCTGTTGCCGGTGTAGGCCAGGCGGGCCTCTACCTCCACCAGGTCGCCAATCATGATCGGGCGGTGGAAGCGAATGCTGCCGAGGAACACGGTCACGCAATAGCGCTTGGACCAGCTCGTCGCGCACGCATACCCGGCTTCGTCGATCCACTTCATGACAGTGCCGCCGTGAACCTTGCCACCGAAGTTGACGGCGCTGGGCTCGGCCAGAAATCGCAGGGTGATGGACGACATGTATTCCTGGGCGATGAGTTGATCGATGAAACGCCCTCGCGGATTATGCGAGCGCCGGGGCGGAGTCGGCACCAAAGAGTTGCGCCAGCGTGCGGCGCAGCCAGGCATTGCCGGCGTCGGCGTGAAATCGTTCGTGCCAGTGCTGTTTGACGGCGTAGGTCGAAAGTGCAAAGGGCGGATCCATCATCTTCACAGGCTCCTGGGTCACGAGGACTTCGCCCAGGATGCGCGGCACGATCACGATCAGCTCGGTGTGCGCCACGATGCGCGCCACGCTCAGGAAGCTCGACAAGCGCACCACGACGTTGCGCGTGAGGCCCAGTCGCGCAATGGTCTTGTCGATGATGGCGTGGCCGGTGCCCGAGGACGAGATCACCGCGTGGGCCTCACCCTCGAAGCGCTTGAGCGTGAGTCGCGCGCCGATGCGAGGATGGTCCCGCGCCACCAGGCAGACGAAGTTCTGCGCAAAGAGCGTCTGCTGATAAAAGCCCGCGTCGAGTTGCGGCATGAAGCCCACCGCGAGATCGACTTCGCCGTCTTCCAGGCGGCGCCCGCTGTCGGTCGAGATGATTTCGGTTTCGATGTGCACGCCAGGGGCTGAGCGCCGCAGATGGTCCAGAAGCCGGGGCAGCAACACCACCTCGCTGATGTCCGTCATGCAGATGCGAAAGGTGCGCTGCGCCTCGCCCGGATCGAAGCCGCCGCGGCTGCCGCGCGCCTGGTCGAGTTGGGAGAGCACTTCGCGCACATGAATGCACAGCCGCTGTGCATAGGGCGTGGGTTGCATGCCCTGCGCAGTGCGCGCGAACAACCGGTCATCGAAGTGCGCGCGCAGCTTGTTCAGCATGGTGCTGGCTGCGGCCTGCGCCATGCCCAGGCGGTCCGCGGCCTTGGAGACGCTGCCGGTCTTGTAGATCTCGTCGAACACGGCGAGCCATTCGAGATCGAGTTTGGACATGAGGGCCTCCGGAATGCTCAGAACTTCAGAACGGCCATTATCTGAAAACGCAATTGTGGGTATCGAGTTGTCCATCTTGAACAAATAGTAGGTGCGACCAACAATCGCATTCGGGCTTCGATCGCCAGGAGACAAATCCCATGAACACCGCTACGCAAGCCGCGCACACGGACGCCGCCGAACGCCGTGCCTACTACGAGCGCATCCGACCGCTGAACCTCACGCCGCTTTGGGAATCGCTGCACGCTCTGGTGCCGCGTGAACCGCAGACTCCCTGCGTGCCCGCGCTCTGGCGCTACGACGAGATTCGCCCGCTGCTGATGGAATCGGCCGAACTCATCACTGCCGAAGAAGCCGTGCGCCGTGTGCTGGTGCTTGAGAATCCGGCGATTCCAGGTCGTTCATCGATCACGCAATCGCTCTACGCGGGCTTGCAGCTCATCATGCCGGGCGAGGTCGCGCCATCTCACCGCCACGTGCAATCGGCGCTGCGTTTCATCGTCGACGGCAAGGGGGCCTACACCACGGTGGGTGGCGAGCGCACCACCATGTACCCGGGCGACTTCATCATCACGCCTTCGTGGGCCTGGCACGACCATGGCAACGAAGGCATCGAAGGCGTGACCGAGCCGGTGGTCTGGCTCGATGGGCTCGATATCCCGATGCTCCGCTTCTTCGATGCCGGCTTTGCAGAGAACGCCGATGCAAAGGTGCAGCACGTCGCCCGTCCCGAGGGCAACAGCCTCGCGCGATTCGGCCACAACATGGTGCCTGTGCGGCATGACCACAGCTCGCCGACCTCGCCGATCTTCAACTATCCCTACGCCCGCAGCCGCGACGCACTCGCGCAGTTGCAAAGGCAGGAGGCGCCTGACGCATGGCTGGGCCACAAGCTGCGTTACATCAATCCGCTGACGGGCGGCTCGCCGATGCCCACCATCGCGACCAACCTGCAGCTTCTTCCGGCCGGGTTTGCCGGCAAGACGCATCGCGCGACCGATGGCGCCGTCTACAGCGTGGTCGAAGGCCATGGCACGGCCGAGATCGGCGGGCAGCGATTCGCCTTCGGTCCGCGCGACACCTTTGTCGTGCCTTCCTGGGCGCCGCTGCGCCTCTCGGCAGCCGACGATGCCGTGCTGTTCAGCTTTTCGGATCGTCCTGTGCAACAGGCCATGGGCATCTTGCGCGAAGCGTTCCTCCAGGACTCCTGACGCCGGATTCCTGATCGTTCGCTGCGCTCGTCAGCGATTTTTTCGACCCACGTGCCGCACAGGCGGCAGGAGCCCACATGTCTTTCGTCGTTTCTCCTCCGGCCGTCGTCGGCCTTCCCATCGCCGGTTCGTCCGACCTGTTTCCGGTGCGCCGCGTCTATTGCGTCGGCCGCAACTACGCAGCGCATGCGCGCGAGATGGGTTTCGATCCCGATCGCGAGCCGCCTTTCTTCTTTTGCAAGCCGAACGACGACGCATCGATCGTTCCGGTGGCCGCTGGAAAGACCGCGAACATTCCCTACCCACCGCAGACCGCCAATTACCACTACGAGGCTGAGTTGGTCGTCCTGATCGGCAAAGCCGGAAGAAACATTGCCGTGGCCGACGCCGCCAGCCACATCTACGGTTACGCCGTCGGCCTGGACATGACGCGCCGCGACCTGCAGATGAAGATGCGTGAACAGGGCCGCCCATGGGAAATCGGCAAGGCTTTCGATTTTTCGGCGCCCGTGGGTGCGGTGCGCAAGCTCGCTGACTCGGGAGAGATCGCGCAAGGTGCGATCACACTCGAGGTCGATGGCGAGGTCCGCCAGAAGAGCGACCTGCGCAACCTGATCTGGTCGGTCAACGAAGTCATTGCCAACCTATCGACGCTATTTGCACTTCAGCCTGGCGATCTCATCTTCACCGGCACGCCCGAAGGCGTGGGGGCGGTGAAGCCGGCCCAGACCATGAAGGTGCACATCGAGGGGCTGGAGCCGATCGTCGTTCGCGTCGACTGAAGCGCATGCTCCGGCAGACCTCCTCGTAACGTCTGGACACAGCGGGGCGTATCCTTGGGCCCTTTGCTTTTTCAACCCTTTCACTTTATGCACGCATCGAAGAGAGCTCTCCTTGTCGCTGCCTGCGGCCTGGCCGCCGGCATTCTGCCGCTGGCTTCCATGGCACAGGGCGCCGCATGGCCTACCAAGCCGGTCCGCTTGATCGTTGGCTTTCCGGGCGGTTCGACCCCCGACATCGCGGCACGGACCATCGCCGAGCCTCTGGCGAAGGCGCTCGGGCAGCCGGTCATCGTCGACAACAGGCCCGGCGCGTCGGGCAACATCGCGGCCGACCTGGTAGCGAAGGCGACCGACGATCACACCCTCGGCATCGTGATCAACGGCAATCTGACCTCGTCGAAGATGCTGTACCCCAAGCTGCCCTACGACCCGGCCAAGGACTTCACCTACTTGTCGCTGATCGCCACCGCGCCGCTGATGCTGGTCGCGCCGAACAACCTGCCCGGCGGCGCTGCCTTCTTCGATGCGGCGCGCAAGGGCGGCGACAAGTGGAGCTACGGTTCGGTGGGCGTCGGTTCGGTCGGCCACCTGGGCATGGAGCTCCTCAAGAGCCGCGTCCCTGGGCTGAAGGCCGAGCACGTGCCCTATCAAGGCAATCCACAGGTCGTGACCGGATTGCTGGGCGACCAGGTGCAGATGGCCCTTATCCCACCGGGCGTCGCATGGCCGCAGGTGCGGGCCGGCAAGCTCAAGGCGATCGGCCTCACGAGCGGGCGCAGCACGCTGGCACCTGAAGTGCCCTCACTCTCCGAAGCCGGTGTTCGTGATTTCAATCTCGAAGTCTGGACCGCCCTGCTCGGCCCCGCCAATCTGTCGAAGACCGCGCAGGACCGGATCAGCAAGGAACTCGCCGTCATCATGAAATCGCCCGAAGTGCGCCAGCGGTTGTTCGATCAGGGCTGGCAGGCAGTCGGCACGTCGCCTGACGGCATGCGGGCACGCGTCAAGGAAGAGTCCGCGATCATGACCCGCATCATCTCGACGAACGGCATCAAACTGCAATGAACGTGTCCACCGTCATCGAACCGCAACGCAGCCTGCCGGTCTTCGGCGAGTACGACGTGGTCGTGGTCGGCGGCGGCCCTGCCGGCATCGCTGCCAGCGTGAGCGCCGCCCGCCACGGCGCGCGCACGCTGCTGGTGGAGCGCTATGGCTTCCTCGGGGGCATGGGCACCGCCGGCGGCGTGACCAACTTCGCGGGCCTCTACGGCAAGCGCGACGGCGAAATGACGCTGCTCGTGCATGGCGTGGCGGACGACCTGCTCGCGCGCATCGACGCCATGGGCGGCCTCAACAAGCCGCAGGACGGCATGCAGGGCCGTATTCGCGTGCGTTCGTACGACACCTCCGTCTACAAGTGCGCGGCCGATCAGCTATTGCTCGACGCCGGCGTGCAGCTGCTGTTCCACGCGTTGGCCGCGGCGGTGGTCATGGACGGCAATCGCATTGCCGCGCTGGTAGTCGAAACGAAATCCGGCCGCCAGGCAATTCGTGCGAATGCCTTCATCGACGGCAGCGGCGATGCGGACGTGGCGGCCTTTGCCGGTGTGCCCTTCGAAGTGGGCGACGGCCACGGCAGCGGATTGTTCCCATCCACCATGTTTCGCATCGGCCACGTCGACGCGCAGCGCGCGCTGGCCGCCGTGGGCGAATTCAAGGCCATCAACGACCTGATGACAAAAGCGCGTGAGCGCGATCCGCAGGCCTACAGCTTTCCGAGAGAGGGCGCGATCCTGCGTCCGCAGATCGACCCGCGAGAATGGCGCGCCAACGTGACGCAGATCCGCAATGCCGAAGGCGGTGCGATGAACGGCGTGGACGCCCGGCAACTCAGCGACGGCGAAACCGAAGGCCGCCGGCAGATCGGCGAATACTTCCGATTCCTCAAGGCCGAAGTGCCCGGCTTCGAACAATCGTCCATCGTGGAGATCGCGCCCCAGGTGGGCATTCGCGAGACGCGGCGCATCCAAGGGCTTTATGCGCTGACGGGTGAGGACATCCTGTCGTCGGCACGCTTCGACGACAGCATCGGCATCAACGCCTGGCCGATGGAGATGCATGCGGCCGGCAAGATCGAGTGGGCCTTCCCGCGCGATGGCAACCGCACCTACAACCAACTGCCGTGGCGCATGCTCGTGCCCCGCGGGGTGGACAACCTTCTGGTCGCGGGCCGCTGCGCCTCGATGACGCACGAAGGCCAATCGGCGGCGCGGGCCAGCGGCGGCTGCTTCGTGATGGGGCAAGCGGCCGGAACCGCAGCGGCATCGCTGGGGGGCGGTAGCTTCGCGACGGTCGACGTGACCGCGCTCCAGAGCCAACTGGCCGCTGACGGGGTCGACCTGGATCGCTGACCGGCGCGGGACACCACGGCGGGGCGCTCTTTGCTATCGTTGCAGGCTTGTCTTTCCGGCGCTGCCTGCGTTCTCCCGATGACCGATCCCGCCACCGCTTCCCGACTCGTCGACAGCCTCGTCGACTTGATGAGCCTCCAACCGCTGGGCAACGACCGCTTCCTGGCTCAGAGCGAAGACATCGGCACGCCGGCCGTCTTCGGCGGCCAGGTGCTGGGGCAAGCGCTGATGGCCGCCTGCCAGACCGTGGGTGCTGAGCGCCCGGTCCATTCGATGCACGCCTACTTCCTGTTGCCCGGCGAGCATGCGCCCATTGAATACGCGGTCGAACGCATGCGCGATGGCCGCAGCTTCACGATGCGGCACGTGGTCGCGCGCCAGCGGGAGCGCATCATCTTCGAGATGTCGGCTTCGTTCCAGACCGTGGACGAGGGCATCGAGCATCAACTTCCGATGCCCGAAGCCGCAGGTCCGGACGGGCTGCCGAGCGAACTCGATCAACGCATGGCGCTCGGCGACCGGCTGCCTGCCATGTGGCGTCCCAAGGCACTGATGCCGCACGGGATCGAGTACCGCCGCATCGAGCCCGACGACCTGCTCGCGCCGGCGCCTCGCTCGTCCGAGAGCAGCGTCTGGATGCGCGCGATCGCGCCGCTGCCGGACGACCCGCTCGTGCATCGCGCCTTGCTGGCTTACGCTTCAGACCACGGTCTGCTGCGCGCCGCCATGCTGCCGCACGGCCTGAGCTTCATGAGCGGCCAGGTACGGCCCGCCAGCCTCGACCATGCGATGTGGTTCCATCGCGATTTCCGAATGGATGAGTGGCTGCTCTACTGTGTCGATTCGCCGAGCGCGAACGGTGCACGGGGACTGTGCCGCGGCAGCATCTTCACGCGCGACGGGCGGCTCGTCGCCTCGACCGCTCAAGAGGGCATGCTGCGGGTGCGGCCCACGGGAAGCCCTTTGTCGAGCGCGGGGCGAGCGGCGCCGATATAACGGGCGCCATGAGCGCCCTCTTCTCCCCCTTCGCGCTGGGTCCGTTGACCCTGCGCAACCGCATCGTGATTGCCCCGATGTGCCAGTACTCCGCCGAGCACGGCAACGCTGCCGACTGGCACATGATCCATCTCGGGCAGCTTGCGTTGTCGGGCGCGGGCTTGCTCATCATCGAGGCGACCGCGGTCGAGGAGATCGGGCGCATCACGCCGGGTGACCTCGGGCTCTATTCGGACGATAACCAGGCGGCGCTCGGACGCGTGCTGGCTGCAATCCGCCGCTATTCGCGCGTACCGGTCGCCATTCAACTCGCTCATGCGGGACGCAAGGCATCGAGCCACGTGCCATGGGAAGGCGGCCAGTGCCTGACGCCGGACGAAGGCGCCTGGCAGACCGTGGCGCCCTCCGCGATCCCGCATGCGGCGGGCGAACCTCCGCCTGCCGCCCTCGATGCCGGTGGGCTCGCGCGCGTGAAGGCGGCCTTCGTGCGTGCGGCACAGCGTGCCGATGCTCTCGGTCTCGACGCGATCGAACTGCACGCGGCGCATGGCTATCTGCTGCATCAGTTTCTTTCGCCCATTGCCAACCAGCGCGCCGATGCCTACGGCGGCTCGCTTGAAAACCGCATGCGCTTCCCGCTGGAAGTGTTCTCCGCAGTGCGGGCCGCCGTGCCGGACCGGATGGCCGTCGGCGTGCGACTCTCGGCGACCGATTGGGTCGACGGCGGCTGGGATGTCGAGCAGAGCATCGCCTTTGCCAAGGCGCTTTCGTCGCTGGGATGCAGCTTCGTCCACGTTTCTTCGGGAGGCGTGTCGCCGCAACAGAAGATCCCGCTCTCGCCCGGTTACCAGGTCCCGCTGGCCGAGCGCATCAGGAAAGCGGTCGATCTTCCGATCATCGCTGTCGGCCTCGTCACTGAACCATCGCAGGCCGATGCCATCGTCGCAGCGGGCCAGGCCGATCTGGTGGCGCTGGCCCGCGCGATGCTGTTCGAGCCGCACTGGCCGTGGCGCGCGGCCGCCGAACTCGGTGCCCAGGTCGAGGCGCCGCCGCAGTATTGGCGTTCACAGCCTCGCGAACTGAAGGCGCTGTTCGGCGACGCCCGCATCGGTCAGCGATAGGCCATGCCGCCACTGTGGGCGGCGTTCCTAGCCGCGGAACGGGTTGGCGGTCGCGAACCAAAGCCCGATGCCGGTGGCGATGATGAATGCGCCGTCGGTCACGCCCGCGATCAGGAAGAACAGGGTCTGCAAGGTGTCCTTGAGTTCTGGCTGCCGTGCGGTGCCTTCGAGGAGCTTCGACCCGACGATGCCGATGCCGATGCAGGAGCCCACCGCGGCAATGCCGATGAGTAGGGCCACAGCGAGGGGAAGGATGTCGAAGCCGTTCATGATGCTCTTTCGTTGGCCCTGAGATGTTGGCCTGTTGCTGCCGGCACCACCTCGGTTCCGGCTTGCATCCAATGTCGCCGAGGCTGCGCGCAGCGTCGATGACCTCGCAGGTCATGGAGCGAGGTGGTCGGAGATCAGCCGGGTCAGCCGGATCAGCCAGGCAGGAGGCGCTTCAGGTATCGGCCCGTATGGCTGGCTTCGTTCGCGGCGATCGCCTCCGGCGTGCCGACGCCCACCACCGTGCCGCCGCCGGCGCCGCCTTCGGGGCCCATGTCGATGAGCCAGTCGGCGGTCTTGATCACGTCCAGGTTGTGTTCGATCACGACGATCGTGTTGCCCGCGTCGCGCAGCTGGTGCAGCACCTTCAGCAATAGCTCAATGTCAGCGAAGTGCAGCCCGGTGGTCGGCTCGTCGAGGATGTAGAGCGTGCGGCCCGTGTCGCGCTTGCTGAGTTCGAGCGCGAGCTTCACGCGTTGCGCCTCCCCACCGGAGAGCGTCGTCGCGGCCTGCCCGAGCTTGATGTAGCTCAGGCCGACATCGAGCAGCGTGCGCAGCTTGCGCTCGATGGTCGGCACGGCCTTCAGGAATTCGTGCGCCGTCTCCACCGTCATGTCGAGGATTTGCGCGATGTTGCGGCCCTTGTATTGCACTTCGAGCGTTTCGCGGTTGTAGCGCTGCCCGTGGCACACCTCGCAGGGCACGTACACGTCGGGCAGGAAGTGCATTTCGACCTTCACGACGCCATCGCCCTGACACGCTTCGCAGCGGCCGCCCGCGACGTTGAAGCTGAAGCGGCCCGGACCGTAGCCGCGCTCGCGGGCCGTGTTGGTCTCCGCCATCAGCTCGCGGATGGGTGTGAAGAGGCCGGTATAGGTGGCCGGATTGCTGCGCGGCGTGCGGCCGATCGGCGACTGGTCGACGTTGATGACCTTGTCGAAATACTCGATGCCCTCAATGGCCTCGTGTTCGGCCGGCTCTTCGTGTGCGCGATAGAGCGTGCGCGCGACGGCTGCATAGAGCGTGTCGTTGACCAGCGTCGATTTGCCCGAGCCGGAGACGCCCGTCACGCACGTCAACAGGCCGACCGGGAACGCCACGTTGACGTTCTTGAGGTTGTTGCCCGTCGCGCCGACGACCCGGATTTCCTGCACGTCGGACTGTGTCGCCAGGTGCGCTGCCTCGCGGGCCGCGCGCCTTTCGGCGGCACCGCTCTGCGGAAAGCGCGATGCTTTCTTGCTTTCTTCTGCGACGGGCTTGTTCATGACCGGCAACCATGGCGTTCGGCGCGCGGGCACCGCAATCTTCTTCACGCCAGACAGGTACTGCCCCGTCAGTGAGTCCGGGTCTGCCGCAACCTGCGCGTAGGTGCCCTGCGCCATCACGCGCCCGCCATGAACGCCGGCGCCCGGGCCCATGTCGATCACGTGATCCGCGGCGTGGATCATGTCCTCGTCGTGCTCGACGACGATCACGCTGTTGCCGATGTCGCGCAGGTGCTTCAGCGTGCCGATGAGCCGGTCGTTGTCGCGCTGGTGCAGACCGATGCTGGGCTCGTCGAGCACATACATCACGCCGGTCAGCCCCGAGCCGATCTGTGAGGCGAGCCGGATGCGTTGCGCCTCGCCGCCGGACAGCGTCTCCGCGCTGCGATCCAGGCTCAGGTAGTTGAGCCCGACGTCGTTGAGAAACTTCAGGCGAAGCCCGATCTCGCGCACCACCTTGTCGGCAATTTCCGCCTTGGCGCCACGCAGATGCAGGTCCTGAAAGTACGCGAAGCTCTCGCGCAGCGTGGCATGGCTGATCTCGTAGATCGCCATGCGGCGGGGCTCCGCGCCGGTTTGATCGACCAGGAACACATGGCGCGCCTCGCGGCGCAGACGGGTGCCGTGACACTCGGGGCAAGGCTGCAAGTTGCGAAAGCGCGAGAGATCTTCGCGCACCATCGCCGAATCGGTCTCTCGATAGCGCCGCTCCATGTTCGGGATGATCCCTTCGAAGGGATGCTTGCGCACCAGCTTCTTGCCGGATTGCTGGCCGCTCTCCATCACGTAGGTGAACTTGATCTCTTCTTGCGCCGAGCCGTTCAGCACGGTCTGCTGCACCGAAGCGGGAAGCGACTCGAAAGGCGTGTCCAGATCGAACTTGTAGTGCTTGGCCACGCTTTCGAGCATGCTGAAGTAATAGCCGTTGCGCCGATCCCAGCCCTTCACCGCGCCGCTGGCGAGGCTCAGCGTCGGAAACGCGACGACCCGCGCGGGGTCGAAGAATTCTCGATGTCCCAAGCCGTCGCAACTCGGACACGCGCCCACGGGCGAATTGAAGGAAAACAGGCGCGGTTCGAGTTCGGCCAGCGAGTAGTGGCAGATCGGGCACGCGAACTTGGCATTGAAGAGGTGTTCGCGTGCCGCGGGCGACTGGGCCCCGTTTTCGGGTGCAGGCGCGTCCATCTCCAGCGCGATCGCACGTCCATCGGCCAGCCGCAGCGCGGCCTCGAAGCTCTCCGCGAGCCGCTGCTGCATGTCGGGGCGTGCGCGCAAGCGGTCGATCACCACGTCGATGTCGTGCTTCTCGGTTTTCTTGAGCTTGGGCAGGTCGTTGTATTCGTAGGTCTGCCCGTCGACACGAAAGCGGATGTAGCCCTGCGCCTGCATCTCTGTGAAGAGTTCGACGAACTCGCCCTTCTTTTCGCGGGCCACCGGGGCCAGGATCATCAGCCGGGGTTCGTCGGGAATCGCAAGCACCGCATCCACCATCTGCGAGACCGTCTGCGCCTGGAGCGGGAGATCGTGGTCGGGGCAGTAGGGTGTTCCGGCCCGGGCGTACAGCAGCCGCAGGTAGTCGTGAATTTCGGTGACCGTCCCGACCGTCGAGCGCGGGTTGTGGCTCGTCGCCTTCTGCTCGATGCTGATCGCCGGAGAGAGGCCTTCGATCACATCGACGTCGGGCTTGTCCATCAGTTGCAGGAATTGCCGCGCATAGGCGGACAGGCTCTCCACGTACCGGCGCTGGCCTTCGGCGTAGAGCGTATCGAACGCCAGGCTCGACTTGCCCGAGCCGGACAGGCCAGTGATCACCACCAGCTTGTTGCGCGGGATGTCGAGATCGACGTTCTTGAGGTTGTGCGTGCGCGCGCCGCGGATGCTGATGCGCTGTTGCGCAAGCGCGGCGCCGAGGTAGACGTCATCGGAGGGGGAATTCACAGGGCGGTCGGTTTTGGGCAACCGGACATGATAAATCCCCGCCTGTTTCAAGGTGCGTCGGGGGATTGCCCGGTCGCGAGCGGGTCGTCCGGATCCGGCGGCAGTGGCGCGCCCATCGCCATCGTCAGCATGTGTTCGGCCAAGGATTCATAGAGCGGCCTGCTGATCATTCGTGAAACCAGGCTGGCCAGCAGCGAGCAAGCCATGAGGCTGAGCACCATCGAGTGCCCGTCGACCATCTCCATCACGATGATGAAGGCGGTGAGCGGCGCCTGCGTCACCGCCGCCAGGAAGCCCGCCATGCCCATGGCGATGAGTGCGGGGCCGAGTCCAGGCCCTGCAAATCGGGCGATCCCCTCGCCGATGCCGGCGCCGATCGAAAGCGCAGGTGCAAAGATTCCGCCCGGAACGCCGCACCACGCCGTGAGCCAGGTCGCAATGAACTTGAGCAGCGTGTAGAGCGGCGTGAGCTCGTCGTGGCCCGCAAGCATGTGCTTGACCGACTCCGACCCGGAGCCGAAGGTCGTGCCGTTGGTCGCGAGGCCGATCGCCGCCACCGCAAGTCCGCCGACGGCCGCAAAGCGAATGGGCCAGCGCGCCCGAAGATTGTTCAACCGCTGCGGTGCTCCCGTGAGCGAAGTGGCGAGAAGCCTCGAAAAGAGACCGCCGGCGAGCCCCGTCGTCAAGGCCACCATGAGGCCGGGTCCCATCACCTCCCAGCCGAAACGCGGCACCTTGATGATGCCGAAATAGCTCAGATTGCCGAATACGGACACCGCGACCAGACCCGCGAGCACGATGGCCGTGATGATCAACCCGCTCGCACGCGCTTCGATGCGGCCTGACAGTTCCTCGATCGCGAACACCACGCCGGCGAGCGGCGCGTTGAAGGCTGCGGCGATTCCGGCGGCGCCGCCTGCCAGGAGCAAACCGCGCGCATCGATCGTCGTGCGTGGTGAAAGCCACCGGCGCGCGTGCTGCATGACCCCGGCGGCGACCTGCACGGCGGGGCCTTCGCGCCCGATGGAGAGTCCGGCCGCAAAGCCCAGCACGGCCAGCCCGATCTTGGCAACCGTGAGCCTGAGCGAGACGAACAGACCGCGTTTCTCCGGCGGCAGCGCAGGATGCAGCGCTGCCTTGACCTGCGGGATGCCCGAACCCCGCGCACCGGGCGCCCAGCGGCGCGTTGCCCAGACGATGGCGGCCGTGACGGCAGGCGTCCAGAGTAGAACCGCCCACGGATGGGAGCGGTACAGCCCCAGGAACAGCCCGAAAGCGCGGTCGCTGGCGATCGTGAAGACCACCACGAACAGGCCCGCCGCGATGGCGTAGCCAAGGACGATGGCGCGGTCGAGCCATAGACGGCCGCTCGACAGTTCGGCGCGCAGGTTTTCGAAGAAGTCCGGTTCGCGGTTCATGGAATAGCGTCATTGTCTCCGCGGCAGGCGCAGGCGCAGGCGCCCGGATCTGTCGGCGATGCGTCTTCCTGTGCGGAGCCTAGGAAATGTCTGAAAAGTACCCGGGAAAGCGGTGTAGTACTACCGATTGCAGTTTGCGCCGCTATGCTTCGCGTTTTTTCAAACCGACAGCTCTTTCTCAGGGCCACGGAAAGCCTCTTCGCTCTGTCACCAGACCCGCCGAGACGATCACGAATCGGATCGACAGGTCTTCTGCGAAGGGGCCGAACCAGGATCGGTGTCAACAAAAGGGAGTAAGTTATGCAATCAGTAGTCGTCGTGGATGACCACCCGGCCATTCGACTGGCCGTTCGATCCGCTTTGGAGTCCACCGGTGAGTTCGAAATCGTCGGCGAGGCGAGTGACGGCCCTTCGGCATTGACGGTCATCCGCGAGCTTCAGCCGAAGCTGGTGATCCTTGATCTCGATCTGCCGAGATTGAACGGTCTTGACGTCATCGAACGCGTAAGAAAGCTGCACGGCGACACGAAGCTTCTCGTGCTCTCCGGTCAACAGGAATCGATCTTCGGCGCGCGCGCGGTCAAGGCCGGCGCCAACGCATTCATCAGTAAGACGGAGGATCTGAAGCGGTTGGTCCAGGCTGCCCATACGGTCCTCGCCGGCTACAGCATGTTCGCGACTTCGATCCTGGCGTCGCACGCGGCGCTCGCAGACGGTGCGCGGCCGGGTGCCTTGATCAAGAGCCTTTCCGATCGCGAACTGACAGTGCTGCAATATCTTGCCCGCGGCCTGAGCAACAAGGAAATTGCCGAAACACTCCTCATCAGCAACAAGACCATCAGTGGCTACAAGGCGCGAATCTTCCAGAAGCTGAGCATCTCCAGCCTCGTGGAACTGGTGGATTTCTCGCGAGCCAACCAGCTGGTGGCCTGACACTCCAGCACATGGGTCAGGCAGTTCGCCGATACGAGCGGGCGAAGTCGCCGGCTCGAACAAGCACCGATTCGAGCTCGGCCCTTGCCGCGCCATAGGCTTCGCGCGTGGCCTCGATCAGCTTTCTCTCATCGTCCGCGCTCGTCAACTCGACGGTCCGGAACGCATCGACAGCGTTGCGCTCATCGAGTTGCTGACATGCCGAGCACAGTCGATGCGCCAGTTTTCTAAGCCCGATGTAGTCATCGGCCCCAGCGGCCCGGTCCATCTTTTCCAGGTCTTCCTCGCTCGCTGTGACGAAGATGCCGACCAGTTCGGCGACGTTGCCGAGGTCGCCACCACATAGCGCCGTCAGGCTCGGATATCGCGCTGCTTCCGCAGGTTTCGCGACGTCGACGGGGCCGGCTGGCGCCGCCAGCGCATCTTCTTGCGGCTCCCGCGACATGACCTTCACCAGCGCATCGCGCAGATCGCCCAGTTGCAGAGGCTTGGAGAGATAGACATCCATCCCCAACGCCAGGCAGCGCTCGGCCTCGCCCTGCAGCGCACTGGCTGTCAACGCGATGATCGGCAGTCTCGGCAGACCCTCTGCAGATTCTCTTTCACGCAATCGCGTGGTCAGCGCATAGCCGTCGAGCCGCGGCATGTGGCAATCCGTCAGCAGCAGTGCGTAATCCGCTTCCGGAGCCATCAGCATTTCCCAGGCTTCCTGGCCGTCGACCGCGCATTCGCACGTGCAGCCGAGCCTCACGAGTTGCCGCGTGATCACCTCCCGATTGATTGGATGATCCTCCGCCAGCAGCACCTTCAAGCCGAGAGCGCCACCGACGGCGTCATGTTCGACTCTGGCCGCATCGATGACGGGATGAGGCGCCGGGCTGTGCCCTGGCGCGGAGCCTGTGCCGGGTGTCCATGCGCGCAAAGGCAAGGTCACGATGAAGCGACTGCCGACACCGGGCGTGCTTTCGCAGCGGACGTTGCCGCGCATCAACTCCACCAATTGTTTCACGATTGACAAGCCCAGCCCGGTGCCGCCATAGCGGCGGGTGGTGGCTACTTCGGCCTGCTTGAAGGGCTCGAAGAGCGAACTCGTGAAGAGCGGGTCAATGCCGATGCCGGTGTCTTCCACCGTCATTTCCAGTCGGCCGTTTCGCGTGAGTCGCGCCTGGACGCTCACATTGCCTTGGTGCGTGAACTTCACGGCATTGCCGATCAGGTTGGTCAGCACCTGTCGCAGCCGGACCGAATCGCCCATCACGTACTGCGGAATTCCAGCATCGAGGTGGAATTTCAGGGCGATCGACTTGCGTGTGGTGTCCGCGGTAAAGCTCGTGCATACGTCTTCGATGAGGCGCGTCAGCGAAAGCGGCCGGCTCTCCAACCCCAGCATGCGCGCCTCGATCTTCGAGACATCCAGGATGTCGTTGATGATCCTCAGCAGTGCGACTGACGACTTGCGGCATCCCGTCAGCATGCTTCGCTGGTCGTCCGTGAGCGGCGTCTCCATGACCAGGTCGATCATTCCCAGCACGCCATTGAGCGGCGTGCGCACTTCGTGACTCATCATGGCGAGGAAATGGGTCTTCGCATCCACGGCCGCTCGCGCTTCTTCGGCCTTGGTGATGAGGTTGGCCTTGAGCTCCTCTTCTTCAGTGATGTCTTTTGCGATGCCGGTGAAGTCCATGACGACCGTATCCGACTCGTATCGAAGCGCCAAGCTGCCTCGCACCTCCATCACGCGGATCGTCCCGTTCGGTCTGCAGATGCGGTATTGGTCGCTGTAGACCTCCTGCCCCTTGTCGAACGTGCGCCTCAGTTTGCCGACGACGCTTCGGAGGTCATCAGGATGAACCAGCGCGCCGAGCTTCAGGTATGTGAGCGGGTCATCGTCGGCATGGTCGTCGATCCCCAGGATCTCGCGAATCTTCTGGTCCGCCGTGATGACGGTGGCTCCGAATGCGGGATCGGTCAGATCCGCGTTCTTGGGCAGCGTGGTGAGGGAGCGCCACACACCCAGGCCGCCGATGGTCAACGCCAGTTCGAGGTCGATCCGTGATTGCTCGAGCTCGGCCAGCACGCGCTCCGCCTGCAACTTCGCTGCGTTGAGCTCGAGCTCGCCTCGGCGACGTTCGGTGATGTCGCGGTTGACGCCGATCAGATAATCGAGGCCGCCGCGCCCTTCATCGAGCGAGCCAAAGCCCTCCACCCAGCGCACGTCGCCTGAGTCATCGATGACCCGGAACTCAAAGGTGGCAACCTCCTTGCGCGTGCGCGCAAGGTCGATGCGGGCCCTGGTCTCCTTCGCGTCCTCCGGATGAAGCCGGGCAAAAACGGAAGCGGCGTCGTGATCGCTCTCCTTCATGCCCAGGATCAACCGGGTGCGCGCGTCGGCGCGCACCTCTCCGGTGGCCATGTTCCATTCCCAAGACCCCATGCTGGCCGCTTCGAGGGCCATGCCGAGGCGCATGTTGGCGTCCTCGAGCTGGCGCTGTATCTGCTTCTCGATCGTGACATCCAGCGAGACGCCGACCAGCCCTCGCAGGGTGCCGTGGCGGTCATACACCGGCTGCTTGCGTGACTGGATGCTGTGCACCGTTCCCTGGATGACGATCTCTTCGTCATAGTTGCGGGCCACGCCGGCAGCCATCAGTTCGCGGTCCTGCGCCATGTAGCGTTCCCAGTGCTCTGGGCCGAAGAAATCCCGGTCGGTCTTGCCGATTCCGGCGTTCGAGTCGATGTCGAATGTCCGCTTGAATTCGGTGTTGAACAATTGGTAGCGCAACCGGGTGTCCTTGAAGAACAGCATGTGCGGCACGGCGTCCACGATGGCGCTGAGCTCGTCGTCCCGATCCTGCAGGGAGCGCAGGCGCGCGATCTGCACAGCTGACACGCCGATGATGCACAGCGCAATCAACGCGACCCAGAACCAGTGCAGTTCGATGGCGCTGGATTGTCCGAACAGATAACTTGCCGCGCCGAGAAGGATGGTCAAAACCATCGTGATGGCGCCGCCACGGTCGATCTTTTGGGTAAGGGAAGTGATTGGGGTCGCCATGAGGCCTCCGCGCCGAATGAACGGCATTGACGAGCCGGGAGGGCAGATTCAGGGCGGAAACGCCGTCGTCCGCCAGCTCACCGGGGGGGCATTCTTACCGATGCGCCATCAGCTGGCACCTGATTCGGGTGCCAAAGGAGCCGGTCGTCAGGTTGCTCGCGGCGAGGTAGACTCGATCGCTTTCGCGAACCCGCGACTCACAGAATTACTGGCATCTCCCAGGGGCAGTACATATGGCATCGGTCAACAAAGTCATCCTCGTCGGCAATCTCGGACGAGATCCGGAAACGCGTACCTTCCCGAGCGGCGACCAAGTGTGCAACGCGACCTTGGCCACCACTGACAAGTGGAAGGACAAGCAAAGCGGCGAAATGCGCGAAGCCACCGAGTGGCACCGTCTGGTGTTCAACGGCCGGCTGGCCGAAATCGCGGCCCAGTATTTGCGCAAGGGCTCGCAGATCTACGTCGAAGGGCAGATCCGCACCCGCAAATACACCGACAAGGACGGTGTGGAAAAGTACGCCACTGACATCCGCGTCGATCAAATGCAGATGCTCGGCAGCCGCCAGGGACAGGGCGCCCCGTCCGGCGACGACGACGGGGGGGGATATTCGCAAGGGGGGGGGCAAGGCGGCGGCTATTCGCGTCCGCCCGCATCCGCTCCGCGCGCTCCGGCGCCAGCACCGCGCCAGGCGCCCTCGAAGTCATCTTCGGGCTTCGACGACATGGACGACGACATCCCGTTCTGATCGGGCTCGTTCACCTCACCTCACCTCGCATTGAAAAGGGCCGGTTCGCAGTGAACCGGCCCTTTGTCTTTGTGCTTGTCGGCTCGTTGTAGCCGGACGAACTCAACCTTGCGGGATCACGCGTGCACCATCGCCGCTGCCCTGGATGTACACGCGCTGCCCGACGCGCAGTCCGGGCGTGACCGGCTGCGTGACCTCGACCAGCACGCCGCTGGCGGTGCGAACGAAGATCTGCTGGCCCTCCAGCGGCCGGTCGTACCTGCGTGCCACTTCGGAGCCCGCCATCGTGCCGCCGATGGCACCGACCACCATCGCGACGTCGCGCCCGGTGCCGCCGCCGATCAAGCTGCCGACGCCGACGCCCGCGAGGCCACCGAGCACCGCGCCGACACCGGTGTGATGCGAGCTCGGGATCTGCGTGGGCATGATCTGCTCGATCACACCCTGCCGGATCGCCATCGTGTCGGTTTGAGAGCCTGGCGCCGCGCAAGCGGCGAGGACAAGGGTGATCGCAATTGCTGCGAGCCGAGAGAGAAGTCGCGATGTCATTGGAATATCTCCTTCCACAAGAATGAAAAAAGATGATCGCATCAGGTGCGCAATGGGCAATTGAACCAATGTGCATTGGCGCTTGCCCCTTGGGGCAATGAACGCCGATGCCTCACCGTCTCGCGCATCCTTTGTCGACTTGACAAAGATTTGAGGCGCACTGATGCTGAGCCCGCCCTATAGAGCAAGGGGCAAGCACCCAAAGGTGCGCGCACTTCCCACAACAACCAGCAGGTCGCTCGCGACCATCGAGGAGACCCATGGCTGCTGAACAGAAGATGTCCCGCATGCAGCTCACCGCGATGGTGGTCGGTGGGATGGTCGGCGCAGGGATCTTCTCCTTGCCGCGGACTTTTGCGAACGCCACGGGTCCACTCGGTGCCGTCATTGCCTGGCTGATTGCAGGCACGGGCATGTACATGCTGGCGCGCGTGTTCCAGGCATTGGCCGAGCGCAAGCCGGACCTGGACGCTGGTGTCTTTGCCTATGCCAAGGCGGGCTTCGGAGACTACCCGGGCTTTCTGTCCGCCTTCGGCTACTGGATCGGCAGTTGCATCGGCAATGTCTCTTACTGGGTGCTCATCAAGTCCACGCTGGGCGCCTTCTTCCCTGTCTTCGGCGACGGCAACACGGTCGTGGCCATCGTTGTCGCGTCGCTGGGCATCTGGCTCTTTCACTTCATGATCCTGAAGGGCGTGCAGCAGGCCGCCTTCATCAACAGCGTTGTCACCGTCGCCAAGATCATCCCCATCGTGGTCTTCATCGTCATCCTGATCTTCTCGTTCAAGATGGACCTCTTCAGCGGCAACCTGTATGGCGGCGATCTCACCGGGAGCATCTTCGAGCAGGTGAGAGCGACGATGCTCGTCACGGTCTTCGTCTTCCTGGGTATCGAAGGCGCGAGCGTCTATTCGCGCTACGCCAAGGAGCGCTCCGACGTCGGCAAGGCCACGATCATCGGTTTCATCGGCGTCACCGGGCTCATGGTGCTGGTCACGATGCTGCCTTACGCCGTGCTGCAGCGCGCGGACATTGCCGGGATGCGACAGCCCTCGATGGCTGCCGTGCTCGAGGCGGTCGTCGGTCCCTGGGGTGCGGTGTTCGTCAGTGTCGGGCTCATCGTCTCGGTGCTCGGCGCCTATCTTGCGTGGTCGCTGATCTGTGCCGAAGTGATGTTCACTGCTGCGAAGACAAAAGACATGCCGGCCGTCTTCGCCCGCGAGAACGCCAACAAGGTGCCGGCCAATGCGCTCTGGCTGACCAACATCATCGTGCAGCTTTTCGTCATCAGCACCTACTTCTCGCGCGATGCGTTCGCGCTCATGCTGAACCTCACGAGCGCGATGGCGCTGATTCCGTATCTCTTCGTGGCGGCCTATGGCTTCATGATCTCCAAGCGCGGCGAGAGCTACCAGGTGCGGCCGCAGGAGCGCCGGCGCGATCTCATCATGGCTGGCGTGGCCGTCATCTACACGGTCTTCATGATCTACGCCGGGGGGCTCAAGTTCATCGTGCTCTCGGCCGTTCTCTATGCCCCGGGGACCATCCTCTACATCTGGGCGCGCCGCGAACAGGGCAAGCAAGTCTTTACCCCCGTGGACTGGATCATTTTCGTCGTCGCCGTGCTGGGTGCCGTCTACGGCATCTACGGATTGGCGACGGGACTCTTCACCATCTGATTGGAGACACATCATGGCCAAGACAAGTGCGGGCAATTCGAATGCGGCTGAATTCGGCGTTCACTCCGAGGTCGGCCAGCTTCGCAAGGTCATGGTTTGCGCGCCCGGTCTCGCGCACTCGCGCCTGACGCCGAGCAACTGCGACGAGCTCCTCTTCGACGATGTCCTGTGGGTGGAGAACGCCAAGCGCGATCACTTCGATTTCGTGACGAAGATGCGGGACCGCGGCATCGAAGTGGTCGAGATGCACAACCTCCTGGCCGAGACCGTGGCAGTGCCAGAGGGCAAGAAATGGATCCTCGACAACCAGGTGGTGCCCAATCAGGTGGGCCTGGGTTTCGTCGACGAACTGCGCAGCTATCTCGAAGGCCTGGACAACCGCGCATTGGCCGAGACCCTCATCGGAGGCCTCTCCACCCACGACTTTCCCGAAGCCCACGGCGGCGCCGCGCTCAAGGTCGCCAAGGAAGCCGCGGGCGGCACCGAATACCTCCTGCCGCCGCTGCCCAACACGCTCTACACACGCGACACTACTTGCTGGATCTATGGCGGCGTGACGCTCAATCCGCTGTTCTGGCCCGCGCGGCACGAGGAAACCATCCTCACCACCTCCGTCTACAAGTTTCATCCCGACTTTGCAGGCAAGGTCAATGTGTGGTGGGGCGACCCGACGCAGGACCATGGCCTCGCGACGCTCGAGGGCGGCGACGTCATGCCCATCGGCAAGGGTGTCGTGCTCATCGGCATGAGTGAGCGGACATCGCGCCAGGCCATCAGCCAGCTTGCGGCCACGCTGTTCAAGAAGGGCGCGGCGCAGCGCGTCATCGTCGCGGCCATGCCGAAGATCCGCGCGGCGATGCACCTGGACACCGTCTTCACCTTTGCCGACCGCGACTGCGTGCTGCTGGCGCCGGACTTCATGAACAAGACCAGCACCTTCTCCTACCATCCCAGCAGTCATCCGAGCGGCGTCGAGCTGCGCAAGGAAAGCAAGTCCTTCGTCGATGTCGTCGCGCAGGCACTGGGGCTGAAGAAGCTGCGGGTGGTGGAGGCCGGCGGCAGCGACTATCAGCGCGAGCGGACCCAGTGGGACAGCGGCGCGAATCTGGTGTGCGCATCTCCCGGCGTGGTCTATGCCTACGACCGCAACACCTACACCAACACGCTGCTGCGCAAGGAGGGCATCGAGGTGATCACCATCGTAGGCGCCGAACTTGGTCGGGGCCGCGGCGGCGGTCACTGCATGACTTGCCCGATCAGCCGCGATCCCGTGGACTACTGACCACGAATCAGGAAGTCGCGCTCGACCGGCATGACCACTTCGAAGGACCAGCAGCTTTCGCTCGGCGCACTGATCGCCCTCGTCGTCGGCTCGATGATCGGCTCGGGCATCTTCGCCCTTCCGTCAGCGTTCGGGAGGTCGACAGGTGTCGCCGGCGCGCTGATCGCGTGGACGATCGCCGGTGCCGGGATGCTCATGCTGGCCTTCGTCTTCCAGACCTTGTCTCGTCGGCGGCCCGACCTCGATGCCGGCATCTACGCCTATGCCAAGGCCGGTTTCGGAAATTACCTGGGCTTCGCTTCCGCAGTGGGCTATTGGATCGGGTGCTGCCTTGCCGACACGGCCTGCCTGATCCTCATCAAGGCAACGCTCGGACAGTTCTTTCCGGCCTTTGGCGATGGAACCACCGTCCTCGCGATCGTCTCCGCCACGGTCGTGCTGTGGGGTGTTCACTTCCTCGTGCTGCGAGGCGTGAAATCGGCGGCGGCGCTGAACACGATTGCGACGGTCGCCAAGATCGTGCCGATCGTCGTCTTCATCGTGGTCGCGATCGTCGGCTTCAGGGCGGACATCTTTGCCTGGAACTTCTTTGGCGGCGAAGAGCGCAGCCTGACGAGCGTCGCCAACCAGGCGCGCAGCACGATGCTGGTCACGGTGTTCGTGTTCGTCGGCATCGAAGGCGCGAGCGTCTATTCACGCTACGCCAAACGGCGCCAGGACGTGGGCCTCGCCACCGTGCTGGGATTCCTGGGCGTGCTGTGCCTGCTGATCCTCGTCACGATCCTTTCATATGGCGTGCTCTTGCGCCCGGACCTTGCCGCGCTGCCCACGCCAGCGATGGCGGGAGTCATGGAAGCATTGGTCGGCTCCTGGGGCCTGATCTTCATCAGCGTAGGCCTGCTGATCTCGATCCTCGGCAACTATCTTGCCTGGTCGCTGCTCGCCGCGGAAGTGCTCCATTCCGCGGCCAAGAACCAGACGATGCCCGCCTTTCTCGCGCGAGAAAACAAGAACCGTGTGCCCGCAGCTGCGCTTTGGCTGTCCAACACAGTCATCCAGGTCTTCCTGCTTGTGACGTGGTTCGCCGAATACGCGTTCACGCTCGCCCTGAAGATGACGAGTTCGATGACGCTGATTCCGTATCTGCTCGTCGCTGCCTATGGATTGAAGCTCGCCTGGACCGGAGAGACCTACGTCGTCGATGGCCGTGGTCATGATCGTGGCCGCACTGGCGATTGGGTGCGCGGCGCGATCGCGACCGTGTACGCCGCCGGAATGATCTACGCCGGCGGATTGAAATTCCTTTTGCTCTCGGCAGTGCTCTATGCGCCGGGGACTCTTCTTTACTTGGTCGCACGGCGCGAACAGAAGGAGCGAATCTTCACGCGGCCCGAGCTGGGCGTTTTTGTGGTCGTGGTCGTTGCCGCCGTCGCGGCGGTCGTCGCGCTTGCTTCGGGCGCGATCGCTGTCTGAGCAGCCCTTTTACTTGGAGAAAGTCACATGACCCGCTACCTCTACATCGCGTTGATCGTGATCTTTGTCGGCATCGTCGTGCTCTTCAAGATCCAGAACATGGAGTCGGTGACGGTGTCGCTGTTCTCGATGAGTGTCACGTTGCCGACCTCGGTCATGGTCTTGCTGGTCTACGTCCTCGGCATGTTCACCGGGGGCTTCGTCCTCGGCCTGCTGCGGACGTGGACAAACAAGGCGACTTCGCGTACTTACTAGTCTTTCAATCTCAACAACATAGAGGAAGTTAAATGAGCAATTTCTGGGACCTGATTCAACTGCTGCTGTCGACCTTTGTCCTCATCGTCTACCTCCTCATTCTTTTTCAGATCATCGGCGACTTGTTTCGCGACTCTGAACTGGGCGGCGGATTCAAGGTGCTGTGGATCATCGGGCTCATCTTCATCCCCGGGCTGACGGCGATCATCTACATCATTGCGCGCGGCAGAGGCATGGCCGAAAGACAACGCGCCAGCCTGCAACGGGCCAAGTCCGACACCGATGCATACATCCGCCAAGTGGCCGGAAAGTCGCCTGCGGAGCAGATCGCCGATGCCAAGGCGCTGCTCGACGCCGGCACCATCACTCAGGAAGAGTTCGCGCGACTCAAGGCCAAGGCGCTGTCCTGATCCTGGCCCCGGCCGTCGCCCTTCAGAGATAGTCTTCCGGGACCAGCGGCTGCAGGAGCAGTCGCTGCAGACTATTCAGCAGCGAGATGCCGGGCTCATGGTCGACGGCCTGGTCGTCGTCCTCGTCGGGCGGCACCCACGCCAGCATGCCTCCCTCCGACTCCCGGCGGATGTGGTAGGCCTCGGCCTTCATGGCGTCCACAATGCGCAGCGCCTGCTTCGCGAGTGCGGGGCTGTCGATGGCGACGCCCAGCTCGGTGTTCTTGCGCGCCGATCGGGGATCGAAGTTCAACGAACCCAGCAGCACCATTTGTTCGTCGACGACCGCCAACTTCGCGTGAAGGCGTCCTTTCGATGAGCCACCAAAACCGAAGATCGGCTTGCTCTCGGCGGTGGTGGTCGCGCTGACCTCATAGAGCTCTATACCGGCCTTGACGATCCGCGGCCGATAGCGCGAATAGCCGAAATACACCAGTGTCGAGTCGGTGGCGGGAAGTGAATTGGTGACGAGCGTCATGTGGACCCCCTTGCTTTCGAGGCTGCCCAGCACCTCCATGCCGCGCTTGCCCGGCACCAGATAGGGCGAGATCAGCACCAGCTCCGTGCGTGCGCCGAGCATCTGGCTCAGCGCTCCGGACATGAGGCTGGTGTTCTCGACGTCGTCGGCGCCCTGCAGTCTCTTCGACGGGAGATCCGCCACCGCATAGGCGAGTCCCGGGACCAGCGTGAGCCGCTGCGCCCGCAGTTCGGTGCTGAGGGGCTCGAGCTCGAGAAGATCCCGGGTCGGAAGATCGATCTCGATGTGCGCCGCACTGGCAGGCAAGAGCTCGCGCAGCAGTGCGTCCCGCGCGCCGGCCGGCGGTTGATAGCTTGAAAGATACGCCGCGGGAAAAGACTCTTCGCTGTTCCAGTAGCGATCGAAGAGTATCCCCAACTGCGGCACGACGCGCCCCGCGGCGACGGCGTCCAGGTCAATGAAGTTGGCCACCAGATTGCGGGCAAAGTATTCGTCCGCAATGTTGCGGCCGCCGACCACCGCGAGCGCACCGTCGGCGATCAGCAGCTTGTTGTGCATCCGGTGGTCCAGCCGCCGCAAATCCCCCAGCGAAGTCACGACCCGGCCCGAGAGGTTCGATCGGGCGCAGCAAAAGGGATTGAACAGGCGGATTTCAAGATTCGGAACGTCCGTGAGCGCCTCGATGAGCTCTTCGGCCTTCGTGGTGTTCAGGTCATCCAGCAACAGCCGCACACGCACGCCTCGGGCTGCCGCATCGCGCAAGGCGCCGAACACTGCCCGGCCCGAGGCGTCGTTCTCCATGATGTAGTACTGAATGTCCAGTGTCCGTGTCGCGCGTTCGATGAGCGCCAATCTGGCGTCCAGCGCATACGAGCCCAATGGCAACAGGCGGAAGCCCGACTGGGCGTCGGCCGGAAGTTGCGAGGCGGCGAGCTGGGCGAGCGGGCTTTCGGCGGAAGAGACCTGGAGACTGTACGACTCGTGCCGCTCTACGGCGACGGGAAGCGAGCCGCAGGCAGCAAGTGCCAGACCGAGGAAACCCGTCCATATGAAGCGCAGTGACATCCCGCGAGCCTACCCGCTGCCGGGCCAATATCCCTTCGGCATCCGAAACCGGGCAATCCGAGCCAAGATAGCGGCATGGTTCCCTTTTCCATCCTCGATCTTTCCCCCATCACCGAAGGCAGCGACGCCGCCCAGTCCTTTCGCAATTCGCTGAGCCTCGCCCAGCATGGCGAAAAGCTCGGCTACCGCCGCTACTGGCTGGCAGAGCACCATGGCATGCCGGGCATCGCCAGTGCGGCGACGGCGGTGCTGCTCGCCTTCGTCGGCGCCGGCACTTCGACCATCCGGATCGGCGCCGGCGGTGTGATGCTGCCCAACCACTCGCCGCTCGTCATTGCCGAGCAGTTCGGAACGCTGGAGTCGCTTTACCCCGGCCGCGTCGACCTCGGGCTTGGCCGCGCACCCGGTTCGGACCAGCGCACAGCGCAAGCCCTTCGCCGCGATCTCCAGTCCGATGCGGACCGGTTTCCGCAGGACGTCATCGAGCTGATGGACTTCATGTCCAAGGAGCCTCGCCAGTCGGTTCGCGCCGTACCAGGCATGGGGCTGGAGGTGCCGATCTGGATTCTGGGATCGAGCACCTTCGGAGCGCAGCTCGCCGCTCACCTGGGACTTCCTTATGCCTTCGCCTCCCACTTCGCGCCGCAGCAACTGATGCAGGCGATCCAGATCTATCGCGAGACTTTCAAGCCGTCCGCACAACTGGCCAAGCCTTATGTGATGCTGGGCTTCAATGTCTTCGCAGCGGAGACGGACGAGGAGGCCGCGTTCCGCGCGACGTCATGGCAGCAGGCTTTCGTGAACCTGCGCAGCGGCCGGCCCGGGCGCTTGCCGCCGCCGGTCGCGGGCTATCGTGAGCGTGTCGGTCCGGCGGAAAATGCGCTGCTCGATTCGGTTCTGTCGTGTTCCGCCGTGGGTTCGCGCGACACGGTACGGGCGCGGCTGCAGGAATTCATCGACCAGACCGGCGCGGATGAACTCATGATCACCTCGCAGGTGTTCGAGCATGAAGCGCGGCTGCGGTCGTACGAGATCACTGCCGGACTTCGCGACGAACTTGCCGCGGCTCGCTGAGCCCGCCGCCAAGGTGCGGGTGTGGCCCCGGCGGACGCCGCCTATCGGCGCTTGCGCTCTTCCTCGTCGACAAGATCCTTCTTGGACAGCTTGCCCACTGCCGTCTTGGGCAGCTCGCTTCGAATCTCCATCGCGCCGACCATCTCGTGCTTGCCGAGACGATCCTTGAGGAAGAGCTTGAGTTCGTCCAGCGTGAAGCCTGCCGCGCCTTCCTTCAGCTTAATGAAAGCCTTGGGCGACTGGCCTCGGTATTCGTCAGGAATGCCGATCACGCACGCTTCGGCAACGTCGGGGTGCTCGTACAGCGCTTCCTCGATCACGCGCGGATACACGTTGTAGCCGCCGCACAGCAGCATGTCCTTGGTGCGATCGACGATGTAGAAGAAGCCGTCAGCGTCCATCTTGGCGACATCGCCGCTCTTGAAGTAACCGTCCGGTGTCATCGACGCCGCGGTGGCTGACTCGTTGTTCCAGTAGCCCTTCATCACATTCGGGCCCTTGATGCACAACTCGCCGGGCTGGCCGAGGTCGGCTTCCTTCGATGGATCGTCCAGGCTCATGAGCTTGAGGTGAATCCCCGGCAGCGGCATGCCGCACGAACCCGCCTTGCGCATGCCGCGCGCTGGCGTGAAGGTGCCGGTCGGTGACGTCTCCGTCATGCCCCAGCCCTCGTTGAGATGACAGCCTGTGAGTTCGAAGAAGCGGTGCTCCACTTCGACCGGCAATGGCGCTCCGCCGGAGCCGCAGAACTTCAACGAACGCAGGTCGGTTTCGCGCGCTTTCGGGTGATTGATGATGGCCGTGAACATCGTCGGCACGCCGGGAAACATCGTGATCTTCTTGGCGGCGAGGTCGTGCATCACCGCATCGAGGTCGAAGCGCGTGTGAAGCACCAGCAGTGCGCCCAGGCGGATGCCGAGCATCATGTTCACACTGAGCGCATAGATGTGAAACAGCGGGAGCACGGCCAGTATGCGTTCGACGCCCTGATCCAGGATCGGCGGATCGCCGCCTGTCGATTCGAGGTATTGCGCGCAGGCCGCCGACAGGTTGGCGTGCGTGAGCATCGCGCCTTTCGGCAGCCCGGTGGTGCCGCCGGTGTACTGCAACACCACGATCTCGTCGTCGACCGAGCGCACCACGTGCGGAACGAAGCGGCCATCGTTGCCCAGGAGTTGCGTGAAAGACATGTGCCGCTCGTCCGTTGGCACTTCGGCCAGTTGGCCGGCACCCTGAAGGTGCGCCCGAACTGCATCGCGGGCGGCGCCGTAGTCCGTGAGGCTGCCGACGATCAGCTTCTTGAGACGCGAATTGCCGATCAGGCGCGCCATGTGCGGGTAGAGCGATGCGAGGTCGAGCGTCACGAGAAAGTCCGTGCGGCTGTCCTCGACCTTGTGGGCCAGCACGCGCTCGGCATCCAGTGGTGAATAGTTCACCACCGTGCCGCCTGCCTTCAGGATGGCGAAGAACGCAATGGGATAGTGCGGCGTGTTCGGCAGGTAGAGACCGACGTGCACCCCCGGCCCGACGCCAAGCGCTTGCAGGCCCTTGGCCGCGTGATTCACGGCATCTCCGAATTCCCGATAGCTCATGACCTGGCCCATGAAGTCGATGGCTGGCCGGTCTGCCCATCGTGCAACGGTGTCATCGAGGATCTGTTGCACGGGGCAGGTGGGAAGCTTGGCATCCCAGCGCATGCCGGTCGGGTAGCACTTTGTCCAAGGCGTAGCGCTGGAGGCGGAAGGAACCATGTTTTTCTCCGGTTGACCTGTCGATTGTGGAAGCCGACCAGCCGCCGGCACGCTTGGGCCTCTCGGTGATTTCCCGGATACGGGCGACGGTTTGCGGGTGCTGGGACAATCCGCACCCATGAAAAAGCAGCGCATCGTGGTGGGCCTGAGCGGCGGAGTCGATTCCGCGGTCACGGCGCACCTGCTGAAAGAGCAGGGCCACGAGGTGGTCGGCATCTTCATGAAGAATTGGGAAGACGACGACGACAGCGAGTACTGTTCGTCGAATGTCGACTTCATCGACGCCGCGAGCGTGGCCGACGTGCTGGGCATCGAGATCGAGCACGTCAACTTTGCCGCCGATTACAAGGACCGCGTCTTCGCTGAATTCCTGCGCGAATACCAGGCCGGCCGCACGCCGAACCCTGACGTGCTGTGCAACGCCGAAATCAAGTTCAAGGCCTTCCTGGACCATGCAATGCGCCTGGGCGCGGAGAAAATCGCCACCGGTCACTACGCGCGTGTGCGGCTCAATGAGGTGACCGGCCGGCATGAGCTGCTCAAGGGGCTCGACCCGGCCAAGGACCAGAGCTACTTCTTGCACCGCCTGAACCAGCAGCAGTTGTCGAAGACGCTCTTCCCGGTGGGCGAACTGCGCAAGACCGAAGTGCGGCGCATTGCCGACGAGATCGGCCTGCCCAACGCGAAGAAGAAGGATTCGACCGGCATCTGCTTCATCGGCGAGCGGCCGTTTCGCGAGTTCCTCAACCGGTACATCTCCAAGGAGCCGGGGCCGATCAAGGACGAACGCGGTCGCCGCATTGGAGAGCACCAGGGCTTGAGCTTCTACACGCTCGGCCAGCGGCAGGGCCTAGGTATCGGCGGCGTCAAGCAAAAAGGCGCGCAGCGTGGCGCGGGTGAGCATGCACCTTGGTTTGTGGCTCGGAAGGATGTGGAGAGCAACACGCTTTGGGTGGTCCAGGGACATGAGCATCCTTGGCTGTTGTCACCGGCACTTGAAGCGGACGATGCAAGCTGGGTCGCGGGCGATGCGCCTTCGAACGGGGCTTATGCGGCGAAGGCGCGTTATCGGCAGGCCGATGCTGCGTGCCGGTTGGGCGACGGAGCCGATGGTGCGTTTCGGCTGGAATTCGCCGACCCGCAGTGGGCGGTGACGCCGGGGCAGTCGGCGGTGCTGTATGACGGCGAGGTCTGTTTGGGAGGGGGCGTGATCGCGCGAGCGGGCGGCACTGACCACGCATCGGATCAGGCAGCTCAGATGGCAGCGAAGCTCCAGACAACTCTGTAGGCGCGCGTGTTTCCACGGGCGAGCTGGTGCAACATGCTTCGCGAGCCTGCCGAGCCGCCTCAATGTCCGTTGGGCGCGAGCGAGTTCCAGCAAGCCATCGAGCGTAGTGCCTTCATGCAGGAAAGAGCCCACGTCCGGTCGGCTCGCGAGCTTCTCCAGCGTAGCGCAAGGTCAGAGCCCGTCACGGCCCCGGTGAGCCGGGCCTGACCGAAGCCGGGAAGTGGCACAAAGCTGCAAGACCACCCCTCGGTCCTCTCGCCCGAGGAACCTGTAGTGAGGCCGCTTGAGGACGGCCGCCATCCACTCGCATCTCGCAGCCGCGTCTGTGGCCGGCGAACCTTCCAGGGGGTGCGGGTTCTTGAGCACTGATCGTATGTGCGCAACAGTCCGGATGCTCAATTCGTCCAGCTGAATGACCATCGGTTGATGACCAGCCCCCGCAGTTGTCCGCCGTCTACCGAGGAATGAATCCGGCAGCACCGGGCTCGTCGTCAGTTTGAACGCCTCTTAACGACCGCCTCAGGCTCTCTTGCCGTTGGATAAGGTCGACAACGCTGGCAGGCTTCACGCACTTTGAGATTTGTCTCATTTGCCACCAGATCGACGATTCGTAGACTGATTTTCAAGCTGGGGTGTCTGACCGAGGAACAGTCCAGTTTTAAAGCCTGTACCTGTGAACTCGACTCCCTTCCCTTGGGCCGTAGTTCGAACCATGATGAACTGGAGTGGTCATGAAATCAGAAACAAACGGGCTGAACCATAGGCCAAGTTCACCCGGATGAATCAACTCCTCCGCGACTCTGGATTGCAGCCGTGAGCGTGTTCCGCGAAGAAGCTTTGAGACGTGGCGCTGAATCGCCGTACGGACCGATCGTGCTGGCACGGTCATGGCCGAGCTGGGTCTCGGTGCTCGCTGCAGTCCTGATCGGGTCACCAATCTGTGGCTACTTGATTCTCGGCAGCTACACCAAGCGCTCGACTGCAGTCGGTCTGATCGTGCCCACGCGAGGCACGATCCGCATCTTTCCTGCTGCGCCTGGGATGGTCACGCAAAGGCATGTTGAAGAAGGTCAACGAGTACGACGTGGGGAACTGCTTTTCGTCCTGTCAGATGATCGACGCGTGGCAGATGCGTTTGAGAACCAGCGGCTATCCGACAGCCAAGCCACTTCACTCGCACAACGCCGTGAAAGCATTCTGCGAAACATTCGTACGGTGCGACTTCTGCGAGATCAAATTCAAGAGGGATTGCGCACGCGACTACTGACGTTGCAAGACCAGCAGCGGCGCGTTCAACAAGAAATTGAACTGCATGACCGCCGCGTTTCAACAGCAACACGGATTCTGGAACGTCACCGCACTCTTGCAAAGGAGCGTTTTATCTCGGAAGTAGCACTTCAGGACAAAGAAGATCAAGTTGAGACAGTGCGCGTTCAAGTCATTGGCGCTGAGCGACAAAAGGCCGAGCTGGCGAGCACGATCGTCGCTGTCAAAAATGAGCTAAGTCAGTCTGGCGCGCACACGGAAATACAGATTGCAGAACTCGAACGAGATCTGGCGACTCTTGACCAAGAAGCCGCGGAAGCCCACACGCGCGATCGTTTGGCAGTTACCGCTCCGATCGACGGTGTCATCACGGCGATAACCGCGCAGCTCGGCCAGCCATCGGGCAACCAGGCGCTCGCGACACTTCTCCCGGATGGCTTCGAACTCGAGGTTCATCTTTTTGCGCCCTCGCGTGCCATCGGGTTTGTCGAGCCAAATCAGCGGGTAAGGATTCGCTACCAGGCCTACCCCTATCAGAAGTTTGGGCACTACGGTGGCGTCGTGACGGAAGTATCGCGAAGCCCTCTCCAGCCAAGCGAACTGAGTGCTACGGCGCCGCTGGCACTAGTCAGCCAAGAGGGTCTCTACCGCGTCGTCGTGAAGCCTGATTCACAGACGGTGAATGTTTACGGCAAGTCACTGGCACTTACCCCGGGAATGGCTCTTGACGCAGACATTGAACAAGAACGCAGACAGTTGATCGAGTGGATCTTTGAACCATTGTCTGGCTTACAAAAATTGTTTTAACGCACCAGGGAAGGGCTTTACCAATGGTCGATTTTGGGATCTCCGCAGAGGAGTTTATTGCCGACTACTATGAACGAAAACTGTGGATCCGCAGGGGTGCGTTCACTGGTTATCCAGTCAGTTGGAAAGACATCAATACGGCACTTTTCTCATGGGATCCAAGCGACGGCTTGCTTCAGCTCTTCAAGAATGGTCCCGTGCCTGCGGAGCGATACGTGGAGCGGTTCGCCGATCTCTCGCTGCATCGGACAAAGATAGTGAAAGAGGCGTTCTATCTTTACATGCGAGAGGGCGCCACCCTCGTTCTGAATCGTCTGGAGACGAAATTGGAGCCCGTGCACGACCTTGCAATGGAGATTGCGCGTTTCGTGGGCGAAAAAGCCGTTGCGAATGGCTATGCCGCATTCGGAGGCGAGGGTACCTTCGCACGGCACTGGGATACACACGACGTCTTTGCAGTTCAATTGATTGGGCGTAAGCATTGGCGCGTGTTTCCGCCCACATTCGAATTGCCACTGGCTCAACAAAAGAGCAAGCTGCACAAGCAGGAGTGTCCAAGCAGACCCGTATTCGATGGAATTCTGGAGGCAGGAGACATCCTCTACATTCCGCGCGGATGGTGGCATGAGGCCATCCCGCTGCCCGAGGAAGAGACCTTTCACATTGCAGTTGGCGTCCACCCAATGTTTCTCAGGGACTACATTGCTTGGTCATGCTTCAATACACTCCCGACCGCACTCGCGCTTCGACAATCAATAAAAGCTGAGAGCGCGGAAATGCCGGGCATTGTCGCGGCCGCGAAAATCGCAGGCGAACTGATATGCGACGAGGAGAACGTTGCCGCCTACAAGCGAGAGCTTTTTTTCAAGGAACGAGTGGTGTCTCGCTTCTCGCTCGAGACGCTGGGGAGACGTGGGAACTCCGTCGAAAAGATGGGCCAGTTTAGGCTCAACTCTGCCTACAAGACCAAGATGCCTTCAGCCGCTCAACCGGTGGTGAACGGTCAGGTCATTTCAGTTGACAGGAGTAGCGGAGAACATCTCGCCAAACTGTTTTCTCAGCCCGAAACTGCAGTCGAGTCGATATCAGTTTCCGCAGAGCAACAGTCGAAGATCGAGGCGCTCTTTCAGCATCTGACTGCGCACGACATTGTCTCGCCTGTCTTCGACGGCTCTTCATCAACTCCTCGCTCTTCAAAAGAGAAATAGTTTTGTGCTGGTTTTAATCCTTGGTCAAAGCAGCGCCGCCTGTGGAGAGAAATTCGTGTCGAAATATGGATCAATCCAACCTGGAAAATACTGCCAATGAAAATTAGAAATTCAACTTTACTGATCGCGTGCGCGGCGTTTTTGCCTTTTGCGTCTGCCGCAACAGTAGACGAGGAGCAGCAAACGAGTATTGAGGTTTTGATGGATGCAAAAGTTTATACGCGCGGACTCGCAGGATTTGCGGGACATCAGTTTGTGGCAGATATCGAATTTGAACGTATTTTGGCCAAACAAGGCGCGGAAAATGTATTTTTGAACGTCATAAGGTCAAAAAAATCGACTCCCGCCGCTCTGGCTTATGCTTTCTGCGGGTTGAAGAAATTGGAGAGCGACAAGTTGGATCAAATAAAGAAGACGCTCTCTGCAAGCGAGGCAGAGGTTGCGCAAATGCATGGAGACGTCATGAGAAAGGAGGCGCTATCGCGGTTAACGGAATCGATTTACGACAATGGTTGCTAGTTTTTAATTGAGAAGATCTAAATGAGAACTCTGAAAATTGAAGAGATGGAGCTCGTGGGTGGCGGAATGGGATGGTCCGGTAGCGAGACCTCAGATAACGTGATTGATTGTCGAGGGGACGTCTGTGCGCCGTACACGCCACCGGAGATCTGTTACGACGACAGAGATGGCGACGAATGAGCCAATAAACGCTCGATAATTTAATGATCATGGTGACTCTGCGAGAGCAGAGTCATTTTTTTTGTCTTGCGCCGCATAACGGCCTCAACAATTATTTGACGGAGAATATGCCCTCCTACTTACAGTCCACCAGCACTGAATGCGGCCTCGCGTGCCTTGGGTACATTGCTGCTCACCATGGCAGCTCTTACGAAATGTCCGAGCTGCGCGCGAAGTTCGGCATATCGATCCGTGGCACCAGTCTCGGCGAACTTGCCAAGACCGCGGGTGCTCTCGGTTTAGGTGCGCGGCCGCTAAGTCTGGAGCTTGAAGAAATTACCCAGCTGACCGTGCCTTGCATTCTGCATTGGGACTTGAGTCACTTTGTGGTATTGGTTGGTTGCAGGCGTGGAAAGCTTGTCCTACATGATCCTGCGCGGGGCACACGTCGTATCGCACTCGAGCAAGCCAGTTCTCACTTTACTGGGGTGGCGCTTGAACTCACACCCGCGCCTGAATTCAAGCGCATCACGCCTCGCCCAGCCGTTGAGTGGTTTCAACTGGTCGGAAAACTGAAGGGGATGAAGCGGAGCCTTGGACAACTCTTTGTCTTGGCTGCGATTTTACAGACTGTGCTATTAATAACGCCATTGTTCGCGCAATGGATCATCGACGGCGCGATCGTGTCCGGTGACATCGACCTGCTTGGGCTTTTATTAATCGGGCTGACACTCGCCACTCTCATCAAAGTTGGTCTTGAAGCTGCTCGTGGATGGCTGGGCATCGTGGCCTCGGTTCAGTTCGGCTTGCAGTGGTCTGCGCGAGTCATGGGGCATTTGTTGCATCTTCCGACCCAATGGTTCGAGCTCCGCCACACTGGCGACGTAATGTCTCGATTCCAATCGATGCAAAGCATCCAGCAGACGGTGACGGGGCGCTTGGTTGAGATAGTGCTAGATGGATTGTTCGCTGCAGTGACACTGGTTGTCATGCTGCTCTACAGTGCCAAGCTTGCTGCAGTTGCGGTGGCCGGGGTGCTCATCTATGCTGCGATCCGCATATTGCCCCACGACGCTTTTCACCGCGCCAACGATGAAGTGCTAACGCATGAAGCGAAGGCGCAGTCCCATTTTCTTGAAAGCTTGCGCGGTATCCAGACCATCAAGATTGCAGGTCTGCAGGAGCAGCGTGCGGCGCGTTGGCTGAACTTCGTCGTTCAAGCTACAAACCGTCGCACAAGCACGCAGAAGATGACCCTGGCCTTCGGTGCGGGTTACGGCCTTGTTTTTGGCATGAGTAGCATGGCCGTGCTCGGGTTGGGCGCGTCGCTCGCCATCAGCGGCACGCTCACGGTAGGGATGCTGATGGCGTTCATCGCCTACAAGGATGAATTTTCAGCGCGCTCGCAGCGGCTCATCGACAACCTGATGGCGCTGCGGATGCTCAGGCTGCACGCGGAGCGCTTGTCCGACATCGTGTTGACTGAGCGTGAAGCGTTGGGGCACTACGCGCCCACAGCGGCTACCGAATCGGACACCAAACCCGAGCCACCGACCGTCGCCCTTGACGATGTCAGCTTTCGCTATGGCAGCGGCGCACCGTGGGTGCTCCGCCATGTCAGCTTGGAAATCAAGTCTGGCGAGCACGTAGCTATTGTCGGCGCAACAGGATGTGGGAAGACTACCCTGGCCAAGATTGTGCTTGGCTTGCTAGAGCCGACCGAGGGAGTGGTACGAGTGAATGGCACGCCGCTCAACCACATAGGGCTCGGCAACTGGCGCCGACAGGTTGCTGCAGTGATGCAGGACGATCAGTTGTTCTCCGCCACTCTTCAGGAAAATATTGCCGCCTTCGACGACTCTATCGATTTGCAAAGAGTGAGCGGGGCGGCCGGGCTGGCCGCGATACATGCGGAGATTCTCGCGATGCCGATGGGATACTTCACTCTCAACGGCGATATGGGCAGCAGTCTTTCGGGTGGTCAGAAACAACGCATCCTACTGGCCCGCGCCTTGTATCGACAGCCCAGCGTCTTGATTCTTGACGAAGCGACCAGCCACCTTGATGTGACCAAGGAAAGGGAAGTGAACGAGGCTATCCGTAGCCTGCCAATGACGCGTCTTGCGATCGCTCATAGGCCCGAGACGATAGCCATGGCGGATCGAGTCATTGAGTTGAGGGTCTCCGGGTCGATTTGAGCCTGCGATCAATTGCAAGTCGTACGGCCTTTGCCGAAGCGAGATGATTGAACCGATTCGTCGACGTGGATCAGCTCGACCGGATATCGCCTCCCCGCCAGATAATCCTCCACGCACTGCAAGAGCAAGGGGCTCCGATGGCGCTCCTTGCTGGCCCGGATTTCATCCGCCGTCATCCACAGCGTACGCACGATTCCCTCGTCAAGCGCGCGCTCCGGCTCGAACGCGCCCAGCGTGCCGGCGAAGGCGAAGCGCATGTAGGTGATGTCCTCCTTGCGCACCGTCCGGGCCATGTAGATCCCGATCAGCGCCGTCGGTGTGAAGTGATGCGCGGTCTCTTCCAGCGTTTCGCGCGCGCATCCCTCGGCGGGTGATTCGCCAGGATCCAAATGGCCGGCCGGCGTGTTGAGCATGAGTCCGTCGGAGGTCTCTTCCTCGACCAGCAGAAAGCGTCCGTCCTGCTCGATCACTGCCGCAACCGTGACGTTGGGCTTCCAGCGAATTGCCATGTTCATTGCTCCTGAGTAGCCGCGGGTGCCAGCGCCTCCACCTCGGCCATCGTCGGCTTCGGCAGCACCAGGGTGACGGTGCAGCCCGTACCGGCGGCGCTGTCGATCTCCACGGTTCCGCCGTGGCGGTGCACGACGGTGCGCACCAGCAGCAGCCCGAGCCCGACGCCATGCACTTCCGGATGGCCTTCGTGGTGCAAGCGGTGGAAGGGCTGAAACAGCTGCGACTGTAGCTCGACGGCGATGCCGGGGCCCTCGTCTTGAAACGCAATGCGCCAGTGCCGTTCGTCCTCGCGGATGCTGCATTCAAGAGCGGCGCCTTGTGGAGAAAACTTGAGGGCGTTGCTCAGCACATTGGCAAATGCGCGGTTGAGCAGGTTGCGATCCGCAATGCAAAGCGCTTCTTCGGACCGGGTGACCAGCAGCACATCGACCTGCTGACGCTGCGCGCGCGCCCAGGCGTTGTCGATCGCCTGCCGCAGCAAGTCGATCAGGTCGAGCACCTCGGTGTGAAACGGTTCGGCTTCCGCGCGCGCGAGGTTGACGAATCCGTCGGCCAGTTCGAGTCCTGTCTGCGCGTGGCGCTCGATGCTCTCCAGCAGCGATGCTTGGGTGAACGCTTCGGGCCGCTCACGCGCCAGTTCGACGATGGTGAGGATCGCCGCGCTGGGTTCGCGCGCGTCATGCGAGATGAAGCGCAACGCCTCGTCGCGCTGGCTCTGCGCGCTCCTCATCTCCGAGATGTCGACCAGCGCAATCATCCAACCGGCATGCGCGCCGGCCGCGTTGAAGAATGGCACGCAGCGAAGCAGAAGCACGCGGCCCTGCGGATCCACGCTCTCGCCCACGATGGGATGCAGCTCGCGGCTGAGAGCGCCAAGCGGCATCATCGGCGCGCCCGTGGTGCGTCTGCGAATCTCGGCCAACAGGACGTGCACATCCTGCCCGATCATTTCTGCCAGGCTGCGCTGCCAGTAGCCCAACGCCGCGCCATTGGCGAGGACGACTCGGCCTGCGGTGTCCAGCGTCATGGTTGCATCGGGCAAGTGATCGAGGCCGTCGCGCACGAAGCGATGCATGTCGCGCATGTGATCGATCGCCGTTTGTGTCGCGACCATCTGGCGATCGAGAAAATCGCCCGCAGGTCGCCGCGCTGGCTCCAGGGCCCTTTGGCCGAGTTCGCGCGTCAATTCCTCAGTGCCCTTACGCAGGTAGCTGAAGGCCGCCGAAAGCCGCATCAGGCTCCACAGCGGATACAGCAGCAGCAAGCCGGTCACGCCAGCCGCCGGAGCGAACAGCACGCCCACCGATGGACGAGCGAGGTGAATGGCAAGCTGGAACAGCAGCATGGCGCCGACCAGCGCGATGACGCCAGCCGGCCTCAGCCACAGGACGCCGAGGAGCGCCACCGCCAGCGGCACGAGGTTGAAGAGCAAGTTCTGCCAAGGCTCGGCGACCGTGACATGCCGCCCGGAGATCAGGGTCTGCAGAACGTTCGCATAGATCTCGATCCCGGACATGAGGCCGGGCACGTCAGGCGCGACGTTGGCATGCAGATCTCCCAGCCCCGGTGCGGTCGGGCCGACGAGCACGTAGCGGTCGCGGAACACGTCGGGCGGCACGTTGCCGTTCAGGACTTCGATGTAGGAGACGGTCTTGAAGCGGTCCGCGCCACGCGAGAAGACGATTCTCTCCGGATTGGTGCGCAGCCAACTTCGTGGGTAGGCGTCGGCCCCAACCGGCGTGGGCTCCGTCGGCAGCGTGATTCGACCTTCCGCCGCATCGCGCAGCGCCAATGCGAAGTGCGGCCGCAGGCTTCCCGCGAAGCCCTCGTGCAGATAGACACTCCGCGCGATGCCGTCCCTGTCGAAGGCAAGCCGGCTATGGCCGATAGCGTCGGCGGCATCGGCCAGTTCGGGTGCCGGCAGGAGTTCCTGCACATCCCGGGCGCCCAGCGTACGGATCCGCATCGGCAGCACGATACAGCCGCTGTCGCTCATTGCTCGCGCCAATGCTGCGTCATCTTCCGGATGGCTCAGATCGCGCTCTACGAGCGGCAGGTTCAGCCCGACGCATCGCGGCGAATGAACGGCGATTTGCCGCAGCAGTTCAGCGTGCACCGATCGTCGCCAGGGCCAATGGCCGATTGCGGCGAGGCTCTCTTCGTCGATGGCCACCATGACGATGTCTTGCGATGGTGGTGAAGCCAACGCGGCGCGCGCGCTGTCTTGCAAGACCCGGTCGATGCGCGGCATGGGCCGGGTCATGCTGAGCAAAGTGACCAGCGAGAGCAGTCCCGCAGCGAGCAACAACCAGGATCCTCTGCGCCGGATCCAGTGCCTCATGTCCGGTGCTTCATGAATAGAGCGGCCGAAGCGCCTGGTCCTCGATGGCTTCGAGCCGGTAGCCCAGCCTGTACACCGCCGACAGCAGGAAGCCGTTGGACGGGACAAGGTTGAGCTTCATGCGCAGGCGCGAGATGTGCGTGTCGAGCGAACGGGAGGGCGTGTCGATGCCTTCTCCCCAGACGGCCTCGCGCAGATGTTCGCGCGACAGCAAGCGGCCCATGTTCTGGAACAGAAAGACGGCAAGCTCGTATTCGCGGTAGCTGAGTTCGATGGGCTGTCCACGGACGCGGAGCGCGCGCGTTGCGAGCGTGAACTGGTAGTCGCCGAAGACGAGGTCTGCTTCAAATCGGGCGGGGTATGAGCGGCGCAGCAGAGCGCGAACGCGCGCTTGCAGTTCTGCGAGCCGGATCGGCTTGACCATGAAGTCATCGGCGCCGGCAGCCAGTCCTTCGACCATGTCCTGCTCTTCGCGCCGATTTGTCACGAAAAGAATGGGAAGCCGGCTGTTGAGTTCGCCGCGGATCCTGTGGACGATGCTGGGGCCCTGCACGTCCGGAAGGCTCCAGTCGAGGATCAACAAGTCGTAGGTCTGCTGGCGGAGATCCCGCAGCAACGCCTTGCCTTCGCTGAAGGTGTGGCATTCGTGGCCGATGTTTTCCATCGTGTGCCGGATGAGTTCGAGCTGGCTCGCCTCGTCATCAAGCGCTGCAATTCGCATGGTCCATTCCCTGTATCTCGTTATGTCCCGCGCCAAGAATCTCTGTCTCGGTCGTGGGCGGCCCAAGTGTACCTATCGAGGTCGCTGCGTATGCTGAATCTGCTATTGAATTGGTAGCGCGACGCATAGAGCCGGCGTGTCATGGGTCCTTTCCGGTGGCGCGCAGCGGACACCGCGCGGGCCGGTTCTTCATGTAAGCTCTGGCGCCAATTCCCAAGCTACCCCGAGGAGACCTCCATGCTGATAGGCGTGCCGGCCGAAACTGTGCCAGGCGAGACCAGAGTGGCCGTGACTGCGGAGACCGCCAAGAAGCTGGTTGCGCAGGGCCACACCGTGCGAGTGCAATCGGGTGCGGGGGTGGCGGCGAGCCTGACCGACAGCGCCTATGAGGCCGCGGGTGCCGAGATCACCGATGCTGCCGGGGCCCTCGGCTGCGAGATCGTGCTGAAGGTGCGCTCGCCTTCTGACAACGAGATCGCGCTGATGAAGCCGGGCGCCGTGCTCGTGGGGATGCTCAACCCCTTCGATGCGCCCGGGCTGCAGCGCCTGGCATCGGCGGGGCTCACGGCCTTTGCSCTGGARGCSGCTCCGCGCACCACGCGTGCGCAGAGCATGGACGTGCTCAGCTCCCAGGCCAACATCGCCGGCTACAAGGCCGTGATGATGGCCGCGGACAAGTACCAGCGCTTCTTCCCGATGCTGATGACCGCYGCAGGYACTGTCAAAGCCGCTCGCGTGGTGATCYTGGGCGTGGGCGTTGCCGGCTTGCAGGCCATCGCCACTGCCAAGCGCCTGGGCGCCGTGATCGAAGCCTCGGACGTGCGCCCTTCGGTCAAGGAGCAGGTSGAGTCCCTGGGCGGCAAGTTCATCGAAGTGCCCTACGAGACCGCCGAAGAAAAAGAAGCCGCCGAAGGCGTGGGCGGCTAYGCCCGCCCCATGCCCCCGAGCTGGCTCGATCGCCAGAAGATCGAAGTGGCCAAGCGCGTTGCACAGGCTGACGTGGTCATCAGCACCGCGCTGATCCCGGGGCGCGCCGCTCCGACGCTCATCACCGAGGAGATGGTCAAGTCGATGAAGCCGGGTTCGGTCATCGTGGACATCGCCGC